>JAXMBP010000005.1:0-182928 GCA_046349795.1 Pirellulales bacterium | reverse complement strand
TTCTGGCGGCACTGGCTGCGAGCCCTCGCAAGGTTTCTTATGCTTGGAGAGCGAGGGTTCCCCAATTCAGTTTCGAAAATTGCACATTCGCGTCTTGCCCTGATCGCGATGATTTGACTCCCTTTTAGACCTAAGCCTTAACCTCATTCACCTTACACCTTATTCCTTTAGCTATGCACACTCTTTCAACTACCTTGCTAACATGCATTCTCATCGTTAGTTTGCTTCTGTCTGCTCCTCTAGAGGCTCGACAAGAACGAGCATTAAATGACGCAGCATCTGTTAAGGGTAGTGGCGAGCCGCTTCTCGTTGGTATGGCCGAGCAAGACATTACTCCACCTGAGGGATTTCCGATGGCGGGCTACTACCAGAAGCGATTAGCCGAAGGAACCATTGATCCGCTTAAGGCCAAGGCCATCGTCTTTCGGCAGGGCAAGACCTCCTGTGCGCTGGTCGTGTGTGATTTGATCGGCATCGCTACCGACTTGGCTCGCGAGGTTAAGCGACGCGTTGAGCTGAAAACTGGAATTCCGGCGAATAATGTAGTGATCGCTGCAACGCATTCCCACACAGCTCCCGACTACATGAAAGAGCTGTGGTTGTATCTGGGAAAGGAAAAGCAGGAACAACTGAGGTTCGACTACATTGAAAAACTGATTAGTGGTCCAGTTGAAGCGATTGTGTCCGCTCATTCAGCAGCAAGTGAAGTTAATCTCACTCGTGGCTCAGTTCGGCAACAAACACCCGTGTCGTTCAATCGGCGATTTGTCATGCGCGATGGCAGCGTCAAGACATGGCAGTCTTTGTCGAATCCAGATGTGGTTCGACCGGCTGGCCCAATCGATTCCAATATCGAAGTCCTGGCGATCGAAAGCCAAACCGACAAGAAGACAGTTGGAATACTCAGCAACTTTGCGCTACACTTGGATACCGTCGGTGGCATGCGCTGGAGCGCGGATTATCCGTACTTCATTGAGCAAACGGTGCGAAAGAACTTCGGCCCAAATGTGATCTCGATATTCGGTACTGGCTGTTGTGGAGATATCAACCACATCGATCCCTCGACGCCTGAGCGCAATAAAGCCGACAAGATTGGCCGATCGTTGGGCGATACTATTTGCCAGAATGTTAAGGAGCTCAAGCCGTTAAGCAGTTCGCAGTTGCAAGTCTACTCTCAAGTCGTGCAACTTCCTTTGCAGGTTGTTAGCCTTCCCGAAGTCGAACGAGCCACGGAGTTGATTTCGGTGGTGAAGTCGGGTGGCAAAGTTGAGTTCCTGGATCACGTTACCGCGTACAAGCATTTGGTGATCGATCAGTTTTTACGCAAGCAGCCTTATGCGGAAACTTCCAAGCATGTGACTTGGGGGCTCAGTCGATCATTGGCTGGGATCGGCGAGTTATTGCCTGTCGAGGTGACTGCGATTGCGATTGGCGATGAAGTGGGCATCATATGCTTGCCCGGCGAAGTGTTTGTGGAACTTGGTCTAGCCATTAAGCAAGCTTCGCCGTTTCGAACCACTCTGGTAATCGAACTGGCTAATGCAGTCGAAACAGTTTATGTACCAAACCGAGCGGCTTATGCTGGAGGCAGTTACGAAGTTACTAACTCAGCGCTGCAACCTGGTTGTGGAGAGATGCTGGTCGAGTCCGCTATAGGCCTTTTGCGGCAGTCAGCTTCGAACAAAAGGTGATTTTCCTCATTGTTTCTCCGTTGAGCATTTATCCCCAACTGCTCGGACCTGCCAACTACGTAAACCAGTTGTCCCGAACTGCTTGAAACTCCAACAAAAGCTCAGCGACACTAGTTTTCGACTTTTTTGACAGCTACCACTATAGAAGCAGCGACCAGCGCCGTGCCTTTGGTGGTCCTGGGAGAGTCGTTCATCCCAGTCAAGTCGCGATTAGGAAACTGGACGCTATGCTCCCTCCTCTACACGCTTAACACATCGCGGATGATCTCGCCGTGAATATCAGTCAGCCTAAAATCGCGACCTTGGTAGCGATAGGTCAATCGCGTATGATCGATGCCCATCAAGTGCAGTATAGTCGCGTTCAGATCGTGCACATGCACTGGGTTCTCGAGTATGTTGTAACAGAAGTCATCCGTCACTCCGTAGGTCATCCCCTTCCTCACTCCGGCTCCAGCCATCAATATGGTAAAGCACCTCGGATGATGATCGCGGCCATAGTCGGTCTCGGTAACGCCGCCTTGCGAGTAGATCGTCCGACCGAACTCGCCGCCCCAAACAATCAGAGTATCCTCCAGTAAACCGCGTTGTCGTAAGTCAGTGATCAAAGCTGCAGTGGCTTGATCGGTATCGCGACATTGACCTTTGATCGCGTTGGGCAGACCACCATGGTGATCCCAGCCCATATGAAACAATTGCACAAAGCGAACATCACGCTCGGCCAATCGTCTGGCCAGCAAACAGTTGGCCGCGTACGATCCAGGGCGAGCCACATCGACCGTACATCTCTACGATGTGTTTGGGCTCGTCTTTGAGATTGAGCAACTCTGCACGCTGGATTGTATCTGAAAGGCCATCTCATATTGAGCAATCCGAGTATCGACCTTCAGATCGTGCAGCACTTCGCGATGTTGTGTGTTGAGCTGCTTGAGTCGATCGAGCGTATTTCGCCGCGCTGTTATCTACCCAGGTGGATTGAGAGATAAAGTACAGCGTCGCCCTGATTGCGAAACTTGACGCCCTGGTGCATCGTCGGCAAAAAACCAGAGATCCCCACAATCGATCGTACAGAGGCTGATCATCTGGCCGCCCTGATCCAAACGACGTCAGTACGACGTAAGCCGGAAGATCTTTGTTTTCACTTCCATAACTGGCCCATGATCCAATGCTGTAATGACCAGCCAGTTGCGATCCAGGCCCGACAAAAGGTAATCGCCGGACGTGATTAATCGCCTCAGCAGTAACGATCGAATCATGAACTCATCGACCACCTGACATGTGAGGCAAAATCTCGCTCATCCACATGCCAGACTGACCATGCTGAGAAAAGTTGAAAATCGACGGCGCAACAGGAAACTTGGACTGCCCCGAAGTCATGGTGGTCAGCCGTTGCCCCATGCGAATGGAATCGGGCAAGTCAGTCCCTCGCTTACCCGCCATCACGGGCTTCGGATCAAATAGATCCATCTGCGAAGGTGCTCCCGACTGAAACAGATAGATAATCCGTTTTGCTTTGGGAGAGTGATGAAAGGGCGACTGCACGGCTGTTTGTGCCGCCGCGCTCCCATGCATTACCGAAGCCAACGCCGCCGTTCCAATGCCTGCAGCCGAAGCCTGCAAAAACGTCCTTCGATTCAATCGATCGATGAGTGGTGTATTCAGATTCATCTTGGTATTCGATCGTAAATTGTCTTTTGATTGGGGACTTGCTGGGTGATGTTCTGTCGAGCTACAGTCAACCGCGATCACTCTCGCGTTACAACTTCATCTAGGTTGAGCAGCACATTGGCTGTTAGCGAATAGGCGGCAAGCTCATTCGAATTGGCCGCCTGAGGCTTTTGACTTGCACCGACTGTTAAGTACTGCTTTGCGGCTTCCAAATTAGCTTGAAATCGACTTAGGTCTTCTTGAAACCCAGCAATAAGTACCTTTAGCTCGTCGCTGGTTGGCTTACGAGCAGTTGCCAATCGGAAGCCGTAAGTCAAACGCTCTTCAATTGTTGAGCCGCCTTCAGTCAACATTCGCTCACCGAGTTTTCTGGCTGCTTCAACGTAAGTAATTTCATTCAGCAGCGCTAGAGCTTGCAGTGGCGTGTTCGTTCGCGAACGCTTCACGGTACAAACTTCCCGAGCTGGCGCATCAAACAGCATCAACGACGGCGGTGGAGCAGTCCGTTTCCAAATCGTGTACAGCGTTCTTCGATACAATCCCTCACCCGAATCGGGCTTATAGCCTCGCAGGTCACCGTAACGACTCGTCTCATCCCAAACACCATCTGGCATGTAAGGCCGAACGCTCGGACCGCCAATCTTTGGAACGAACAAACCGGAAATTGCCAGAGCCTGATCGCGAGCAGTCTCGGCCGACAAGCGAATGCGCGGCCCGCGACTTAGCAAACGGTTCTCGGGATCCACGTCTGAATTAACGCGAACACTTTGCCGATATGTCGCGCTCATCATGATCTGCTTTTGAAGAGCTTTCATGTCCCACTTGGCTGCTGGTTGCTCACCAACTTGGGGAAGCACCGATGGCTCCATAAATTCTGCCGCCAACCAATCGAGCAGTTCGGGATGTGAAGGCGATTCGGACTGCGAGCCCAGATTCTCGGTGGTTCGAACCAAGCCAGCTCCAAAGAATTTTTCCCATGCTCGATTCACCCAAACTCGAGCCGTCAGCGGATGATCTCGAGACACCAACCACTGAGCCAGTCCCAAGCGATTGACGGGAGCACCTTCAGGCAACGGTGGCAACGCACCTGGCACGCCGCGATCAACCTTGTCGCCCGGCTGATCGTACTGACCACGCTTGAGGAAAAAGCTTGTCGAGGCTTAGACATCTCTTTCATGACCATGACTGTCGGCACGTTAGCTTCAACATCGGCAACCGCTTTGCAGTTGCTACAACTTGTTCAGCTTGCTTGACTTCGATGTCAGCATTCTCGCGAAAGAACTTTGCAACCTCATCGGCTTGCTCTTTGCTTCGATCTGCCTTGGCAGTGTTGATGGCAACACGCAATGACTCGGCGATGGCGGCACCATCTAACTTAACACTATCTGCGGGCCAATCTGTCGTTGAAAGTCGAAAGCGTCCGATATTGTGCCCACCTATAGCATCATGCTTCAGAGAGATCGTGACCGTTGCGTCAGCCGGAATTGCAATGGGCGAGGCAAACAAAAACATTGCCTTTCGATTCTCGCGTTTGGTAGGACCATCTACGGCCCATCCCTTGCCGTTCTTACCTTTTCGTTTGCCTTTGCCGTCAACTACGGCACTCACGGGCCAACCTGGCTGATCGTAGTCCGACACAGCTTTCACGATTTCGACATTGATGGGCTTTTCCAATGACGGTGCGGTGATCGTGAAATCCACGTCGCTCAGGACAAAATTGCCATTCGAGTAGCGGCCCAAACTTTGGTTTGGCAACGATTCATCTGGGAATGCTTCGAGCAAGATTCCCGAAACAGTTGCGGTCGCGATTTTTGCCGTGATTTGATATTCGTCATTCGTAGGATTTTTGCCACTGGCCAACCAACTGTGATCGGCTTGTTCGGTCAATGTTGCACCGCCAGTACTCTTTACTTCTTGAGGAGAAAGCAAAGCCCAGGTTGGTCTGTTGTCCGACAACTGCTTGGCGAACTGAGGCTCCCAAGTTTGCTGACGTAGTCCTGAATTCGACTTCTTCTCAGCCAGATTCGCCTCAGCTTCCGTCACTGACTTTCGCAGCTCGTCCAGTTTGCGCTCATGATCAGCGGTCAAGATCTTTTGAACCGGAGGAGTGTTCTTCCCCTCGCCGTCGAGTACTCCAGATTCCTCAATTGAATTGAAGAAGGCGAACAACTGATAGAACTCTTTCTGACTTATGGGATCGTACTTGTGATCGTGACATCGACAGCAGTTGAAGGTCATCGCCATCCAGGTCAAACCAGTTGTTTCAACTCGATCGATGACTGTTTCGGCAAACCATTCTTCCTGAATGCGTCCACCTTCGCCGTTGAGCTTCACGTTGCGATGGAAGCCTGTCGCAACAATTTGATCCACAGTCGGATTGGGCAGCAGATCACCCGCAAGCTGTTCAATCGTAAACTGATCAAAGGGCAAGTTGCGGTTGAAGGCCTCGATCACCCAATCGCGCCAGGGTGACATTTGCCGCGAAGAGTCGGTCTGAAATCCGTTGCTGTCTGCGTATCGGGCGAAGTCAAGCCACTGCTGAGCCATCTGCTCGCCGTAGTGCGACGACGCCAGTAGTCGATCGATCACCTTTTCGTAAGCGTTAGGCGAAGAGTCGGAAACGAAGGCATCGATTTCGGCCAGTGTAGGAGGAATCCCAGTTAGATCCAAACTCGCCCGGCGAATTAAAGTTTCGCGAGTGGCTTCAGGCGATGGACGCAGGCGTTCTTGAGCTAATCGCTGCCGTATGAATGCGTCGATGGGATTGCTTACTCCCTCGACCGTTGGAGCAACGGGCCGCTCGACGCGCTGAAACGCCCAATGCCCTTGGAACTCTGCGCCATCCTTAATCCACTGCTTCAGTATAGCAATCTGGTCAGACTTGAGAGCCTTACCGGATTTTGGTGGAGGCATGACCAAGCTTGGATCTGTTGACGTAATCCGCTTCCAAACTTCGCTAGCATCAAGATTGCCAGCCACGATAGCTGGCCCCGAGTCGCCGCCCTTAAGCGCAGCCTCTGCAACATCCAGCCTCAGCCCACCTTCCCGCTTGGCTTCATCTGGTCCATGGCATTGGAAGCATGCGTTGGAGAGTATCGGCCGAACGTTTCGATCAAAACGAATTGACGACTCAGTATTGCTTGCCGATTCAACTCTGCCTGCAGAGTCACTCTCGCTAGACTGCTCGGCAGTCGAATCACCAATCGTTCGTTCCCCCATGGACATTGCAGGGATCAACACGCTCATCAAGAGTAACAGGCTGGACATTAGTTTACGCATGTGTGTTTTTCATCGGGAGCATTGAGGCGAATTCGGAATGACGCCGCTCATTGAAAGTCTTGATCGCAGTCGCCATCGTATCACAGCGGCGCTCGAGCTGATTTTGTCGAAGCCGCTAATAGTTTAGTATGCGACAAGTTGTCTGCAAAATCCCAGTCGCACTCGCCCGAAGGTGGTTAACGCAGCTACGGGCTAGTACAATTAAATTCTCCCGCCTGAATTCTCACCAACTCCATTTGCCCACCTACTGCATTCTCCCGTGTGAGAACTCGGAAGAGAAGTGAACATATCAATTCCCTCCGGTCTAGCCTAACCATGTTGATTCCCTCACGTCTAGCCATTTACATCATCTCGTGTGTGCTGTTGTTTGCCAACTCTCCTACGTCCAACGCTGACGATGATTCACCAACGGCTGAGCAACTGCGTTTCTTCGAGAACCGTATTCGACCGGTATTAATCGAGCATTGCTATGAGTGTCACTCCGAACAGGCTGTGACCACAGGCAAGCTGCGCGGACAATTGAAACTCGACTCACGGCCTGCTTCACTTCGTGGAGGTGAATCGGGACCGGCAATCGTACCAGGCAAGCTCGACGAAAGCCTGATTATTGCAGCACTTCGTTACGAAGATTTTGAAATGCCACCGAGCGGAAAGCTTCCCGCGAATGTGATCAAAGATTTTGAAACTTGGATTGCTGGAGGAGCTGCCGATCCTCGAATGACCGAACAGCCTACCGCCAAGCCGATGCATACGATTGATTACGAGGCTGGCAAAAAGTTCTGGTCCTTTCAACCCTTGAATCGCCCCAATCTTCCTGAGCAAGAATCGCTCAAACATCCAATCGACTCATTCATCACCACTCGTCAAGCTCAAGCCGGCCTAACAATCAGTCCAATTGCAAGCCCGAGAGTGTTAGTACGCCGAGCTTGGTTCGATCTGCTTGGTATTCCTCCAACGCCGGCTGATTTCGATCATTGGGTCAAGCAATTGAACGAACCGTCCGCGCAAGTCAATTCAGGTACTATCAATAGGCAAGCTTGGAGCGAACTGATCACAATGTTGCTCGATAGACCAGAATACGGCGAGCGCTGGGCTAGGCACTGGATGGACGTAGCGAGATTCGCAGAGTCGTACGGATACGAGCAAGACTACGATCGCACGAACGCTTACCATTTTCGCGATTTTCTGATTCGAGCCTTCAACAGCAACATGCCCTATGATCAGTTCGTGCAGTGGCAAATTGCGGGTGACGAACTCTCGCCGCAACAACCTGAAGCTTGGATGGCTACTGGCTTCTTGAGTGCGGGGGCTTTTCCAACTCAGCTCACTGAAGACGAGTTCGAATCAGCGCGATACGACGAACTGGACGACATGGTTTCAACCACTGCACAAACTTTCCTCGGCTTGTCGATCGGGTGCGCGCGTTGTCACGACCACAAGTTTGACCCAATTGCGTCTGAAGAGTATTACGGGCTGGCTTCGGTTTTTAGCACTGCCATCCGCTGCGAAGCAAAGCTCGAACTCGATCCGTCGGCCAGCCGAAAGATCTTAGCCGAGTATGAACAGAAACTAGCAAGCGCCAAAGTAAAACTCGCCGAATTCGAAGCCAACGGACTCAAGGATGATTTCCGAAAATGGCTCAGAAGTCCCGCCGCACTTGAAATCCCCGAATCGCCCTGGCAAAAGCTGGAGGGAACCATCCGTACATCAGCTAAAACGGAGTACAAACCGCTTGAAGATGGCTCGTTCTTGGCCCAAGGCAAAGCACCCGCCAAAGATACGCTGGTGTTTCAATCGAATGAAATCAAGCATGCAATACGATCGATTAGGATCGAAGCTCTCGCCGATGCATCTTTGCCACATCAGGGACCTGGCCGCGCGGACAACGGCAATTTCGCACTGGGTAATATTCAAGTTAGGTGGCTGCCCCATGGTAAACCTGCGGTTGAACTTAAGCTGACATCAGCTCGAGCTACTCACCAACAGAATCAAGATAGCCTGTCCATCGCGGCTTCGATTGATGGCGATCCAGTTAGCGGTTAGTGAAATGACGGGCAATCGGCAAGAGCCAAGCGGCCAGCATTGAATTGATTGGTGACATTCCAAATGATCAGCCCGGCCAACTAGAGATCACACTAACTTTCAATCATCCCAACGCTCGTCATATCATCGGCCGCCTACGTCTTTCCACCTCTCAACTTCAGAATCTTGATCTGAAGGTTGGATTAGATGAGACTCCTGCAGATGAGGTTCAGGCCATCAAAAAACTTGCAGTCGCGGATCTATCTAAAGTCGATCAAGATTCAGAGTTAAGTGCAGTTTGGAACGTTGGGCTTAAGTGGTTTCGCAATCAATCGAAGAGTTGGAATGATTTGAAATCTGCGGTTGCCGAGCTTGAGAAGAAGGGACCGCCAGAAACGAAACAGAGCATACAAGTCACCAGCGAGGGCCTGCCCATTCTAAACCACCATGCCAATGACCGAGGCTTTCCGCACTTCTATCCTGAGACTTATGTCTTGCGACGTGGCGATGTAAAGCAGCGAGTCCGACAGGCGGAACCGACCGTACCCCGAGTGCTTCATCGCGGACAGGAATCCAAATTGGTTTCAACTGCCGCTACGAATAATCGCCCCAATGCAAAAAGCAGCTATCGTCGAGCTGCTTTGGCTCAGTGGCTAACGAACGCGAACAATGGAGCCGGATCGATTGCGGCAAGAGTCATGGTCAATCGACTTTGGCAACATCATTTCAGTTCGGGCATTGTTGCAACACCAAACGACTTCGGGGCTACCGGCGATGCACCAACTCATCCCGAACTACTAGAATGGCTGGCCTGCGAGCTAGTCGACGGCGGTTGGAGACTTAAATCGCTTCATCACAAGATCATGACCAGCCAGACATACATGCAATCTGGTGTCACACCGTCGGATGCTCGAGCCGAAATTGATCCTGACAACAAATTGCTTTGGCGCAGATCTCCCAAACGTTTGGAAGCCGAGGCGATTCGCGATTCCATGCTTTCTGTTTCGGGACTTCTTGATAAAACAATGTACGGTCCCGGCAGCTTAGATTCATTGATGAAGCGTCGCAGCGTTTACTTCTTTATCAAACGTAGCCAGTTGATTCAACCAATGATCCTGCTGGACTGGCCCGAGCACTTGGTCAGCATCGGTCGGCGGCAAGTCACCACCATCGCTCCGCAATCACTTCAGTTCATGAACGCTCAATGGGTTAGAAACTGTGCTGTAGGCTTAGCCAATCGCGCATCCGCCGCTAGCCTTCGCGATACGCAGCTCAAACTTAGTGCGAACCTTGAAACGACCGTGCGTCAAGTCTATCGGATTGCCCTCAATCGCGAAGCTTCGGATCGCGAGCTGGCTGCATCGCTACAGTTCATCCAGCACAATCAAAAGCTTCAAAACGGCAAGACAGCCGACGAATCCGCACTGTCTGCGCTTACCGACTTTTGCCAAGCCATACTTAGCTTGAACGAGTTCATTTATGTCGACTGAAAACAATCGTGATCCAGCCTTGAATTGGTGGCGTCGAAAGTGGCTGAAGGACACAGGCTGCGGCTTTGCAGCGCTTGGGTTGGCAGCACTTCTTGGCGAGGCCAACACTAACTGCAAAGCTTCCGATGGTCTCGGTGCGAGAGCTAACAATCCTCTCGCGCCGGTGCAACCTCACTTTAAGGCCTCCGCTAAGCGCGTGGTGTGGATCTTTGTCAACGGTGGCCCGAGTCAAGTAGATACTTGGGACTACAAGCCAGAGTTGCCGGGAATTTTTCAGGGAACGCACCTAAAGCCAACTTCGCCCGCAATTGATAACCTGCAACCACCAAATGATCTGTCTGTCGATTCACAGCGACAACAACTCAATCTACTCAAGCAGCTCAATCAATGGCACCTTGACGAGCACTCGACGGAAACCGACCTGGCCGCGCGCATCGAGAGCTTTGAGCTGGCCTATCGCATGCAGAGTGCAGCCCCAGAGACTTTGGACTTAAGTCAAGAGCCTGAACACATTCATAAGCTGTACGGCATTGACGACCCAGAGTGCGATCACATCGCTCGACAATGTTTGATGGCTCGGCGATTCTTGGAGAGAGGCGTTCGCTTTGTGCAAATCTATTCGGGTGGCATGGAGAATCAACGATCCTGGGATGGTCACTCCGATATCGAAGGCAATCATCGTCAGTTTGCAGGCGAGACCGACAAACCTGTCGCGGCTTTGCTAACCGATTTGCATCAACGTGGAATGCTCGACGACACCCTCGTAATTTGGTGCGGAGAGTTCGGGCGATTGCCCATTGCTCAAATTGGCGGGAAGCCAGGCCGGGACCACAATCCTCATTGCTTCACCGCTTGGCTCGCTGGTGGCGGTGTGCGCGGTGGCATTTCCTATGGACAGTCGGACGAGATCGGTTACAAGGCAGCCTTAGATCGAGTGCACCTCAACGACCTGCATGCCACGATTCTTCACCTGCTTGGGCTCGATCATGAGAAGTTAACCTATCGCTACAATGGTCGCGACTTTCGCTTGACCGATGTAGCCGGCAAAGTCATCCACCCGCTACTGGCTGTGTAGCTGATCTGAACCGAAGGCGCTAGCGCCCGCGGTTCATAAATTATTTCACAATTCGTGATTGGTGAGTGGTAAAAATCTCGCTAATGGGATAAGAAGCATCCAATCATGAATGAAGAAACTCTGTTTGAACTAGCCTTGAATACTCCACCAGCCGAACTGCCTGCGCTGCTAGTTCGAGAATGCGCAAGCGATCCAGCTCTTCGTAAACGCATCGAAAAGCTGCTGGCTGCCCACCTGGCGTCGGACGAAAAACTGGTTTCGGCACTCGAATATTCCATTGCTGGCTTTCAAGTACAGTCACCGTTTACCCATGGTGTCTTTCCGACGATCGGGTCGGTCTTGGGCAAGAAGTACAAGCTGATAGAGTTGATCGGCGATGGTGGCATGGGCAGTGTCTACATGGCTCAGCAGACCGAGCCGGTCAAACGCTTGGTTGCGGTAAAGGTTATCAAGGCGGGTATGGATAGCCGAACCGTACTGGCTCGTTTTGAAGCCGAGCGTCAAGCGCTGGCGATGATGGATCATCCCAATATCGCGAAAGTTCTCGATGCTGGTGCCACCGAATCCGGCAGTCCATACTTCGTGATGGAGCTGGTTAAAGGTATTCCCATCACGCAGTATTGCGATGAGAACCAATTGACTCCACGTCAGCGGCTGGAACTGTTTTTGCCGGTCTGCGAGGCTATTCAACACTCGCACCAAAAGGGGATCATCCATCGAGACATAAAACCCTCCAATGTCTTGGTGGCAATGTACGACGAACGAGCCATTCCCAAAGTGATCGACTTTGGTGTTGCCAAAGCTACTGAACGCTCATTGGCGGATGTCGATCTAGTAACAGGGTTTGGGGCCTTGGTGGGGACTCCCGAGTATATGTCGCCTGAACAGGCCGGGTTCAACAACTTGGATATCGACACTCGTACTGATATCTACTCCTTAGGCGTCTTGTTGTACGAACTGTTAAGTGGCCACACTCCCGTTGATCGCAAGAGTATGCAAAAGGCGGCGGTACTTGAAATCCTGAGAATCGTTCGCGATGAAGATGCTCCATTGCTGAGCGCCAAGTTAAGCTCCATCGACACGTTGCCAAGCGTGGCGGCAAATCGGAGGACTGAGCCGAAAAAACTTGCGATGCAATTCCGCGGCGAACTGGATTGGGTACTTCATAAGGCTCTCGAAAAGGATCGTTCGCGGCGGTACGAGACCGCTAGCAGTTTGGCCCAAGATATACAGAGATTTCTATCGAACGAAATTGTTGAAGCTCGCCCGCCCAGCGCGATCTACTCGCTACAAAAGTTCTATCAACGCAATAAAGGACAGGTGATCGCGGCTGGCCTAGTTCTTTTGTCGTTGTTGGCAGGTATTATTGGGACAACTTGGGGTCTAATCCGAGCAGAGCAGCGACGACTGGAGGCCGAAGACGCACGAGCCGATGAGGCCAATCAACGTCGGATCGCCCAAGCCAATGAAGTCGAAGCTATAACAGCCAAGGAGGAGGAGCAGCGACAGAGATCCATCGCTGAAGATGAAAAGCAACGGGCCATTGAATCACGAAATCGCGCTCTCGATGCTCTGCGAGCTACCACGGGCAATGATGTCGAGAAACTGCTCGGGGAAAAAAAAGCACTGAGTCAGAATGAACGCGCCTACTTGGAAGCGATAGCCGAACGCTGGAAGCTGTTTTCGAATCAACAAGGCAGCGATGAACTCTCGTGCGCGATCCGCGCTGAGGGGCATATGCGGGTTGCCGGCCTTTGGGATCATCTGGGCCGGCTAGACGACGCGCTGCTTGAGTACGAGCAGGCTGAAAAAGCGCTTCGTGAACTCGCGTCCGATTTCCCAGAAAATTCTGAACACGCTAAAGACTTGGCGGCCTGCTGCAACAATCTGGGGTTGGTATTCAATCGTCTTGGTCGGCATGTTGAAGCTCAAACAAAACTGCGTGAGGGGCTGGCTATTAATGAAAGTTTGTTAAGAAAATTCCCGGATCGTGCAGAGTTTCAAGTTGCTTTGTCTGGAGGCCATCACAATATGGCTCTTGTCAATCAAACTCTTGCCAATTCAGTAGAGGCAGTTGCAAGTTATCAGCGGGGAATTGATATAGAAGCGAAACTTGCAGCCGACCATCCAGGCGAGCACCTTTACCACAGTCGTTTAGCGACGAGTTATAGCAACCTTGGGGTCTTGCTACGTAGCTTGAACAAACATCAGGAAGCAACGGAACAGTACCAGAAGGCTCTTGCGATTCGGGAGAAGTTGGCCGCTGACTTCCCAACTCAAACAGAGTACTTCGTAGCACTGTCGACCAGTTATCACAACTTCGCGAACTTGCTCGATACATTGGGGCAAGCGACCGATGCCATTAACAAGAGTCGTCAGGCAGTGGCGATCCGAGAAACACTGGTTGCAGACTATCCTGGCATGCCTGAGTACAGTAGCAGCTTAGCCGGCAGCTACAACAATTTAGGCGCGATGCTTCGGAAGCAAGGCAAGGATTCCGAAGCCGACGAGTTCTATCAAAAGGCTTTAGCCATTCGCGAGTACTTGGCTAAGACATTTCCTTTCGAAGCTGATTATCGAGAAGATCTTTCCGATACCTACAAGAACCTGGCCACTCTGGCTCGCACTGCGAACAAACCCGCATTGGCGTTGGAGCTACAACTCAAGGCGGTCCAGATCCGAGAAAAGTTGGTCGTAGACTTCCCCGCCATCAATGAGTATCGGCACAGCTTGTCCAGGGGCTATTTGAGTCTTGGTCTCGTCCTGCGCAGGCAGAACAAACTGAATGAAGCCGAAGATGCCTATCGCAAAGGGCTAGATCTTCTAGGAAAATTGCATGCCCAATCATCCGAAGTAACTGACTATTTCGAAGACCTAGCCTCCTCGCACAACGGCCTAGCTAACTTGTTGGCTGACAAGAAGATGTTGGGACAAGCGTTGGAGCATTATGAAAAGGCGGCAACCATTCGGGAGAGTTTGGTCAGCAAACATCCTTCGATTCCGGACTACAAAGTCGAGCTTGCCAGCGTCTATGGAAATAGAGCGATCAAACTGTTAGATGCAGATCAATCGAAGGAGAGCATTGAGTGGTTCGAAAAAGCAATTGACCTTCTAAAGGTTGCTCATGATAGCTCTGAGTTACCAATGAAATCGAAGAGCATGCTCAAGGACTACTACGAAGGGCGATCGAAATCTTATGACAAAATTCAGAAATATGCGGAGGCGGAAGCCGATTGGAACAAAGTCGTCGAACTGAGTCCGCCGAAAGATAAATACGACCTGCTCACAAAGCGTTGGAAAAGACTGTTGAAGCAAGGTTTGGTGAATGAGGCGATCGAACACATCGCTCAGTTCGCCAAGATGTCTCACGATGACCCAAATCTGTTGTATGAATTAGCTTGTACTTACTCACTTGCAGCGGAGAGTTTTCCCGAAAAGCAAACTGAGTACGCGGATCGAGCTGTGGAACTGTTGACTCAATCTATTAAGCTGGGCTTCAGCAATGCCAAGAGGCTACGAAACGATGCTGATTTCAAACAACTTCGCGAACGTGACGATTTCAAAAAGCTAGTTAGCGAAGTAGAATCAGAGCGGCCTACTTCCCTCGATAACCCTTGTAATAAACCGGAACAAGAACGTTGACACCTGACGAACTGCTCCCGGTAGTCTATCAAGAGTTGCGCAAACTAGCTGCGGCTAAATTGGCGAACGAGCCGCCGGGACAGACCTTGGAAGCCACTGCTTTGGTACACGAAGCTTGGCTTAAGCTGGCGGACGCTTCAATCGACTGGAATGACAAAGGCCATTTCATTCGTACTGCCGCTACTGCCATGCGTCAAATATTGGTGGATCGAGCCCGTTCGAAGCTTACAGCCAAACGTGGAGGTGGTAATTGCCGCGTGGAATACGACGAGTTCTCTGCTCCGTTGCCAGATGAACAACTCTTGCACCTTGATGAAGCCATTACTCGCCTCGCACAGACAAATCCTGATCATGCAAAACTGGTTGAGCTACGTTACTTTGTAGGAATGAGTAACGAGGAAGCGGCAGCATCGTTAGATGTCTCCCAAGCCACCGGAACTCGCATGATGAATTATGCTAAGGCCTGGCTGAAGGTTGAATTGGAAAGGCCTTAGATTTTTCTTGTACACCACCGAAGTACAAGAATGGCATTCGCTTACAGTTTTTGGTTGTTTGCTTATTTCTTCGGAATGCCGATCAAATCTGAATCGTTGGTGCCCTGAGAATTTTCTTGGGCGTCGACTTTGTGTTTAGATTCACTCTCCGAGATCGCGATTGGGCGATGACGGGCAATCATCGAGTGAAAATCTCCAAGGTTATACGGGCCGATGTAAGGCTGAATTAGGTCGACCTCTGCCACAGCGACCGAGCCCCATGCTTCCGCTTGAGCGATTGGCGCGCCTGTCTGATCGAATACTGCGGAAAGCATCCAACCGTGTTTGGGCTCCATAAACGTGCTGCTAATAATGTAAACGTGATTCTCGCAAGCACGCGCTCTAGCAAGCAGAGGATTGCATCCCCAAACAGGCCAAGCGATGATTTCGGCCCCACGATTCGAAAGCTCCCGCGCGACTTCGGGAAAGAAACCGTCGTAACAAACCATCATGCCGACCTTTCCGATTGCAGTGTCAAAGACCGGATAGCCATTTCCAGGTGCGATACCTTTTTCAACCTCTCCATGCGGCAAGCAGACCTTACGATACTTGCCGATGAGTTGCCCCTCGGGTCCCAACAAGACCGCCGTGTTGTAAATCAGGTGTTGGTCTCGTTCATAAAGACTCAGCACAATGTGAAGCTGGTGCTTTTTTGCCAGCGATCCAAAGTACTCTGTTGAAGGGCCAGGAATCGACTCTGCAGTGTCAGAGATTTGTTGCGATTTTACATTTGGGGAAGCCGTAGGAACCGTTTCGCCCAGTACAACAAGATTTGCCTTTTGTTTGGCCGCATCTGCAATGAACGGGGCAAACTCTTCACAACACTGACCAGGCGTTTCGCCTTTGGGCTTATAGTGAACTGTGGCCAGTCGCACCATTCGACGTGGTGGCGGATTGGTCTTCACAAACGAAACGTTACTCCATTGAACGGTCCCGTTAGGTGCCCACTGCAAATGCAACTCGACTACAGCCTGCGTCGCATTGGCCGGCACACGGTAAGTCCCGGTAACCATTGCCCATCCGTTTTCGTCATTGGCCAGATCAACGGGATGCTCGGGTTCGGCGGTCGGAGTGTGCCCTAATTCGGCGACTTGTTTCTGAGGCACGTCAGCCGAGACCATCGCCCCTTGTGCATTCTTCCAGAGTACGCGAACCAACGCGCTCCGACGGCTCGAAGCTACTCGGCTAAGTTTGCGAGAGGCTTGGAAGCGAACGAACTCGCCGCCCACAACTGGAAACGTTTTTTGAAACCATCCATCTAATCCCTCGCGATCGTCGTGACGAATGATAAAGATCTCGGCATCGTTGGGGCCTCCCTTAGCTTCGTAGCTAAACGCCGGTCGTATTTCATCGCGAGGAGAATTCACCGTCCAACCCGCCGGAAGTGTCAAAGATTCCTGAGCGGAGCTTGGTGCGAATTGCACTAAAATGAAAACAAGAGGCATCGTGGTAAAACATGCAGTATGTCGAAAGTTCTGAATCATTGTTTTCATTCCCTACTACTCACACTTACTCAAACTAAGGAAAAGGCCATGTTGGGCTGATGCAGTACTTTAGCTGTACCTGGACCCTCCAGTAAAGATGGAGTGGATTTTGCAGCAAGATCTCGGATATTCTAGCTCGATACTGCGTCCATCCCAAGACTTGCAAGTCGCATTTGCTTACTGTCGCTGATGCCGAAACGGCCATCGCCGTGTTCGCGCCTCAAAGAAATCGTGAGACTTCATTCTCGTCATCCTAGGTCTTTGCGCTCTTTTCGGTGAGCGTTGGCTGTTATTCGTTTCACAGATTACGTACGATAGAGTCGTCGTACGTCTGCCTTGTTGTGTGTCATTGTCGTGCGTCAATCGTTGTTTGCAGTTACAGCGTGGGTTTGCCTGACTAACATCGGAGAGTGTTCATGAGTCGAATGACTTTAGTTGCATTATTGGCATTGTTTTGCTCTCAGGTTGCGGCTCAAGTGGAAGCTCAGGAATCGGCTCAGGTTGCCGTCTGGGATCAGGCTAAGCTTGCAGAGATCAGCTCGTCGATGAAGAAATTTGTCGATGAGGGCAAGATCGCTGGCGCGGTGACATTAATTGCTGACAAAGATAAAGTCGTCCAAGTGGATGTGGTGGCTCTGGCGGATGTCGCTTCGAATCGCCCGATGCGGCGCGATACGATCTTCCGCATAGCCTCGATGACGAAGAATGTTACCGCAATGGCTTTGTTGCGACTTGTCGCTCTGGGCAAACTTCGTATGGATGACCACGTATCGAAGTACATCCCTGCATTTGCGAACCCCAAACTAAAATCTGGCGAAGCAGCTCGCGATGTGACCATAGCAGAAGTCGTTATGCACTCTGCCGGGCTAGCGGGAAGCTCGGGACTATCGGGCGATCGAACATTGGAGGCCGAAGTCAACGCAATCGGCGCAAAACCTCTCGAGTTCGCGCCGGGGACAAAGTGGCAATACAGCAGCGGTCTAACCGTCGCGGGTCGCTTGATTGAAATTGCATCGGGTCAAGAATACGCTGAACACTTGCGAGCTACCATTTTTGAACCTCTGGGCATGAAAGACACGACCTTCACACTCACTGCCGCGCAGGCCCAAAGATTAGCGACAACCTACAGGCCTGGAAGTGCGCCAGGAACTTTAGAAGCAGTTGAAATACCCGATCCAACTGTGAAGCGAATGCCTAATCCATCCGGCGGACTCTACTCAACCGCAGATGATATGGCGAAGTTTTATCAAGCGAGTTTAAAGTGCTTGGAGAGTACTGAAGTCGCAACTGCAAAAGGGCAACTACTGGACACAAAGTTAGCCTCGCAAATGTTGCAGAAGCAATCGGGCGATCTGGTGACTGGCTTTACTCCTGGTAATGCTTGGGGTTGGGGTTGGTGTGTTGTTCAACAACCGCAGAGCGTCACGCGTTTGCTGTCGCCTGGCACATTCGGTCACGGTGGAGCTTGGGGAACTCAAGGCTGGGTTGATCCCAAACGCGACATGATTTTGGTGCTGATGATTCAGCGATCGAACTTTGGCAACAGCGATGGTTCCGACGTGCGCGATGCATTCAACGAAGCCGCCATTACGGCCTATCGTGGGGAAAGTCACCCGACTGCCAAATTCACCAAGTATTTAGGCTATGAAAAGGCTGTCGAGCTGAAGATGGGCGAAACAAAGGCGGTACTCTGTCCCGAGGCTGGCGGTCGAGTGCTTGAGTATTCCGTTGGCGGCGAGAATCTGATGTTCATCGACGAATACGAAAAGAACTGGACTCCCGGTAAGGCAACTCCACAGTCCGCCGGTCGCTTCGACTTTGGTCCCGAGATGGTTGTGCCTCGTCATCAATCGATTTGGCAAGGTCCATGGTCGGCTGAAGTCACTGGTCCTGAATCTGCAAGGCTAGTCAGTAAACGCGATGAATCAAGTGGCGTGCAATTGATGCGCGAGTTCACGCTCAAGAGCAACGTATTACCGCCAAGTTCAGCGAAAGTCCAACGACTTCAAGGAGCGACTCTAATTTGCAAACAGACCATCATGAATATCAGCGACAAGACAGTTGAGTTCTGTCATTGGGGGCGATCGTTTTCTCCTGGCGGAGGCATCTGTTTGATTCCTCTGGGTGATCGCCCCAGCCGCTTTCCTTCGAAGTATGTAATGTACGAGGACAACGGCATCAATGCCAAGAATCAGGATGAACAAATTATCCAGCGCGATGGGTTTCTCGAAATCCTAGCTGCACCAAGAAAGCCGAAACTCGGGTTCGATTCTTACGCTGGTTGGCTAGCTTATGTCCTGCCAACGAATCAAGTGTTCATCAAACGCTTCCAGACCGACCCCGATCGAGTCTACAACGAAGCTGCGGGACTAACCATTTCAGTTTGGTATCCGAAGACTGGTGGCATGATTGAGCTAGAGCCGATCGGACCTCGTGAACGACTTGCTCCAGGTCAAGTAGCATCGTTCACCGAGGAGTGGATGGTAGGGCAATACAACTTTCCCCAAGCCGGCGAAAAGATTGATCTCAAGGAGATCAGCGACATCGTCGATCCACCCGCCAAAGGCACGCGCTAGATAATTGGGAGCTTGCCGAGAACAAAAACTGGAAGGCACTGCTATTTCCAATTGTCAGTTTTAGAAGCAAACCGTTACCGAAAAGCAACAATCACCCCTGAATTATCATCAAGACAGCATAAATTCCTGCAGACACGTGAATGATTGATCAGTAAGCGATTTATTAAAAATAACTCGAATTATTCGATATTCGGAGAATGACATTTGAAATGTGATATACTCGGTCGGTCTTGTCCGATTCTATCAGTTACCAGTTACAATTCGGAGACTAATCATGGCCAGCGCTAAGGGTATTCAATCGCACAAGCTGTTCAAGCTTGGAAAGATGGCTGCAAAGAAGGACAGCAGAAATCTAAAGCTCGCAACGCTATTTGCCGCCGCTCCGGTTCTTCCGCCCTCTTACGACTTCGATACAACACATACCGGAATTCCAACTCCGATGTTCTCGAATGATGTTTACGGAGACTGCGTTATCGCTGGCAGAGCTCACCAGACCTTGCGGTTTGAGAGGATCGAACAAGGCTCGGATATCATGATCAAGGATAAGGATGTGCTGAAGGAGTACTTCAAGGAGACTGGGGGGCCGGATTCAGGGTTGATAGTGCTTGATTCGCTAAAGCTATGGCGAACCAAAGGTTGGAAAATTGGTAAGCACACCTATAAAATACAGGCCTTTGCTGAAGTGGACTTTGGAAACCATGAGGAAGTACGTAAAGCGATCTTCGGGGATGTCGGCATTGGCTTGGGAGTTTCACTGCCTAAGGCTGCGCAGATTCAAATTCAGACTGGTCAAATTTGGGATGTTACCCACGGACCTGGGGCGGCGCCTGGGTCGTGGGGAGGTCACTATGTTTATGTGTCGGGCTATACACCGACGGGACCCGTTTGCGTTACCTGGGGAAGGAAACAGCAAATGACCTGGGCCTGGCTAGATAAATACTGCTGATGAGGCTTACGCGACCTTCGATGCCAAGAATCGTTTCAAGAAAAAGTTTTCCAAGTGAAGAAGATTCAAGAGTTCCTGGCCTCGTTGGACTAATCGGAATTCGCTTACGTTGTTAAACCAAACCGCGAATGGGAGTACCGCGAGCAAGAAGCTCCAGTAGGTCACGCGGCAAACCGTCGATTAGGCGAACTTGCTCGACCTCCAGCAGTCGGTGCATGATCGTGGAAGTTAAGTCGCTGATCGTGACGGCATCGGAGGCGGCAGTTCCACCGTCTTTGGATGATTTGCCGATGACCTGCCCGCAGTTTAGTCCGCCTCCATAAAGCATCAGCGGTGCAAGGTTGCCCCAATGATCGCGACCTCCCGCACTATTGATCGTTGGAGTGCGTCCCATTTCACCGCAACAAACTAACATGATCTTGTGGCGAAGACCGCGAGCTTCAATGTCATCGATCAGCGCGGCAACGGCGTGATCGAATGGTGCGCCGACATAGCCCATGCCCTCGCGGCAACTGGCATTGTTCACATCCGCGTGCATGTCCCAGACAAAACTGGTCGTTACAGTTACGAAGCCGCAACCGCGTTCGCACAATCTTCTGGCTAACAACAATAACTTGCCAATCGATGTCCCGTGATCGGCGTAGTGCTTATGGTTGTTCCACTTCTTGTCGATTCGGTCAGGATTGAAGTGTGGTCGCGTGTCGTATTTGGCGACGACCTTCGGGTCTTCCTTGCTCAAATCGAATGCATCGGCCACGTCACCAATCAATGCATTGAAAGCCACTTCTTGTAAGGCTCGCGAGTCGTCAATCAATCGATTCGCCTCTACCTGTCGCTTCCAAGAGTCCAAATTGGTCAGCAGGGCTCGCCGTTCTCCTAAGCGATCCAGAGGTAGGTTCAATTGCATGTCCTGCTGCAAGCCAGCTCCCGCTCCCGGAACAAGGGGCGCATAAGCGCTGCCTAAATCACCTGCCGATTCAAAGTTGCCGAAATCACGGATTGCTGGACCAGCGTCAGGATCTACCGATCTTGGAAACAGCATCGCGTTGGTTGGCATGGCTGTCTTTGTTCGCACTGGTCCAGCAATGCGCGAGTAGAGCGATCCGAGATTAGCTTTCAACGAGTTTTTTCCAACGACCGGTTTGATATCGTGATTACCATCGCCGGTAACGAAAGATCGCACGATGTTGAACAGGTGGGCTCGCTGAGCTAACTTCTCGAAGGTGCTGCCAAAAGTGATACCAGGAATCGATGTTGCGATTTCACCAGTGGTACTTCGCACACTTGATGGTGCATCCATCTTGGGGTCAAAAGTTTCGAACTGAGATGGTCCGCCGTGCATGAAGAGAAAGATCACAGACCGGTCTCGCAGCGCTGATTTTTGTTCGCCTGCTAAGGCTTGAACTGTACTCAGTTGATTCGCTGCTAAAGCTCCCAATCCAAATCCTCCAAGCTGCAAGAAGGCTCGACGGTCGCTGTAAAACTTAAGATTCATAGGTGGAATCCATCGAAACTTGGTTAGGTGTGAAACTGTTTCAGCTTCGATCCAAGTGATGAGCAAGGCGGGTGGGATGTTGAGCAGCCTGAATTGTAGCACAGTCTTATCGGCTACGCCAATTTCGTGAGATTAACAAGACAGGAGGTCTGCAGGCCGTTATCATGTGATTCGGCCACGCATCCTTCCTGCTAAAACAATTTGCCACACTGAGCTGAAATGAAGCAGACCGCTGTAAATGATAGCCCTTCAGAAGAGGATAGAATCCGTCAAGCGGTCGAACTGTTTATCCAACAGTGCAGTCTGGGGCAATCG
The DNA here is from genome assembly GCA_046349795.1 of Pirellulales bacterium. Classification (GTDB taxonomy): domain Bacteria; phylum Planctomycetota; class Planctomycetia; order Pirellulales; family Pirellulaceae; genus Aureliella. Next base: position 160,715 of record JAXMBP010000005.1, on the reverse strand, counting down.
CCTGATATCGAAGAGTTTGCCTTGCAGTATCCTGACTGCCACCAAGAGCTTCGTCGTAAACTTCAAATAATCATGTCCAAGGAGCCACGTACGGCCGAGGATCTGACGGCAACTTTACAAAGTGGTTTTAGCGATTGGTCCTTCTTGCTTGATAAGACCCAGATGAGCGCTGCTACAGATGTTCAACAAGGTGCCGAAATAACAACGGCGGTTGAATGTCCATTTGACCATGTCAGGAAGATTGGCAAGTTTGCACTCATCTCGCAAGTTGGTGAAGGCGGATTCGGACAAGTTTGGAAAGCTTGGGATTCACAACTTGCGAGACTGGTCGCACTAAAGTTGCTTCGCAAGCATCTGAGTACTGACGCGGCAGTGCGAGCCAGATTTCTGCGCGAGGCCCGAGCCGCAGCTCAACTGCGTCATCCCAACATTGTTCAAGCGTATGAGGTAGCGGATTTAGAAGGCGTGCCCGCAATTGTTTCGAGTTTTGTTGATGGAGTAACGCTTAGCCAACTCATGAAACACCGTAGGCTCCAGTTTGACGAGATTGCCGAGCTTATGTCGGAAGTGGCCTTGGCTGTTGACTATGCGCATTCGATGAAACTGATTCATCGCGATCTCAAGCCAGCCAACATCATGATTGAGTACGAAAATGAGATAGACTTGGATGCGCGGATTCAAAGACGTGGGAGTTCAAGTTTTAGCCACCAGCCGACCTCAGCCAACTCAGATTCTAAAGCTCTTTCAACGCATGGCCCACGCTCACGAGTACTTGATTTTGGACTTGCCTTGCGCGACGACTTTGATGCAACCATGACCATTGACGGTCAAATTTTGGGAACACCAGCCTACATGAGCCCTGAACAAGCTCGCGGTGCTGGACATCACGTAGATCGTACTTGCGACATCTATTCGATGGGCGTGATTCTCTATGAACTCCTATGCGGACGACAACCTTTCATGGGCGCTCGCGTTTCGGTTGTTCATCAAGTTATTCACAATGATCCGCCCGAACCTAGGACTCTACGGAAAGATATTCCTCGAGATCTCGAGACGATTTGCTTAAAGGCGATGGCCAAACAGCCCAACGAGCGATATGGGTCGGCAAACGAACTTGCCATGGATCTACGCAGGTTTTTAGATGGCGACGCGGTTTCGGCTCATGCGCCAACATTAATGTATCGACTTTCAAAGTTCTATCGTAGAAATCGAGGAGTTGCGATCGCGGTAGGTTTGTTGATTGCTGTGCTTGTTGTTGGAACCATAACTACGACATCTGGAATGTTTGTAGCGATTCGTGAGAGCAAACGTGCAACTGCCGCTGAGAAAAATGCGAATTCAGCCGAAGAAGAAGCAAAACGACAAGCTGCGGTTGCAACTGCGGTTCGTGAGTTTCTTCAATATGATCTGCTCGGTCAAGCAAGCGCACACCAGCAAGCAAAATCGATGATTCGTGACCCTAACAAGCCCAATAGTCTTAAGCCCAATCCTACGATTCGAGAGCTGTTGGATCGATTCTCAAAGCGGTTTGAAGTCGATCAAAGCGATCCTCGATTGACCAAAGAGGTTTCTGCTGAGCTATTCGAAGTGCTCGGAAATACCTATCGTTCCATTGGTGAATATGAAAAGGCTGAGTCCTACTTGATTAGATCTTGGGAAGACTATCAGAATTTGAATAAGCCGAATAATCCTTCTCAGTTTCGCTGTTTAGCCTCGCTAGGTCGACTCAATTTGCAAATGGGAAATCATGCAAAAGGAAAAGAGTTGTTACTGACAGCAACGTCTAATCTTACTCGAATACTGGGCGAAAATGATCTGCTGACTCTTGAAGCACAAAGCTCATTGGCATGGGCCTATCGAGAGAACGGTGAGAACGACAAGGCAATTGCTATAGGTGAAAGATTTCTTGCACTACGATCGGATCGGGCCATCGAGTCGGCAGATATGCTCAAAGTACTTGAGGAGTTGAGCTGGGCTTATAAAGATGTAGGTCGACTCAAAGAGGCTGTTCAAATAAGCCTAGATATTTTGCCATCGATGAAGGGCATTCTAGGCGAGGATCATCCTCACACGATGAGCGCGATGCATCATCAGAGTTGGCTGCTGTGGATGGACGGTCAGAAGGAAGAGGCTGTCAAGGTTAATCAAGAAACGCTCCGCATCCGTACTCAAGCATTGGGAGCAGAACATCCTGAAACTCTATGGGCGATGCATACGTTGGCTGAAATTCTGAGTGGAATTGGCCGTCATCAGGAGGCAATTGAGCTTGCACAGAAGACATTGGAGCTGCGACGAGCAATCCTACCTGAATCGCATCCGCACATCTCCAGTAGTCTCTATGTATTAGCCGAATGCTACGCAGAAAATATGCAGTGGACCGATGCGGCGGCCATCAATCAACAGCTTTGTGAGCGGCTCAAGAACGCTGAGAAGATCGATACAAGTGTCTTGAACCGAGCACTCAATCAGAAAAAGAAGATCCTAGCCGCTCTTCACCAGCCTACAGAGGATGTTGAAGTAGAGCTGCAACGAATGAATAGTTCTCCGACAAGCAATCGATGATGCGCGTTCTTTTCCGCGTTACATTCAAACCTCCATTGGACCGGTTGAGTTGAAAATGGGCTACAATCGACGAAGTATTTCCTGGAAGTAGCGGAAGAACTTTTGAACGCTACTGATTTGGACGCACTCGTCTGGAGAGTGTGCGCCGCGAATGTTGGGACCGAAGCTGATCATTTCCATTCCCGGCGACTTGCTACCGATGATCCCGCATTCCAAACCGGCGTGACAAGCTTCGACGTGAGGCTGTTCACCAAACAGCTCGCTATAAGTCTTGGTCATCAACTGCACGATGTTGCTGTGCGGTTCAGGTTGCCATCCTGGATATTGACCGCTAACTCGTACTTCGCCATCAAGTTGCTCCAAGACGGATGTCAAGCAATCGGTTAAGTGATCACGCTCGCTATCCACGGAGCTACGCGCTAAACACATGATCACAATCTTGCCTTGGTCGACGATAACGCGAGCCAAATTGTTGCTGGTTTGAACCAAACCTGCAATGGAAGGGCTCATGCGATGAATTCCGCTTAGGACTCCGCTGATGACTGAAAAAAGCGTGGACTGTATTGGTTGGGATAACACAGTCGCGCTGGGCGCTTGAGTCAACTTGCACTCAACAGTCAGATCTGGATCGGTCACTGAGTTTTCCGCTTGAATCACAGCCGTTTGATTGGTCAGCCATTGTTCGAACGATCGCACATTGTTGTTTGGAATGAAGACAATAGCCCTGGATTCTCTGGGAATCGCATTGCGCAAGCTACCACCTTCGAGCTTAGCGAGTCGCAGGCCAAACATCTTTGCGCTAGAGTACAGCAGTCGATTCATCACCTTGTTGGCGTTGGCTCGGCCCAAGTGAATCTCCATTCCCGAGTGCCCGCCTTTGAGTCCCTTCACGTGAATTTCGAAACCTGTGTACCCCGCTTCGATTGCTTCAGGCTCGTAGGTCGATTCGGCAGTGACATCTGCACCACCTGCACAGCCGATTGTCAGCGCATTGTCTTCTTCGGTATCCAGGTTTAGTAGCACTTTGCCCGTTAGCCAAGTCGGATCAAGCTCTTTGGCGCCTGTCATGCCAGTTTCTTCGTCGATCGTGAATAAACACTCCAGCGGCGGATGAGCCATTGAATTTGAAGCCAGCGTCGACAACATGGTGGCAACACCGATGCCATTGTCAGCGCCAAGCGTCGTTCCGCGAGCCCGTACCCAATCGCCGTCCAACAGCATTTGAATTCCTTGGGTCTCAAAGTCGAAATCGCTGGAGGAATTCTTCTGCCAAACCATATCGATATGCGATTGAAGGACGATGGTTGCGTGGTTTTCGTAACCCTTCGAGCCAGGCTTTCGAATCAGCACATTTCCCAGAGAATCCGTCTTGGTTTCCAAGCTTAGTTTGCGTCCCCATTCCGCAACGAACTGGCTAACTGCGGCTTCCTTTTTGGAGGCTCTTGGAATCGCATTCAGCTCCACAAAGGCTTGCCAAAGTGGTGTTGGTTCCAATCGCTGAATATCACTGTGAGTCATGTTCTATCTGGCTGTGAGTATGTGAGCACGTGAATTGGTGTTACCGATATCGCTGGTGAGGTTAGGTATTTATAGGAGTCATCCAATGTACTACAACCACCACGTTGGTGCACAGGACTGGTTGGCACATTGAGACGCTCGCAAACGTCGAAACAGCTTGACAGTGTATTTTTTACGGACCTACTTGAGTTTGCTTGGGAGAGGCAATTCCCAATGCTCCCCGGACAGTGATTTAGATGCTCCCTGACACATCTCTTAAATGAAGTGTTGCCCCCTAACGGCGGACGCTACCAGTTGTCTCGCGACGAAGGCGTTCGTTCAAAGACCTATTCGTCTGGAAGGCCATTTGACAACTCCTTCAATCCTTTTTCGACCTTTGCCTTAATTGCATCTGCAATCGCGGCGCTATGCTCGATTTTCCCGGCCCGAATGTTCTGCATGAATGTTTGGCGTTCTTCTTCAAGTTTTTCAACTTCTCCGCACAGGAACAGCCACTTGAGCCATGCTAATTCTTGATTGGCCTTACGCCTTTGCTTTAATGCATCACGTTGCAGGTCGCAAATATCAATGGTTCTTTGACCGCGTTCGCTTCCATTCTTAGGAATTGCCTGTCCGAATTCAGTAAAAGCGAGATGCTTTCTCGGATTCGCGTCCCCTTCGTCGTAGGGGCTTAAGAGAAAGGGCAACTCAATGCAGTTGAGCTCGTCGGTGCAATTTGCCACCTCTCGGTTGCAAACTCGCTTTCCAGCAATAGGAAAAGAGGCTCTCTTGGCACCCGTGTTACATCTGTTGCAGCATGGAACAAGGTTCCGCCAATCGTATGCCACCCAAAAGTATCCCCCATGTTCAGCATCCCCGTCAACTCTCCCCTTGGGTCTGTAGTGGTCCGCAGCAGCATACCCCGCAACTTCCGTCTCACTTTCGCAGTATGCACATTTTCCGCAAAACACGTTGTCCAATAGCCATCGCTTAAGTTCGCTCCAGACCTTAGGCTGAAAGTTGATGACGTTTCCGGCTTCAACATCTTTACATGCCGACTCTAACGCAATAGTTGCTTTTGTTAGCCATTGTTCCCACCATACTGCTTGATCTCCAAGTAGTGTTGTTGGATCGAACTCAGCCCGGATCATAGCGATTACTCCTCCTCGAATTTCAACAGTTCTTTCGCCTCATTAAGGATCGCGGCAATTTCTTTTGGTGGGCGCTGCTGTAGACGGATCATCGCCCATTCTTCAAAAAGACTGGCAGCTTCCCGCGCGATTGGAGACTCCGCAGATCTCGGAACTTCCTGGTCAAGTATTATTCGCAACTCCGCGAGTTTCCGTTGTTGATCGGCCGTCAGCTCTCCTTCGGGAATGCTGCACAAATGCCCGAATTCCCTTTCCCACCCCTGTGCTTCAATACTGATGGATGTTGGGAGATTAAATCCCGGACCTGTAAGTATCTGGTCAGCACGCCATGCCTTCATAGAGGTGGTTTCATTGAGTCGCTTGCTCAACTTAATGGCTTTTGTGTCTTCTTCCGTCGTTTCAAGCAGAAGTACACACGAAGCATCCAACGCCCCAGCGACAAGTGGTGAGTGTGTGGATGCAATGATCTGTAAATTAGGAAACGCCCTTTTCAAGTCATGATAAACGTGGGCCTGCCAAGCTGGATGCAAGTGCACGTCAAGTTCGTCAATCAACAAAATTCCGGGTACAACGAAAGGATTTTGCTTCCATTCAACAAGGCGTAATGCTGCCCTAATCAGGTGACCAACAAAAGCTATGATGCTGCTGTAGCCGTCGCTCAAACTGTTTAGCTTTACCCCCTCGCCCCGGATTCTTACATCAAAAACTGTTTCCGCCGGTGCCATCTCCGCACTTGGAATGAGGCTGTTCATGCCTGCCCGAATGGCCTTTAGAAGTGTCGGATCGAGTGACTCAGGTGCCGTTGGAAAATTGCGATTATCCCCCCGTAACAATCGCATTAGGGTCTCTGGGTTCAACAGAGAAGTTTGCCTGTTGAACAACGACAGAACCCAGTCATTTTCCCGAATTGAATGTTCAGGCTCAATTGCGAATGGATTACCACTAAAATTGCGCTCAGGACCATAGCCACAAGTGAACCCAAAGGAAAAATCCCGCATTCTGCGCAGGGCACTGAGGCGTTCGATACAGTTCTTTCCTTCTATGCTGCTGCCTTTAAGCATCAACTCCGAATTCGCCAGCGCCGAAAACCGATCCGAATCTCGGTCTATTCGAAGGCCAACGACAATGAGCGGTAATTTTCCACGATCACCGCCCGATGAAAAACATAGACGGAATACTACTTCAATGGCGCCCCACTTTTCCCCGTTTCGTAAATAGTTTGGCGCATTACCATCCAGAACTTCATTGGCACTTTCAAGGCCGATTGCCGCTAATGCGATGCACTTAAGAACTGTCGATTTGCCGGTGGAATTGTCCCCAAGCAAAATGGCCCCGTCCGAACCGAATTCGAGAATTCCCGTGTCTTTGAAAACGGTAATGTTCCGTAGCCGACACGAAACAACCTGAAGCGACGGAAACCCGATTTCTAGGTCGTAGCTTGGCTTTGCTCCACGTACTCCTTCAAGATAGTCCAACCAATGATTGGCCAGCAGAGTAGCAGAAGAAGCTCCAGAAGTGGACAACCGCAAATCCCTAATCACCGCATTCACCTCATCTTCCCACGGCAGCTTCTCGTCCTTGGCAGGGTCGTAGGGCGGGAGGTTGGGGATGGGGACGTTCATCTGCTTTAGCAGTTCGGTGGTCTGGGTGAGTTCGTAGCTGCGGACATAAGGCTCGCCATCGGCCCAGGCCCATTTGTAGGCGGCGAGGGCGTGGTGCTTCGCCTGTTCCGTGTCGCCGATGGCCAGCCAGAGCTGGGCGAGGAGGCGATGCGCGGGATCGCGCAGTTGGGCTAGGCGTTCCGCTTCGCTGCGAGCATCGTCACTGGTGAACTGGCGGAGGTGGTGCTTGGCCAGGGCGAGGCCGGTCTCGGAACCTTCATCGGTGAGGCTACGCTCGCGGGCCAGGCGCACAGCCTCTTGGTAGCTCGCCGCGGCCAGCGCCCACTCGCCCTGCGTGAGCCGCCAGTCGCCGCGAAGGCGGTGGAGATCGCGGATGATGGCGCGGTCTTTGCCCTGGGCCGCCAGGCGCTCGGCCTCGGCCAGTTGCCCTCCTGCAAACGGCCCTGCCAGAAGTGAAATTGGGCGTAAAGCCTTTCAGCGAATCCAAGTCGATAGACGGCGCGGTTCCAATCGCGGCCCATGGGGTCGAGCAGGCTCCAGGTGGCGGCGGCCTCCGTCCACTGGCCCAGCCTGGACTGGTCGGCGAACAGGAAGAGCCGACCCATGAAAACGCCCTGCTTGTCTTCGCTCAAGGTGGCGACCTCCAAGGCGAGGGAAACCGTACGAAACGCTTGGGCGAACCGATTCTGGTCGTACAGATTGCGCGAGATGTTGTGGAGCATCGTCTCCGTGCCGGTCCAGTTTTCGGCTTCTAATTCGGCACGGAGGGAAGCGCCGTAAGCGGCGAGGGCGGCGGCCGGTTCACCGCAATAATATAAGGATACTGCCACGCAAGTTGACAGATAGGACTCCACCCCTGCGTCCATGTCCTTCGGTAGTTCGCCCCAGCCGTTTCGGAAGAACGGCTTCAGCAAGGACAAGACTTCGGTGTAGGCATTTAGGTTGAAAAGTAGCGCATTCGACAAATCTCCCCGATAAGCATCCGCCGCCTGGTGGTAGTGGCCGAGCTTCAGCAGGGTGCGGACGACGTGCAGGCCGCTGCGCACGTCCTCCAGCGTCTCGGCTTCTTCGTAGGGGCGGTGGGGCTGGGCGGTGAAATGGTCCACCACTCGCTGCCCATGGCGTTCGCGGTCCGCCGCCGCCATCGCGCCCGAGGCAACGCCGCGGACGACGGGATGCAGGTCATATTTCCGCGTGCGGCCATCCCATTGCAGCAGGCCGCGCTGCTCCAGGTCCTTTACGGTCTCGGTCAGCTTCTTCGGCGCGGCGCGGAACTCCGCCGAGGCCAGTCGGGCTTGCACCGCCTTTTCGTAATCCTGCCACCGCTCGAGGGAGGATTCGTATTGCTTCTGCGCCACGGCTTTCTGTTCGTCGGACAATTCCGCCCAGTTCATTCGTTTTTTTTCTACCCAGTGGCGAAGTTTCTCCGGCGCAATCGGCCTGACCACCTCCTCCGGCTCCGGTGGCAGGTGGGGATTGAAGGCTTTAAGCGTCTCGTAGTCGACGGAGTCGGTGAGCAGGGCGAGGGTGGAGAGAAGTTGTCGGCTCGCGTCGGACAGCTTCTGGATCGCAGCCTCAAGGATGTGGTTGCGGCGCTGGATGAGGTCCAGGCTGGCGAGGTCGAGCGCGGCGCCACCGTCAGGGGCGATGGACCAGGCGTCGAAGTCGCCACGAGCAGGCAGGTAGTTCACGATGAGGCCGGCGAGGATGCCGATGACGAGCGGGTGGTTGTCGCAGTTGGTGGTAAGGAAACTCTGGATCGCGTCGCTTTTCCCCTCGATACCGCATGAGCGCAACAGGGCCTCAGCATCCGGTGGGCGCAAGCCAGGGAGAGAGATGCGCTTCGTGCCAGGGATGGGCTGGCCGGAGGGATTCAGCAGGACGCGTGGGGTGAGGCGGGAGCTGACGAGGAGCTTCGACGGGGTGGCGGCCGCGAGCGCGCGGAGCAGGTCGTTGTCCTCGTCGCGAATCGCGTCGCAGGGGTTACGGTTGACGATCTTGTCGGTGGGACTGTTCGCCTCCTCGTCGGGCACTTCGGCGGCATCAATGCGGTGATAAGCGACCAGGACTCGCTCGAGTCCATCGAGGATCAGCAGCCAAGGCCGGGCATGAAGCTGGGCGAGCAATTCTTCCTTCAGTTCGGCGGTCTTCTTCTTGGCGAACTCCTCTAGTGGACGCTCCGTCATGTAGGCGAGTGCGCGCTGGCAGAAGTCGGCCATGATGGCCCCGTGCTCGTAGAACGAATACCAGAAGCGTCCGGCCCACGGTTTGTCCCCAGGCCGCGCGGCGAGGGCGTGACGAGGATTGGTCGTCCACTCCCAGGTGAGCATGCTCTTACCATTACCGCCAATAGCTTCGAAGAGAAGAAGGTTCGTTGGGTCAGCCGGGTTTGCCCAGTCTGATAGAACCTGTAGCTCAGCGGCGCGTCCGACGAACTTGTGTGAGCCGATATAGTCCGGCTCGGCATAGAAGGCGGGCGGCTTGGGAATGGTTTTATTCTTGTCCTTCGTGGACTCGTCTTCAGCGGTCTCACCGGTTTCACCGATGCCCGAATCGAGATGCATTTTCAGTTCGGCGAGCGATGAACCGAGTTTGTCTTTAAACTCCTCGAGGCTATTGAAGACCGCATAGACACGGTTGACATTTGAGCCGAATCCGTGCCGTTTGGCCCGCTCGCGGAACGCGTTCAGTTTTTCTTCCTTCTTTGGATCTTTCTCGATGTCGGCTTTCTTCACCGGATGATCATCGCCCATGATGAACAGCAGTATCGGACGCTCAAGACTCTGCGCTTCGTTGAATTCCAATTCGGTGATGGAAAGTTTGTCGGGATTGCGTGTCGGACATTCAGGAGTTTGCCCGTATTTCAGGCTGATGACACCGATGTAGCCGGCGCTTTCTCGCACCATCTGGAGTGAGGAGTCGATGACATCGACGAGACGAGCGGAGTCATTCTCCATCCCGTTCGCATGTAGCTTGTGCGCATGGATGGCGTCAATGAGCGCTTCACGATGCTCCTGCAAGTCGGTGAAGGTGCTGGAAACCATCACTTGCGGGATGTGACGAGGCTGGTTTGGATTTTTTGGTGGCATAAATATGAATAAGGCATGGTTTGGGTTTTGACAGAGTTTAAACAATTTTCATTTGAATTTCAGCCCCTTGGTCGACGAGAAACTGTTGTGCTTTTCTCGAACACCCGCCCAAATGCTGTGAACCCAGGGTCTAACACCGAACGCCGACCTCTGTGTCTTAGTGGCTCAGTGGTTGATTGAATTTGAACCGCAGGCGCTAGTTTTGATGTTGCACAGTTTGTGGGATTTCGGGCCGAAGGCCCAGCAATTTACTCAGCCCAGTCCATCGGTCTGGTGGACGGAGCATGAACACGGTAAGGCCAACGGCCCGACTGTTTGAGCTCAAACCGTCGGGCCGTTGGCCCTTTGTTCTTCTCGGGAATTACTTACCCAGCCCTACGAGGCTGGGCTAAGTAAACGGCCAGGGCTTCGCCCCTAAAACCAAGTTCAGCTACGAAGAAGGTCCGTTGGGAATGGAGATGCCCCTTCGAAAGATGAGCGATTGGGGACAATCGCTCTACGTAGAACGACTGTCCTCAGTCGTTCACAGGTCTTGCTCTGTCAGTGTGTGGGAGGGGTCTTAAGCAGGCGATGAGCGAGTATCGGATCAAGTAGTTTTTCCTTCGAATCCTCTTAACAAGGAAACAATGTCACGCATTTGGAAGTCTCCATTGTCGTACTTTAGATCGTAACTTCCCACAAGCATGTAGTAAGACACGGCAATTCCAAACGATCCGCCAGGAACAAAAGCATACGTATGGCTAAATCTGGGCTTGCCCGTTTTGGGATGGTCGTAGGTCTTTGTCGGAGACCAAGCTACATTGACATAAGCCGTTGGCGTTTGGGGAATTGGATTTCCAGTTAAGGCCGCAGCTACGGAAACGATGTTAGCGCCGAAGGTTATTGACCAGAACCAACCCTCGTAGTTGCGAGGTTCTGGAGTGTCAAAGACAGAGCCAAAGTACACGCCGGGACTCACAAGACTCTCTGACGATGGAATGGCGAAGCTTGCTCCGATCACGAGGTAAAGGTTGACATCAAACCAATTCGATTTGAAGCTGACAGCTTCCAGACCACCGCCTATGGTTGCTGCAATCCCAAAGCTTAGGGAAACGCCAAACATCGCACCCGAAAACTCACTAACGTCGAACACACTGCCAACGCCAAATCCGTATTGCAGGCCACCACCTCGTATTGCAGCTCCAAATGATATGCTGAACATACTAAAGGCTAGAACGCTAGTAATAAACTGAACTGTGGTAAACTCGCTTTGAGTGAACTGTCCGGTTGGGTCGAAGTTGTTGATCGGATCGTTGCTACTGAACGCATACCGATTTATGGTTTGAGGATCTTCTGGTGAGACGGGGTGAGAGTCCATCGTCAGGAATCGAGCAGTGCTTGGATCGTACCACCTCGATCTCATGAAAACAAAACCGGTAACAGGGTCTGTCCATTGATTGGACATCCCGATTAGATTCGGTTGATTTGATCTGTAGTTTCCAAATCCGTCGATTTCATTCAGAGTCGTCACACCATTAGCATATTGGCCTCGGACGGTACCAAACTGATCGATCAGCAAGTATCTGCTAACGGAACCTTCGCGAATAAGCACAATCTGGCTTCCATCCGATTGATACTGTCTGATCACATTGTTGCTGGAATCCAGTTCCTGGAGCAGAACAGGCAACGCAGCAGAACGATCCCAAACGAATTTGGTAATCTGCCCATTCAAGTTTCGCTCACGCAGTAGGCCATCGGACGAGTAGCGGTATGAAACTCGAGTGCCATTAGCCATTACAACTTCGATCAATCTATTTTGATCGTCGTATCGGTAGGTGTTTTGACCTGCGGATGTACGATTTCCATTGGCGTCATTAGTAAATGGAGTATTGCCAACGGATACGAGTTGATCGTTGGAATTGACTACAAAGCCAGTTGTAATTCCGCCGGTAGTCCTTGAGAGTAAATTGCCTGCTGAGTCGTAGGTATAGCCAATCGAAGTCGTTGAGCTTCCAAATGTAGATGTTTCGTAAATCAGCCTACCAAACTGATCATACTCATACGACTGAACTCGACCAGTGCTTTCGGCGATCTGAGTGATCTGACCTTTGCTGTTGCGAGTATAGTTCAATCCAAATATGACTGCTGACGACGCATTGGTGTAGGTGATCGACTGTATCTGTCCGACCGCATCGTAACTACGAGAGACTGTTAACTGGTTGTTGATCGACTCGGAAACAACTCGACCAATAAGATCTCGAGAGACGGACACTTGATCGCCAAGTGTTGAACTGATTTGATTCAGTCGCCCGACCGTATCCAGGCTGTGAGTCGCGGTGTAACCTGCGCTGGAAACAGTCTTCACGTTGCCAGCCGCATCATAGGTGAATTGAACTGCAGGATCACCTTGCTCGGCAATCGAGGCGATTTGACCGTTGGCGTTATAGGTAAAGTTGGTTGTACCTGCTGGCCCGGAAATTTGAATGACTCGGCTACTTGAATCGTACAAGAAACTCTCCGTACCATCTCGTCCAGTTCTGGTGGCAAGCTTATCACCGTCGTTGTATGTATAAGTTGTGATTTGTCCATCAAAGCCTACCAGCTTAATTAATCGACCCACGCTATCGTACTGAGCGGTTTGCTTTTGACCGCCTGGTAGTGTTCGCTCGATTTGTCTGCCTGCAGCGTCAAAAACAAGAGCTGTGGTGCGTCCCAACGAATCGATGATCCCATCTAATTTACCCTGTTGATCATGGGTAAACCGTGTTATGCCTCCACCCGAATCCGTGGCGCTGACCAGCAATCCACCAGCATCGAATTTGAAGCTCCAAGACATGCCGTCAGCCCCGACGACACGACTCTTGTTGCCCAGAGAATCGTATTCGATCGTCGATGTTCTCCCCAGATCATCGCGCACCGCAGTTACTCGACCTGAAGCGTCATAGGTGTAGAACAGGTTTCGGCCCGTTCCATCGGTGAATTGGATCGGAGCACCCGAGGCGTCGTAGGCTAAGGTGGCGTAGGTTCCAAGTACGTTAGACAGACTGGTTAATCGTCCAGCGGCATCATAAGTCCGGCTGACCCTAACTCCGATAGGATCAACTGTTGCGACCAACTGTCCTGCTGCATCGTATTCTCGCGTAGTTGTACCACCATTCAAGGTAAACGCAGTAGTTTGACCAGCAGCATCGTATTGATAGTTGGCTACCGTGCCATCCGAGTTTGTGACTTGCGTGGTTTGCCCATTGGCATTGAGGAGCGATTGTATGGTCCTGTTGTTGGGAAGAAGAACACTTGTTACATCACCGTTTGGAGCATAGGTAAACTGTGTCGATCGTCCGAGCGGGTCAACGGAGGCGCTGAGGTTTCCGTTTCCATCCAGTTGCCACGATGAAGATCCGTCTGGGCCTGTGACCCCACGCAGATTTCCACTGTTGTCATATTGGTAGTGTAGTTCAACACTCTGAACACCATTGCGGTTTTTGAACGTGGTCAGTTCGGAGGTCACTCTGTTGTTTGCGTCGAATGAGTTGACCGAGAACGAGCCGTCGGATTGGGTCACCTGAGTTGGCCGACCTTGTGCATCATAGCCCAATGTGGTTGCAAGGCCATCCGCGCTAACTTGGTGCGTGATAAGACCTCGCGAGTTATACTCAAACGTGCTGCGTCGACCTGATGCATCAGTCTGTTCTATAATTCGACCGTGGTCATCGTAGCGATTCGTCGAAGTTCGCCCCATCGGGTCAGTACGACTCAAGATATTCCCATTTACGTCGACTGTAAGGCGAGTAGATGCTCCTGTAGGGTCGATGGTCTCAACAATATTGCCATTAACATCCAGCATGTATCTAGTCGTTCTTCCAAGCGGATCTGTCGTGCCGACCAATCGGCCTTGGTCATCATAGAAATTGCGAGTGAATTGGTTTAGTGGATCCTTTGTGGATATTACATTTCCAAAGTTGTCGTATTCGAATACAGTCGCTGCGCCCAACGCATCGCGTGTAGTCACCAAGCTATTGTTTGGGTCATAACTGGCTGTCGTTGCGTTTCCGTTTGCATTGACGACAGAGGAAAGGCGTCCGTCAATACCGTAAACTGCTCGTACTCCATCCCTACCAAGTGGATCAACAATCTTGTCTAGATAGTGGGCTCGACTGCTCAAATACTGGAAAGTGGTTCGATTCTGGTCACGATCTGTAACGGCAGCTAAGTCGCCTGACGCAGAGTATTCATACTGCACCGACTTACCCAAAGGATCTGTTACCCGAGTAACTCGTCCGTTGACGTCTCGATCGAATCGAATAGCCTGCCCAGTAGATCTGTTCTCAACACCGCTTGCAGAAAAGTCCAGTTGGTTGCCGCTGACATCTGAAACACTAGTCATTAATCCAGTTGAACCATCGACCCGATACTTCATTCCAGATCTTGTGGTCAGTGTATAGCCGCCGAAGTCTGGGCTAGCTGGGTTCCAAGGGACATTTCCCGATGCCATCAACTCGCCGAATTCGTTGACTATCAAAGAGCCGCCGCCGGCTGAGAGTGTGCTAGTGAAACCGCGATCGGCAGTGAAGCGAGGAAAAGCGATCACTAGATCGTTGCCCTTTCCAAATCCAGGCAACACGCGATACTCGGGCGTGAATGTAAATCCCTGACGCTCGCCGCCGGGCAGGGTCAGATAGACTTTGGTACCCTGTTTGAATGGCGTGTAGATGCCGATATCTTCTAGACCGCTCTTGGGCAAGCTGGTTCTCAGGTCGGTATCGCGGAACTCAAGACGCCAGCCGTAACCAAAGTCCCCATCGCGATCAGCTCGCAGAGTGTCATACGTTCGAGCTATCGTGATTGGAATGCCCGCAACGGGAATCGTCATATCTTCGAATGACAGGCGGAAATTGCCGAGCTTCAGACCGCCGGATAATCCTACAGTTGTATCGACGACATTAGTGCTGCCAACAATGTCTGTAACTTCTAGCCTGATGATATACGCATCGTTTTCCAGCAGCGATGTATCCCATGTTCCCAACAATCCGTTTGTCACCGCAGTGGTCGAATGCACGATCTCGGTAAAGTTGGTTTGATCCGTTCGAGCATAAGACAGACGGTACTCTTTGAACTCAGCTCCGGCTGCCGTACCGATAATTTGAACCAAACCAGTAACAGTTGCATCGGCCTGTGGTGACGTGACAACGGCTGTCGGTAGGCTTGGGTTGGTGGCGAAATCGATATCTGGATTGCGGTAGAAAGATGCAGCAGCTCCAGAGCCTGAATTGCCTGCTGCGTCGGTGGCTGTGGCTGTCATGTTGAGCGTTCCGAAGCCCCAATCTTCGGCGTACAATCGCGCCATATGGTACGAGTCCAGCGCGACGAGTTGATTGTTGACTCGCAATTCTAAATTGGTAACTCCAACATTATCTACGGCACTCACGAAGACCACGATCGGACCATCCCAAGGCCAACCGCCTGGAGTTGGCAAGACGGTTACCTTGGGTGGAGTCGTATCAGCCAAGACCTGAAGATTCAGCGTCTGACTAGCCGTTCCGCCCCGAGGATCGGTCGCTGCAAGCACAATTGCATAATTGCCGACATTCACTGCGGTCGTGGACCAAGTAATTCGGCCCAACGCGTCAATGGACATTCCACTAGGAGCGCCTGAAACGATGCGATAGTTGATTGGATCGAAGTCGCTGTCTCTGGCAACCACTTCAAAATTCAACTTGCTTCCAGCATAGATCGACGTGGTGTTTGGCGAGATGAAAACGGGCGCGTGGTTGGTTGCCAAAACGTCCAGTTCAAAACTCTGCACCGCAGCAGCGCCTAGGCTATCGGTAGCAACTAGCGTTACAACGAAACGACCTGACTGGATTGGTGTCCACCCAATCAAGCCTGACTGTGCATTGATGGTCATGCCTTGCGGCGCGGTTCGCAAGGAGTAGATCAATGCGGACCCTTCTGGATCAGTTGCGGAAGCTTGATAGCTGTAAGCGGTGCCTACGCTAGCGAGCACCGGTGGAGTTGTGGTGAACTCTGAAGCTACATTGGGTGCGCCAGCTCGAACTAGAATGGCAAATCCTTGAGTCGAGCTTCCGCCAAGTCCATCCGATACGGAGATTATTACAGTTTGTTGTCCAACTTGGCCACTTGTCGGAGTCCAGGCTACTTCTCCAGTTCTTGAATTGATTGACATGCCATTAGGCGACTGAAGAAGACTGAAAACCAAAGGATCATTCTCTGAATCGTCCGCACGCACTGAGTAAAGATAGGTTCTGCCGACAATTGCCTCGGTGGAAGGCACCGATGTTATGGTTGGCGTGCTACTCTGTCCGCGAGTTAGAATCTGGAAGCTCTGCTCAGCGAAGGCTCCCTGCGCGTCATGTACACGCACCAAGACAGTCGACAGTCCCTTTTGATCAGCAACTGGAGTCCATCGAATCGTTCCGTTAGTGTGATTGATACTCATTCCACTAGGAGCTGTAACTAGCTCGTAGGCGATTGCATCATAATCAGCATCTACAATTGACAAATTGTAGGTGTAAGGTTGACCGACTGTGGAGAAAAGCACTGGCTGTGATTGAATGATGGGGCTAGAGTTCGACACAACCTGCCGGACGGTGATCGTAAACTGTTGATCTTGAGTCGGCCCGCTCGGCGAGTGGTAGCGAACGGCTAGAGTGGCTGGTCCCAACTGATTCAAGCTGGGAGACCATTGCAGCAATCCATTCGAACTCAACGTCAAACCGCTGGGACCGTTGAGTAGTTCGGTTCGCAGTGGCTGGCCTTGAGCATCTAGTCCACCAGTTCGCGAGACATAGCTTATCTGCAATGAAGCATCGGCTCGCGGTGTACTAATGACGAATGGAGTTGTTGCGACTTGGGCTGCTTGAACGGTTAGAACAAATGCATGCTGAGTGACTCCGCCGAAGCCATCGCTGATAGCCAAGTTGACAGCATGATTACCAACGTCTGCGGCAGTTGGCGTCCAGGTGAACTCGCCAGTTGAGCCATTGATGGATGCTCCATTCGGGCCGCTCACCAAGCTGTAGATGAACGACGACTGCTCGCCATCTTGAGCCTCAACGTAGTAACTAAACAACTTACCTGCAACGATTGGACTGGATGGCTGGGAAGTCACCAGGGGCGCTGAATTCGGTGTTCCAACTTCGATCAAATAATCTTGCAGGGCTGTAGAACCACTAGCATTCGTTGCGAGGACAATGACTCGCTGACTACCAATTTGAGAGACGCTGGGCAGCAAAACGATATGGCCTGAAACAGGATCGATAGCCATCCCAGTTGGCGCAACCGCCAGCGAATAACTGATCGCTGCGTTTTGGGGATCATACGCGAACGCCCAGTCGCTAAAGACAGTTCTCGCGACTGCCTGTGTATTCGGTGTTGAGACGAAAACTGGCGCGTTGCGAGACTGCTCATTCTGCGGCTTTACGGTGAAGTTCAGGCTATTGACCGAACCTCCTGTCGTCAAAGCAGCATCAATAGCTCCGCTAGCAGGCGCCGTTGTTGTCCAACCTGGACGGGATGCGACACGAACCGAGTATGATCCAGCGTTCAACCCGGCAAGTACGTATTCACCAGCGTCATCGGTCCAGCTAGTTGGTTCGTTGGAATCTAGGAAGCCATCGCGGTCAAGATCAGCAAACACTTGCATATGGGCTGCCAGCACAGACCGATCGTCGCGAACCGTGCCACGAAGCTGTCCTGCATTCTGTGGAGCAACGCCAAGGTCCGCAGTCGAAGTCTGTAAGCTGGCAATCGCTACTAACTTCGCAGTGCCATCAAGATATCCAGCTTTGGTCTGAACTCGTACGGTATAGTTCCCAGATGTCAGATTGACAAACTGATAATTGCCGAGCGAGTCCGAGGTTGACGATGGTTCATCTGCATCACGGGTTGCATTGCCATTGAGATCCAAAAAGACCGAGGCTCCAGACAAAGCAAGCTCTGACGATTGTTGAGTCCCGTCACGATTCGAGTCTGCAAATACTCTGCCAGTCAGATCGCCACGCAGACGCGATACAACTTGTACTTGGAAGGTTTGTACGTCGATGCCACCTTTACCGTCTTCAGCGCTGATGGTGAAGCTAGCTGTAGACGCAGGAGCAATTCCAACAACATGCCTTGGCAGAAAATCGCCCGCGAGCTTTCCATTGAGTTGATTACCGGTTGAATCGATAATACTCAGCGTGCCAATCTCATTAAAACGATAATCGGCTACTAGATTTGATGTTGTCGGTGCGAACTGTAGGTCCATGCCAGCTTTAATCTGCGCTGGAGTTCGTGCGATGTTCCAGATTCGCACATCGGACATGGTTCCGCGGAAGGAATCGGTTGACGTCGTGTTGCCAAGCGTGAGCGGGAGATCAAAGTTTCCAATGCGAGAGCTGGTGGTCTTCTGGGCTACGACCGCGCCATTAACTAGCAGTGAGAGCAATCCGGTGGTTTCATCAAACGAAGCCGCAAGATGATAGGCTTGCCCAAACGTTGGAGTCCAAGGAATGCTGGCGATCGCTTCTCCAGCAAACGAACCGTCTCCGATGATGGCTTGTAGATTGCCGAATTGATAGCGCAGAGCGTATGAGGCTCCAAAAAACGGATAAGCCCCGGGAGTTTCCTTCCAAATGAGTCCTTGGTTGCTTGTTGCGTCAAAACTGAACCAGCCTTCAATAGTCATGCTGCTCAACTGAAGGCTCGGTGAATTCGGTATGGAGACCGAGCCTTGTGTTCTAGCTGGATTGAATTGCAGAGCGCCACTGCGAGCGTCCCATTCAACAAGTCCGGTCGTAGGGTCGATCGTTGCACCTTGAGGTCCAGAAACTAGCGTGTAGCGCAAGCGATCATTGTTATCGTCAACCGCATGGGCCGAGTAGGTAAATGACTGATCGGCTGCAACAGTCGGAGCTGAAATTGATGTGAAGACCGGCGCAGCGTTGTCGCTGGAATTGGAGACTTCAATGTTAAAGCGTTGATCGGAAATGCCTCCCCGACCATCAGTGGCTCGAAGTATGACCTGTTGAGTACCAACTTGATCTGCTGAGGGAGCCCAGTGCATTTGCCCAGTTGCTGGATCGAAGATCATGCCTCCAGGCCCAGCTATCAGACTGAAAGAGACTGGATCATTGTCAGGGTCCGTCGCTTGGGCTTGATAGTTGTAAATCTTGGTCGGGTCATACTTGTTGAGGATAATACTGGCAGTTGAATCGCCGGAGTTGGTTACCAAGATATCCAGTCGACCATCTTTGTTCGCGTCCTGTAATCTGACCGAGTTTGGTTTCTCACCGACGCGAATCTTCTGCGGCTGCGCAAATCGATTGCCGCCAATGCCAAAGAAAACGGCCAACTGATCTGTGTTGGGAAGCGTGACAGTCAAATCAGCGATGCCATCTTGATTCAAGTCCCCAGCGTCGATGGCCTGCGGCATTGAATCTAGTGCAATGTAAGTTGGCGCGGCAAAGCTGCCTGTACCAGTGCCTATCAGCAGCATGATTCGCTGAGAGTTTGGCAACGCGATCACGCCATCCAACTTGCCATCGCCGCTTACATCCTTAAGTGTCAGCGATCCCGGCATATCTCCAAATCCCGGCATATCTCCAAGTGGAATCTGCACGGCCGGATTGAAAGTTCCTAGCCCAGTGCCAACTAGAATCTGCAGAGTCCGATGAAATGTGTCGGCAATCGCTATATCCAGCTTTCCATCGTTGTTTATGTCAGCAATCTGGATATCTAACGGAATCGCATCCAAGCTGATATCGTTGCGCTGATAGCTATTCGAGTTCGTCGCAAGCATTACTGAAAGCGATTTGTCTGCGCGATTGGCAGTAACAAAATCCATCCTGCCATCGCTGTTTAGATCGCCGGTTGCTAGGGCCACTGGGCCAGCCCCGACCAACAGATCTGGTTGACGAACGAATTCACCTTGTCCATTACCGATCAATCGCTTAACGTGACCGTTATCATTGTTGATGGCTAGGATATCCAGGTTGGAATCTCCATTGCTGTCGACAGAAACAACGTCGGTTAAGCCAGGACGAGTTCCTGTGAAGATCGAAGCTTCAGCATAGTTGCTTAAGTTCATCAGCACAAAGTCCTGGCGACCATCGTTATCGAAGTCCGCAGAGGCTAGCGTGGCTGTATTGCTTGAATTGTCATACGCGAGTTGCTGAGAGAACGAACCATCTCCGACGCCAAGTCGCACCATGAGCCTTCCGTTGCCGGCGTTATCGTCAAAGCCGACCAAGTCCAAGTTGCCATCCCCGTTGACATCACGCAGCAGAATGTCTGTTCCAGAATTGGCAAAAAAGGTTCCACCGACGTATGTCATCGGCTTGCCGAAAGTGCCATCACCTTTGCCCAGCAGGACTGCAAGTCGACTATAAGAAGCAGTTACTACTAAGTCGGCAAAGCCGTCGTGATTCAGGTCCTCAGCGGACATCCACTTCGGAAACGTCAGATCGGAATCCGCTAGAATTGAAGTCGTATTGGCTGGTCCCGTAGTGCCATCGCCATTGCCAAAGTAGATCTGTAAGCGGTGCGGTGGACGATTTCCATCGGTCAAGACAACTGCAACGTCAAGTTTGCTGTCGCTGTTGAAATCGCCAACGGTGATGGCCGACGAGTCGCTGCCCAAGGGAGCGAGCGCAGTGAACGCAGATTGAATAAAGGTTCCCGGCTGCGCGGGATCGTTGAGCATGATGTAGAAGCTGTTGTCACCTCGAGCGGCAAAATCAATCAATCCATCTTTGTTGAAATCTCCTGGCGCAATCGCTTTGCCGACGGCTGTCCGACTGTAAGAGATTTGGAATGTCCCATCTCCGTTTCCTAAAGCAGCAAGTAATCTAGGAGCGGGCCCACCTTGAACTCCTCCTAGTCCAGTCCACATAACATCTAGATTGCCGTCATTGTTAAGATCTGCTACGAAGCCAGCGGCAATCGATTCATTGCCAATGTAGGGTGTAGCTGTAAATCCAGGTTGGAAAGTTCCATCTCCATTTCCCAACCGCGTTACCGAAACGCCTTGATACTGTTGTCCCCACACATCAGGTTTTCCGTCGTTGTTGAAATCCCCAGTCATCAAGAAGGAAACGCTACCGAAGGCCGCTTGTTCAACTGGCACGGTGGTTGCGGTTCGGAAAACTCCAGGACGGTCGGCCAAAAGAACGCTGAGGCGAGAATAATCGGCGGAGAATATCTGGTTCGATCCAACCATTAACACGTCGAGCATAGAGTCGTTATTGAAGTCACCAACAACTGCGCCTGTTGCAACCGCTCGGTTGGGCCCACTGTTTTGTTGATCTACTCCGCTGCCCGAGTCGATATAGTTCACTAGATTGAACTTGCCTGTGCCGTCATTTAAGCCAACGACAACTCCTTGCGAATTGTTATAGTTTGGTCCTCGACTAGTCAAAAGTAGATCCAGGTCTCCGTCTCGGTCAATGTCTATGGGCGTCGTGTTAGCATCGGCCAATGGTCGATACGGAATGCGATTATTCTGAGATTCTTGGTAGGTGAACTGAGTTCCGGTGCCATCTCCAACGTAGGTTGCTATGCCTCCGCCATAAAAGCCATTCACGCTGGCGTTATAGGTACCGTAAACGATGTCGGCCTTACCGTCCTTGGTGAAATCTCCGATTAATACCGCAGATGGATTGCTTGCGGTTGGATTGTTGGCAGCAGAGCCTGGCTGTTTTGAAAACAGATCGGCGCTCTGGTCAAAAATGCCGTTACCTTGATTTTTCAGTACGATGATTCGTGAGCGACCCCAATCGGCAATTGCCACATCCAAATCCTGATCGCCATCGATATCGCCTGCACTGTAAGAATCGGTCTGAAACCCGCCACTTGGAAATGTAAAGATGTTGCTCTGAGCGGCGAAGGTGCCATCGCCGTGCCCTCGCAATAATCCAAGAACGCTACTCTGAACTTGCTGAACCAGTAAATCTTGCTTTCCATCTGCGTCGAAATCAGCCAGACGCATATGAACAATTGGATTCGTCAAATTAAGTAGACTAGGAGTGGCGAAGGTGCCGTCCCCGTGACCCTTGATGAAGAACAACTGATTCTGGTTGCTAATATAACGATCCAGTAGCAACAAGTCTGTCTGCCCATCGCGATCAAGGTCTGTGGATAGCATGAGCCCAGAATCGTAACTGAATTGAAACGGCAGGCTGGTCGTTACAGGACTTTGGAAAGTTCCATCGCCGTTCCCCAGGCTCACAATGAACAACCGTTGAACGACTTGGTTTCCATTGACATCCGAGTTGAACTGTCTAACGACGGCGACCGAATCCAAATTGCCGTCACCGTTGAAATCGGAGCTGGCAAAGGCGTCGATGTAGTTCTGATCATTCGGATGAAGATAGGGTTTCAGACCTAGGTCGACGTTGATGCTGGTACGCACCACATCAACACTCGGGCGAGGTTCACCAACGCTTAAGGTCCGTGTGTCGGCGTATTGCTCGTTACCAAGTCCAGCTACATAGCTAAGCGATTGATCGCCTTGATTGATCGCCACCAGCGAAGTTTGATTCGATCCAAAATCGCCGACAGCTAGTCCGGTAGGAGTTTTTCCAATCGGAACTGTAACAACTTCAAAACCACTTGCGGCTGTTGCTTCCGTGCCAGGACTCGAAACAAATAGCGGAGGACGATTTTGAAGGCTGGTCAAAACTTGGATATCGAAGCTCTGTTCGACATAAAGTCCAAACGGATCGGTAGCTCGAATTGTGACGCTTTGCTGGCCGATATCGCCTGATTGAGTCGGCCAAGAGATCTCGCCAGTTAATGCATTGACTTGCATCGCAGTCGGACCTGACAGTTTTGAATAGACGAGCGATTGCTCATCGGCTGCCTGAGCCGAATAGCGGTAGATTTTGCCAGCCTCAATTTGCAGCAGCGGCACGGTCGAAAAGCCTTTTGGGGCCGAATTCACCTCACCAAAAGCGGAGACTTTGAATGTGAATCGAACGCCGCTGTCATTGGAGAAACTCAACAGTCTAGGTAGCGTGCTCTGGCCCGGCGCAAGCGAATGGCCGACGATGTTTTCGGTTAAGTCAATGTAGGGTCGACCATCTGTCAGAAAGCCACTCGGCTGCAACAGCTTCACTCCGGGATCTGACAGGTTCTCGACTACCGCCAGCAGTCTGCCAGTGATCGTTTGGCTGCTTTGATTGGTCAAGCTTAATTCGCTAGTGATGATGGGCTGGTCGTCGACAATGGACGAGTGCGCGTAGTTGCTAACGATGCTGCTGGATAGATCTTGAAATCCGGAGAGATCTGGAACTGCCTCGGAAGATGACGCTGCATTGGTGAACTGCATTCCGGTCGGTCTTGGAGTTGTTGAGGCGACGAAATCGACATTGGAGATATTGACGCTGGTGCCGTTGTCAGAGTCATTATTGACCAGTCGCAAATGAGCCACGACAGCAGTGTTAGCAGCTAATCCAGCTAAGTCAATCAATGCTGTGTAGTCCGAGCCAACATTGGTTAAGTTAACCGCCGCAGAATTAACTGGTGCCAATCCTTCTGTCCAGTTGAAACTAGCGCGTGCTCCAGTGGCCCAGGGCAGCGCGAGCAAGTTGCCCGCTTGATCGGTGACTTCGATTTCGAATGCATCTCGCATCGATCCAAAGCTGGTCGTATCAAAAGTTGGCGCCGTGAACTGAACTCTCAACGCGGATTGATTGTTGAGTAGCGTGAGTGTTTGCGTCGCCGCGGTGATGAACCTAGTTTGCTCGTTCAGTTGCACTCCGCTTCCGCCTGAAACTATGACATTGAACGATTGAGTCGCGCTGAGTCCGCCGTTGTCGGATACCTTGACGGTGAAGAGGTAGGTTCCGGATTGCGATGGAGTCCAAGTTACAAGACCGGTTTGTGGATTAATGCTCGCGTTGGCTGGGCCGGTTTGTAGGCTGTAGGTCAAAGTGTTAGCCGGTAAATCGGGATCTGTACCGCGAGCAGTGACCTGCAGAGTCGAATTTACTGCGATCGATTGGTTAGTAATGGGATCAATAACTGGTGGACGGTTGACTTCGCGGACTGTCACTGGAATGGTCACGGTATTTGATCCGCCCAGCGAGTCCGTCACCGTCACTGGAATAGAAAAGATCCCCGGACCATCCGCCTCAGCCGGTGTCCATGTGACTAGCCCCGTACTGGAGATCGTCGCACCAACCGGAGCAGTTGTTCCAAGTGAGTAGCTTAGCGACTGAGCCGGAAGATCCGCATCTGAGGCACTAATTTGAATCGTAAACGGTGAAAGTTCATCAACGATTTGACTGCCAACTGTGTTCACGATCGGTAATTGATTGACTTCCCGAACCGTAACCGGAATCGTAACTGTTTTTGAGCCCCCAGCCGAATCCGACACGATTACAGGTATCGAAAAGTCGCCTGGGCCATCAGCCTCTGTAGGCTTCCAGCGGAACAATCCAGTGCTTGAAATTGTTGCACCCGTTGGAGCGGAAGCTCCCAAAGCATAGCTAAGTGTTTGAGTTGGGATGTCAGGATCGGTGGCACTGATCTGAACCGATAGCGTGGCCAGTTCGTCGATAGCTCGTCGACTAACGGCTGCTACGACCGGCGGTTGATTAACCTCGCGAACAGTGACGGGAACTGTGATCGTTGCTGATCCTCCCAACGAATCGGTCACGATTACGGGTATTGAAAAGTCTCGGGAGCCATCAGTTTCCGATGGAGTCCAATTGAGCAGACCGGTACTAGTAATTGTTGCTCCGATAGGTGCCGTAGCTCCGAGCGAATAGCTGAGTATTTGTGCCGGTAGATCCGAGTCAGTTACGATAATTTGGACAGACAGCGTGGCTAACTCATCCACGAATTGTCTACCGACAGCCGTCACCACTGGCAGTTGATTGACTTCTGTCACTGTAACATTGACAGTGGATTGCACTACGTTTGATCCGTCCGATACGCTAACAACAATCGGATAACTACCAGGACCTTGAGCTTCGGTTGGAGTCCAACTGAGTTTTCCAGTTATGTTGTTGATCGATACACCGCTTGGCGCGGAAACTACGGCCCATCGCAAACTGGATTGTGGAGTATCGGTATCGCTGGCAGTAAATTGCAACTGCCATGCGGCTAGTTCGTTGATTGCTTTGGGAGTGATGGCTGCAATCACTGGTGGTTGATTTACAACGCCTATTTCCAACGCGTCAATTCCGTTGCAGCCCATGGATAGTCGGCTACCGTCAACTACAAGTGGACTGAGGTAAGTTCCTGCGGTGGTTGTTCCCAATCGTGATGATCGAAACGCAAAAACATCGGAACCGTCGCCATTCAAATTGGGAACCTGGAACTTCCCTGAAGTAGAAAGAAGCAAGTCGCCATTGGATCTTACTGCGATTGCATTTACATCCTCGTTAGCGTTTTCCTGCGAAGAATTGCTGGTTAATGCTACGTCGCTACCATCGAAGTAGTACTGAAATGTGCCGACTGTGTTTTCACCTGTGCTCGTGATAGTTAAAGCAAGGATATCTTCGCTTCGGACGTCAGAAAGTCCGTTAACACTAGCCGTACGATCCGTGGATATGAGTAGACGACCATCAGGTAGCTCCTCGAAGTCATCCAATCCTTCCCAATTGCTCAAGCCTAAATCACTTCCATCGACATACAACTGCCATGAGCCTCGCGTAGTACTGCCCAGAGATTGAGGCCGAAACACTAAAATGTCCTCACCGGATGCATTCACGCCGGGAACTTGCACTAGTCCGCTGGTAGAGATCAGCAGGTCTCCATTGGATCGGATAGCAAACCCATCGACGTCTTCGGTACCAGTCGAAAGTCCAACGTCGCTACCATCTAAGTACAACTCGTAGAACCAAGATCCATTAGCATAGAGGTTCAGCTTTACGATGTCCGAGTCGTCGACGAATAGCCTGGTTTTGTTAGAGTTCTGCAGGTAGCCAGGATTCGTTACGCTCAGAAAATAGATAGCAGTTGCTCCTGGAGGAGCGACATTACCTGCACCAGTCTCGTCGTCTTCATCGTCGTCATCATCGTGGTCACCTTCGCCAGCGATTCCAGCAACAGGATCTACCGTTACTACAAAGGCTTGGTCGGTGAACTCACCTAGTTCATTCTGCGCGCGAAGAATAACGCTTTGCTTGCCAAGTTGAGTTGGTGAGGGTGTCCAGGTCAGCAAACCTGATTCCGAATTCACAGTCATTCCGCTTGGTGCTTCGAGCAAGCTAAATTCAAGTGGATGATCTACGACTGGTACTTGAGGCTGATACTGGTAAACGCTATTAATGGCGGCAGATGAAGGAGGAAAACTATCCAGCGATCCCAGAACGGTTTCAGTCATCCCAAGTGCTTCGAGCTCAAAATTAAGTTTGGCGGCTCCGTCAAGTCTAAAACGCAGTGTTCGCGATAGCGAAGTCGAGCCGGATTCAAGGGCGACTTCCTGCAATTGATTGGTCAGATCAATGTACGGGCGTCCATCTGCCAATTGTCCATCAGCATTAACGAGGAGATCGTTTGGCCTTCAACTTTCGCGCGGCAACGACCAACCTTCCCATGATCGCGCTGGAATTGTTGTGAACGGCTACTTCGGAAAGTAATTCGTTAGTCTGACTGTCAAAGCTGCTTTTAAGAAAAACGACTGATACGTTTTTCAGAAGATCTAGCGTACTGGTGTCGAAGGATGGAGGTTGTGGCTTGGGCGAAATGAACTCTGGAGATGCAATAGTGTTTTCCAGTTGTACGAACCTGAGTCCTCGAAAGACGATACTGCTTTCGCTATCTGAATCATTATTGACTAGCCGTGATACGACGCTGAGTTGATCTCCGCTCTTCATACCTGTCAAGGGAATGGTCACGCTCACATCACCAGGCAGGCCAGAGGCATCGGGCGCGAAGGTGACTCCCTGTGCAAAAGATGGAGCCAAGCCCTCGCTCCAATTGAATGCTGCTGGCACACCTAGGGCTGAAGGGAAAACAAAACGCTGATTGGCATTTTGAAGCACAATCTCAAAGGCGTCACGCATCGACGCTGAGCTGGAGTTGTCAAACTTGGGAGTCTGGATCGTGACCTTGATCGCGGCGTTTTCAAAGGGAACGTGTAGTTCCTGCGCGATCTCGCTAACCAGTGAACTTGATTCGACGAGTTCTGGTGAGCTAATCAAAGTCGGATAAACTCCAACACCGCTTTCGAGTGTAGGTAGATTGGAGTCACGGCGATTCAGTCGATTGACAATCAGCAGGGCGTCCACAGCGGAGACTCGGCCATCTGCGTTTACATCCAAAAAAGGATTCTTCGCCTGAGATGATTGTTTCGGCAGCAGACCAGATCCATCTAAGCCTCCTGATCTAGCATTAAGGTAGTTGATAACCTGCAAAGCATCGGTAGGCGTGGTTCGACCGGAGACATCTCCATCAACGTTGTACGGCTGAGCCACGTTGTGCCAGATCGCCGCAGCCATCAAATCGCGTCGCTCGAGCTGTTCGATCAGGCGAGCTTTCGCTATTCGGCTCCGAACCCGAGCAGCTTTCTGCAGAGATTTTTTTTTCCATTCGGCAAAAAGGCGGCCCCGGAAGGCTTGAGCAATCGACTTTAGAGGATGCATGTCCGGCTCACTTGGAAGTGTTCTGTTCAGAATGGCGTGTACCTTGTCGGCCTCCAAAGGCGGTAATCGAGGCACCCGGAACGTCCCTACAAATAGGGCTTACAACGGATGTACCGAGTTTGCCGCGAGTTCTTGCAGCGAGGTTTGACAATTAATTGCTAATTTCCAGGGGAGTTTGATTTCGAATGCTTAACCGGCCTTGCTAAAATTGGTTTAGCAGCCGCCACGTGTTAGAGACGTCCAGGCTTAAAAAGGCTAGCCGACACGCGCTAGCGTTCGGTTTTCTTCCTGTCAATGGGCTGAAGGCGGTATGACTACAAGGGTCGTACGGCTGTCGTTGATCCAGGCGAACCGGAGCCTAACGGCTTTCGGCGAGTAAGCTGGACGGTCTCTAACGAGCGGTTGCTGGGCGACAAGAAAAAATTTTTCAGAGAAGAGCTGCAAGAAGTTTACTCTCGGTAGGTATTACTTGATGGGTGACCAGGATAGCCAATTAACTACACATCCCAGCTTGTTATTGCGAGTTCGCAATTGCGATGATCGCGAAGCCTGGGAAGCGTTTGTGGCTATTTATCAGCCCATTGTCTACAGCTATTGCCGTCGAAAGAGTTTGCAGGCTTCAGACGCGGCCGATGTTGCTCAGGAAGTATTAACTCGACTCGCTAGAGCAATGAAGAGTTTCGAGTACCAGCCCGAACTTGGTGGTTTCCGAAAATGGCTTGGGACAGTTGTGCTCAACGAAATCGCCCGATTTGTTGGCAAACAGCAGAAGGATCGCCAGTCGATTTCCAACGAGCAAGCTGAATTCAACAGCATTACTCGCGGTGAAGATTGGGATGATCACTTCCATTCGAGTTTGCTCCAGATTGCGTTATCACAGATTGAGAGTGAGTTTGAACCAGAGACTTGGGCCGCGTTTGGTAGGGTTTGGCTTGAATCCAAGAGCGCGTTACAAGCGGCTCATGAGTTGTCCATTACAGTTGAAAAGATCTACGTTGCAAAATCGAGGGTCTTAAAGAGGCTTCGCTTAGAAGTGCTGAGGTTGAGCGAAGACATCCCGTTTGTTGAATAGTCAATAGTCAATAGTCAGTTTTTTATTCTAAGTCATCGCCACAATGCTCTCCTGTCCGACCAACCTTCAACTACTGGAATGCATTGGAGAGCGATCGGCCAACTCAGTCACTTCAGCTACTCAATCAACTTCCTGGATCGCCGAGCATCTGGAACACTGTCTTGACTGTCAAGCGAGACTGCAAGTACTTGTTGATGATGAGCAACTTGGTCGCTGGCGCGACATTGCCAAGAATGATCCATTCTACTCAACAGCTCGTGATGAACTGGCTGTAATTGCCAGCGCCAAGGAGTTGGATAGCTCGCCTAGGACCACCAACAAAGAACTACAGAACAACGCAGCTATCGAGACGATCAACAGCAGCGCTGATTTTGAAAAACGACAGTCGGCCAAGGTTGGGAAAGTTCTCGGAAATCTGAAACTTGTTCGTGAAATTGGCCGTGGCGGTATGGCCACTGTTTTCGAAGCTCACGACACTGTGCTCAATCGTAAGGTCGCTGTCAAGCAGCTAGATGGAAGCCGCGCGGATGCAACTTCGTACACTCGATTTGTACGCGAGGCTAAACTGTTGGCCGCTGTACGTCATCCAAATGTTGTGGCAATTTACGAGGTCGTCGATCAGCCAGATTTTTTGCCCTACTACGTAATGGAACTGATCGAGGGCGGAACGTTGAAATCGGTTTCCAAAGGTCGTTTCGATTTCGGTGAGCTAGCGACGATCTTTAGCAACGTTGCCATCGGTCTTCAAGCAGTTCATGCGACTGGTGTGGTGCATCGAGACATTAAACCGTCGAACATTCTGTTAGATTCCAAACCAGGCTCTGGCCAAACAGTTTCGATTCCAAAGCTGGCCGATTTTGGATTAGCTCGGTCCACCGACCAGCAGATGGTGCTGACGCAGGCCAACGTCCTGGCTGGAACGCCAGCTTACATGAGTCCTGAGCAGGTGGCTGGAATTGAGCCGACATTCGCTACCGATATCTACTCTCTGGGAGTAACTCTGTATGAATCGTTGACCGGCGAGCTTCCGTTTCGCGGCTCGACACGGAATTTGATGCAGCAGATTTCAGCGGGTGAATTCTCGCAACCGAGAAAGTTGGATGCAGATATTCCATTGGACTTGGAAACGATCTGCATGAAATGCATGCGGCTTCAGCCAGCGGATCGTTACGGTTGTGCAAACGAGGTAGCGGAGGACCTGCAGCGATTCTCCTCGGGCCGCCCAATTCTGGCTCGACCACTGAATCGACGGGAACAATTGTGGCGTTGGGCGAAGCGAAATCCTTCAACTGCTTGGCAATTATCGATTATCGCATCGTTGCTTTTGATAGTCGCCGTTGGAGCCAGTATTGCTGCTGGCTTGCTCAGTGCCGCTGGCAGGAATCTAAGAGCAGAGAATATCAAGGTTCAGCAATCGCAGCAGGAGGCTTTGAAGCTGGCAGAGGTTGCAACGAATCAACGACAGTTGGCTATTGATTCGCTGAACACACTGGTGAATCAGGTACAGCAGGAGCTTGCCAATCGTCCTGCTAACCTACAACTTCGCCGGGCGTTGCTTCAAGTCGCATTCGATGGATTGGCCAAGATCACTCGCACAGAAAACTCTGACGAACAGGATCTAACTACCATCGCAGCGCATCGAAAAATGTCGCAGATTAGTAGACTCCTGGGTAACACTTCGGAAGCTTTGAGTAACGTAAATAAAGCGATTGAACTTGCCGAGATCTCTTTGCAGCGATCGCCCAATGATCGAACGGTCGAGAGAGAATTGGGGGCCGCCTATTTCGAGAAAGGCTTGTTCTATCGAGCTTCTTCGGCCCATGACTTAGCATTGGCGCAATTTGAACTGGCTTACAAAATACGACACAGAGTTTCTCAGCAAAATCCCAACGACTTCACAGCGCTCGGCGAACTTTTGATCTCTCAACATTCGATCGCCGATGCCAATTGGTATTTAGGCAAGCAAGTTGAATCGAAGAAGATATTTGCAGAGATTCTCGATTTGACTCGACAGCATCTGGTGCGAGAGGAAGTGGACCCTCAACTGCGCAGAATGTTTGGAATTGCTTGTGGTCGAAATGCGGCCATCCTGGCTCACAATAGTGAAGTTGATCAAGCCAGATTGCTCCACGAGGAGTCGTTGGCTACTGCGCGGGACTTGCTGAACCGAAATCCAGACAGCTTGGAGTATCAGTCAGATGTCGGATTTGCACTAAATCGATTGACCCGATTTGAAAAGTCACTCCGCAATACGGAACTAGCGCTGAAACTATCGATCCAAACCAAAGATTGCTTTTTGAAAATTGCAAATGCTGCTCCTGATGACGTACACTCGCAGTCTTTGGTAGGTACATGCTGGCACTTGGAAAGTGAGATTCTGGTAGATTCTGGCCGATTCGATGATGCCATCAAGGCCGCTAATGCAGCCAGGGAAATTCACTTGAAGTTTGCTGATAAGAATCCCGACACGGCGAGGTTTTGGCAGTTGGCCGCGGAAGAGTCGATTCTGATCGGCAGCATTGACTGCCGAAGAGCACGTTTCGAAGCTACTGCTAAGCACAATTTGGAAGCGATCGAGTATCTTATCCGATCCCAGAAAACGCTCGACCAATCCGCCAGTGGACGAATTCAGATCCTGATTGAAGAGCTCAATACCGGTAATCAGGCGATTGAGCTCATGAAACTACCTGCGGATTCACTGATGGAGCAAATTGCACAGCGGCCTCAGGTTATGAAGTTAGCTTTGACATTGCAAGCTTTGCAACTCGCTCACGAGGGAAAGGCCGAAGAAGCCGTTGCGAGAATTGAACTTGTTCGTGGCTCTATGGGAATTCCAGAGCCTGAGGCCAAGCAAGGCTACTCGCAGTGCCTGTACAACATGTTGCGGGCGTCCGGAATAGTACACGGGTTGTTGATCAACAAGCCCGCGGAGGATCTGTCTGAATCACAAGTCAGAACCCAGTTGATCCAACGTGCGCTAGAAATTGCGAAGGACACCGTAGCTATTTTTCTTAAAGATTCCCCTTTACATCGGGACACGATTCTTTCGGATGCTGACCTGAAATCCCTGATGCGAGTCCCTGAGTTTCAACAGGCTGTCACAGAGAAGAAAATCAAGTAGGCCGTAACGAGCAGTTGAGACAGTCCGGCTGAGAAAGGCTGGCTGAGAAAGGCTGGTCGCCAGCAGTTAGAGACGGTGCGGTTTAGCGTTGCCCAATCTAGCCGCCACGGGTTAGCGTCCGGTTTTGCTTGCATTGAAAAATCCGTTAATGGGCAGTTTTCGATTCGTCTACACTTAGTTTTGCTTGTACGAAACTGCGTCAATCGCCAAGTAAGCGGACGCTAACGGGTGACGGCCAGTTTGGATAAAGCGTTATCGCTAGCAATTGGACCAAGACGAGATCGATCTGGATTTAAGCTGGCAAATTTCGTATGTGGTTGGAGGAAGTCTCGAAGTCGTCAGTCAAAAGACGAGCTTTGGGCAGCATTCCAATTTTCCAGTGTCCAAGGTAGTGGCTCAAGATGGCTCAACTCCGCAATCTTCTTCTGTTGCTTTGTGCATCGGTAGGTCTGTCTGGCTTTTCTAGTTCAACATGCTTGGCGCAAGAGGATTTCCTTCGGCAGCTTAATCCGAACTTAGGTTCAAATTCGACATCAAAGCTCGGTTCGGACTCCGATCAACCTCTGCATTCTGAGGCAACCTTGGGTGAGTTCAGTGAGCCACCGTCGAGACTGGGAGGTGCCAGACAGTTACCTCCTCTACCAGCCTGGCGCGATCAAAGTTCAGGCCAGTTACCAGCAGAGCAAACAGATAGGCCACGACTTGAATCGCTTCCGCCTATTAGTTCTAACTCTGTTGTTCTCGCGTCAGGTCTTCCTGAAGCGAGTCCTTTGTCCCCTGGCATGCCTTCATCAGGATTTTCAAACTCAGGATTGCCCTATTCAAACCCGGCAATTGGGGCAAATCCGGCAGTTGGTCAATTTCCTGCGGATCCGTTGGATCGAAATAGTCTCGAACCTGGAGCTTTCTTCCTTTCAACGTACAGTCCGGCTCGCATTGATGCGGCTCGACAGTCGGCTGCACAGTATCGCTCGCAGAGTACCTTTAGTGTGCCAAAAGTTGCAGAGCTTGCCAACACGAATGCTGATCTCGTCGAGCAATGGGTCGAGCTGGCTAAGGCGGTAAACTCGGTTTCATCGCAGGTGGCTAACGCTCAGAATCGCTTTCAATCCGCCAAACACGATTATCAAGATATCACAGTCAAGCTGCAACAGAATGGAACTTCATCGACAATTGGACAACTGCTGAGTCACAAGCGAAAGCAATTGGAAGATCTTCGTGTTGTGGGCTCATCCGTGCATTATGTCAACGACGATGTTTTGCAGTCTCGACAAAAGCAGCTTGAAAGCAATTTGATGGGGTTTGATGGTCGAGACGTGGGCCGTCAATCAAGTCAGATAATCGCCGGGTTGCGATTGGATCCAAACAATGCTGAAGATGCTAGAGTGTCCTCGCAGATTCAGAACATGTTGCATGAGCGAAGTCAGTGGCTCAAACAGTTGAAGCAGAGCTACAATGACTATCGAGACAAGCTTGGCGATTTGGCAGCAGTCTCTGCTTCGCTGAACAGTTTGATCGGCGAATATCAATCGCTGATCAATCGGCATGTAATATGGATTGCAAATAACGATCCACTGGCTGTTGCAGACTTTCAAAAACTGCAACCGGGTTTAAGTTCTGTGTTCAGTTCTGGTCGCAGTTTGGAAACTGGATTTGCATTGAGGCAGAAATGGAAGAGCGATTCAGCCAATGGTCTGTTGTTAATTGTCTCGGTGTTATCAATTCTGGTACTCAGATCGTTTGCCAAGGCATGGTTGGTTGGCATTGGGAAGCGCACAAAGATGCGAGAATCAACTGCCAGCAGTCGTAAGTGCGTCGCCAGTCTGTTAACACTGTTGGTCGCGATCGCAGTGCCTAGTGTTTTATACTTGATTGCGCGTTGGTTGGGTTCAGGTTACGTCGCCGAAGCCACGCTGCATCTGTCGTACGCATTTTACGCGGCTAGCTTGATTGCGCTAGTAGTCGAACTGCCGCGACAATTGCTGCGTCGATTTGGTTTCGTTGAGAAGCAGTTGCATATCGATTTGCCACGACAGCAGCGAGCGGCCATGTTTTTGTTGGTGATTGGCCTCGGCTTGGTACTGTCGGCCTATTTGGTGACATTATCTGGCCAAGTGGATCAAGGTATCTGGAGTAGTTCCGTCGCTCGAATCGGTTTCCTGCTCTCGATGCTGCTGGTTGCTTGGACGGCTCACTTGGCCTTCAAGCCCAAGCGCGGATTCTTGGAGCCAGTGATTGAGAAGTTTGGCGGCGCAGTGTTCTATCGGATTCGAGTGCTCTTCTATGTGCTCGGAGTTGGATTCTCGGTCGCGATGATCGCTCTGTCGTCGCTGGGTTACGACTTCACCGCCAACGAAATCATCAAGCGCGCAGCCATTATGCTCGCCGCAGTATTGGTTGGAACGACGTTGTGGGCTGCAGTGAAAATCTTAGCCTCGAAAGCCTGGTATCAGTTGACCGGAAACCGCGATGAACGTCAGTTGGACGAATATGCCGAGCCGGGGCCGCAGGTTTCAGGAGCTTTAGCGGCGCACTCGCTGGAGCTGAAGCATCAACTGGCTTTTCTAAGTCAATGCGCACTCGTGCTTGTTTCATTAGCCAGCGTCGGTTGGTTGTGGATTGATATTTTCCCAAATGTGCGGTTGGGAAACCCCGTTCTATGGACGGTTGAAGGCACATCAACGCAAGCCTTTCTCGATGTAACAGGGCAAAGTTTAAATCGTAGCTCTACGACACAGACGCCAATTACTCTACTACACGTGGTAATTGCCGGAGCGACTTTGTTCATCGCGTTTCAAATAGCCAAGTTACTGCCAAGTATTTTTGATGCTCTAATTCTTCAGCGCGTCAACTTTGACGAGGCGATGGAGCATCTGACGCTCATGCTTGGCCGCTGCGTCTTGTTTGGAATTGGCTGCGTAATCGCATTTCGTATGGTTGGACTGCGCTGGGAGGTTATCCAGTGGTTGGCCGTTGGGCTGTCGATCGGAATTGGCTTTGGAATGCAGGATGTAGTCAAGAATCTGTTGGGTGGACTGATCGTGTTCTTTGAAAAGCCAGCTAGGTTGGGAGACCTAATCACCGTAGGTAGTGTTACCGGACGCGTAGCCGCTCAGAAGCTGCGAACAACGACGCTATCGGATGAAGATGGCCGCGAGGTGATAGTGCCCAACAAGCACTTCATGAGTCAGGAGGTGGTTAACTGGTTGGGCTCCGGCAGACTCTCGGCAATTCCAATTGAAGTGACCGTGACTCGTGATGAGCGTCCGGCGGATGTTTGTCGAATGCTGCAACACTTAATGGTCGCGCAGCCTGAGTTGCTGTTGAGTCCAGCGCCTCAGGCCACATTGATTTGCGTTGCACAACAGAGCCAACGGATTGGACTATTGGCTTGGGTTGAGGAAGATCAAGATGCAGGTCGATATCGCGAGACTTTGTTGAAGATTGTTCGCGAGTTTTTGGATGAAAAGAACTTGTTGGCTGTTCAACAACCTCGACAACCATCGATCGAAGGCAATTCCTATCATCGCCTGCCCAAGTCGCGAAAGCGTCGATCAGCCTAGCGCAAATCGGTATCTTGTTTAGCCGTGTTTAGCCGTCAGCCGTAGGCGTACGAGATCTCGCTACTGATTTCTTGGTATCATCGTGGGCGAGTGATCGTTCGATTTTCCCGTTGCGGTGGCTCCACGCGAAGACTCGTCTACTGTTCAACAGCATTCCCTTCAAAGGCTGTGTCATGATTCCGTCAACCGAGCGACTGGCGTTGTGGACAACGTTGTCATTGATCTTCTGGTACTTCTTGCCGGCATCACTTTGGGCCAGTCAAACCACGGTTCAAATCGACGGCGTTCGCTGGCGAATTAACGGTCGTCTAACGAATGAAGGAAGTGCCTGTGAAGGCTTGTTGATGAATGTTCGCATGGTCAACTGCACTTTCGAAGATTCATCGAAACCAGATTTTGACGCTGAGAAAAATGCCGACGAGTTTATCAATCAAATTCCAAGCTATGCCTCACAGGGAGTAAACGGATTCACTCTTTGCTTGCAAGGTGGAATGCCTGGATATGAGCGCGCCGTAAACTCTGCATTTCGGGCTGATGGAACTTTGCGAGCCGATTATCTTCAGCGAGTGGAACGAGTCGTTCGAGCTTGTGATGAAAATGGATTAGTAGTCATCCTGGGCTTGTACTACCAGCGGCAGTCCAAGGTGCTGGAGAGTGAGCAAGCAGTGCGAGTTGGAATCGTCAATGCAATTCGCTGGATTCAAGCTCGCCAATTTTCGAATGTTGTGGTTGAAGTGGCTAACGAGTACTCACACAATGGATTTGTCCACGAGAATATTCGCAAACATCAGGGGCAAGCTTCCTTGGTGCGGCTTGCAAAATCCACGGCCCCAGAGCTTTTGATAACAACTAGCGGCATTGGCGATGGTGTCATTGATCAGGAGGTAGCCGAGGCTTGTGATTTCCTGACTCCACACTGGAATAATACGAAAGTGGAAGAGATCGCCTCGAAAGTCGAAAAGTTGAAGCGATTTCACAAGCCCATCGTTTGTAACGAAGATGACAAGACAGGAGCAATCGCAGTTGCTGCGCTGCATGCGACAGTCGCAAACGGGGCCAGCTATGGTTTGATGCTGAAAGACCACAATCAAAGATTTCCATTTCACTTCAATGGCTCTGCTGACGATCCGTTCTTTTATACAGCTCTGAGCCGCTTAACGACCAAGTCCTACTTCCCGCCACCTGAATCGCAGGGAGGCTGGCGACAGGTTAACTCTGAAGAGGAAATCGAAACCATCGTCGAAATGGACAAAGCCAAGATCGCGGCACTTCGGCGATGGCTGCAGGAATCGGACGATCGGCCGTTCGCGGCTGTAGTGATTCGGCGTGGAACAATTGTCTTGCAGGTCGAGCGTGGTAATAGCGCGGTAACGGACTCACGCAGAGTAGCCTCGGTATCCAAGGCGATTTGTGCAACTGTACTTGCGATTGCATCGGAGCGTAGTCAACAAGGCCTTACACCTCGCAAAATGACCTTTAACGATCGAGCTTTTGATTTTATCCCATGGGCTCAACCGCTCAGCGATCCAAGAAAATCGCAAATCACCATCAAGCAACTATTCAATCACACCTCGGGCATCTGTCCAGAAGCGACAGGAGCACGCAATGATGGCTCGTGGGAGTACATACTTGGCCACAGTGGAGATGAGCGAACTTCGAAACTGGCATTTGATCCCGGGTCTGCATGTGGATATTCGACTCATGGATTTGTTCACGCAGCGCTCGTTTGCGAATCGGTGACGGGTCAGCCCTATGACGAGTTTACCGTCGAGAAATTGTTCAAGCCGCTGGGCATCGAGCATTGGTGGTTTCAATACTACGAAGGCAAAGAGGTCGGTCGAAAGGCATCGCACGGTTTGGGTCTACCAGCGCGCGATCTAGCTAGGATCGGCTACTGCATGCTGCAGAATGGTCGTTGGAACAACAATCAAGTTATTCCAGCGTGGTTCGTCGAACAAACTGCCACGCCTTCACATCAAGTCACCACTCCGGAACTGCGCTGGAAGTTGAATCCGGCTGTGTTTACGCTTGGTTGGGAATTGCCTTCGCGACACTTTGCTGAAAGTGGAAAGCACATTGAAAGTATTCCGGCCGATGCACGCTACAAACCGGGTAGTGGGGGTCAATTGTTAGCGTTTGTACCTAGCCTGGACTTGGTGATTGCACGTCAAACCGGCTCCAGTGGTGCGTGGGACTATGAAGAGTTCTTGCGTCGGGCTTGCGAAGCCGTGAAATAGAAACGATTGGAATTGAAATGAAACGACGACGATTTTTGGCTCAGTGCGTTGCTGCGGGAGCCGGATCCTTTTTGGCTGAACGCGGCTTTGCTAGCGCAGCAACTGAATTAACGGAGTTTGGAACCGCGGGTTCTGGAACTGCTAACACTGCTGCTGAGTTGACGCTTGAAGAGCAACTGGCTGGATCGACAACGGGGCCTTGGCGTCGCTTGATTTTGGATGGTGCCGTTATTGAAGCTCAGCAAGGGCTACAGCGCTTCTTCTATTCGGCCCAGAAACTTGATGGCAATCCACTGATCCGTGCCGACAAAGCTTGGGAGGGTACTTCGGCGATTATCGGGCCATATTGTTATGGTACGGTCATGTACCAAGACGGAATGTTTCGACTGTGGTATCAGGTTCTCTTCCAGGGCAATCACGTTGGGTATGCAGAGTCTGATGATGGTATCCATTGGCGTAAACCTGCGTTGGATATCATTGCCTATAAAGGGGTCCAAACCAACTTCGTGGTGTCGGCTTTCGATCCTGCCGCATGTGGTGGAGGTTACTGCCACAACCCGAGTGTTATCCAGCGACCCGAAGAGCAGGACTCGGCGAAGCGATTTGCGCTGTACGCTTACGACACTGAGAAAAAGGCTCCGCGCGTTGCGTTTTCACCCGATGGATTGCACTGGAACTACCATCAGGAAAGGGAAGACAAAGGGCTGTTTTCATCGTCCGATGTGGTTAACTTCTTCTTTGATCCCTATCAACAAAAGTACTTTGCAACTTGGAAGAGTCGCAATCGGCGCGGTCGAGCAGTAGGAGTTGCGACTTCCAAGGACGGTATCGATTGGCACAAGCCTTATGACGGGCCTGTATTCTCGGCTGACGACAATGATCCCAGCGATACGCAGATATATGGCATGCCCGTATTTCCTTACCAAGGATTGTATTTGGGCATGCCCTGGATCTATCGAGCCGAGTACTTCCGTTACGGCGAGTACTCGGTGGCAAAACTGCATGAAGCTCAGGAGAGTTCGCCTCGCACAATGTATCCTCAACTTGCTTGGAGCTGGGACATGATCCAATGGACACGCCCTCAGGATAGAAAGCCGCTCATCGAACTGGGCGAGAGAGGGTCATGGGATGCAGGAATGATCGTTACAGCTCGCGCTCCCGTCGTTGTTGGCGACAAGCTGTACTTCTACTACGGCGGCTGTGATAAGGTGCACGATGAGAAGCAAGTCAAAGCCGGTATCGGCCTAGCCGTGCTTCGCCAAGACGGCTTTTGTTCGATGAAGTCTGATGAGGAAGGCTGGTTGTTAACGCGACGTGAACCCATGCTGGAACCTCGCGTTGTGATTAACGCTCGAGTTGAAACGGGAGGTCAAATTCAGGCTGAACTTCTTGACCGAAAGAACCGCGTCGTGCCAGGATTTTCTCGCGAAGAATCCGAGCCTTTCATGGGAGACTCGACCTCTTTCGAATTGCGATGGAAAACGGCTACCTTTGAGGGCAAAGCGAAGCACAAGGATTACAAGATTAGATTCTGGCTCAACAAAGCCGAACTGTTCTCTTACCTGCCGTCAAAGCTTGATCCACAGGAGCCCGATATCGCTCGGTTTCAATCTACTGGGCCTTAGCGATGGTGTTTGGATTTTCGTCAAATTCGGAATCGCCAGGGATCTTAGGCTAAGTTATCATTAGCGATACTCTGCTAGGAAGAGTTTTGGTTTTCAGGAGAAAGCAATGGCCACGGTACCGAAGCACTACATTACTCCAGAAGAATATCTTCATCGCGAGCGTAAGGCTGATTTCAAGTCTGAGTACTATCGCGGCGAAATGTTTGCGATGGCCGGAGCCTCTGCAAATCACAATTTGATTGTAAGCAACTGCATTCAGTCGCTTGGACAGCAACTCAAAAAGAGGCCGTGCCGAGTCTACCCAAGTGACCTAAAGCTAAAAATAAAATCGACCGGGTTATACACCTATCCCGACTTGACCGTGGTATGCGGCGAGACTCAATTGGAATCGGATGTGGGCGACGTACTGCTCAATCCTGTTGTGATTGTCGAAGTGCTCTCCGAATCAACCGAAGCCTACGATCGCGGAAAAAAGTTCGAGCAGTATCGAACCGTTGGCAGCGTGATGCACTATGTACTGATC
The DNA here is from genome assembly GCA_046349795.1 of Pirellulales bacterium. Lineage (GTDB taxonomy): Bacteria > Planctomycetota > Planctomycetia > Pirellulales > Pirellulaceae > Aureliella. The sequence continues at coordinate 121,080 of JAXMBP010000005.1, read as the reverse complement.
GCTCAGGATAGATTTTCCATCGACTGTTTCTCGAGACAGCCGGATGGTTCATGGAGCCTGACAAGTTGTCAGGGTTCCGACGGAAAGATTCATATTGAGACAATCGACTGTGAACTCGTTGTGGCTGAGGTTTACGACAAAGTTGTCTTTCCAAGTGCGGCAGTGGAGGGAGCCTAGTCGGTTACTGCAAGCCGCTGGCCCGCTTTAGACTGGTGCGAGTCACATTCTTGAGGGAATCATCGGCGAGTTGAAATAGGCCACCAGAAAACCCGAGCCAGAGCTTGCCCTCTTTGTCTTCGAGGATGCTGTGGATGCAGAAGTTCTTGGTGAGGTCATTTCGATCGGTGTGGCTATAACGTCTTAGATTGATTCCATCGTAACGATACAGGCCATGATTCATGGAGGCGATCCAAATGATTCCGGATTTGTCTTTGTAGACAGGATTGATGTTGGCAGTCGCTAAACCAGGTTCCTGTCGAAAAACTTGCCTGATTGACTTGCCATCATACTGAAATACTCCCCCACCGTGATCACTATCTCCCCAGCAAGCGAACCAGAGTTTGCCACTCTTGTCCTGCAAGACCTGTACAACGCTATTGCTGCTCAGGCCATCGTTGGTCGTAAAGTGCTTGAAGGTGTGGCCGTCGAATCGACACACGCCAACTCCATCGGTGCCAAACCACATGTTGCCTTGCTGATCCTCGATGATGCTCCATGCTAAATCGCTGCTAAACCTAGGTGTCGGCTTTGCAACATTCGGTTTGGGAATCGGGAAGCTCATAAAACCCGATCCTTGATTACGACAAACGCCTTTTTCTGTTCCGACCCAGACTGAACCCTTATTATCACAGAAGATCGACCAGCAGCCGTTGTCGTTGAGGCCATTCTTCTTCGAAAAGTTGGTGAAAGAATTTCCATCAAATTTGGAAACGCCATCAGTAGTCGCTATCCACAGATTGCCCTGAGCGTCTTCGGCAAGCCCGTTGATCTGATTTCCAATAAGCCCTTGTTGCTGAGTAAAGTAGACAAGCTCCTTTCCATTCCATCTTGCTAAACCTTCCGTCAGAGTGCCAAACCACATGTTTCCCTTTCGATCCTGAAAAACTTCGCGCACATACTCTCCGATTTGCTCCTGTTTGCCGGGCTTTAGTAGCTGCCCATGGCACGGACGCGAAAGAGGGGCAATTACAATAATAAGCATTGTTAAGATGGCACGGGAATTGTTGAAGCAATGCGGCATAAGAATCAACCTGTGTAATGGCAGTTCGGATAGACTCATTGTGATTGAACGAGTATTGCAATTCGTTGCCGACTCACCTCTGGGCCATGTTACAAACTCAATTAAGCAACATGATTCAGCGTTTGTCTGTTGAGCTTACCAATCGATGTAGTAAGGGATGCTCGTTTTGCTATAACCAGAGCAACGAGTTGGGCGGAACAAAGTGGTTGCCTGACGAGGTAATTGGTTTTGTGAAGGACTGTGCCGAGCACGGTATTGAGGCCGTATCATTCGGTGGCGGCGAACCGCTTCAGTACGATCAATTAGACTACGTATTGACCGCGCTAAAAGGTTCACTATTTCGTTCGATAACAACCAATGGACTTCAGTTAACCAATGAGCGGCTTGATAGGTTAGCAAATTCGGCTCCCGACAAAGTTCACGTTTCTATTCACTTTCCCGAGGATATGGTTGAAGTTCAGCGAGTTGTCAAAAAGGTCTTGCAGTTGGATTTGCAAGGCGCTAGCCGCAGTTGGGAATGACGTTTGTGCATCCATTCAGGACCGGGCCTGCATTACTTAGAACACTATGCCTTCGCGGCGTGACGAAGAATCAAGGAGCCACAGTAAACTCTTCTTCGGCTGACTGCGGCTACCGCCTGCGGTTCATTCAGACTGCGGCTAGCGCCCTAGCGCCTGCGGTTCAAGCTGCGGCCAGCTTGCCGTTCCTAAAGATTTTTTTATCCAACTTGAGCGACTTTGGGGATAAATCTCGCTAATGGGGCTGTAGGGTCAAAATACAGCGCGAGATTAAAGGTCCAAATGTCATGCCAAAGTCGAACTCCAAAAACAACTGGTTCTCGCGGTTTTTCGCGTTTTTGGAGGGCAAATCGGCTCGGAAACGGGCTGGAGCAACGCGAAGTCGTCCACGACTGGAGCAACTCGAATCTCGTCGCGTGTTTGCAGCGGTTCTCCTAGATTTTCCTGGAATCAATGGCGATGCGACCGTAGCCGGTGCGACCGCGACCGATATGGAACTTTCCAGTTTTCAGTGGGGTTTTTCCCGTGGAGAGAGTGACAACCTGGCCAGTTTGAACGACCCGATCAATTTCAATGACCTGACATTCAAGCGTACAACGGACTCCGCCAGCGATGAGCTGTACGCTCAAACCGCTCTCCAAACGCTCAAGACTACACCAGCGAAACTGCGTTTGGTGGAAGGTGGCGTCAATCTGCTTAAGATGGATCTTGGCAACGCTCGGCTAACCGAGTTCAAAACGACAGAAGGCCAGTCCGAGTCGGGCTCGCTCAGCTTCAGTAACCTTGCGTTCACCGAGACATCGACGGCGACTCCTCGAACAGCCAATTGGAATCTGCTCAACGGCGCCGCGAGCAGCAGTGCTATTGCTGGACAGAGTAATATTGATGTGGTGACCGGAAATGAGGGTCCCTTAAACATCGAGACGGTCATGCAGATCGGCTCTCAGAAAATGCTAATCGATGGATTTAGCTGGAGTGCCTCCCTGGGGGTCGATATGTCGCTGACCAATCCGGTGAGTGGTCTTGCGAAAGGAACGAATTTCAAGATCACTCGAGGCGTTGACTCGGCAACGGCAGGGCTTCTGGGTAATGCAGCAGCCGGAACAATCATCCCTGAAATCAAAATCTCGGATCACAGTGTGGTGGCAGGCAAAAATCAAGTAACGATGGAATGGACTCTGTCCAATACCTTCTTTGCTGGTTTTGGACTGGCAGTAACCAACAATGCCGCTCCGTTGAATGAATTGCAGCTTTCGTATGGGCGGATTGAGTTGAGAGTTCATCAGTTCGATAAGACTACGGGCGCTCTTACGAACACGGAAACGACGACGTGGGATGAAGCGGGCAACATCGTTACGGCCACGACCGACTTTGGAATCGCCAATCCGTCGCTGGTGAACAACAATAGCAATCCGGTCATCTCATCATTGAACTTCGGCACTGCCTTGGGTAGCTTGGCGTACGAGTCGATTGATTGGTCCGTCAGCAACGTCCGTAATCTGAGTGGCACGACTAACGAACCCACGAAACTGAATGCCATGACAGTTACTTTGCCAGCGTCTCAGAACGCACCGGCCCCGGCTCTGCTGGGACAGCTTGCCCGACGATCCGAACTGGCGACCGTGAGTGCATTTGAGAAGAACACCCTTGCTCCGACTTCAGCACTGGATACGTTTGCCCTTAGCAACGTCTATGTCACCGGATTCAGTGTTGAAAACGAAGGATTGGCAGACACGGCAATCAATTTCGGCTTGGACTTCCGCACTTTCACTGAGACCTTCACCGATCGCACGACACCTGCCACGCCGCTCGTCACCCGAGCTAGCTTTAATGTACAGACTCAGTCGTCCACGATTACCCCAAGCTTTGGTGGCAAGACAATCGACACGAACTTTGAACTGGTGATCACGGAAGCTGGCGTGATCAGCGAGATTCCTATACAAAGTGCTCAATGGAGCGTTAGCCGCAGTGTTACTATTACCAACAGCGGGGGTCTTGGTTCGTCTAAGCCCGAACAAACCACCTTTGACATCGAAGTGCCACGGGGAGTGCATTCGCCTGGACTACTGGCCGCAGCCGTACGCGGGACAGAGATCGACACAGTCTCTGTTCGCCGATTCGAAGTCGTAAGCGTGAATGGTACGCCAACCAAGCGAGAACTCTATCGCTGGGATTTGACTATGGCCTTCATTACTGGGGTCGGTATGCACATGCGACCGGGCAATGCAAGCGACGAAGTAGATTCCCTCTCGTTCTTGCCTAGTGGAGTGGTGTTGACGACGCCAAATCCCAACGTAAATTTAAGTGATCTCAAGGCTCATTGGGATTTCATTGCAAAAGTAGGCAGCGATAACAACGCCGGCTTGAATGAGCTCACGGCCGGGAATCCCGCGCTGAGGTTTAAGCAGAACGGTGTTGCCGAAGGCATCGCTATTGATTCCTATCAATGGGGAGCCACTTTGCCCGTTGGCAACGCGACCAGTGCCGGCACCCGACCGCTTGGTAACCCCAACCCCAGTAGTCTGCTGCTCAAAGCCAGTCGCCAGCCTTCGCCACAACTCCTGGCTTCGGCTTTAAATGGGACGGCTAGGCCCCAGGCCATCAAGTTGCCCATCCCGACACAGAATCCGGCTAGCCCACACAACTCCTACGAACTGAAAGTGCCGGGACTGCTGAACGGCTATTCTTACAGCGATGCGATCACAGCCGCCAATCCGGAAATCGGGTTCACTATCTTCGTGGGCGACGATACTAACATCGCAGAACTTAATGTCACTCCCATCGACAGCACTGGAACCGCAGGTACGCCTCGGAAAGTAACCTGGAATCTTCTGAACGATACGACAACGAACTTCAGCGGCTTTGGTAACTTCCAATTCGCCGCAACTCAATTGCCAGCGACCACACTGGAGATTGCGGGCAGCCAAATGGCGGTGGACAGTTATAGCTTTGGTATCGACAACGCTCTCAATCAATTGGTTGGCACTTCCATCACTGCGGCACCATTGGCCGCTCGCGGCACCGCTTCTGCGAAAGCGTTCAAGGTCACCACATCGATGGACCAAGCGACTCCCGGTTTGCTCAATGCCGTCGCCACCAAGTCATTGATCCCCGAGATTAAAATCACCGAACGTCGACCAGCGCCCAATGGACAGTTACTGCCTTGGCGCGAATGGGTGCTGACGAATGTGTATGTTTCTTCGTTGGCAAACGGCGGATCAAACAGCGATCCTCAGGGTGAAGTAACATTGACTCTGAACGCTGCATCAGCCACAGCGAAATACACTACTTACAACGCTGCCAGCACACCCACGACGATCACCAAGCGACTGAACTTTGCCGACATTCCTGCTATAGCTCCAATTGCTGTTACAGCGATCAGTACTGATGCGGACCTTTTAGTTCCAGTTGTCTCGCGATTCACCGATACTCAGCTCAACTACACGATTACCGTGGTTAGTGGAGCCAATCTGTTCGACAGCGTATCGCTCAATGCTTCGAATCAACTTGTGCTGAACTACAAGGTTGGTCAGCGCGGTATCGGACAGATTCGTGTCGATGGGTTGAATGCATTTGGATTGACCAGTTCTTTCTTGGTCAATGTTACTCTGGAAGATGGTCTGAGCGACGCTCCGGCCGGTACCGACAAGACCGTGACCTTTGATGAAGATACGACTTACATCATCCGGACAACCGATTTTGGCTTCACCGATCCAAACGACTTTCCGGCAAACGCGATGACCGGAGTTCGCATTACTACTCTACCAGCCACGGGCAGTTTGACACTAAACAACGTGGCCGTAACCGCGAATCAGACCATTCCCATTGCGAGTCTGAACGCCAACCAACTTAGGTATCGTCCAGCCGCCAATGCACAGGGAACGAATTTGGCATCGTTCACCTTCCAAGTACAGGATAACGGCGCCAGCTCGAATCTCGATTTGACGCCCAACCTGTTTACCTTTAACGTCAGCAACACCAACGACGCTCCAACGTTTACCAACAGAACGGTCGTTATGCCTGCGGTTTTGGAAGACTCTACAAGCCATGCAGGCATGTTGGTGTCCGATATTGCTAATGTGATTGCTGATATTGATCCAGGAGCTTTAAAAGGCATCGCTGTTGTTAGTGCGCCAACGACGAATGGAATTTGGCAGTATGCACTGAATGGAACGACGTGGCAGAGCCTAACGGGAACTTCGACCAGCGCTGCTCGATTGCTTGCAGCCGATGCCACTACTCGAGTTCGCTATCTACCTAACGCCAATACAAACGGTACTGTGTCCCTTACACTCCATGCATGGGATCGCGTGATCGGTCAGGCCGGCGGGATTGGAAGCATTACCGACTTGGCCCAGTTCAGGACCTTCAGCACGCTTTCGGCAAGCTTGAATGTAACAGTTACACCTGTGAACGATGCTCCTGTCTTAGTCACGCAGACACTAACTTTACCACAGATAGATGAAGACCCTCAGTTTATTCCAGGACCAACTAGTGGCGTTCCGATCTCATCGTTGGTTGGCGGCATCACCGACATTGACAGCGCCAATGCTCAGAAAGGTATCGCAGTTATCGAAGTGTCTGCGACGGGCGGCCGCTGGCAATTTTCATTGACCAATGGAGAGACGTGGAACTTCTTCAATGCGGTCTCCATGTCCTCCGCCAGATTGATTCGGAATTCTGCGGCCAACCGAATTCGATTCTTGCCAAATGCAAACGCTAGTGGGCAGGCCACTATCAAGTTCCATGCTTGGGACACCACGCAAGGAACTAATGGAGGAGTATTCAATATTTCTGGAGTCAACGCTACCGGAGGAACGTCAGCCTTCAGCACGTCCTTCAATACTGCCACACAAACGATACTCGCTATCAACGACGCCCCGACAGTTGGGGCACCACTCAATCAAAACGTAGCTTCAAATACGCCTCTGGTCTTTTCGACGGCCAATGCAAATCGGCTGTCGATTGGCGATGTTGACGCGGGAAATCAACTGGTTCAGATGACGATCACCGTAACGGACGGAACCTTCACACTGCCTTCAACTGCTCAACTAACGTTTGTTTCGGGAGCCAACGGTCAGTCGACCTTCACCCTCAACGGTCGAGTTGGCATGATCAATGAAGCCCTGGCTGGTGCTTTCTACACGCCAAATTCAAACTTCTTTGGAAATAGCAGTTTGACGATTAGCGTTAACGATCTGGGTAATACTGGCTTTGGTGGGCCGTTATCAGCAACTGCAACTGTTGCGCTTTCAGTTGCTTTGCCTACCAACGCGATCGATCTTGGCGGACTGAATGCTACCACTCCGACGATTCGCCGCTCGGGCAGTCGAGACGGCTCAACAGCAACACCCGATTTTTACACCTTCAACATCGCAATGGCTTCCGATGTGCGAGTCAACCTGTCAGGTTTATCGGACGATTTAGATGTCAGCATATTGAATACTGCCGGGCAAATAATCAGCCAAGGGAGTCTGGCGTTGAATGCTATTGAAAATGTACTAATGAGTGCTCTGCCTGCGGGGACCTACGTGATTGCGATCTTCCAGCAGTTGAGTTCAGCCTACGACCTTACGCTCAGCATTTCGACGTCGTCCGATGACCTGATCACACAGGCAACCGCGCTGACCACATTGAACTCCCCTGCTCTTCCCACCGAGAGGTTACAGACATCCAGTACTGCTGCAGATCAACAGGATTATTACAAATTTAATGTAGCAACTGCCGGAGCGTTACGGATCAACTTGAGCAACTTGTCGCAGGACGTTGATTTTGAACTTTTGGATTCTGCCGGTCGTGTCATTCAATCCGCCAGTGCGATCGACAACGAGATCGTGAACATGCTGACTCCATCTCTGGCGGTGGGAACATACTATCTGCGAGTCTTTGCCTTCGGCGGTCCGCTGACATCCAACTACGATCTAACGCTCAGCGCCAATACTGCCAGCGATGACCTGCTGACCAATGCGACGTCGCTTGGACTACTCTCCAGCAAGGGCAGTGATCGGCGTACAGGCAGCGTGGCTGTTGGCACAGATCTTCAAGACTACTATGCTTTCAGCGGCGGTGGCGACATAGCCATTAGCTTGAGTGGCCTTACCAGTGATGTCGACCTTCAGGTCTTGGATCGCTTCGGACGAGTGCTAGCTCAAAGCACCAATAGTGGCAACACCGCCGAGTCCATCAACGTGAATATTCCGTCTGGCTCGGGAAGCATCTTCATCAGGGTCTATTCGTTCTTGGGAGCTTCCAACTATGTTTTGGAAGCCCGAAACAACTCGAACGCAGCCAACACCGACGATTTACTATCTACCGCAACGCCATTGCCAACACCACTAACATCGCTGACTCGTACAGGCAGCGTCGGTGGCAGCGGTAGTACCGGCGATCCGCAGGACTACTATCGCTTCCAATTAAGCACAGTGCGCAATGTGTCGCTCAGCCTGACAGGCTTGACCGCCGACCTTGATATTGAAGTGCTCGATCAGTTTGGCAACCTGCTGTTCTTCAGTCGCAATGGTGGAACAAGCAGTGAATCTATCAACATGACAAGCCTAGCAATTGGAACCTATTACATTCGAATCTATCCGTTTCAAACAGCAATTTCAAACTACACGCTGGCGCTCAACCTAAGCTAATATTGCAGGGGACCCAGAGTACAAACATTCTCTCGGCCGCGATGAGCAACGAGATTTCACAATCTCTTTTGAGGCGAGAAAACAGCGATGGCGGCTTCGGCGTCAGCGATGGTCAGCGAGTTTGATTGGCGAGTCCCGGGATTGACGCAGTAATGTGCCAACACATCGGGGCTCATGCTGCCCAGTCCGCGAAACCTTTTCTTAACGACATTCGTTTTTCCGGCAGCCTTTAGTTTGCTAACTTCCCTGGTGGCAAAATCTTCATCGTCCGTGCAGATCAACTCGGACGCACCGTCGAAGGTGATCTGAACCAGTGGTGCTCGCACCAAGTGTACGCGACCAGCTTCGAGCAGTGGCCTCATCCACCGGTAGAAGAACATCAACACCAACATGCTGCAATGGATACCATCTGCATCTGGATCGAACACCAACACGACTCGTTCGTAGCGACTTTTACTCAAATCAAACTCTTCATCCCAGCCAGCGCCAATCGCGCCCACGATGGCTTGATAGAAAGGATGTTCAGCCACTTTAGCTCGATTTGCCCGAATGGGATTCAGCGGCTTACCTTGAATCGGCAGGACCGCTTGAAACGACTTATCGCGAACGGAATCGACCGACGAGCACGCAGAATCTCCTTCGACGATCAACAGCTCCGCCGGTATAGCCTCAGAGGAACGACAGTCTTTTAATTTTTCCGGCACTTCGGGAAGCTCTCTAGTATCAATCGCACATTTCACTTCATGTCAGAAACATACACAATTCTAGCGAAAGCCATGGTTTTCTACGACCTTCGCTAAAATTGGCTACAATGATCGACCAGGTGAGCAAGCCAAATGGAGATTTTGAATGTCGACCAATGAATTAAGCCCTGCACTCAACAAAGCTTATCAATTGTTCCAAGCTGGTGACAAAATGGCTGCTGAAGAGCTGTTAGTTCATGCAGTTCGAAATGCCGAGTCCGATCAAGGTCCAGGCAGCATAGCGTTTGCTCGAGCAAACTATGAATACGCTTCCATGCTGGTCCTCCTAGGAAGGCGTCAACAGGCTGCCGATGCTTTCGAAGTAGCCATCAGCGTGAATATTCCGGACGACCATCAGGCAACTCGGGATCGTCTAACCTACATGATGCAGCTTGGCGAGCTTTATACGCAACTGGCACAATTCGAGGCGGCTGAAAAGGTCCTTCGCAAGGGACTTACCTTGCGAGCAGGTTTTTACGGCGAGAATCACCCTGGATATGCATTCGGGCTGGAACCGCTAGCTGAATTGCTGTGGAGGCAGGGACGATTGGATGAAGCTAACCAAATGGTGGAGCAGACCATTGATAACTTTTGGATGAATGGACATCCCAGAGTGGCTACCGCCTTTCCGCTTCGAGCCATCATACTTAAGCAACAAAAGAAATCAGATCACAGTTTTTCGGGAGTTGCCGAACTATCTAACGAGATATTTCGTGAGATGATTGATCGCGCAGTTGGTTTAGCATCTGAGGCCGATCCGGTTGTGGCTCAAACGATGTTGGACGAATTGCTTAGTACAGCAGAGGCTAAGTTAGGTTCGAACGACGAAAAAGTAATCGAACTTCGCACGGCCTTAGTCAACGTGGCACGCGGAATTGGGCCCTCAGAAGGTCAAGTCGAAACCGCAGAAAAGGTCGTCGAATCGCATTTGGCTCGAAATGACAAGCCTAGTGCGATTGTGGCTATGTTGGGATTAGCCATATTGCATGACAACCTTGGAGACGTGAAGGCTTGCGAAAAAACTTACAAGCGAGCCTATGCATTGGCCAAAGAAATTAACGACCTGTCGTTGCAATCTCAATGCCTTCGAAATTATGGCCTGTTCTGCAGCGAAAGAGATCGCAAGGAAGATGCAGAGAAGTTGCTGAGGCTGGCTGCTCAAACCGGCAAGCAGTCCAGCGACAAAATCATGCACGGCAGATCGTTGGCTGCACTAGGTATATTTCTCCAACATAATGAAAGGTTGCCCGAAGCTGAAAAGTACCTGACTCGGGCAATCGAGTTATTGCCAGCGTCAGAACCGGATTCGTTGTGCAGTCGAAGTCACCTTCAAGCAATTCAACAAAACCGATCTTGTGGATGTGGCAGCATGGACCACGCGATTTGCGAAGCGATGCGAGTTCATTTGCTTGAAGTAATTCCTCAAGGATTCGTTAATAACGTCGACGTTAGCCTGGGTGAAGATGGTCTAGATTTGCATCTGGATGTGGCGAGAGAGCTGTCCGATGATGAAGCTGAAACGCTCAATCGAGTTGTTCAGCAAGCTCTGGTCGACTTTAAGAGTAAGATGAAGGAGAAACGCTAATGCCCTGGAAAGGAAAACCCTTTGGTTGGGGACAACCCGTACCATACCTGTCGTTTCTTCCGGAAGCTGAAGAAGCTTCGATCAATATTCTGCGACAATTGGCCGAAAACCTTGCCGACGGCCAGGAACTCAACGGAGGATCCATCAAAGTCACGGTCAGTTTCATCGAGCCGCCTAGCATCGACTTGGCAACAGATCTGTTCCTCAAGTCGCTGGGGTTACAGTTAACAATTAACCGCACCGTCTCCAAAGTGCCTAAACCTGATCCTCGCAAGTCTAAGGCCAAATTTCCTCTTTGGAAGTACGGCATGTTCTCCAAGCAGGCCAAACCCGCAGTTGTGGCTCCCGATAATCGACTTATTTCAGCTTGTGCAGAACTGGCAAGCCAACCCTACGACTTCGATGGAAATTGGCTAGCGGCAGAATTAATATCGAAGCAGTTTGCCATCGATGCAATTAAACCGATGCTTGCAGTCATGGTACATCCACCGCTGGTGCGAAACGGGACTCCAGCCTGGGTATGGGTGCAAAGAGTTCAATTGGCGGCTGCGCAGTGTGTCGCCTGCATTGAGATGCAACGCTCGGTTCGAATTGAAAATTCAATTTTGATCGATGTTCTACAGGGACCAATCGATTGGGTGATCGATGCTGCCATGATTGCCTTGATGCAAAGAGCTCGCAAAGAGAACTTGGACAGCGAATGGTTGGGGCATCAGTTCTTTAACCTAATGAATAGACTTCCGACATCTGGTTATTGGAGTTCGCTTAAGGTCGCTTTACATTGCGTGTTGTTGCTGCCAAATCTAGATCCAAACGCTGAGGCCGAAGTTCAGCAAATCTTGGAGAGCATCTACTCGAGCGAATCAAGCAATTAGGATATGTACTTTGCTTTTGAGAATCTTCGACACGTATTTGATACCGACCAGGCAGCGTCCTGCAACCGTTTAACTCCATGCTACATGGACTTTCTTAGTTCTGTTCCGCCATATCTTTGAAGCTGATCATGCGCAGGCGTCCAAACGGGTTGCGCATGGCCTCTGGCAAACGCGACTGGTCAGGAAATTCTTGTTGGATTCGGAAACGGGGAGCCTCTTCGTCAGCGATGATATGCCCGTCTCCAACCGGTCGGTCGCTGGCGCAGATATATCGGATCATCTCGATGATGGTGCGGTCATTCGCTTCTACATCAGCTCGACTCATAACAATTTCTGGAAAACCAGCAACATGCATTCCCATGGTCCATACGTCTCGCTGTCCACGAACAATTGCAGCGAATCCAAAACTGATTGCATCGCTGCTTCCGTCTTCGGTCATCTGCAGCCAATCCTCGGCGCCGTGAGCTAGGCAACTATTATCGATGAACACACCCGCTCCACCGGCTTGAATGATTGCCGCTCCTGCCTCCATCATCGTGAGGGCCGACTCTAGGTTACCGCCAGGCCCAGATAGCCCGACTTTGATCGTATAACGATCGACGATCTCCAACTCTTCCTTACTAGCGGGTTGACGAAGGCTGGTACGAAAGATATCAGCGAACTGACTGTCGGCTGGAATCGGATAGATCTCCATTTCTGTTTCGTCGGGAAGTATCAAATGATTACCGGCAACTCGATAGCCCTCTGGTAGTCGATCGATGATATCCTTTGGGTGTTGCCAATCACCGGGAATTCGCAGAGTGACATTTATTGTTGGTTGCGTTTCAGTACCCATCGCATTTGTTCCTTCGAAGACTTGGCTATCCGAATGGAACTATTCTTGCAGGTTCAGAATTACATTCAATGCGCTCTATCAATAATCATCGAGTTGGACAATCGAGATTATTTTTTCTGCCCTTTGCGAACAATGTAACTAGGTCCTTACGTTAGAGGTAATATTCCATCGTCAACTTAAGGTTTTTCGGCTTTGTTCTTCGGAGCGTTCTTCTGATTCGCGCCGCCAGGCCCCCAATCTTCATTCTTAACGCTACTGCCGGGAAATACGGGAGCAACAAGCTGCGCCTTCCATTGATCTAGATCAGCCATCAGACGCTGTGTTATTTCGGGCTGGATAGCCGCAACGTCAGAGCTTTCGCGGAGGTCATTGGCAAGATTGAAAAGCTGTGGCTGCTGACCTTCTAGCGCAACCATTTTCCAATCGCCTTCACGTACTGCAAAATCTTTCGCTCGCAGTCGCCAGAATAGCCGATCGTGCGGTGGAGTGTTCAACTCACCAGTAAGATGTGGCAACAAGTTGACACTATCGTAGACTTTGTCTGTTGGCATCGGCACTCCAGCGGCCGCAAGCGCGGTTGCAAACAGATCGAGTGAAATCACAGGTTGATCGTAGGTTCTCGCTGCTGGCAATTTGTCTGGCCAACTAACTAGAAATGGTACTCGGATACCGCCTTCATAAAGCGTTCCTTTCATGGCTCGTAATGGACCGTTACTAGAGCCACTTGGAGTGTGGCCGCCGTTGTCGCTGAAAAAGAAAACCAGCGTTCTGCCTCTTTGCCCAGTCTCATCGAGCGCTGCGATGACGGTACCGATGGCATCGTCCAGTAGCGATACTTGAGCCAGATAACGTCGGCGCTTAACGTCGGCAATATTTTCGAATCTCGCTAGCCTCTCGGCCGTCGGTTCATGCGGCGTGTGCGGTGCGTTGAATGGTAGATAAAGCATCCAAGGCTTCTTTTGATGACGACGCACAAACGCGGCCGCCTCGTCACCCAGTGCAGTCGTTAGATGCGCAGGTACCTCAGTAGTGTCCTTGCCTGCACGAATCAATGGCAACGTGTACTGACGCTCATTGGGTTTCCAATCCATGAATCGGTGCCCGCCGCCAATGAACCCAAAAGACTCATCAAACCCACGCACCCATGGAACATGGGCAGGGGAAGAACCCAGATGCCACTTGCCAATCCAACCGGTCGCATAACCAGCCACCTTCAGATATTCAGGCAGAATCTTCTCCGTCAGCGGCAATCCTTCATTAGAGTCAAGCGGATCATAGACTGGATTGTTCTCATGTCCGAACCGAGCTTGATAACGCCCGGTGAGGAACCCTGCTCTCGACGGCGAGCAAACGGGATAGGTCACGTAGCCATTGGTGCAGCGTACACCCGATGAGGCCAGCTTATCAAAATGTGGCGTGGGAACATCGTTACCTCCGTTGAATCCAACATCCGCATAACCATGGTCATCACTCACAATGATTAGGATGTTTGGCTTGTCATGTGCGAAGAGTTGGCAGCATTGAAACACAAGAATAGCGGCTAGTATTCTCATAAGGCGATCCTCATGAAAGCGAAAATGTGTAGGAACCTAAAATCAAGGAGCAGCTTTAGACCCCGCTGACGCAGACTTCTTTCGTCGCTCAGCAGGTCCTGTAAGTGGCCAATCATCAGAAGGCGTGTGACTGGCTGTCAGCAAACTCTTGGCCCGAGCTACAATTTCCGGATTGCTTGCTGCTAGGTCGTTTTTCTCGCCTGGGTCGGCGGCTAAATCATAAAGCTCCAGTATTGCATTCGGGCCATTCTTAACAGCCTTCCAATCGCCAAATCTGACTGCTTGAATCGGCTTTCCTTCGTGGAGTTCCCAATAGAAACAGTCCCGTTTGGGAGCTTGCCCGCCTTTTAGAAAACTGACCAGTGAAAGACCGTCCGTCTTACATTCTGAAGGCAACTTCGCCTCCGCCAACTCCGCTGCGGTTGGAAGGAAATCCCAAAAGGCCCACGGTTCGTTACTGACCCGACCGCTAGGTACCACGCCAGGCCAACGCGCTATAGCTGCCTGTCTCAACGCGCCCTCGTAAAGCCCACGCTTGAATCCCCGAAGCCCGTTACTCGCCTGGTCAAACAATTTTCCCATATCAGAGTTCGGCGCCCATGATGATCCGTTGTCACCTGCTAACATGACCAGTGTATTTTCGTCTATTTTTAGCTCGCGAAGCAGATCAAGAAGGCGTCCTACATCGCTATCTAATCGTGTGACCTGTGCAGCGTAGGTTTTTTGCGCCAGCGTCCAGGGTCTATCCGAATAGATACCAAGATCATCGATCTCCTGTCGACCATGTGGAAGCGTTATGGCATAGAATAGGAAAAAAGGACGCTGCTTGTTCTCTTTCACAAAGTTTAGCGCCGCATCAGCAATTAGATTCTGTGCATACGTCTTGCCGATTCCTTTGCCATCGTTCCCAGGCAACTCAAACCTAACTTCGTTGCGATAGAGGTATGTCGGAAAATAGGAATGGGCGTGACGTTGACAGTTGTAGCCAAAAAACTGATCAAAGCCTTTTTTCAACGGGCTGCCAGTCGTGTCGAACATGCCCATGCCCCATTTCCCAAAACAACCAGTCGAGTAACCAGCGTTGCGTAGAATTTGGGCTACCGTCACAGTCTCTGCGGGTAACGGGTATTGGCCTTCTCCCGGTGCTATCTCCCAATTTCCACGCACCGGGCAGTGCCCAGTGTGCAGTCCTGTCATCAGTGACGAACGACTTGGCGCGCAAACACTCGTACCACAATACGCCTGCGTGAAGCGAGTTCCCTCTCGTGCCATTCGATCGATGTTGGGAGTTTCGATGAGTTTCTGACCATAACAGCCAAGATCGCCTTGCGCTAGATCATCGCTCAGGATGAAAATGATGTTTGGAGGAGTCGCAGCGTAGGCCGGCAATTGAAAGACGATAAGCAGTAGGATGATGCGGAAAGTGTGCATGCTGGGTGTCGTTGAGTGAGATTTTGAGTGACGACGAAAATTAATCATATTACCGCGAACAATCGACTATTTGGTTGGAATTTCGTTGACAGTGTAATAGGCATTGCGATGCAACAGTTTTTCCCCATCGCGAGAGCGTAGTTCGGCCAAATCAAATTCGAATACAAATCCACGCTTTAGGTTGTCGATAGTGATTGTTGCCGAAAGGCCATCGGGGGCGAGCGTAACCGATTGAACTTCTGACTTTTGCTTGTCGATCTCAGGTCCGCCATATCCAGCGTGGTAGGGATGCGTGAATGACGAGACGCCATAGGAGGACTTGGCATTTCCCGAGTTCACTTCGACAGGCTTCGTAAAGGTGAGGTGAAAGCCGTTGGGAGTAATAGTAACGCGGTTGATCTCGAAAGGCATCTTACCGCTCCACTCAATGCGTTCCAGTGCAAAGGGCTTGATCCCGCGCACGGGCCAACCGCGATTGGTTCCACCGCAAAGCAGATTTCCTCCCGGAGTGAATTCAACATTCAGTATGCCGGTTGAAAGGCCCTCGCGAAATGGATAGCACGCACCTTGCCACACACCGTTGATCTGCTCCGTGGTAGCTCGCATGATGATTGATTGCGTGTAGTCACCCAGGAACATTTGATTTTCAAAGGGACCGAACCTGCCGCCCGTTCGATCGACATTAAAGGCTGTGATCGACCGCCCCATGCGTATGTACGGGAATATTACCGCATACGGCACAAGCTGCTTGACTCGATTCTTCTCGGTCACAATCCGACCACCCGAGTTCGGCGTTTCAGGAACATCGCCTAGCTCTGGTGAGTATTGATACCAGTTGAAGCTCGCTGGATGACCATGAAAACTGTTCTGCGACACAGCCTTCAAACTACATGAACAGTTCCAAGGTCCTTGGCTTTCGATATAGAAGAGCGCATCGTGTTCG
This sequence comes from Pirellulales bacterium, assembly GCA_046349795.1. Lineage (GTDB taxonomy): Bacteria > Planctomycetota > Planctomycetia > Pirellulales > Pirellulaceae > Aureliella. Next base: position 104,719 of record JAXMBP010000005.1, on the reverse strand, counting down.
TCGAAGCCAATACCGCCGGGACTACGCAATCCGCTGGCGAAGGCCGTCGTCTTGCCATCCGGCGCGACCTTCATGATGAAGCCGCGATTCAGAGCATGCGAATAATAGGATGCTGATAGACCTAAAGCCACGAACTGATTGCCGAGTTTATCCAGCTTGGATCCGAATGCGTACTCGTGGTAGTTCGCGTACCCCCAGGCGTCAGAAATCGTTTCGAATCGATCCGCAATGCCGTCGTTATTAGAGTCACTGACTCGAGTTAGCTCGCAACTCTGAGTCACTCGCAGCGCATTGTTTTTCCAAGTCAAGCCGAAGATCTCATCCAACCCCGAAGCAAAGCGATGGAACTTTGGAACGGGCTTGCGAGCATCGATTCCGTCGATGAAAAAGATCTCTCCGTGCCGCGTACCCACGGCGATACGACCATCCGGTAGAACGGCGAAGGCACCAGCTTCGATAACGGTGTCTTTAGGCAGCGGAATACTGACGATGGGATAGAACTCGCGTTCACGTTCTTCGGTTCCCCAACGCTCACCAACATCTTCAGCTTGCAGCGAAATGGTTATCGGTATGTTCAGTACGACCGCGAACATCGTAACGAATACGATAGAGCACTTCCAAGCAAATCGTCTCATAGCAAACTCCATGATGGACCGCGATAATCTATTTCTTGAGCAGTTCATACTTTACCTCCAGTTCGGATCTCCCTGCAGGTATTTGCAACCGCAGAAGTAGTTCAGACTGCTTTGAATCTTCAGACACCGAACGCATTCGAGTTTCACTTGGAGGCATGGTCAATCGCAGTCGATCGCTACGAAAAACTTGATCGCTCTCCCTTTTAACATCGCCGACTAGAACTCGAAACCAAAGGACCTGCGCCGATGGCGAATCAAACTTCAAGACTCTCCGCAGTGTTCGACTTCCGTCGCCGCCAATAGATTCGGTTCGATCGTCTACCTGTATGTTGCCGCTACGATACTGAAAAGTCGGAATAAAATCATCGTCTAGGAAATAACCCCGGAACTGGTAACCGACGTTTTTAGGATAAAGAGGATTTGGATTGGTGGGTGCTTCCTTAGTCATTACGGGAAGTAGCGGCCAAGGGGAGTCGTCATTCTCAAGCGATGCGAACGAAACATCCTGAGCCAACTGAATGGCCTGGGCGGCCGGATTAAAATCTCCTGAGCCCTGTCCGCTCCAGTTCACATTGACGAAATCGCCTTCCCAAATCGCCGACAGCGTGCCGGTCTCAGCATTAAATGCGTAGCTCAGCTTGCCTGGCAATCCAACCGCGATACCTCGAAAGCCCGCTATGCGACTTCGACCACGATGAATGACCGCCGTATCAGTAACTTCAAGCTTTGTACCTACTGCACGAACACCCGACGGATCTGCCGCCGAAGTTCCCAAGGAAAGGTAGTACCAAATCGCTTCGATCTGTCGATGTGTGTCGCCATCCAAAATCGTTGTGAATGCGGCAACTCCATCGGGCCATGCTGATGGCATCACCGTGCGTGGTCGAAATGCACTGGGCTTTTGCAAGTAGCTATAGAACCAGGCCGGTTGCAACCTTTCGTAACTGGTCAGCAGGTCAATCCCTTGATTAACACTGGCGGCCTTACCGTTGAAGCTGTGACAGGCCACGCAATTGGCCCCTTTGTCGCCAAGCAACTCACGTCCGGCAGCTCGCATCAACTTCTCTCGTTGCTTTTCCTCTTCATTGCGGCCCTCAGAATTGGGAAGCTTCATCTCCGGCCCAGCCAGCGAATCCAATCGACTGAACAGCGATGGAAGGTGAGCAAGGTTGCTTTCACCGTATTGAGGCATCCGAGTCGACATATAGGACCGCACGCTCTCGCCATCGAATAGCACTTTTTTCAGCCAAGCCGACTGCAATTTCGCACCCATCAAAGTCAGGGGCGGTGGTATGCGACCATCATCGCCCAAGTTGAGTTGGCTGCCTTGGAAGAATGCATTGTGAGCATCATGAACGCCGCCATAGTCATCGCGAACGTGACAGTTGATACACCGAAAGGCGGTCAGTGAAGTTGCGAGAAGGTCCCTATCCGATTCGACGAATGGCTCGGCTTGTTTTGCCGCGCTAATGGCTGCGGTAATCGCTGTAATTTCATTCGAGTCAAGCTTGAACCGTGGACTAGTCGGAGCTTTTGAAGCGCTAACACTACCATCCGATCCAGACAAACAACCTCGAGTCAGCTCGGCGGTCTTCAACGATTTCACAACCGGCGCAGCTTCAAAGCCCTTCAAAGTGTGGCAAGCGGCGCAGTTCAAAGTTTGGAAGTGTTTCTTTCCGGCTTCGACTAATTCTGCCTTCGGAACAAAGGGAACAACGGTTTGAGGTTGTTCGCCAATCAGATACCCAGCGATGGCCAAGGCCTCGACGGGAGTCAGCTTCATGTCGGGCATGCGACCCGAGCTGCGAACTTTGAGCGGCTGAAACAGAAACTCGCTCAACGACTTCACCGTGTACTTGGAGGAAATATGACTTAGATTGATAGCCGACGGGCTCACGCGTTTTCGCGCCGCTCGCACCGGATCTAATTCTTCTTCCTCATCATCAACGGTCAGCTCCGCAGACTTCGATGCAGCTTCTTTGGGACCATGGCATGCCACGCAACCGATGGTGTGGAACAGTTCGTTGCCGCGTTTGTAATCGATCGGCTCTTTCGTCAACTCTGGATTCGTAGGTCGCAACTGAGCGTTCAAAAAATGCTTAAGCGATTCCACAATCTCTTGCTTCTCTGACTCGGACTTAGACCACAGCATGTCAGGCATCGTGGTGCCGGGATGCGCCGTGGATGGAGAGGCAAGAAAGCGTCGTAAAAACTCTGGCGAGACTCGCGAGCCGACTTCAGTTAAATCAGGAGCTGTTTTTTCAAACCGAACCTCCCGGGGAACATCTGCATGACATGTAGCACAGCGAAGTTCTGCCATCAATAGCCGGCCCGCCTGAACTTGTGACAACGGATGATGGCCGGGAAGAGTCGGATCACCCGCTATGGCTGCCGTATTGGCTAATGTACTGGTGACCGTAGTGGCCAGCACTGTTACTATCCATGAAACGTTTTTGATCATCGTTGATTTACCAATGTTGTTGGACAGAGCATTTCATTTTTGATTTCAACTACTCCCACTGCGTCCCACCGTCTGGCGACGGTAGCAACGAGGTTAGTAACATCCACGTTCTGGCGAACGTAGCTACGAGGTTAATTGCAACCACCGTCTGGCGACGGGGGCCACGGAGGAACTATTTGTAGTAGCTAATCGGTCTAGGAACCACGCCAAGTTCTTTGTAGTTGAATCCGCTCTCTAGTGGTTCATACTTGCCGACAATTTCGACGCTGCGAGTCGCCGAGATACTGGACTCGAGTTCAACGCACCAATACGCAGCGTTGACGATCAGTCGGCGCAGGCCTTCACTCTTAAGGTAGTTGGCACTACCCATCGTACAATGAAACACTCTTGCGGCGCTGCCACGACTAGTCTGCCAAAGCTTGACCCATGCAACTGGCAGCGGCTCGAGTTTCTCATTGGGTAGGTCATCGGGCTTGCGGCCCATCAACGGTTGTCCCCACATGAGCGCAGTACAATTCTCCGGCAGGCTTGCACCTTCTTTGTAGGTTCGATAAACGTCCGAGTCGCCCCAAACGTCCTGTACACCGGTCAAGATCGGATGCTGAACATTGTTCTTGTCGAAAAAGCCCCGCGTAGAATCAGCATGCCAGCGACCATGATGATTTAAAAACGTTCCGCCAAGGATATCCTCACCCCATCGCACCTGCTTGCCATCGATCTTGTACGGCAATGGACCTCGAAAACCATGATTGGCCGTGCGCAGTGCGATCATCGGCTTACCAGAATCCCCATACTGCACAATCCGATCCAGTTCAGTTTTCGGCAGCGTTAGAAGTCGCGTGCAGAAGATGACTAGATCTGCTGATGCGAGCTGGTCTAAGCCAGGTATGCGATGCTCCTTGAACTCGGCATCTTTGCCTTTCTCGGGATACACTGGCAACGTCGGATCGACCTCGCCGCCTTCGTTCACTCCAAACAGCACTGTGCAGTTAAATCCATGATGCTTGCTCAAGACCTTCGCTAACATCGGCATCGAGTACTCGCTGCGGTACTCCTGTTCGGCTGCGATCAAGACAATATGCTTGCCCTTGCCTGGACCATCACCACCGGAATATGTCAGCCACGGTTCAGCGGATACTCCCAAGGACACTCCCCAGAGCTTTTCCAATAACGCGTGCATCTCGGGGTCATGCCGGACGAGTTCCTCTCGATTGAAGGGAAAGAAATCATTTCGGGAAAAATAAGCTTCCGTCGTCTCAGCGAAATACTCCATAGGGTTACTGATCCCATAGGCTCTCTCGAACGTATTCGGCCGTCCGTTACCCAGCGAACGTTCTACGCGATCATACAGTCCAGCTTGCTTAGCTCGCTGATAGGCAGCCTTGATTTCAGTGTTGCCAAAACCATCTGGTAATGACCGAAAGTGATAGGCATGAGCCAATTCGTGGAGTGCAAAGTTTGGCATTCTTCGCATCTCAGCTTCGAAATTGTGAACTCCTGAGAACTCAACCGCTTGCGCCATGACCGGATCTCGACCGTTGTTTCGCAACCAGCCCGCGTCCGGGTGAAACTCGGCGCCACTTCGGCTTTTTTCATAAGAGGGCGAGAAGTACAGCGGAACCTTTTTCATTTCGGCAACGGCTGGCGCGGGCACAACCCGGACGATTTCGTCCAGCATCTTTTTCAAACCTTCTAACGCCTTGGCAGTATCATCGGGCTCAGATTCAAGCAGCTTCTTGGCAATGTGTACTTGCCAGCCAGATATCTCGCGAGTCTCACGCTCGATCTTGCCAGCCGCGGGCTTCTCGACTTCTTGCGACTGAACACGAACATGTGACAAGCCAAAGAGGCAGCACACCATCAGTGCGATACTATTAAGGTTCAATCTTATGCTGTTCATCAAGTATCCCATGTTAAGAAAAAAATGCGAGGTCAAGGGCTTCTCTCGTTTAACAGTCAGCCGTAGGCGTACTCGCACTATTCACTACTCTGCCGTGCCGCGTACGCCCGCGGCTAACGTCTAAACGACTGCTCTATTTCTTGATCAGTTTCAGGTTTGCTTCGGCGAAGGCTTTGCCCATCTGAGCAAAGATCTTTGCGCTGCCGAAGTAGTGGTAGCCGCCGTTAGATGCGCCTTTGAGAGCTTCTCGGTCTTTGAGTGAAAGGATCTCCTCCAACGCAAGATCTAACCTCTGCTGATCCGCTTTGGTTATTCCCTCAATCCAAGCGTCAAGCCCTGCAAAGTGCTCAAGATTGTTTGGCGAGTATTGGTCGTTGGCATAAACCGCCAAGACGTTTTTTCCTACCTTCAGATGTTGCGTCTGCTCTTGATCGAGCGTGATCGCTCGGTACTGCGGTTTATCCAACCACCAGATGTAAGTGTGAATCTTGTGGCCATTCAAGTAAACATGAAACCCTTGTCGCGCCAGTACCGCAAGGCGGTAGGCATCGTACCCGAGACTGTCGATTTCAAAGGTGGATCGCATGAGTAAGAACTCTTCTTTGCCCCACGTGGATGCATAGTTGTTCAAGGTGATTCCACTGTGCTTCCAAACGCCCTTGCCTATGGGGGCTTTGCCTGATGTCCATGCGCTGTCATCAAAATCCGGCTTAAACCAATCTGCCATCGCGGCAGGCAGCGTAATGTCACGAAATCGCCGATCGGTGAACTTTTCCAATTTGTCCTTGGCTTCGGTGGCGACGACCGAGACGAAGTGCCAAGTTCTTTCCTCTGGTACAGGCTTGCCGATCGGTTTCCAGTACACGTCCCACTTTCGCTGTTTGTCGAGCGTGCCATCAGCCTTTAAAGTGTGAGCTGCACCGATGATGTCGTTGTACTCGCGCTGCTTGGGCTCAGCGGCTTCGATATCACGATCCCAGAAAGGAGCTGTATCTACAGCAACCACATTACCCTGGAATTCGGGCATGTCAGCCGGAGCGGCCATGGCTTTGCGGAAGTTGACATTCTTCTCGCCATCAACACCGAGCACACCGATGATGAATGGCAACTTCGGAGCCTCGAGATCTTTGCGCATGTCACGGATGAAGTGAGCCAACAGTCGCGAGTATTCGTCGTAGTTGCCATTTGGATAGGTCTGACCATCCACGAGATCGTTGAAACCTTGAAGCCAAACAAATCCTGCCAGTTCATAACCTTCCTTCGGATCATAAGCTGGACAGACTCTTGCAGGATCAGCCAGCACTTTCTTCACATGCTGTACCATCATGCGATAAAACACACCCGAGGCGGCATCTTTGTCCTCTTGCCACTTTTTCCGATCCTCGAGCTTGGGAACACCATGAGCGCCTTGCGGATGTTTATCCCACAGGTCTTGCGTGTGCTTGGGCAGCTTGTAAGAACCTGCACTTGGAGGTCGAAATTCAGTGTTGAGCGACCTGCCTCCCCAAGCTGTCTTGATGATCAATATGGGGTGCTTTAGCTCCTTCTCCATCGTGATGCCAAAGGTGAACTCAGGTCCGATCTTTCGGCTAAGCTTGGTCGGCTGGTCTCCACGAGCGCCGAAGCCTGCGGTCAGTTTTCCTAAGCCTTCTCCATTGGCGCTGCCGTCGTAAGGTCCGGTCAAATACGACATCCACACCTTGTCACATACGCGAGGCGTTCCATCGGCGTTAAGCATCTCTTTGAGCAAAGGGGCAGTAGCAGGATCTTTACCGATGTAGTCAAAGGTGCGGATCTCAGCGTGTCCCTCCATATTCGATTGCCCAGCGAGAATAAACACCTTCAGCGGCTGAGCAAAGCCTGCCTGAGAAAGTCCGAGGAATAGCACAGCCACCCATAGCCAAGTCAGGACAACAATCGATAGTTTCGTCATGAGAAAATCAGTTCCAATCAGTTCACAAATCGCGATCGAGCCACAGTGTGTATGCAGCTTCTAAGCCGATCATTGTACTCTACACGATTTGTTTCAACCGACGAAAACAGCCGTTTCGTTTAACAGTCAACCGCAGGCCAACTCGTCACATCCACACATTGTGCGCATCGAACACTCTGAAACCGCTGACGGCTAAACAGCTTAACATCTGGTGCTCACCAGCCCGCTGACCGTGGACAGCTTGGAAAATTGCTACTATCCTGACTAAGGCCGACTCAATCCTAATTCAGGAGTCGGTAACACTGTTCCACACTTCATTACCTCGGATTCATTCGATGATTCTTTTGCCATTTCGATCGTTTGTGATTCTGACAATTCTTGCCGTTTTGCACTTAGGGTTAGCCGTAACTTTTAATCGCACACATGGCCAAGAGACCTCAAATCGTCGGTCTGTGGAACTTTCAATCGACTCCATCTTCAACAGCAAGGACTTCCGCGGAGAGACCTTCATTGGGCAATGGCAATCCGACAGCCAAGGGTTTGAGCGTATCAAACGAGATCCCAAGACAGGTAACACATCGATTGTTCGAATCGATCTATCAGCCTCTGCAGTGGAACAGGTTTTGGTGTCGAGCGAAATGCTGACACCGACCGGTGCAATGAAACCACTCTACGTCGATTCCTACCAATGGTCGGCGGACAAAAGCAAACTGCTGGAATTCGCCGATACCGAACGTGTATGGCGATATAACACTCGAGGCAACTATTGGGTCCTCGATATGGCATCCAAATCATTAACGCAAGTTGGCGGTGATGCTGCTCCATCTTCACTCATGTTTGCCAAGTTTTCTCCCGACGGCTCGAAGGTTGCATATGTTTACAAGAATGATATTTACCTGCAAAACTTGGCAGATGGAAAAATCACTCGGCTGACTCAGACTGGAACACCTACCAAGATCAACGGCACGTTTGACTGGGCATATGAGGAAGAGTTTTCGATTCGAGACGGTTTTCGATTTAGCCCAGATGGTAAACGTATTGCATTTTGGGATATCGATGCATCGGGGATCGAGTCCTTTCCGCTGGTGGATAACACATCGACTCTCTATCCCAAGATTCAGTACATACCCTATCCTAAAGTCGGCACTATCAACCCAGCGGCTAGAATCGGCGTGATTGAGCTTGCCAGTTGCGAGACTAAGTGGGTGCCAATTCCCGGCGACCAGCGGGACAACTATCTGCCTCGAATGGAATGGGTAGACAAAACAAAATTGGTGATCCAGCAACTGAATCGACTGCAGAATAAGATTGTCGTTTATCTTGCTGACGCAACCAATTCGCAGGTTGATGTGATGCTGACGGAGAAGGATGAGGCTTGGATCGACGTTCAAGACTCTTTATTCTGGCTTGCCGATCATTCGCAGTTCGTTTGGTTAAGCGAACGAAGCGGCTGGCGTCACTTGTATCTTGCATCCGTGAAAGACAAGTCGCTTACGCAGGTAACCTCTGGCGACTTTGATGTGATGGAGATTCTTGGCATCGATAACGAAGCTCAATTGATCTACTTCTATGCATCGCCTTCTAACGCTACTCAGACCTACCTTTATCGCGTGCAGTTCGATGGCAGTAAGTTGCAACGAGTGACTCCCGCGAACAAACGTGGTACGCACAACTATGTACTCTCGCCTGATTGCAAGAAGGCACTGGTTACTTCGTCGAGCTTCCGAACGGCACCTAAAACTGAAGTCGTTCGACTGAGCGATCATGCAACCGAGTTTGTCGCTGAAGCCAACGCAAAACTGCAAGCTAACATCGACGCGGCTCAGTTACCACCCACCGAGTTCTTTCGGATCGATATTGGCAATGGTGTTGAGCTGGACGCATGGTGCTTTCTGCCGCCCAATCACGATCCCTCGAAAAAGTATCCGCTGATCGTGCACGTCTACGGCGAGCCTGCTGGGCAAACGGTACTGGACAAGTGGTTTGGCGATCGAATGCTGTGGCACGCCATGCTTGCACAAAAGGGATATGTGGTCATGAGCTTTGATAACCGAGGAACACCTGCACCGCGAGGTCGCGAGTGGCGAAAGAGCATTTATCGCCAAATCGGTATTCTCGCATCGGCCGATCAAGCCGCCGCTGTAAAAGCGGTGCTTAAAGAACGCCCCTATCTGGATCCTCAGCGAGTAGGCGTCTGGGGCTGGAGCGGCGGGGGATCGATGACTCTTAACGCTTTGTTTCGCTATCCCGAAATCTATGCTACCGGAGTTTCAATCGCACCGGTGCCAAATCAACTTTACTATGACACCATCTATCAAGAGCGGTACATGGGCTTGCCGAGCGACAACTCTGAGGGCTTCCGCCAGGGCTCGCCCATAACGTTTGCTAACCAACTAAAAGGTGACCTACTTTTGATCCATGGTACCGGCGATGATAACTGCCATTACCAGACGTCCGAGCTGTTAATCAACGAGTTGATCAAGCACAACAAAACGTTCTCGATGTTTGCGTACCCGAATCGCACTCACGCAATCCGCGAAGGCGAGAACACTACGCGGCACCTGTTCCAAATGATCACCAACCATTTTTTACGCACTCTGCCACCTGGGCCAAAGTAGCTATCGGAGTAACGCGTTAGCAGATCCGATTCAAATCGCCATCCGTCGCTAGTTCTAACTACGAACTCGTGTAGCTTGTTACAACGCGGCGAATTAGAATTTAACGGGTCGTTTAGATTCAATAGCGGTGAGTATTTGGCCCATTTCTAACCGCGCACTGCCAACGCAAAAGGTTCTCAGTCAGTGATGCGAACTATCGTTTTTCTGTTTGCTTTGTTCGCATTGACCCGGACAGTAGTCGGTTCCGAGGCTATAGAGTCCTTTATCCAGAAACACTGTGTCCGATGTCATAGTGCTCAAAAGGAAGAAAGCAATGTAAGGATCGATCAGCTATCGCGCGTTTCGCTTCGGCTTCCGACGCTCACCGATGGATGGAAATTCTGGAGAAGGTGAACATTGGACAAATGCCGCCGAAGCCAGAGTATCAACCCACTCAAAAAGAGATCGAGGCATTCGTTTCGACTCTCGATGAGCTGCTCAAGCAAGGACGCGCCGCCAGAATGGCCGCTAGACCAGCGCTACGCATTATCGATTGAGTCGCAAGGAGTACCAAAATACGATCTACGATCTACTAGGTGTTCGCTATGATCCAACGAAGCCGGGCGAGTTGAACGAGGACGCTCGATGGCATGGCTTCGAGCGCATCGGCTCCGAACTGTCGCTGTCGCCGTCACACATAGATCGATACTATCGAGCCGCAGATCAGATCCTCGACCGAGCACTCTCGTCAATCTCAAACGAGTCAGCCTCAACTCCATCAACCACGACCCCGTCAGCCTCAACTCAAGAGCGCAAAGTTCGTAAGACCGCCACGGAGTTGCATTACAACGGTGGCAAAGAGCAACAAGTGATGCTCGATTTCTTCGGCATCAAGCGCCCGTTGCGTCAGCTACTTTATCCAGGTCGAGTTCATACTGCGTTCAAATCCAATTGGTTCGGCAAGTCAAACGCGGAGACTAGCGGATTGTACAAAGTCGAATTCAAGCCAGCGGAATTCGACCAAGAGGGTGGTCAAGTCGCACACCTTAGCATTGGAAAAGGGACCGGCGAAGATACCGTTGATGGATTGATCGAGCTTGATATCGCTGCTCCTGAAGATCAGCCGAAAGTCTATGAAGCTGAAATATTCCTCGACAAGCCAGACTCGTTGGACTTCTGTGTAGTTTCCACCAACATGATCGACCGCCGTCAAGGTGCAGCGTTTCGAAATGCGCTCAGTAGCTCCAGGAGTTATGTGTTCACGCATAGCAGCCAAACGCATCTACTCAACCCTAATGCTCCGCAGATGTTCGACGACCAAGGCAACGGTCTTTTCTCTTCCGTGCTGCTTGACTGGATCGAATGGGAAGGACCTATCGTTTCGGAATCTGAGAAGGCCTTGCGGGCTGCATTACTTCCGCCGAAGGATGCAAACGTAGAATTGGTAACACAGCAGTTACAGCAGTTTGCTCAACGGGCCTGGCGACGACCCGTGCGGCCCGAGGAGCTAGAGGTTTATCTCACAGCCTATGAGACGCAGCGCCAGGCTGGCGAGACTTTGGCGGAATCTTATCGAGTCGCTTTGTTGGGCGTATTAACCTCGCGCCACTTTATTTACATCGTTGAAGGAGATCCCGCGCCGCGAGAACGACTGACCGATTGGGAACTGGCAACACGACTCTCCTATTTTCTGTGGAGTTCTCTTCCGGATTCGCAGTTATCCCAAGCTGCAGGCAATGGCAAACTGACTGGCGCTGCATTATCTGCTGAAGTGGATCGCATGTTGCAATCGAGCAAGATCAATCGCTTTATCGAGGATTTTTCGAGTCAATGGTTACAACTCCATCGACTCGGAATGTTTCCGCCCGACAAAAAACTCTATCCAACCTACGATGCTTGGCTTGAGAGCAGCCTGCGTCGCGAGCCGATCGAGTATTTCCGCGAGTTGCTTTCGAAGAACGGGACAGTGGACAGCTTCATCGAATCCGACTGGACAATCGCCAACGCTCGAATCTGTGAATTCTATGGCTTGCCTGAACCAACATCGCCTGACTTCCAGCTTGTAAAGTTCGACTCCAAAGATCATCGCGGTGGATTGTTGACGATGGGCGCCGTTCTGGGTTTGACCTCTGATGGTACGCGACATCGCCCAGTTCACCGAGGTGTATGGATTAGCGAAACGATGTTTGGCAAAACACCTCCATCGCCACCCGCTAATGTCGATCCAATAGAACCCAATGCACCACAGAGCCCCAAGACAACGATTCGTCAGAAGATCGAGGCTCATCGCAACAACCCGAACTGTGCTGCTTGCCATGCCAGAATCGATCACTTTGGTATCGCTTGGGACAACTATGACGCCGTGGGACAATGGCGGACTCATGAGCGAGTGGAAAAAGGGCTTGGCGATGATCCACCTATCGATGCCTCTGGAACTATGCCCGACGGACGCCGTTTTATCGATTCAGTACAATTCAAGCAGCGATTGCTGGAAGATCGCGACCAGATCGCTCGAGCCTTCATCGAGCATCTTTGCACCTACGCCCTGCGCCGAGTGTTGACTTTGGATGATAAAGACGACATTCAATTGATACTCGAGCAGGCGAAAAACAAACAGTATGCGATAAGGGACATGGTACGAGCCGTGGCCGAGTCGGAGTTGATCAGGAAACGCTGACCAATCACAAACACTAACTAAGAAGCAATCACTGAAATGACTTTCCTATCGCAGTCCTGGCTTATCGATCGTCGGCACGCTTTGCGGGCCTTGGGTAGTTGCATTTCCTTGCCATTGCTGGAGTGCATGATCCCACTTCGCGCGGCAGAGCGAACCGAAACACCTAGACGCAGCGCTTTTGTTTATCTGGCCAACGGCGTCCACTCGCTTAACTATCAGATAACGCAAGCAGGTAAGGACTACGAATTCTCCCGTTCTCTCAAGCCGCTGGAAGCACATCGTCAGGTGATCACGCCAATCAGTGGTCTGCATCATCCTGGCGGACTAGGTCACCATCACAACTGCATTTCAATCTGGCTGACCGGAGGAAGGCTTGGACCTTCGGATCGCAACACGATTTCAGTGGATCAAAAGATGGCCGAAGTTACTGCCAAACACACTCGCTATCCTTCTATGGAGATTGCACTCACTCAAGATTCGCTGGCTTGGACGGCGGACGGTGTACGACTGCCTGCCATGCGCCGTTGCAGTGAGATTTTCGCATCGCTTTTTGAACAACCCAAAGGCGGCATCAATTCTCAGCGGCGAGATCTCCGCAAAAAAGGCAGCGTTCTAGACGCGAACTTGGCTGAAGTTCGAAAATTAGAGCAGTCGATGGGAAATGCCGATAAAGGCCGACTGGAACAATATCTATCTTCAGTTCGCGAAGCTGAGGTACGAACGCGACGAGCCGATGGATGGTTGGACACGCCGCTTCCCGATATTTCCGATTCTGATCGCAAGCGAACCAATCGCGACATTCCAGCGACGATGGCAGGCGAGTATTTCAGAACGGTCTACGATCTCATCGTGCTGGCCTTTCAAACGGATGTAACGCGAGTGGCAACTTTCAGTCTTGGTGGCGAAGGCGATGCGTTTGCCATTCCAGAAATCGGCATCACCGAGTCGCGCCATCAGTTAAGTCACCATGGCGGTGATCCGGGATACATGGAAAAGCTAACCAAGTATGACACCTTCGCCATCGAGCAGTTTAGCTACTTCTTAACGCGACTATCCCAGACACAGGACCTGAATGGTCGCCCAATGCTCGGCTCCACGATGGCACTATTTGGAAGTGGCATGTCGTACGGACACAGCCACGGCAATGCGAATCTACCACTTGTGTTCGCTGGCGGATCAGATCTTGGAGTTAAGCACGGCAGTCACCTCGACTTCAACCAAGGGCACTTCAACGGCTATCAACTCGACAAGCCTTCGGAGCATTATGGACTGTGTAGCCGTCCCGCCAACAACAACGCTCACATGAGCAACCTGCTGCTGTTGATGGCTCAGCGCATGGGAGTCGAAGCGGACAAGTTTGGTGATAGTAATCAAGTGATCGATCTATGAAACCGACCAGTCCTCCAATCGCCCAGTCATCGTGGTGCTTACCCGTGAGCAGTGTAGTGCTTTGGTCCGGAACATTTGTTCTTGTTTGCATGAATCTCGTTTTGACTGCTCATGGTCAGCAGGAATCAGCGGCAAAGCAAACTAATGAACAAGCGTTTCGACCGATCGTAGGGCAGTTTCCACCACTGGAAAAGTCGCACAGCTACCGAGGCGAACTCGTGTTTGTAGACCACGCTAATCGACGTGGCAGCGTGCGCGTACAAGGATCGGGCATGTTCTTTCGCAACGATCCCCATCCCATTGCCATGCTTCCCTATGGAATCATTCGCTATCACGGTGCCCCTGCAGATCTTCGAGATATTCCGCTGGGTACGGTGCTTCACGTACGAGCCTTTCTTCCGCCCGACCCCAAGACATCCTCTGTGCCAGTGTTACCTGAGAACAATAAGAGCAAGGATGCAAATCACAATCGCGGAGCTGGCATAGCGCCGGCTGAGAATCATGTAATTCTACTGGAAGACGAGCCCAGTTATTGCCAGCGAGAAGGTCTACGATGGACGCTCAAAGAGTTGGATATTCGCAATTTTTCTGGACAGATGATTGCTAATCGGCCGCCAAGCAAGACCCTGGGTGAAGCTGGTGTTGATGACGAGAAGCTAACCTTTGATGCCGCAACAAGAATTTGGCGAGGCCGCGAACTGCTTGGTATTGAGGACCTTGTTGCAGAAGGTACTTGGCTAGGCGAAGGCAAACAGAAACTCAACAACCAGTCAGTCTTGCTGGGCATTTCGTGGAAGCCAACGCCCGACGGAGTTTTTACTCGGTTCCATATCTCGGACATTTGGCTTGATGACGACGCTATGCTGCGAGCTGCGCGACGACAAACGGAGGTTCACAAAGCGTTCATTCGTAGTCGTTGGATGCCCGCCATGGTCGATTCCATCGAATACGGAAAGTTTGGTCAAGCCACTGTGACAGCCACTTTGTTTGGTGGGATGGATGCTTCGCTCTACCAAGATTTCAAGCCAGATGTCACCGCCATGATGAACGCTGTAGAAAACACTCTGAAGCACACACACGGAGCCTATGGACCTGCGCATATGGCATCAAGAGGCAAGATCCTTGAAGTGATAGACGACCATGAAAAGGCCATGAGCGGTAGTAGCGGAATTCAGATTCGCTTCGAGACGGATCTCGTCATCGAAGGAATTCGCCCCGGTAGAACAGTACGAGTCAGACCTGGAAGCTGGCCACTGGTAAACGTGCCTCGCGAAGAGTACCTGGACGATGGTTCAGCCAATCTTGAAGAGCGGTTTCCAACACCAGCCATCTTCCCCAAGTACTAGTTTGCCAGCCAGGACTCATCTTTGTCGGACATCGTTGAATGCTGACTCAATAAATTAAACCGTGGACCCATGGGACAGGAATTCTAGGGTAAGCCGATGCATAACCGGGCATAACGTACCTGGCCTCCAGGGAAGCCAGGTACGAAGCTCCAATTGCTCAGATTCCCTGAAAATTGGAGCTTGGCCTCGACTAAATCAGTTGGCTCCTGAAATTTACGATCAAGGAGTTTTCGGAATTACTGTTGACGGATAGTCTCGTTCGACTGGCGATCGGTAAGTGTGTCATTCAAGCCTTTGTAGAATGCATCAATGTCGCCTTCACCGGTCAGTGTGTCCGCCTCTGTATCATCGCTAATCACTAGGCGAGCAATTGCGTCAGATACTCTAGTCGAGTAACTGAGACTAGCGTTGCTCCAATTTCCAAACACCGAATCGGTTATCGCCTCAACTGTTTGGTTCTCGCCTCCGATCAACAAATCACTGCCGATTCCGCCCTTTAGCTTATCCTTGCCGAGTCCTCCGATGATTAGATCCATCCCGGCCTGGCCTTCGAGAAGATCGTCACCGATACCTCCGTCGATGAAATCGTTGCCAACGCCACCGTAAATGGAGTCGCTACCGGAACCTCCGAACAATTTATAATCGCCCGAACCGCCCTTGATAGTATCGTTACCAGCTCCACCATCCAGAATGACATTGCCCTGCGTAAAAGCAGACGCATCAAGCGTGTTATTGCCGGCGCCACCTGTCAGAATGGCGCGTTCAATCTTCGATAGACCGTCTGTTCCAAGGCCCACCAAAGATGAGTTAGTAAGGACAAAGTTGACGTCACCCGTTTCAATCAACGTGTCGCTGCCTTGATCGCCACTGATGGAATCGTTACCGGCTCCACCCGTGAGACTGTCGTTGCCGTCGCCACCCTTTAACGTATCGTTGCCTGAGCCACCGATAAGATTGTCATCGCCAGCTCCGCCATCAAGTACAACGGATCCGGCTGTGAAGGCTGATGCGTCGAGCGTGTTGTTCGAGCTTCCGCCGGTTAGATTAACAACCTCCATCGCAACTAGAGTATCGCTTCCGAGCCCTTGCAAACCCGCATTGGTTAGCAGCCAATTCACATCACCAACTTCGATCAGCGTATCGGTACCGGCGCCACCTTCGAAACGATCGTCGCCCAATGCACCAGTCAGCGAATCATTACCATTACCGCCGATCAGCTTGTCGTTGCCGGCTCCACCCTTCAAGGTGTCATTGCCTTCGCCACCGTCCAGCGTTACGTCACCAACCGTAAACAAAGATGCATCAAGCGTGTTGTTGCCACTTCCACCAGTGAGTAAAGCGGCTTCGATGGACGCGATGGTATCGTTGCCAAGGCCCTTCAGGGTCGTATCCGTCAGAACGAAATTGACATTACCTGCCTCAACGATGGTGTCGTAATCACTTCCGCCATTGAATGCGTCGTCCCCTGGACCACCTGACAACAAGTCTTTGCCTGCGTCGCCATTTAAAAAATATCGTTCGCGTTGCCGCCCTTGAGCGTATCGTCGCCAGCGCCGCCAGATAGTGTTACCGGTCCAGCAGTGAAGGCAGAAGCGTCCAGCGTATTGTTCGACGCACCACCGATTAGATTAGCGGACTCGATGCTATTGAGTGCATCGCTGCCCAGACCGGTCAGCAAATTGTTTTGCAGAACATAGTTCACATCACCGCTTGCTTGAACAGTGTCGAAACCCGATCCACCCAGAAGTGAATCATTCTTCAATCCGCCAATCAATGTGTCATTTCCTGCTTGTCCGTCTAAGGTAACTGGTCCCAGACTGAACGCAGAGGCGTCCAAGCGATTGTTCGACTTTCCGCCAGTTAATTTGGCAGTTTCAATACTACTCAGCGTGTCGGAACCAATTCCAAGCAGTGAAGTATCGGTAAGTATAAGATCCGAATCGGACTCCTCAATCAATCGATCATTTCCCGATCCACCCACGATTGTATCGGACGAGGCAGCGCCGGTAACTTCATCATCACCGGCACCTCCATCGACCAAGTCGGAACCTGCTCCTCCAATCAGTCGATCATTTCCGTTGCCGCCAACCAGTGTTGTATTGCCGCTTCCAGCCAGCAAGTAATCATTACCAGCTCCACCTTCGATGACGACTGGAAGTGAGACATTAGCATGAATTTTTGCTTGGTCATTTCCAGCGTAAAGAGAAATGAGAATGTCTTGTACATCGGATGCTGAGAAGTAGTAGACGCCATTGAAGCCATGACCTAAATCTTCGTCATCGTCTTCAAACCAATCGTCCAAGTCACCATCCGACTCGCTATTGCTCAAACCAAAGTGGGCCGTAACCTTGATAAACTCGTAGCCAAAGGTGCCTTCGCAGTTATCATCATCACCATCATGATCATCATCACCATCATGATCATCATCACCATCATGATCATCATCCTCATCCTGATGATCGGTCATTTCAACTTTCACAAGATCTTTAAGGTTGGTTCCTACGATCTGCAGTTGGTGAGTCGTTGGGTCGACGCGAACCCCGGATATCCAGGCTTGGGTCGTCGCGATTCGGCCTCCAGTATCGTCGTCAAGAATCGTAACTCGGATGTTAAATACGCCACCCGTCGTAAAGCGGTGGGTTGCTCTAAAGGATCCCGTAACGCCGCCGGTACTATCAACTACATTGGTGAAATCGGCGGGGTTCAAGACGCTGTCGCTCACTGTTCCATCGTCCCAGCTAACGACAAATCGATGCGTATCTAAGCTTCCAACATCAGTGAAGTTGGCTACGGTAACGGTTACCAAGTCTCCTGGTTTGGGTTGACCGGCTGTCGAATTGCTATCGACCTTAGCGGCACTGTTGCTTAACGCATTCAATCCAAACATCGGCGCCACGTTTTGAACGGTCACCAGTGTCGAAGCTTGCGACGTACCACCATCGTCATCCGCGAGATTCAGCTTGATGTTGTACTTGTCTGAAGCTGAGTTGGTTGGATTATCGTCCAGGTAACGATGGGTCAGCGTGAAGGTTTGACTGCCAGTCGCGCTGCTTGGGAAGTTAAATGTCTGCACGTTGTTCGGCGACAGAGAGTCACCCCAATCAACCACCAAAGTAAAGGTGTCAAGGACGCCCGCATCTTCAATCGTTCCTGTTAGTGTGGCAATGCCATTCTCTTGAATCACCGCCATCGCATTGAGGAGAGCAATTGGTGCCACGTTCTTGACTGTGACTAATCCAGTTGCAATATCGCTGTTTCCATTGGTGATATTGGTCACTTCGACGGAGAAGCCTAGATTGACAGCATTCTCTCGATAAACGTGGCTTGCATTGACAGTGAAGCTACCATCGATGTTGACGACAATTCCGCCATCGATTCCGCGAATGATCGAGGAGCTGCCATCACCCCATTGAACGGTCGCTTCAAAGGAAGCTACCGAGAAACCGGGGCTCGTAAATTTAGCCACAGGTCCACTGAACACGGCCCCTTCGTTGGGCAGAATTGGAGGCGTCAAACCTGTTATTTCTGGGCGAGGTGCATAAACCCTGGTCGCCTGTCCCGACAATCCACCATTGTCGATTACTGTAACCGTCACGGTATGCTCGATCACTTCTTCGTAGACGTGACCAAGCCGGAATGAACCTGGTGCTGAAGCCGTTGGCTCAGTAAAGACTTGAATCGGTACTCCGTTTTCATCGACAACTAACGTCGAGCTATCGAGTGACGAGGTTGAACCATCGCCCCACTCAATGACGACCGTGTGAGTGTCCAAAATTCCTAGATCTGCAAAGGTACCATTGAGAATGAATGCGTTGCCGGGTGTATAGCTGCCGCTGCCCAACGACACAGTAGGTGCCGCGTTGGCAACAACTGCATTCAGTGCGACAGTCTCAGTAGCATGGCCTTCATCTTCGATTTGGATCGATACTGGGAAGGTACCAAAACTCTGATAGACGTGAGTCGCCGTCATAGCTCCGGTCGTTGGAGTGCTCGCATTTCCAGGAACAACTGTCACAGTACCGAGGTTGTTCGTTCCGTCGCCCCAGTTCACTCTGGCAACAAAGGTCTTATTTACTCCAGCTACATTGAACCCAAGATCCTGGAAGTTGGTTTGAATGGTGAGGGGTTCACCTTCAGTTCCCGTTACATCGGCCACAGGAGCGACAACAGGCTTAGCATTGTTGACTTGGAAGGTGCTACTGCCCGTATGGCCGTTTCCATCAGAAACCAACACGGTCGCAGTGAACGGGCCATTGGTTGTATAGATGTGACTACCGGTAACAGTTCCCGCGGCAGGTGTTCCAGGACTTCCTGGCACAAATTGAACGACTCCCGGGCTGCTCGTTCCATCACCCCATTGGATCGTAGCGGTGTACGTTTCCACTCGCGTGCCGACTTGGAAGCTTGGATCGCTAAAGGTAGCATTGACTGGCACGGATAGACCAGGCCCAGATTCGACGCTCGGACCCGCATTGACAATCGGTGCAACGTCGTTGGCCGTGACTTGGAATGTGCTTCGCACTGGAGATTGTCCCGCTTTGACGACAGATACGGTTACCGTGTAGTTTCCTTCCTGACCATAGTAGTGACTTGCGAAGATGCGTCCCAAATCGCTGGCCGTACCTGGTGCCACAATCGTAGGATTAGTTTCGATAGCAGTTCCGTCTCCCCAATTAATTGTCGCGGTGTAGGTCGAAGGGGCTGAATCGATAAAGGTGGTGTCGATGAGCTGAACACGATCCCCTTCATGGACCGTTTGATTCGGCCCGGCATTGAGCGATGTAAGGACTGGATCTTCAATCGTGAGAGCAAACGAACGAGTCGTAGTCGTTCCAGCGTTATCGCGAAGGGTCACACTGACTTGATACGGAGTCGCGCGATAAGCATAGGTATGACTCGCATCCACAGTTCCAGTCGTCGGAGCTGGATCGCTGTTGGTTGGATTCACTTGTCCAGCAGAACTTGTACCGTCACCCCAGTCGATGGTCGCCGTGACAATGTCTTGGCCAGCATCGAAGAAGCTGACGTTGTTCAACTGGAACAGCGTGTTCGCATTGAAGGTACGATTGCTGTCGAAGGTAACGAACTGTGGAGCTTGATCCACCACAGGAACGGAGATGATGTACTCTGTCGCAGTGCCAAACTGGTCTGCGATGCGACCGCGTACCGCCAGCGAGCCAGCAACGCGAAGCATCGATGGAGGCAATGCAAAGTTCGGGTTCGTAGAGTCAACTACTTGGAATGTACCGGTGTTCCCCACGTCGAAGCTGTAAACAAAACCGTTCGAAGCAACAACTGCCGATGGATGGAATGGACTGCTGAAAGTCACACTTCCCGTACCACCTTCGATCGCGGAGCCGCTAAAGCTAGCGGTCGGAGCGACATCATTGACGGTGAGGGTAGTTGGAGCAGAAAGCAGGTAGCCGACACTCGGTACACCTGGAACTCCTGGAGCGTAGTTCGCTTTGACATTGACATGGCTAAAGCTCGCAACGCGATCGATTCCAGCCGCTTGCAATTGCGCCCAAGTCAAAACGATCTTCGCGGTCGAAGTACCATCGCCATTATTGACAAAGGCAGTTGAGCCAATGTAGTTTCCAGTACCTAACAGGTCGACCAGCGCGGTGGTCGGTAGACCTTGAGCGGTGGCAGTCAGGGTCACGCCATCGCCAGCAAGGATCGTGTATGGGCCATTGGCCTGAACGGAGGCCGGATCTACCGATATGGCAACCGAGATTGGAGTCGCGGGATAACTGAAGGTCCCTTCCGATACGGTCATCGAAATGCTGTAGTTACCAACCGTTACATAGTTATGGACCGCGGTCGTCGCATCGCTAGGGAGAGTACTCGAGGTACCATCACCCCAGTTCACCGTATAGCCAGTCACTTTTTCATCACCCAGGAAGATAGCTCCCAGTGAGACGGTATGTGGACGGCTAACAAAATTGGTTGCGGGACCAGATAGCAACACCGTGGGTGCCACTTTGTTGATGGTCAGCGTGCTGTACTCGTAATAAGTACCATTGGACGTCTCCACCCGCATGCTGATCGGATAAGATCCAGCCAAGCCCAAGCCAAGGGCGCGAAGTTCATTCCAAGTCATGGATGGATTCGAGGATGCGGTTGCGCCGTTGGTTGCTGCTGAATCAAAGACGTCGAGGTAGAGTCCATCGCCGTCCAAATCCCACGAGATCGAGGAGATCTGTGTGTTCGTCGCTGCAGTTGCTTGGCCGTGAAGCGTTATTGGCTGACCTTCATCGATGACATAGGGTCCACCGATCGAACGAGTTGGGCCTACAAATCCAGGCAATCCTTCAAAGTTCTGGTAATTGACGGTGGCTCGTTGAATCTGGGCCACAGTCACATTTCCATTGGGGAATACTGGCGAAGCTGGATTGAGCGGTCGACCCGATGAATCATACAACAGGCGGTCCGTGCCCGGTCCACCATCAAAGCTTGTAATCACATCTGTAGCAGCCAGATCGGTCCCAGACACTTGCGCCGTGTCATCACCGCTACCTAGATTGAGAATGATCGTGTTGGAACCGACATTCGTCGTCGAACTGAGCGTGTAGCTGTCGGCGTTGTCACCGGTCTTTACATGGATCGTGTGGTTGGACTGACCCGCGTAGACGAAGACTTGGTCGCTGCCCACGCCGGTTTTGACGTGGATCGTTTGAGGTTTCGGAACCGTGTTGCGTGCAGGAATATCGACGATATTGACCTGGCTATTACCGCTGTTGGCCGACAGGTCCACCGTAAATGAGTTTACCGAAGGAGCATGAAGTTGATTGATAATATCATCTTGAACTCCACTGGCTTCGACGGTCACGGCGTTCATCGATGCGAACTGCACCGAATAGTTGCGAATCTGAGCCTGATCCGGTGGAGTGATTGGCAACATCGTAATGTAGCGGAATGAATTCGCATTCAAAGTTTCGTTGACGATGTTTGCAACTGGACCTCTCACCGACGCGGATACGCGTGGACTTACGCTGCTCTTAGGTACAAGGGTTGCGTAAATACCGTGTGCTGGAAGGGAACCATAGTCTTTGGGAAGTTCAGCTCCTGTAAATGTGTACAACCTAAGTCCGGTGTTAATCGGCATCCCATCTGGTCCCATGAGATCTTGAAACGATTCCAATTGGGATTTGAAGTTAAGGTATCCGTAGGAATTGAGCATACCGCCAACCATCAACGGTTTTTGCGTTGGCACGGTCGTACCTGCTTGCTGGATACCCCATTGCGGTCCACTGAGTGCAACCGAAGTTAGGTTGACATAAAGAACCAGATCATAGCCAGCATACTGATCAAATCCGGAGGGAATATCTTCGCGAACCACGGTTGCTAAGGCATCGGCGGGCGCATTGGTAATAGCAGTCGCAAGCGAGCCACTTGCGAAGAGCACCGATACTAGGTCTTGTTCCGCGACAAAGCCGTAGGCCTCGGCACCACCCGCGAGTCCAGCAATCAATGGAGTGGATGGAGTTGCCGAATTGCCTAACAGATATGGGTTCGGGCCAAGGGATCCTGCGCCGTTGTTGAAAGTATGTCCGACTCCGACGAGCGATGGATTGACGGTGTTGGTATTGCTTCCATACAAGAACTGCCCATTGGATGCATGGCCGATACCATCGCCGTTCATACCACCCGTAGTGTTGACTGTGGTTGTGGTTGCAAGCTTGACCGAAGATCCAAAGATCGAAACGGAGCCACCTGCGCCACCTCCACCGTCTCCAGCGGATTGTCCACTGCTTCCCCCATCGCCTCCACTCGCTCCATCACCACCTTGGCCTCCATCCCACAAATAGATCCCTGTAGGTTGCGCATTCGTTTCAAACGGGAAAGTACGATAGATTTGATGGGCAGCCCCCAGCGTCAATGTCTGGGATCCATTGGCGATTGAATCAAATATTGGGAAGCCGGAAACTACACCGAAATTAGCTAGCCCGTAGGGTAGACCTCCGCTTGAGCCCGCGCCACCGGGGAGCCCGGTCGTAGAAGCTACGCTCTGAGTAGACCCGGCAGTTCCGTTTGCTCCATTGGCGAGAAAGCGTACTGCTGGATCGCCTACTCGTGCACCTATGCCGAGCGTTACACGACCGGCGGCCGAGATACCCACGGCTCCGCCACCGCCACCTCCATCTCCACCTTTGCCAAGCGCTGATCCACCACTTCCGCCTGCACCACCGAAACCTCCGCTACCTCCGCTTCCCGAGAATAAGTCAAATTGAGAAGAGAGCCAGGTCACTCCTCGACCATAGACATCCTGAATGTTGAATCTCGCGAAGTAACCTTGATCATCGCCCACTGCACCCATTCCACCACCGCCGCCACTGCCACCGGAAGCACCACCACCTCCGCCACCGGCACCGCCACCTCCAGCACCACCTCCGCCGGCCCGAAGGATCATGTCGTTGCTGTAGGTAATTGTTCCAGGAGCTCCATCCAATCCAGACAATCCATTGCTGCCGCTTGCTCCATTCGTTCCGTTACCCCCAGCTCCTCCAGTTCCGTTAACCAAATAGCCTGGCTGTCCGGACGAACCTCCTGAGCCACCTCGAAGACTCGAATTGTAGTTTGGCGGATACTCATTTGGATCGTAAGGGTTGAGGCCACCCAATCCTCCAGCCCCGCCAAGTCCTCCTTGTGTTCCTTGACTTACGGGACTGTTGCTACCCGATCGTCCTTCCATACCATTCAGTCCTGATTGGCCTGACTGTCCCGGGAATCCAAAATTACCTAGATCGCCAAGTGGACCGTCACCACCAACTCCTTGCAATGTTGCGTTGAACTGACTGTTGTTAGGACTTCCGCCATCGACTCCATTCACGCCAACACCAGCCGCTCCACCAAGCCCGCTTTTCCCACCTGTACCACCGGCTCCACCTCCACCACCACCGCCAAGCAAACCGACCGCGCTTGCATTGAACGTTACGCCTGCTCCGATATTGACATTGTTGAACGAGTAAAGCTCGACCGGTGCATTGCCCAGCACCGTGACATTCGATCCTGCTGGGATATTCAAGTCGCCATAGAAGACGATTTTGTACTTACCGCCGTGGTCGATTACTTGGCCTGCGTTTGTCGTTAGTTCGTCTCGGTAGATCTTGAATGGAGTTCCATTGAAATAGTAGGCGGCGCCGTATGTAGAAGCTGTGTTCGATCTGAATATTTCAACATTATCAACCATGATTGTAAGTAAAGCGTTGTTCTCGAATGCATTTTGCGTCGAGATAACAATGTCCTGCGGAAGGGTTGGCATTGCACCAGGGATCACAGTCTCGATTGGAGTTGGATTGGCTGGTCGCAATCGCTCTGAAGCGACAAAGTTGGTAAATCGAAGTTGGCCTGGATCGAACGATATCGAGACCAAGCTACTGAAGTCGCTTGAGTTCAATTGGAAGGTGTGGAAATCATTTGCCGATGAGACCTGAATCGTTTGCGATACAGTGCGCCCGGTTGCGGTAATGCCCGTGATAGTTGTAGAACCGACACCATTGAAGTCGACGGAAAATAACCCGAAGATGCCATTGTCGGACGCTCGCACATTTACCAACGCATGAGAACCTGGATTGGCTGACTTGGCAGCGGGCAGAATGGAATTGTCGGATTGAAGGTTGGGTTGGCCTTGATTGCTACTCTGGAATACGAATCCGCTTTCGGCATAAGATGCAACCGTACCATGCAGTCGAATGAAGCTCATGCGACCAGCCGTCTGGAGAGAGACCTTGTTGCCGTCGACTGTACCCTTCTGTTGCAAAGGTCCAGCGGTGATTAGCAAGTTATTATTGGCTGAAGTACCGCCAAGAATATCTGCATCATCCACGTGCGACATATCGAGGATCATCGTGGAAGTCGTCCCTTGGAGGACATTGATCGTGCTTCCCTTATCCGTGTTCCACTGAACTGCGCCTGCATACGATCGATTGTCTACAACCAAATGTTCCGCACGGGAATCTAGGTTTAGCAAATCGGCGTGCAGCAAAGGATTGTCAGGTATTACCGCAATGACGCTGTCTTCGCCACTGTCTCCCACTAGCGTCATACTAACCGGTGGCGGGATCAGATTGGTTGGATTGGTTGGTGAGCCGACATGATAAACCATGAAGGTATCATCCCCTGCGCCGCCAAATGCGTTGACGGTCAGTTGACGCTTCACATCCAGGGTTAATGTGTCGCTCGAGGAACCTTCGTACAGATCTGCAACGCTCATGCGATCGAACAAGGTGGGACCAATCGGTCCGAATCCAGCTAGACGCATTGGTCCAGTGGAGCTCGTCTCGGTAAGGGATGCGTTGATCGCCGACTGCCAACCGCTAATATCGAAACGAACCGTGTTGTACTTGTCATGGTCTGGATCACTATTACCAAGCAGCGTCAGGGCCGACGAGATCGAAGCCACGACGGTTGTTATCGCCGGTTCGAAGCTCGTACCTGCGTTGGCATGAATCTTAACCGGTCCCGCAATCGTGTTTACTACAGTTAGGTCGCCCGTACCTGCGAACAGCTCAAGGTCACTGATTCCATGGAAAGACAAATTCGCATTGGAATTGTTCCCTAAACCTTGGATCGCGCTGGGAAGCACCACACCGTGATTGACGGTACCGTTCGAATTGTCGACGGTCAGTGGACTCGCGATTGCATCAATGGTAACTGAACGGGTGAATCTGTCGAAATCTCTCCCTTCGAACGATGCGTTCTGCTGTCCCGAAGCTGTTAAAAGAGGTACTTGTGTGGCGCCGCCGATATGGATATTTGGCCCAGCCGAATGTGCAATCACGTGGGTGTTCGCAGAACTGCCAACTTGGAAGTACTCTGTGGCAGAGTGATCCAGGTTCAATTCTAGCGATGTCGCGCCACTGTAGTCCAAGTTCAAACCATTTCCGACAACCACAAATTCTGATACTGCGATCCGGTTCGGATACGATGAATCGTTCAGAGCGCTCACATGCACATAGATTGGGCTTGGCCCTGTGCCACCTCGAAAACCTAAAGGAGCATTGAATCTTCCATTGCTGGAAAGGTTGAGCGTCGTACTTACTTGGCTTGTGACGGTGGTACCGTTGCTCGCTGAAGTGCTGGAGACGTTGAACGTATCATTGCCCACTCCCCCCTGGATCAAGACATTGGAGAGGGTCCCATAGTCAATGTGCTCGACTCCCCGCAGATCAATCGTCGATCCAGTAATGTCAAACGTGTCATTTGCGCTGGTACCATGAAGTTGCAAGAAATTCGTTTGCCCGCCAGAGCCTTGCACGTTCAGCGGCACTCCTTCGGGCATGCGATTGACATTGAAACTATCGATTCCTTGATCACCTGTGAACTGTGCGTCGTGACCTGTAATGAAGCCATTGATTTCGAAATTGGTATTTCGATTGCCCGAAGCCCGCAGACGGACTCGCCCTGAAGCAGGATTTGCATCCAACCGGGCATCGGCGTCGAGAGTTAGATTTTGATTTGAAGTCGATTGGGCGAGGTCTCCCAGTACAAGGTCGATACTTGAAGTTGCGACGATGTTTTCGGAGATCTGCAGATTGCCCAAGGCCTCAAGATGGATATTGTTCCCGGTCATTCCCGTCAGCGGTCCCGAGCCACCGATGATTAAGCCAGTGGAACTGTTGGAGATGTTGGTGTTCTCGGATCCCGAGGTGGATACAAGCATGGCAACCGAAGTTCTTAGTGGTTGGGTATCAGTTCCAATGGCTCGATCAGCCCACAGCACAGTCTGATGGTTCACTCCGCTAACGACGTTTGTGGTGCCGTTTCGAAGACCGTCAACGATAGTCGAGTGCGAACGCAAGTAGACATCGCCATTACTGGAATTGACGACTCCCAAAGGTAGACTCCCAACAACTTCCTCTAAGTTGATAGAACCGCCCGCCGATGCATTCACCAAGGCTCGGCTAGCATCAAATTCAGATGAGTTGATCAAAAGGGGCGAGACGCCAGCAATGTTTGTTCCAGCGTTTAGAGTAATGCTGTTACCTGATACATCGGTGGCTCCGCCCGGCTGTGTCGAATAAATTGCTCGGCCAGCCGATAAGGTTACGTCACCACGATGTGATACCACCGAAGCGATCGGCAAATCTTGATTCGATTGGAATGCCAGATGAACCGGAGTCAGCGATCCCGCAACTGCTTGTAGCTCGTTGGTGTCGACAGTGTAGGCAAAACTGCTGGCAGATCCGCTGTCGTTGAACTGAAGATCGAGTCGTCTACCGCTGAGATTTCCAGAATTGAGTATCGCTGGATTGACATTCATGATATTGGATGCCGACAGAACCATGAATTGATCGAGATCGGTCACTGTAGTCAGCGTAGGATTGGCATTCCATTGAACCTGCCGCACCGCGACTCGCTGATTCGAAGAACCAATGGAGCCAGATTCCAAGACAACATGTTGGCTTGCAATCAGACTATTGGCCGAGCTGCTGGAAATCGCTCCGTTCTCAGCCTGAATGGATGTCGTACCCTCTGGGTTGTTGATGATGCCGGCCAGGATGACATCAGAATTTTGTGTTAATACTTTCACGTTCGTTCCGCCAACATTGCTGACGCTGCTCGTAAAGGTCGGTGGTGTGGAGAGCAGAACTTGGGCCGGGTAGACAAATAACCTTGGTGTCGCGTTGACCCCTGCAATACTGATGTCGTTGACCACGACATCTTTGGCGGCATTGTCATTGATGATCGTAACGCCACCTACTCCTTGGTCAAATTTAAACGTCGATGTCCCTTGAACTTGGTTCTGCACGTTAGCGCCATTGGCAGTGACACTTGCGTGACCACCAGAGCGATTGTTGATAGGGTTCAAGACGTACTGGGTTGGATTCTCAGTAAATGTAATTCCTTGCTGAGCTACGACGTTACCCGCGTTGTCGATTTGCAAGTATGCCCCACCACCAGTAATGATCGCATCGGCATTCATAGTAACCGAGCTGTTCCCGGTCAATCGTTGATCTCGCACTACGGAACCGCCATTGATCAACACAAAGCCAGGACGATCCGCTATCGTCGCCATCGGAGTGGCGTTGGTGTTTGCAGCTACCCGCAGTTCCGAGGTCTTGATCTTAGTGCGAAGTGCACCGACATCAGCAGCCGACTTGATGGTCGATGTTTTGCTGATGGTATTGTAGGACTTCGCGCTGGCATTCCCAGCAAAGCCGCCGGTGCTGGCACTCGTGCTTGCGGTGTTTCGATAACCAACATCAAAAGCAACACCGGAAACCCCTGACACGCCAGTCTCCGAGACGATGTCCATGTTCAGGAGGGAATCCATTGTGACCCCTGATCCAATATCCACCAAGGTTGTATAGTTTTTCAAATTCTCCGCTTTGGCAGTTGCATCGACACCAACGACTCCAAAGCCACCTGTCTGCGCCTTG
This sequence comes from Pirellulales bacterium, assembly GCA_046349795.1. Taxonomy (GTDB): domain Bacteria; phylum Planctomycetota; class Planctomycetia; order Pirellulales; family Pirellulaceae; genus Aureliella. The sequence continues at coordinate 76,396 of JAXMBP010000005.1, read as the reverse complement.
GCGAGCGTGCCTGCGGCTTCTTTTTCGTTCGCCGAGATAAGTAGATTGAGACCAGCGTTCAGGCTCGAGTTTTCTCCGATTTTGGTTGTACCTGAAACGGTACCGTTCGAAGTGGCTATCGCAAATTGACCTGTTCCTGCTCCTTTGCCGTCGGTGATCGCCTCGGCGCGATCATTGACACCCGAGGTCGATTCAATGGCGACGTTGAGAGCCGCAATCACATTGACGGCATTTCCTAGAATCGCTTTTGACTGACTATTAACCGTGGTCGTTGATTGAGTATCGGGCACCGCTGCGATACCATACGATTTTCCACTTGTGCTAGCGAGAATTCCAACATCTCTCGTCGTGGAGTGCAGAACGAAGGATCCTCGGTTGGCATGGACCGTCGACGCCGTGTCCAAGGCAGCAGTCGCCGAATCGTTCACCGTAGTCGTTGCATCAGGGAGCCCAACGGCAACAATGCCACCGACGATATTCGTGGCGATTGCTGTAAGATTGTCAGGTCCCAAGAGGTTCAAAGCATAACCGTTCGTCGCTGTAATGCTCACATCTTTTCCAGCGTTCAATGCAACACGATTTGCTACTGTGGTATTCACAGGTGCTTTGCGATTCGTTTCTGCCTTGGCCCTTCCCGCTGCGACAGTTCCACCAGCGTTTGCATTGGCAAATGATGAGCCACGCTGAGAAGCATCAGCATCAATGCTAATATTCCGGCCTGCCGATAAGTTTGTGTCCGAGCCCACTGTAGATGATGTGCTATCCAAACCATTGCCGATATTCGTGTACGACTGATTGACTCCCGTCGCGACTAAGCCGGCGATGGTCAAACCCTCGGCGCGGCTTTCAGAGAACCCAGTTGAATCGCTATCGACGACTACGTCCTGGCCAGCCACAATTCGCGATCCAGCTTGTATGGTAGCTCGAACTTGAGGAATCGAGGTCGCTCGTGAAATAGCGCTATCGCCACCAATCAGCACGCCACCAACGGATGCATTGGTTCTCGCTGAATTGAGCAGCCCGCTAACACCTGCGGAAACCAACACACTTCCTTGAACAGCTTGGATTTGTCCAGATAGATTGCTTGTAAGGGACGGTGAATCCTCGGAATTGGCAAGTGATGCTCCGGCACTGACCACTCCAATACCAACTCCCCTTGCGTTTGCTTCGGCAGTCGGCGACGCGAACGACTCAATGCGAATATCCCGTTGTGCTCGAACTATGCCATTCTGCCCGGCCTCAACGATTGGCTTGTTGATGGCGTTTGCCACCGAGCCCGTACCGCTCACAATGCCGCCTGCAAAGGCGAACGAGGTCGCCTTGGCAGAGCCTTGGGCCGATGAGTGAATATAGACATCTCTTGCACCAGAATCGATATTGTTGGAGTGCGAGATGGTGGCATCGGAGGTCGCTTGGACTCGTCCAGTCACCGCGCTTGTCGCATCGCTCACTCCAATTGCAGAAAATAAAGCACCCGTAACGCCTAGTGTGTTGGTGTTTAGCGAAGGAGACGAGGTCGATTGTATGTTGATGTCGCGCCCGGCCTGGAGCTGGCTGCCCGAGCTAGCGGTGGCGCTTACATTGGTGTTGGACGTTGAACTCGCTTTGGCACCGACTCCGGCTGCCGAAAGTCCAATGGCGATCGACGTGCCAACAGCTTGAGCCGAGACTGCACCACCAGTCGATGAACCGATTGCGATCGATCCGCCCGACGAGATGGTTGCATTGTCCGCATGAGCATTAACGACACTGCTAGCATGATTATCTGCCAGCGAAACACTGATGGAAGCTGCAACAGTCGCTCCTGCCAAGCTGCCAGATCCTACCGTGGCCGTCATGGGAGCCGATTCCGACGAAGTGACCGTCACATTGTTGGTGGCAGTAACATTGCCGCCGGCGATGCCGCTATCGACCGTGTTGTGAATGTTGTTGGAAGAACTTGCTCCACCGCCGGAAAAGCTGACGGATCCTGTTCCGCCAATCGCTGCAGCAACCGACGCTGCGACGCTGGTCGCTTGACCCGAAGTAATAACATTGGAGGCAACGTTCACATCGGAGCTAGAATTGATTTGCGATCCCAAGCTGTTTGCACTGACCAAATTGTAGATTTCGTTTTGAGCGATCGAGGCTCCCACACTAACCGCTACGCCCGATCCTATGCTGCTGTAACCGGCTGCTAGTGCTCCTGCGACGGCTCGCGAGTTGGCCGATGTATCCTCGCTTGCAAGAATGGACACACTTCCTCCACCTTGCGCTGACAATTGTGCGCTGACGCTAGCTGCGTCGACTTGATTATGAATGTCATTGCGTGAAAGAGCTCCTGCACCGCTTACTGCAACCGCGCCTAGTGCTCCTCCAGCACCCGAAGCCGATCCACCAACCGCAATACTATCAACCTTGGTCAAATCATTTGCAAGTACATTGATACTTCCGTGATCGGCAGTGACAGTTCCACCAGAGACTCGAGCATGCACTCCGTTAAAGACATTGTTCTTGACTTCGGAAGCCCCGACAGTCACACCCACTCCGACGAATGCGGCTGCACCCACACCCACGGAAACCGCCCCTGCCGCCGAAGAAATATCCGACGAGTTCGTTGCGGAAACGGTCACGTCGCCATTCTGAGCATGGACCGTAGAGGAGGCGAGCATCGCGCTAACATCGTTATGGACTGTGTTGTAGGTTCCAGCACCTGCTCCCGCGACAGCTATCCCAAGAGTCGCACTCGCTGCAATTGCCGCTGAACCACCCACGCTAAGTGAAGTGATCTTGGCTGATTCTTCAGCTTTTACATCGACCCGTCCAGCCGAATTCAAAGTCGCCGCTGCGACCGTAGCGTCAACTTCGTTAGTGATGTTGTTCTCTGCAAATCCAACACCCAAAGAAACGCCAACACCCACGAATTCGCCCGCACCAACGGTCACGGCAATATCGCCACCCTTCGCGGTGATTTCCGAGCTGTCCGTTGCCTTGACCTGGATATTTCCAGTTGAAGTGGAGACCGTTGCTCCACTGTCAATCGAAGCGTCCACAATATTGTGAATCGCGTTCCCTGAACCCGCTCCCGCTGCTCCGACTCCAACACCGGCACCACCTGCACCTGCACCAACGGCAATCGCACCACCGATCGTCAGGGCATGAATCTGGGCTGATTCGGTAGCCAAGACCGAAACGCTTTGCGATGCCGAAACGTTGATATTAGCGATTTGTGCGGTGACTTGATTTTCAACTCGATTCTCGGCTGCCGAGAATCCAACGGTCACGCCAACTCCTCCCGAACCACCAACACCTACGGCGATTCCAAAGCCACCACCGTTAGCAGTGATGGAAGATTGGTCTGACGCAGCAACTCGAAGATCGCCGCCATTCGCGCGAGCGTTTTTGCTAAGATCGCCTGTCAACTTCGCAGATACTTCGTTGTTAACATGATTGAACGATCCAGCACCTGCAACGGATGCACCGACACCCCCTGATCCACCAGCGCCAACTGCCACTGCGCCACCAATCGTGAGAGCTTTCACAGTAGCCGACTCGGAAGCGAGCACATCGATGCGACCGCCGGCCGTCACATTGGAATCTTCCATCGACGCCTGAACTTGATTGTCGATCGTATTCTCTGCAAAGCTCACACCCAACGAGGCAGCAACGCCGCCAGATCCGCCACTGCCAACTGCGACTCCCAAACCACCTCCATTTGCGGTGATCTGTGAACTATCGGCGGCTGATACCAACACGTTTTGAGCACTGTTGATGGAGCCGTGAAGCATCTTGGCTCCAACACTATTGCTAATATCGTTGCCCGAGCCTGCACCTGCAGCACCGACGCCGACTCCACCACTTCCTCCAACGCCAACACCGACTGCGCCGCCGAGCGTCAAGGCTTGTATGGAAGCGGTTTCCAACGCTGTGATTGATACGCTACTCGAAGCGTGGACATCAACCTTGTCTACGAAAGATTGCACGCTGTTGTCAACGATGTTCTTTGCCGCTGCAAAACCGACAGAGACACCGACACCACCCGATGCACCTGAACCCACGGCTACACCAACGCCACCGGCATTTGCCATAATCGTCGATGAATCCGATGATTCGACTGTCAAGGCTCGACTGTGCAATTGCGTTAGCGAATCACTATGAATCGATGCTTCAACATTATTCTTCACCGTGTTGAAAGAACCTGCACCTGCGACAGCCACTGCAGCACCAGCCCCACCGCTTCCAATTCCAACAGCGACGGCTCCACCGATGGTGAGCGATTCGATGGTTGCGGCTTCGGATGCATCAACGACTGGGCTTCCCGGTTGCAGTTACATTCGAGTTGACGATAACTTGCGAGCAATTGTTCTTGATCTCATTGTTAGCAAAAGCGGTTCCAAGCGACGCCCCGAACCCGTTGGCTCCTCCACTCCGACGCCAAATTCCCAATCCACCTGCATTGACTTCGATCACTGAATTGTCTTGAGCTACAACCGAGGCGTCACCATGAACGTTGATCGAGCTTGAACGTACCGAAGCGTTAACTGCATTATCGATCGAGTTCTTCGAGCCCGCACCTGCTAGGCCAATCCCTGCGCCCATTTGCACCACCCGATGCTCCACCCTGCATACAAGTCAATGCATCGATCTTCGAAGACTCTTTCGCCAGTACATCGAAATCTCCGGCCGCAGTAGTGATCGTAGAATGATCAATATCGGCGGTAACGATACTGTGAATCGTGTTGACGCCAACTGCTAGGCCGCCACACCTGCGGCGCATTGGTTGCATTGTTGTTCACAGCAATGCTTAAGCCACCACCATCGGCTAGTATCTTGGAATTGTCTATCGCGTGAACCAGGACAGTCGATTGAGAATGGATCTCGGCATCTTTGATTCGCGATTGGGTAGAACCAGTGATTTCATTGATCGCAATTGAAGCTGCAGCATCGACAGATACACCAACTGCGGGCACCGTCTTCGCGGCGGTTGGAAGCGAACCAGCCGCAGCGACTGCCACCGCTATAAGTTGCCCGTTTCGATTCGCATCCACTTGAACCGAACCGGCACATCCAAGATAGCAACGATTGATGAAGCTCTCCGTGACGGTGTTTAGCTCATTCTTGCTAACCGCTCCAGCAAGCCCAATAGACACCGTCTTCATTCCCGTAAGCGCAAGTGATCCATCAACTGCAATCAAACGAGTGTCGCTAGTGCTATTTACATCTAGATCGCCATTAGCGAGAGTGATCGTCGCACTATCGTTGATGTAACTTCGGGTCGTTTCTGAACTTGATTGACGCTCACAGCCCCTGCAATACCCACCGCAGCAGGCAACGGTGTGTTCAGTGGAAATACTGTCGTCAGCGGCCCTGATACCGCAGTCGCAACGATGGTTCCCTTGTTCAACGACTCGAGCTGCATTGCGGTCGCTTCGATGACTGTCGCATTGGGACTGAGTCCGAATGTCTGGGAGTCGATCATGGCTCCGACCACAGCAACATTGGTATCGCCCGCGCGGGCAATGTTGACGGCCGAACCGGCACCGATTCCCGCAAGCTCCATAGCGAACGGCTCCAGCGATATTGTAGAGGGTTCGTATTGTCGAGTGCTTGAACCTCAATCGGTCCGCCGTGTATCTGAACACCATCACCGATTTGAGCCAAGGTCGTCGAGTGATGTTCAGCAACGCTAACACTTCCGCTCAGCCCAAAGGTTCCTGACTTACCGCCAGATTGTGCGAGATTTACGGACAACACATTTTCGTTGGACTTCACATGAACTCCACCTTGATTGCCCGCGTTGACCTTGGCGTCGGCATCAATTTTTGCGACGGTGCGGCTCTCGATGTTTTGAAGCAAAATCGATCCACCAACACCGACCTTTCCAGCTTCGTTCCCGACCGGCGAAATCGGGGACTTCCTGCTCTTGACGATCGCTTGAGCTTGTGTTGGATCTAATTCCAACTTGAGTCCACCCGCAAGATTCAGCAATTCCATTTCAGAAGTTGCAGTGACGTTCACGGACTGCTGATCGTCATGACGATTCTGATTGATTTTCGCATTTGCTGCGATGGTTGCTTCGACGACGTTTCGATAGCGTCCGCTCGCCGCCGAACCAGTCACCGATACGCTCGAAGGAGTTTCCTCGGCAGTGCTCGTAGAATTGGCCCACAATCCAAATAGATTGTCGACTCCGCCGCGGCCGTTGAGAGCAATTGCCAACTCGGTCATCCAGTCTCCGTTATCGGGACTCTTGATATCGTATCTGGCTGGATTGAAAGGAAGGAACTTGGTTAGATCTGGATAGGTTATTTTGGCATCGACGGAGATGTCGTGATCGGCATCGATTGTGGCCCCAGGTTCAACGGTAGCGTGAACGTTGTTTTCGTAGAATCCTAAAGCGGTCGCAGTTCCCACGGCAACTTTTTTGGCAGTCACATCTTTGGAAACGGTAGCTTTGCCGTCGGCAATTACTTGCGAAAAGTTCTCAGAACTTGCGTTGACGTTGACGTTGGAAGAGCTTGCCAAGGTTGCTTGGCTACCCACGATTGCATCAACATTATGAACATAGTTGCTGATTCCAATCGCACCAGTGATCGATACAGGTGTTGGAGATGTGACTTTTGAATTGGTGCCAACAGTACCTTTGTAGATTTCCTTGATGTTGGTGGGAGTCACCTCACCCATCAACATATTGGAGAGTACAGGAGCTCCTCCTACTTGCGAACGGGTGATCATCCGATTTTCGGCGGTCGAAGAAGCTAGGACGTTGACCCCAGCATCTTCGTCCGATTCGACAGTGAAGCTGTGCTTCAAGCTGGAATTGGTCTGTTGTGCGGAGGTCAATGAAAGGTCGATTGGCTCCGCCGCAAAAGCTCCTTCTTCGGTATCCGACAATCGAATGTGATTTGCGTCCAAACGCGTCACATAGTAATATCCGCCGTCGCTCAATCCGCGAATAGGACTATTTCCGCGATCGGCATTCGAGGCTCGTTCAAAACCTTGCGATGCACCGCTACCGGACGAAGTTAGATTGATTGGGACCGACGAATTGCTTGCGTCGGCTAGCTTGAAATTATTGTCGTCCGATCCAGCTAGAACAATATAATCATGGCCGTCGACCAAACCACCGATCGCGTTTCCACCCCCAGTGAGATATGTGATCCGCTCACCGGCTTTGAATCGATGCTGCCTCAACCAAATCGTATCCGCTGACACATCCACTGTCGCGGTTTGAAGTGGGTCGAAAACAAAAGATTTATCTCCTTGAGTGATTTCTTGGAGACCGGAATTCATGTTGGTGGCCAACAGATCGATGGGCTGGTTCGGACTATTGGTAGTGGCCAGTCGAATATGATTGCTATCCACGACGATGACTGAATAGTTTCCAGCCGGAAGTCCGCCGATAGCATCGTTTTCACCCGGATCATAAGCAACGATGCTACCATGAACCAAGCCATGATTGAGGATCTCAATGGTATTCGCCACGTAGTCGATCAGAGGAGTCGTTCGAGACGCATCGACAACCGAAACGAAATTATCACTGACCAAACCGTGTTGGACTCCGGTTGCACCTGTACCGAGATCGATAGCCTGCCCTGCCGAAGCGTTTTGTCTCGATAGAGCTAAGGAAAGAATGCTGGGACTAACTCGGATCACATAGTAGGCCGCACCATCGATCAGGCCACCGATGGGCTGGCCTCCCGCAGATTGATAGACGATTTTTTGACCGGTCTGAAGCTGATGGTCCTGTATCACGAGTTGATTGTTGAGCGTATCGACTGGATTTCCGAGCAAGTGATGTTGAGTTCCACTACCACTGGAACTCAAAGCGATCGAGAGGCCTTGAAGTGCTCGGGACTGAGTCGCCGCCAATTGAATTCCGAATGGGCCCGCGACAATAACGTAGTAATTGTTTCCAGAAACTAAACCGCCAATCGATTGACCACCTCCGCTGGTATAGGTCACTCGTTGACCTGTCTGGAGCGAGTGTCCATTGGGCAATAGGATTGTATTGTCTGAGACAGTTGTTGCCGTTTCGTTGGGGTTGAAAGTGAAGTCGAATGGCTCCAAACGAAAGAGAGCAGCTCGATTCACTGCCACTTGGGTTGGTGTCGATTGAACAACATCGTACGAAACGAGATCTCCGGTTTGAAGTCCATGGCTCGGCAATTCAATCGTTCCACCCGCCTTCACTGACGAAGCTGCTGGGAAAGTGATCGGCGCCTCACTAAACCCTAGAAACAAACTGCCCTTGGCCACGGTAGCTGGCTGCCCTTGAGCTGCTGATTGCAGGGTTAAATCGACAATGAAGAATTCGGTTCCCGCCAATGTCTGCGGATTGGCTCCTGCTTCACTGCGATTCACCGTTAACAATTGAAAACGATTGGCATCGATAACGTGAATTTCATAGTCAGCTTGAGACAGTACTCCATCGAGTGTCCAGTCCTGCGTGTTTGCTGCCGTCACGACTTGGCGCTCGCTGTATCCATGCGCTGGGAGTGTGAGGATATTGTTAACGAGGTCGACTTGGGTTCCAGAAACGGTGCTAACCGCACGACGTCGCAGCGTATTGAGCACGTCGCTGTTCATTCCCGACACATCCAAATCGATACTGGCTGACTTGGCTAATTGGATTGTGTTTTCATCTTTGACGATAACCCGATAGGTTTCACCGTCTTCCAACCCTCCGATCGGATTCAGAGGTGTATCGGGAGTGCTTGGAGCGGATGCGTGGTAAACAAAGGCTTGACCGTCGATCAAACCATGCTTGGGGATATGGATCGTATTGAGGTTGCTGTCAAGCTTGCGAGACCACGATCGGTTTCAACTTGCTGACCCTGCCCGGCCACGACATGACCATCCACGCGTGAAAGGACATTCGTTTTGTCACTGCCCATTGACACGCCCACGCTTCCCCAGCCATCGCGAAAGATGGTAGCACTGGTGATGGCATCGTTGGTGACATCGGCTTGCGCGTTCACCGTAACGTTTCCGCTTGCAGTGATCTGAACATCTTTGCCAACAAGTGTTGTCGAAGTCGTTTCCGACTCAGTAATGCCGATCGCGATGGCTGGAACGGATTTGGAACCATTGACTCCTTTGAGACCTTTTTTATCGAGAGCTGAGTTCGAAGCGGTAAAGGCCTGCACAGTTGCAGCGGTGGTTGCATCGGAAAGAATCGTTACGCTGCCGCTTGCTTGGATAGAGGAATTACCATCGATGGTTGTCGTTGCCTTTCCTTCGGCTCGACTGAATCCCGCCGAGAAAGGAACCATCTCTGCGATCTTGGAGCCTTTCTTCTTGGTCGTGTCGGAACCCCCAGATGCCTTAGCGTCGCTCGACACATCTACTGCTGCGTTGATTTCAACATCACCAGAGCTTTGAATGTTGGTTCCGGAAAGCGATACGGCGGCATCCGCTGCTCGTTTCTGGACCGAGATTGCTGAAAGAATCGGAGGTAGGCCAAGCAGGCCCGGCAAATCCGCATAGCCGGTGCTCATGATTGGACCACCAACCGAGTTCATGGCGATGTTAACGGAAGGATCATCGATAACATTTGCGTCGGCAGCCGTCGCGGAAATGGAAACATCGCTACCTTCGATGGAAGCTCCCACGATTTCGATGGTCGCCTTTCGATGCTGAAGACTGACGAGCGAAATCGGCAAGAGAGCCGTTTGGCTACTCTTTTCAGCGGAGATATCGATAGCCGCCCCGCGGATTTCAGCTCCTGAGCCAACCGTAATACTTGGATCGGTAGTCTTGATGATGTCGACCGGAGATAGTGCTGAAAGATCGTTTACGAATGCCTTGAGTGTGATGTCGCCAGCATTCGCACCGACGTCAGCAGTAGCGAGCAACTTCCCGTTTGATGCAACCGATATCTTCTTGCCATCGAGCTTGATTTCACCCGCGTCCCCAGTTCCAACCGTTGAAATCGTGGCCAAGCCAACTTGGATATTAGCGGCATTGGCTAAGAAGTTGCCGCCGTGTGTGCTTACATTCCCACCCAACTCCGCGACGTCCGTTCCGGTGATTTCATCCACGAACGATAAGATGTTATCGATAGTTACGCTTCCAAATACATCTATCGATGAAGTTGAATGAAACTCATCTTTGAAAAAGCCACCAAGCACCGAAAGACTGCCATGCACTTCAACTGGCGCATTGAATGCCGATACCAAGCCGGTCGAAGCTCTGCCATCGATCGACATGTTGCCATCGTTTACGATTACCGAGCCATTGATATTCACGGCAAGATCACCCGATTTCCCATCGAGCGACAATCCTTTCGATACCGTCACCGGTCCAGTTATGTTCACGGTATCCTTAGCCGCTCCGCCATCAATTAGCAGTGAACCTGGAATGGTGAGGTTTGAGCCGATGGCACCAAGCGTTAACGTGTTATCTTCGAGCCCTCCCATGGCAATATGAAGCAGTTGAGTCGGAGCTTGAAATGCGAAGTACTCCGCTGTGTTGTTCCGGTTTACCTCGATCAAGCCAGCATCATAATGCTTGACCGTAAGCGTGTTGCCATGGAGCGGATCGGCAATCAAAGCGATACTCGAAGGATTTGAGAAGTCCGACAAGTAGAAGTCATAAGGCTCCATCCCGGTGTAGTTGATGGAGCGCCCGGTTAGATTCACAGTTCCGGAAGTGCCGCCAACCGGAGCTAAAGTTACTAGATGATCGCCGTTATCAAGTACAATTTGATCACTGCCCGCACCGCCGTCGATTAGGCTGGTCAATTGCCCCAACGAAGCAATAATGAACGTATCCGATGCACTGCCGCCTAGGAGACCTTTAACGTCAGTGAATTGAAGGTGACTAGGGCCTCCAAGATTTCCGCGGTTTGCGCCGTCGATGCGCCAAGTCGAATTGATACTTGGTCCCACGAGAATGGAATTGCCGCTTCCGCCAAGGAACGAAATTCCTCCGCCTACATCAGGCACCGATTGGTCAATCGTAAGCCTTAGATCAAACCCGTTCCCTTCGATAACTGCCCCTTGTGTCAAGGTTGCCAAGGGACTGGATGCGAATACCTGAGTTGGAAATGCGGTCTCAACTACCTCCAACTGCCCGCTGCGCACGAGCAATGTAATGGGCGTATCGTTGGTCGCTCGATAGAGCAACCCGGATGCGTCCATAAGAAGCCGACCTTCCAGATGCTCCACGCCAGACAGAGTTAGCAGCCGACGCCGTCGTGCCGAATAAACCATCCGTGCGCGCTTTCGCCATATCTTCTTGCTCAGCGATCTCCAGAAAGAAGTGAATTGACCCACGCTCTTTTTAATACTCATTTTGAAACCAGCGAAACTTCAGATCAGGTAAGTATGCGGAGCCCAAATTCCACTTGGAATTTGCCGCCTAACCTGAACAAACCGACCCATGTCGGGCGATAACGACATTCTTGAGCGTGTTCATTAAGATTGACGAAGTTTTTTCGCACCTCGTCCAAGCAGCTATGATTCCTCAACTAGCTGAGGGGAATCTCGTAGCAGATTGTCAGGATAAATACTGACCCTAGATTTCTGGCGGACGCTATTTGATGGTGCCAGCAATGGAAAAGAGGTAGCGAAGTTCGTCATCCAAGTCCCTTGGATCATCCAACGTTGCGAGGACTTCGTCCCGAAGGATCTCACCATAGCGACGACGCATTCGGTGGATGGACATGTTTACTGCGGCAGGGCTTAGATTCAGTAGTTTTCCAATTTCTGTGCGCGGCAAACCATCTACCACGTTCGTCAAGTGCGGTATCAGCAGTGTGAAAATATGTACTTTGTTCGCTTGCTGATAGTCTTCTTCCAGTCTGGCGCGAACTCTGGACAACAGTGTTTTAACATAGTTGAATTCAAAAAGCTGCTCCGGAGTCTGCTGCAGATTTGCGTCCAAATTGTAATTGGCAATGAAATCCTTGGAATCGATCGAACAGATTTCTACGTTTCCACCTCGACGAAGTGTTGAAGCATTGCGGTACTGGTTAGCTAAAAAGTTCTTGAAGGACGCCAACAAGAACGCACGAAAGCGTCCTTTATCTTGAGAAACTGCCGCAAAGCAATCTTCGTTATTCATCAATTGCAAAAAGAATCCCTGCGTAGCATCTTCAGCGTCATGATGATTGCCACCTCGCCCTCTGCAAAAAGAATAGAGCGGATACCAATAACGACGAAAAAGATCACTCATCGCCGTGATTCTATCGTCCGCAGCTAGGTCTTTGGCGCGGAGTACGACACTCCATTGCGTCGAATGAAATCTTGCTGGGCCTTGCAATGCAGAATCACTAGTGGGCATAGGACTAAGCGTAAAGCGGCTATAAAGTCAAATAGTATCGGTTACAAAACTGGCTTAAGATTTCCTGGTTACAATTTTCGCAAACTCGTTTTGTTGTTAATGAGAGGAGTATGTGGGCCAAGATTGTAGTCGCTGATTGTAATTCCGGCTCTAAGTTAGTCTATTGCGGATTAATTGGTCATCCAAAAACATGGCGAAAACGTCAAAAACTTGTTCGGTTTGTGGGACTCGATTGGTCAGCAACTCAGGTAGCGACAGCGCCCCCGGTGAGTGCCCTAGGTGCTTGATCGGGCTTGGGTTTGTGAAACCGACTAGCAGCTCCGGCTTTCAAAGCGAATCTCATCAGATTGAACAAGAAGGTTTTCTTACTCAGTTTGGGGACTACGAGCTGATATCTGAAATTGCCCGTGGGGGCATGGGTGTCGTTTACCTAGCTCGACAAAAGAGCCTAAATCGATTGGTAGCTGTCAAGCTGATTATAGCTGGACAGTTGGCCACCAAGGAGGCTTTGCAAAGGTTCCGACTGGAAGCTCAGGCAGCCGCGCGGCTGCATCATCCAGGTATCGTTCGAATTTATGAGATTAGCGAGTATGAGACTCAACACTACTTCAGCATGGAGCTTATCGAAGGAGCAAGCCTTTCTGAATGCATGACCGACTTTGTAGTTCAAGATCACATGAACGCATCCGAGCGAGTCGTGCAGGAAAAGTGTATCGCTGAACTAATGGTTAAGGTTGGTCGCGCGCTGGATTACGCACATCAACATGGAGTTCTACATCGGGACCTCAAGCCATCCAATATTCTCATCGATAGTTCTGGTAATCCTCATATCACTGATTTTGGACTGGCAAAATTCACCGGACCAAGCGAAGGGGGACTGACGCTCACTAATGCGGTATTAGGCACACCGGGCTACATCGCTCCCGAGCAAGCGGCTGGATCGGAAGACATCACCATAGCGGCTGATGTTTATGGATTGGGGGCAACGTTGTACGAATTGCTTACAGGGCGACCGCCATTCGTAGGCAGCAACGCCGTAGAAACCTTATGGATGGCGATCGATCAAACGCCCACCAAGCCGCGTGCGGTTCGTTCTTCGATTCACCGGGATCTCGAGACGATTGCCATGCGGTGTTTGGAAAAACAACCCGAAAGTCGCTATTCGTCAGCAGCAGAAGTTGCTGATGATCTCGAACGCTATCTTCGTCACCAGCCAATCAGGGCTAGGCCCACGAGCTCTTGGGAGCATTTTGCGAGATGGTGCCAACGCAATCGTTTCTTAGCCTCGCTTGCAGCTCTGTTGCTGATCGCTATTTGTAGTGGCGGAGTAGTTTCGACATGGCAATGGTTGCGAGCCGAGAAGGCCAACTCCGAACTAACTGAAAATGTATCTCACCTGGAGTGGACAACTATCGACGACCTGCTACGTCGCGGTCAAAACTCAAAAGCTCTTGCAAAGGTTGCCTTGCTACTTCGGGAAGATCCAAGCAATTGGAAAGCTGGAATGCTCGGCATGTCCATCCTATCGCACCGACCGTTTCCAATTCCGGCTGCGCCCACCATTCGCCACCCCGATGAAAGCAACTTGACAGTGGCACGTATCAGCCCGAATGGAAAGTATGTGGCAACGGGGTCGCTCGACGGCACGGCCAGGCTCTGGGATTCCCTAACATCGGCCCCCATTCACCCAGCCTGGACACACGATGCTGCAGTGAACTGGCTGGAATTCAGTCCCGACAGCTCGCGTTTGGCAACATGCTCGGACGATCGAACCTGCCGCATTTGGAGCGTGCAGGATGGGAGTTTGATCAACGCGACTCTTACGCATGACGAGCCGGTTAATCGAATGCAATTTCATCCCTCGGGACTGTATCTTCTGACTCAGACACAGCGGACGATCGTAGTTTGGAATCTCGATAATGGCCAGAGACTTTGCGAACAATCCGCCGAACAAGGGCGATTTACGAGCACTGGGTTTTCCAAGCAAGGAGACGCATATTCCGCAGTACGGATAGCTGGAGCAGATTCAGAGATTCAAGCATGGTCGTTGGAGACCAATGCATCGCTACTTAAGGTTTCGCCTGGGCCGATCGTTGCCGCAGCAATCAATCAAGACCTCTCAAGAGTGGTTACTGTTCAGGCCAAGAAAGGGGCTATTTGGAACGCAAGCAAGAGCGAGAAGTTGAACGAGTTCACAAACGCTGAAGGTAGATTTCGCTCTGTTGCCTTCAATTCAGCAGGCAACGGTTTTGTAACGGCGAGTACAGGAGATGTTGTCGAAGTATGGAACGCCGACACGGCATCAGTTGTCACTCGCGGCCCGCAACATTTCTATCAGATCGTGGGAACCAGCTTTCTCAATGACGATCAAAACTTGCTAACCTGGGCCGACGATGCTCTCGCTCAGGTATGGGATGCGAAAAGCGGTGTCCCTATTTGCGAGCCCATGCGCCATGCCAATCGTGTGTTTTATGCGGAAGCTGGAAAAATAGATGGAACGGATTTTTTTGTTACAGCGACCTCGCACCACAAAACAACGCAGCTCGACAATCACGAAGGACGCGCGCAACTGTGGAAGATTCGAGATCAAATCTCGACCTGGAGAAAAGCCATTGCCTTCGATCCTGGCGGACTGGACGGTTCCTGTCTCAGTCGTGATGGTGCGTTTTTTGCATATGGCACCACTTCGCAAGAGGTCCACGTCATCCGCACGGACACTTGCGAGATGATCTGTGAACCGCTGAAAATTCGAGGCGGAGCGTGGGGCGTTATGTTCTCACCAGATGGAAGTCGAGTTGTGTCAACAACCTCGACCGGTCAAGTTGCGATTTGGACGCTTCCCGAGGGAAAACTCGTGCAAGAACCGACCGAGCTGCGAACGATGATTCAGCCCGCCGAAATGAACGATGACGGCCGGTGGTTTGCAACCGGCTCCACCGATGGATTTGTGCGACTATGGGATTCATCAACTGGAAAGACAATTTGGGCCTCCCAACATGGAGCAGAGATAAACTCGGTTGCATTTTCACCCGATGGAAATCTGCTTGCCAGTGCTGGAGAAGATCGGATTGTCAAGCTTTGGAACATCAGCACTGGTCAGCTACAAGGGCAACTGATTGGACATGACAATGAAGTGCTCAAGGTCATTTTTCATCCTGATGGGAAAAGGATCGCTACTTGCTCGCCAGACTTTTCGGCTCGCATCTGGAACGTGAATACAGGAGATCAGTTGTTTGAGCTAAAACACCGTGGAGAGGTTGTCGATGTTTGCATCAGTCCAGATGGTAGACTTATTGCCAGTGGCTCTAGAGATGGCACAGCGATGATTTGGGAGATGGAAACCGGCAAGCCTACAGTACGAGCTCTGCTTCACGAGCAAGCAGTACGAAATGTTGTGTTCAGTCGCGACGGAAATACACTAACAACTGTCGATTTTCGCGGCCCAAGAAATTGGGATGTTGCCAGCGGATATCCTCTGACTGTACATCTCTACCAATACGTCAACACAGGCATCGGATTTCGTTCATCCAGTCAGATCCCGCATGCAACACTTGATGGAAGATTTCTGTTTGTTGCGGGTAGTTGCGAAACTGTAACTCGTTGGCGACTACCCGACCGAATAAAACATTTTCCACTTTGGTTCTCCGACTTTCTCGAAACAGTTGCAGGCCAACGTTTTTTCTCGGGTAAAGAGGTTACTGAAATTGTTCCCACCGAGGAATACTTGCAAATGCGTGAAAAGATCTTAGCGATAAATGATGCAGATTCTTGCACTCTTTGGGCTAAAGAGTGGCTACTTGGAGTCGCTAAGCCCGAAGGTCCAGATGTCAAGTAATTAGATCCTCAACGCTCAACCACTTACTTACTGAGATCAATTCGATCCACAGCGACGCCAAGTTTGAAAAGTAGGTAAGACGAGCTTCAACTCGCACAAAGCCTCGTTAGGCAACTACTTGCAACTGCGACCACTGCTGGTGCAAGTTTGACTGGTCAGTCGATCCCAAGTGTCCTGAATGACTCGCTTAGCGGTTTCCCAGTTGAGCAGAGATTCTGGATAGCTTGCTTCCCACTTCGCTTGAAGGTCAGCTTCGCAATCGTCCAAGTGACATCCTGGTTCGAATTCACTCACAGCGAAACGATGCGCTGACTCATACTCGCGTATTGGAAGATTGGGATCGTAGTATTCTTTTGACTGGCAGTTTTCAGTCCAGTACTCTAACTCTCGTGTCGGGTCAATCGACTCTGCAAACGCCTTTCCGACGAATCCACCAGCTACCGCGCCTAATGCAACTCCCACGGCTGTGCCTACCGGGCCCGCTATCGTACCAACCGCCATGCCCGCAGCAGCTCCAGCTAGCGCGGCACCAACGCCTGTTCCCACGGGATGTGCACCGCATTCACCAGTGATTGGATCCTCATGCAGCGACTCTTTCTTGGTTTGTTTCTTGATAGACATCTTGCGTACTCCTAACAAACAGTTCACTAGATTCGCTCTGCCGAACAACTCGCTCGCAGAATTCGCGTTACTTACGAGGCACAGTTGCAGTGTACTTGGCTTCGTTTGAAGCCAAGTACACTGTTTGACGCTAACATCTTGCCAAGATGTCATTACAGTCGACGTTCTACAGAATAGACATTCACTTTGCCGATCGTGTTACCGGATTGCTTAAGAGTGTCCGTTCCTGCATCGCCGTAGACAAAAGCCGCTGTACCACTTGTGTTTTGTATCGTGAAGTAGTCATTGCCTCCAGCGCCATAGTAGTACGAGTTCTTGATGCTGCTTTGGTCCAACGAATAATTGTCACTACCGTCTTCAAGATACGACCACATGGTCTCCAACTTAACCCCAGTAACTGTTGCTCGGTCATTGCCTGCACCAAGGAACAACTCCATCTGTTTGGCTTGCAAGTTTGAACACTCAAAGTCATCGCCACCATCTTTCAGGATTGCCTTCACAAACCCGGTTACAACCAGGCTGTCCAGGTAAACGTCATCAACTGCAGTCGATCCAAAAATCTGCATATTTCCTCCAATCCTGCTTCCCACGATTTCTATGGACGCAGCATTGGTTGGGTCGTCAATGATCAGATCTTTGTTGATTTGCACATCGACGATGGATGTACTGTCAGGTTCGCTGCCTGGAACAACGACGACTTGGTTTTGAAAGAAAGTTAGGATCTCACCGCTATCGCTACCAAGGTACACCTCGTCATTTCCACCAGCCATGTCAAATGTGGCGGCGCCGACCACAGTGCAGTTTGTAAGCAGCACACGGTCAGCTCCTGCAAAACCAAGAACTGTTAACGACTGTCGCATCCGGAGCATCGCGGTAGCTGCTTCATCGGCGTTAGGAAATATCAGCTCAAAGAGTGGGTCTAAGAGAAACTCTTCTGGGATAGAGGCAGATGAGCCTATCAACAAATTGTCGTCTCCGCTACCAAGATCGAAGTGGGTAACACCAGTGATATCTCCTGACTTGAGCCAGACGGAGTCGCTACCTGCGCCCATATAGACAAAGACGCCGTTGTTCCAGCCATTCAACGTTACTGGAGCAGCGTTGCCGTTGACGGTTGTTGGGCTTCCCGAAACCGTAATGGAACCCGCTGACGAGGACTCGATAGTAATGTTGTTATTTCCATTGTCTCCATAGATGTACAGGCTACCGCCGCTGATCTTTGCTGAAACATTGTCTGCTCTTGCAGGTTGCGACTGAACGATGGCTAGCAATAGTGCCATAACTGAAAACCATTTCATGACGAATCTCCTAAGCGAGGTAAATCGAAGTTGTGCACTGGCACGAGAAAATTCCGCGCCCGCACCGGCGGTGAGGGTCGGAGTTCAACTCCATTTAGCAGCCGGCATGCCACAAGCGTAAGACTACGAAACAAAATCAGAATTTCGCTAGACGCCAATAAAAATGCACATTTGCATGAAAACACCGCAGATTCACGAGGGTCAGCTCGACGTCGATTGCCATCAAGACATCAGGGGCCTTGATTGCTGGTCGATCAATTTGATGGGTTCTCAACCAGTAACTTTGCTTACAAAAGCCATTAACTAGCTTGAACTACTTGGCTCAGCTAAAATCATGGTTTCGAATACTGAAACGGACGTCTAGCAATTGGTTGGGGAGAGGCTTGTCACAATACCGCACGTTGGGCTTAATCGTCGCTGGAGTAACCCTATGCCTTGCCTTGGCGAGCATCATTCTTTCTATTCGAGCTGCGAATAGACTTTACCTCAGCGCCAAGGATTCTGAACAATCCCTGAAGCAGTACGACACCGCTTCAGATCTACTAGTGGATATCCTGGACATGGAAACGGGCGTTCGCGGTTATGCCATTACCGATGATCCCGCCTACCTAGCGCCCTACCAGGATGCATCCAAAAAGATTGTGATGCATCTGAACCTTCTTACTTTGCATGAAGATGGTCAGTTATTCCAAGATTTGGAAGCAAGCGTTGTAAATGCGAGAGCCTATTTCGATCAGGTCGTGGCAGCTCAGCGTGCTGCCGATTCTGCAACGTCAAGGGAATTGCTTGGGAAAGTGCAAGGCAAAGTAAATGTCGATCGCGTCCGTGACCTTGTCGGGCGCGTTCAAGTACAAGAAAGGCGACGATATGCACAGCTAGTCGACGAAACCAATATGTCCTTCAGCAACGCTATCGTGACTGCCATAGCTTCTGGTTTTTGCGTCATTTCGTTCATCCTGTTTTACCTTGCACTGACAAAGCACTTTAATTCGTCACTCGTAAAACAGACCGCGATTGCAATCACGAGCGAAAAGAACTATCGAACGCTGGTACACAATGCGCCGATTGGAATCGCTCAAATTGGTCTGGATGGAAAAGTTACTGAAGCTAACAAGCTGATGTGTGATACTTTACAAACTACTCGAGAACAGGTTGTAAATTCGAGTATATTCGACTTTGTGTCTGGCGAGGACAGAGAAGTCTTTCGTCAGAAGTTTTCGGATCTGTCATTCGGGTGTGAAGAAAGCCTCACTTGGCAGCACAAGATAATTGATTCGAGAGGAAATGGTATCTGGATTCTTAATGCGCTTAGCTTATTGAGAGATGACAACGGGAGGCCGAACTGCATCGTTGCTGCGATGGTGGATGAAAGCGATCGATACGAGGCTGAGGTTGTAAGGAAGCAAATGGAAGCCATCGTGAATTGCTCCAATGATGCAGTCATCTCTAAGTCATTTGATGGAGTAATCACATCGTGGAATCCTACTGCTGAGCGACTGTTCGGGTTCACTAAAGATGAGATTGTTGGTCAGACGGTATTCCAAATGATTCCCGAGGACCACCATGAAAGCGAAGTCACCATCCTAAGCCGTTGTGCTGCAAGTGAGTTCCCTGAGCCGATGTACACAACGCGGCTACATAAGGATGGGCATAGGATTGACGTGCTACTCAACGTCATGCCTCTGTTTGACACCAACGGTGAGTCGCTGGGAATTTGTTCCATCATTCGAGATCTAACTGGCGAAAAGAAAGCTGCCGCAAGTCTGTTGGATAGCGAAAAACGCTTTCAAATGCTCGCCGACAATATGTCTCAATTTGCTTGGATGGCCAATCCAGAGGGCTGGATTTATTGGTACAACAAGCGATGGTACGATTACACTGGAACAACTTTGCCAGAAATGCAAGGCTGGGGATGGACCAAGGTTCATCACCCCGACCACTTAGATCGAGTCGTTGAGCACCTTAACAAATGCTGGGAAACAGGTGCTCCGTGGGAAGACACATTCCCCTTGCGCGCTAAAGACGGCAGTTATCGTTGGTTTCTTTCGAGGGCGCTGCCAATTCGAGATTTGGATGGTCGCATTACGAACTGGTTCGGATCCAATACCGACATTACGGAATTAATTGAAAACGAAGAGTCGCTCAAAAAGGCTAGGCAACAGGCCGAGGATGCCAGTAAAGCTCGCGGTGAGTTTCTTGCAAACATGAGCCATGAAATACGAACCCCCATGACCGCAATTCTTGGGCACTCAGACATTTTGGCCGAGCACTCGGTCGACCCAGATAACATTCAGAGCGTTGAGACGATCCGACGAAGTTCGAAGTACCTATTGCAGATCATCAACGACATACTCGACCTTTCAAAGATAGATTCAGGAAAGTTCAAAACTGAACTAATCGAGTTTTCTCCGTCCATGTTACTTCACGAACTCTGGTCGCTGTTAGATGTGCGAGCAGCAGAAAAACGCTTGGTTTTTGAAGTGTCCATCAGTGGCAAGATTCCTAAGACAATAGTTTCAGATCCAATTCGCTTGCGACAAATATTGATGAACTTGGCCGGTAATGCAATCAAATTTACCGAACATGGTACCGTCACCTTGATCTGCTCATTTGCTAACGAGACAGGACTCCTTAGTTTTGCTGTTAGCGATACAGGTATCGGAATCCCAGAAGAATTCCTGGAAAACGTATTTCAACCGTTTGTTCAAGCTGATACGTCATCTACTCGAGCATTTGAAGGTACGGGTCTTGGTTTAGCTATCAGCCAGCGATTGGCTCATGCGCTGGGCGGCGACATCTCCGTCAGTTCCAAGCTCGGTGTCGGAAGTACATTCATTCTTACGATCGCTTGCGCTACGTCTAACGATCTGGAATGGGTAGACAAGCTTGAACAACCGATTGAACAGCCGGCTACAGAAAAGCTTCAAGCCATTGCTGGCACAATTCTGGTTGTCGACGATCGACGTGATATTCGATTGCTCGTACAAACTTTTTTGGAAAAGGCAGGCGCAAGAGTCCTACTGGCAAATAACGGTCAAGAGGCAATAGATTTGATGAATGAAAGGCAACCGATAGGAGAAGGAATTGCAGGAGTAGTCATGGACATGCAGATGCCGATTATGGACGGTTATACAGCCGCAAGGGAGCTCAGGCGTCTAGGCTTTTCAGGGCCAATTGTCGCGTTGACGGCGAACGCAATGAAGGAAGATAGAGAAAAGTGCCTTAGCTGCGGCTGCGATGACTATGCTACTAAGCCTCTGGACGGTGCGGCACTAGTTCATGTTGTTGCAAGCAACCTTTCCAAAAAATTCTGATCGACAGTGGTACGTGAATTGCAGGCGAAGGTGCGACCTAGTACTCGATTAAGAGGTGATACCTTGAAAACCAAATCAGCAAGAATTCTAGTTGTTGATGACGATAGAATTATTCGTTTGACCCTGGAAAATGTACTACGGAAAGCTGGACACCAAGTGGCTACCGCCGAAAATGGCATGAAAGCTATCGGAATGTGCACGGAGCTTAGCTTTGACATTGCCATTTTCGATATGAACATGCCGCAAATGGATGGCTGGACCGCTGTTTCCCACCTGCGTAATTCTGGCTATGAATTTCCAATCATAGCCTATACCACCTATGCGCTACCTGGCGATGAAGCGCGAGCCAAAAGTGCCGGCTGTACGCTTTTTCTTGGTAAACCTGCAGATGCTGGAAAAGTGATGGAGACGATTGCAGAGGCGCTGGGATGGATGGATGCGGCTAGTTCATAAATTCAATTCGCCGTTAAGGCAATAAAAATAGGCTGGCAACGATTGTTCGTGGCCAGCCTGGTGTCGCTGAATCCATATCGTATTATGGACTAACTGTTTTTGAATTGTCGCTGGAAACATTCTCTTCAACACGCTCAATCATCTGTTTTACATCGCTCTTGGCTTTCTCCTGGCGAAATTCGATCGTTGGGTTTCCCGAGTTTCGACCGAATCCAATCCAGCCAATGGCAACTAACAGCAGTACGACAATTATCAGTGCTACCACACCTTTCATTGTAAGTTCACTTTCGTATAAAGGTAGATTTTTTTCTAGACTGTTCGTTCGCGATCTCTTAGACGCTCGAAGGAATCCTGTGCTGCCAATTTTGCCTCTTCCCACGTCATTGGTGGTGCTCCCCCTTCGTCCTCCCACACTTGCAAGTCCTCCCATTTCTTTTTCATAGCTGGCTCTGCCTCCGCGAAGGTCTTTGCGTGAGTGGTGTCAAATTGTTCAACGCCGAGTCGATACGCAAACTCGTACTGTTCGAAGGGTCGGTCAGGGTTGTAATAGTGGCGGGTGTGATAAGCACCCTTCCAAAAAACCAGCTCGACTGTTGGGTCTACCTGCTCATTCATCGATTTTCCAGCCAGCCCACCAACCACCGCGCCTACAACAGTGCCAATCACAGTTCCTGCTGGCCCAAGTATCGCACCAGTCGTTGCTCCTACGGTCGCGCCTCCAACGACAGCGCCGATTCCGGTACCGACTGCATGACAACCTGGCTCATGCGTCACTGGGTCTTCATGTCGCAACTTCCTCGCGAGTTCTACCAGTTCCTCGCCTTCGCGCTGAACCGCTTCGCCACTGCGATTTTCCGTTAAATCGCAATCAATGTCATGAGACACCAACTTGGTTGTGTGTAGTGGAACCTTCACCATAAAATCGTCATTTTGAGTAGTCATAATATTCGCCTTCCAACTCTGAACTTAACAGTGTTCACTAGCCGAAGTCGCTTCGGCACTTACGAACTCTGCAGCATATTCGATGCCATCTAATCTACGTTTTGGACAATTTGTGGGGCATCGGACTGAAGCAGATCGACAAACGTCCGGGCCTGCCTAACGAGCGCTTTATCAACTTCTGCATGAACCTTCTCGGGCACCCAAGGATGAGCGACTCCACTAACTTGTTTTTGAACAACTGCTCTTAGCTGAAAGCTGACTTCTGTAAATTCGCCTTTAGGTTTTCCCAGAATTACATATTCATAGTCAGCTAGTAATCCTGAAGCCTGGAAAAGTCGGACTTGAATTTCAAATCCCTTGGGAGTGATTGTTGCCGACTGAAGCAATTTCAGATTGTCAGTTTCTAACTGTTCTTTCTTTACTTCGACCACAATCATTTGCTTCTGCTTAACGGTTGACTTTGACTTTCGCTTTAGTGCGTTAATTAGGGGTTTGGGATCCTTAGAGAGATCGATGTCTCGTTCCACGATTTCTGTGTCGACTACGCGACATCCTGCAGCTTCGATGCACGCCGTTGTTAGCTCGCCACGAACCAATCGCGTCCGAACCTCGTCATAGGGTAAATCTATGGTGTAGCTACAGGACGATTGCGAGTGGCACTTAATTGGAGTTGGTCGAACAATGAGATACCCTATCGCACTGCAGACGGTTGCTGCCAGAATTAAGGATAGTAAGACTTGGCCTGATCGATTCATGATACACCCCTTGCTTAGTAGACTCGCTTTATTCACTCTACATTTTTGGTTAGACCATCGAAAATTGGTTAAACTGACTGATGCAAACTGATCAACTTGTTGGTGGCATACTAGGGAACCGTACAAAAAAGAAGCCGGCAGAGCCGGCTTCAGTTGTTTGTACTTCCAGAGCCATCTAGTTAACGGCAGCGGAACGCGCGAAACAAATATACGCGACGCGAGTGACTGTACTTGTTAGTTGAATAGCCATTCCAGGATGAGGAGGTCGCTACGCCAGCACCGTCTACACCAGTAAAAGCCGGCATTGAGGCAGATCCGTAGGAGTCAATTCCCGCGTGCAAAATACTTGCTCCTCCTGGAACTGCACCTGCGGTAACGCCAGTTGCAGTCGAGGCAGACGTGCCGGAACCATTTACTGATGATGCGCTAATGTTTCCATTAACGATCGCGCTGCTAGGCGACTGCGATCCCGCTTGTGCTGCGCTCACTCCAGCTTGTCCGTTCAAGCTGGCGTTGCCGTTACCTGGACTAACTACCTGCGTCTGACCCGAAATCGTTGCATTCGGATTCTGCGCCGATCCATTGACACCAGCATTCACGTTGGACTGGGTCGAAACTCCGGCGGACTTGGACTGAGCGTTCAAGTCTAAATTGGAAGCCGCGGCTGCCTGCGTAGTTGCATTCGAGCTTTGACCTTCGGCGACAACTGTGCTGTTTGCATGTGCATTTGCGGCTGCATTTGCAATCGGCGTTTGAGATGCAGTCTGGGCTGCAGCATTCACT
The DNA here is from genome assembly GCA_046349795.1 of Pirellulales bacterium. Taxonomy (GTDB): domain Bacteria; phylum Planctomycetota; class Planctomycetia; order Pirellulales; family Pirellulaceae; genus Aureliella. Next base: position 52,128 of record JAXMBP010000005.1, on the reverse strand, counting down.
TGGCCAGCAAGTCCAGCCTCTTGTGCTATTAACGCAGCAGTTGAGGATGAAAGCATCAAACTCAACGAAATCAGTGTACGAATTTTCATTTCTAACCTCTCGATGTTGTTGCCGCATTGACGCGGCGCGTCGAATTAATCTCTCACTGGGGCCATTCCCGCAATGAACTTAGCGAAGTGAAGCGTGCTGAAATCGCGGATAGTTGTTCTTAGCACAATCGGCTAGAGGGTTGTTCGATTTACGCTGACGCTAGCTTCTCTGATGGCTTCAATGGTTGCAAGCAGCATGCCAATTGGCGAAACGAAGTAAATCCACTGCGCTGACGGCCTGAGATTGAATGGCTACCATTCACATTGAGCAGATGCAGGTCAATTTGGTGCTTGCGAATCCAAGTGCAACTAAACAGGCCCGCTGAGTGCCCATCACCATGAAATGAAAAACCAGGGCCCAGAGAGTGAAGGCAATCGTCTCTAGGTCCTGGTGGATTGATTGTTAATTTTAGATGGGAAGAGCTTTAGACTCTCATTCCACTTGCGACTCAGTCAGCCAACGGAATTTCTCCAAGTCAGCAATCATAGGGCTTAGGATATCTTTTGAAACTTCGTCGAGCTCTTGTATCTGGTCAATCGATTCTCGAAGTAGCTTCGTCGAAACTACTAATCGATCAACGACAATGTCGACACCTTTGGCCACGGACATTCTGCCAGGCTTCAGTGACTTGAGCTTTGTAGTTTCACTAATTGTTCCAATCGTGCCATCGGCGTGGCGGCCTAGTGTGACAATTCTCTCTGCTAAGGTATCTATTTGCTCCCCAATAGCTTGATACAGCTCATCAAGAAAACGGTGAAACGACAAAAACCCAGAACCACGAACATTCCAGTGAACTTGTTTTGCTTGAAGCTGTAAATCGATCAAGGTACCCATGCACATTTGCAAGTGCTCGGCCGTCACACTTGACTCTTCTGATGTTGCGGTTGTAGTAGACATTCTAACTTCCTTTCTATAACGAGATGTTCATGCTGGCTTACAGATTATGCTTCCTACCAAGGCTTTATTTTCCAACCAACGTAGAAGCCCATCAAAAAGGTCGCCACCATAACCACCGATGGATGCTTACGACTGTAAGTTGCAGTAGCGTCAGCAACTGTATTGCAGACCTCCACCAAATCTTCTGTTGCAGAAAGCACGCATGCTGATGCTTCGGTTACGGCTTCTGGTGTCCTGCGAGTTGTAGTTTGACTCATGTTGTATTCCTACTAATTTAGGGTTGGATGTTTAGTTTCCGCGAATCACGCCTTTGAGCCAGGCGATGTTTTGTGCAAGTTGTCCAGTGCTAGAATCAAGATTGCTCAACGAGCCTTTTAGCTTTCGTAGCGAGACAATCACAATGACCGATGCCGTTGCTAAGGAGGCTACTGCAACAATTAGTTGGCTAAGCCATGGGCGAAAACTGTAGAGCTCAGTTAATCCGTTGGCAGCAGCCAGCAGAATCAACATGAATGCCGACAAAGAAAGTATTGCTCCTACCGAAACTCCCAATAGCGCCGGTTTCGAATCGACCACTAGTTGCTGGACGTTGTTCTTGGTTAGAGTCGCCTGAAGTTCAACCAACTCTACAAAATCACCCGCAACATCCGCCACCCTTGAGGCAACGGAAGCAACTGGATTGCGAGTGGAAATCGTTTCGTTTCGCGCCGTCGTTTGACTAATCATTTGACTCTCTTTAGTGCAAAGCCAATTGCAGCACCGACCAGCAAACCTACAACTAGAGTTGCTCCAGGACGCTTAACCATCACGTTCGTAACCAACTCGGTCGCTGACTGAACTATGTCGTTAAGGTGACCCGAAGGCTGAATGGAAATGCGATCAGTCGTTCCGTTTCGTTCACTGTGATTGGCGACTCGATCCATATCAGACTTAAGCCGGTGAATCATCTTTTGATCTCCTAGGCTCGGATAATGATTGAATTGCGTTTGAGACTGCGGCTGTCAAATGTTGTTTGACAACCGCATGGAACATGGGCAAAACCAAAGACAGTGAGGACCCAACAAGCCGATTGGTCAGCGAGCTTTGGAATTGACTTTGGGACGTCGGCAACTCGGCTGATACGGTCATCGTTTGCAGAGGCTTTGGATATAACTTCGATCCCACCATCGCTCCAACAACGACCGCTCCAACTAACGATGCGACTGGAGCGGACCTCACGTATTCGCGCCAGTCGGTCAATCGCTGCGATTCTTCGCCGAGCTGGGCAAGCTTAGCTGCTTTGGCCCGGCGGATTCGCTCCATTGCCCTTATCAGTGTTTCACTGTCTGAGTTCATGATGCTATCGACGGCTTCCAAGAGATAAGCCGACCAATAGTCCGGCAAGCATCGACGCACCTGCCACGAGTACGACTGACTCCATTGGCCGACGTTCTACGACGTTGCGCGCGTAGTCGTAACCGGTGCCAGCTTGATTGGCAACATATTTGTAGCCATCAGTAGCATACTGTCCCACTTCCGCAGCAGCGTCCGCTACCATTTTGGAAGCTTGAGTCGCGGCCTGCCCCGCGGCACTTGCGGCTGAGGAGACAAAACCACTTGACTCACTAAAGCATTGATCGAGAAACTGCTCAACCTGCTGGCGAGTTTGACCAGCTTTTCGCTGAAGTAGTCCCACCAATTGATCGACGTCGCCTTGTACCTTTAAGAGGTCGTCGTTGGAGATTTCGCCAAACTTCTGCTTAATCGCACCAACGATTGTGTTCCAGTTCCCGCGAATCATTTCCTGTGTGGTCATCTTGAAGCTCTCCATTGAATTGTGTTCAAGCCAAATGACGAAGTTCGTTTGGCTTGAGGAATGGAGAAAGCAAGTTGCATGCCAGATCGAAAAGGCTACCTACCTGAATTCGAACCGTGTTTCAAGATAGTCGTTCGAATAATAGGCTTCTACTCTTAATGTCCAAATGTTGGAAGCGGTCTGTTGCTTGTTGTCCGACCAGAAGGAACTGGCATCGTTCAGCTATTGATCTATGGTCGATCGATGAAATTGATCTAACTGGCATCAATTGGGCGAAGGTGACCTAAGTCCGCGCTTTGGCACGCAGATTGCTTCCTGTGTATGAGAAGCGTTAAGCTTGAGAGAACCATAACTAAATCGGAGAAACAAAATGTTACGCGCGGCACTTGCATTTTTTGTGTTAGCAATCATCGCTGGAATTTTAGGATTTGGCGGAATTGCCGCTGGAGCGACCCAAATTGCTCAAGTCCTGTTCTTGCTATTTCTTGTGCTATTCGTTTTCAGCTTGGTTGGCCACGCGTTTCGAGGCGCACCCAGAATTTGATCACTTCGGACAATAAAACCGCACTCGTTCTATCGTTTCAAGTAACCTTTTAACTCCTCGCCTGTAGCCGCGCAAAGTTCATTAACTTGTTTGACGGTTACTAGGTTTGAGGAGTTCTTTTCTGTTCTTGCGGCCAGCTCAATCGCGGCCAGGAGTTCAACTGTGATCCTGTCATGGAAATTTGAGACCAGGCCTTTCAACCGGTGAGCAGCTCCATAGACGCTTTCTGAATCCTGGTCTCTCACAGCCTTTTCAAGCTCCGACACCAAGAGGGGGTAATCTTCCAAAAAGATGTCGATCAAAGTCTCAAGAAGACTTTCGTCGTATCCAATGGATCTCATCGTAGCTTCGTAGTCGATCATTCATCAATCTTTCGGTCATGCGATCTGTTTTTTCCGAACTGTGCGGAATTACTAAGTCGAGAGAATGAGTTGGCGGAATGCGGCGATCTTGGTAGATTCTACCGAACTTGTTTGGCAGGACAACATTGGCATCTTGGTGAAAATTGTTTGTTTATGAATCGAATACTTGCGATTGATGATGATCGATCAGTTCGAGAGATTGTTAAATCAGCACTTGGGTCAGTTGGATACGATGTACATTTGGCTGAATCAGCAGAAGAAGGTTTGGATCTTTTCCCTCAACTTCAACCACAAGTTGTGTTGTTAGATCTCCATCTACCAACACTTCATGGATTTGAGTTGTTTCGCAAATTGATCGCCAAAGACTCTCGGACACCTGTAATTTTCATCACGGCCGACAGCTCCAGTGAGGTCGTAATTAAGGCGATGCGGATGGGCGCCTTCGATTATCTCAAGAAACCGTTGAATGTAAGCAGTCTTAAGAGAATGGTTGCTAGTGCAGTGGCCGCCCGCCGCGCAGCCGATCAGCCCGTAGCCTTGACCGTAGGTGATTTGGAGAGTCAAGAATACTTTGTCGGGGGTTCGCCCGCGATGATGGAAGTGTTTAAAGCGATTGGACGCGTTGCTAATCAGCAGGTGCCGGTACTAATCCGCGGTGAAAGCGGAACTGGAAAAGAATTGGTGGCACGCGCGCTGGTAGATCACGGTAAGCGGTCCGAAAAGCCATTCATGTCGATCAACTGTGCAGCAATTCCCGATGCACTACTTGAGAGTGAGTTGTTCGGCCATGAAAAGGGAGCGTTTACAGGAGCAGACCGAAGGCGAATTGGCCGATTTGAACAGTGTGACGGTGGTACTATATTTCTGGATGAGATTGGCGACATGTCGCCAATAGTTCAAGGAAAGGTGTTGCGGCTCATTCAGGAACAAGTCTTTGAACGCGTTGGAGGTACTGACGTAATTCGTACGAACGTGCGAATTGTCGCTGCAACACACCAACCATTAGAAGAAATGGTCGATGAAGGAAAATTCCGCCAAGATTTGTTGTTCCGGTTGAACGGATACACGATCAACCTCCCTCCTCTGCGCAATCGCATGGATGATGTGCCACTGTTGATTGAGCTCTTCCTTCGTCGAGCCAAGGTGGAGATGGATCGACAAGAGCTGACAGGTTTGTCGAAAGATGCTTTGGAGGCCCTTACCGGCTACAACTGGCCAGGGAATGTTCGTGAGCTTCAGTCAGTCGTCCGACAAGCGCTTCTTAACTGCGTCGGTGCAGTAATCACGCGGGAATGTCTGCCTGAGTCCGTGCTTTGCGCAACCACTGAGGTAGTTAGTAGTGTAGAGAGTTCGAACCCCTCTAAAGTCCCCTCACCACAGCTAGTTTCCGCAAGGCCTGAATCTGATTTTTCACTTCATGCGCTGATTCTAGAGCGATTCAACTCAGGCTCAAAGAACGTCTACTCAGAGGTGATCGCTGAAGTTGAGCGTTTGTTATTTACTAAGATATTGCAATTGACGGACGGCAATCAGTCTCGAGCTTCTGAAGTTTTGGGCATCACTCGAGGAAAAATCCGTGACCGAATAGCTGCATTCGGAATTAAGCTTGATACAACGATCAGCGTAGAAGATCCAACCTAATGATTGACGAGCGATCTGGCTGATCAATTTGCAGCCAACCGCATTCGACCAGTGATTCCGAATTGGCAGTGGTTAACCAAGTTCTTAATCATTTTTAAGCGCGGGTTCAAGCAAAGCCTCCTTGAAGCCTTCTCTATCGAATACCTTGAGTTGGCATGGAGCGTGCACTAGGTTAGGCGATTGAGCCTAGTAGCGTTCAAACAGATCTATTTGCATTCTGGCGGAAGAGTCGCGAGCCGTCCTGTTTTCTATGATTTGTTAACAGGTGCTGGCCGGATTGAGCGGCCTAGTGAGAAACCTGAGCCGAATTGAACGGTACGGCCACTAAACCTACGGCAAAGAGCTGGCGTAATAGACTTCACAGGTAGTGCCATTCATGACTCGATCGAGCGAATTAATTGCAATTGCACGAGGCATGCAAGGCGCTTCCATTGTCCTCTTCGTTGCTGTTCTCTACCTGGCACGTGACGTTCTTATTCCGTTGGCATTGGGTGGGTTGATTGCGTTTCTTCTCAATCCACTAGTCTCAAGATTGCGGCGCATTGGAGTCTCCAACACGCTAGCTGTATTGACTACAGCTACTATCGTGGCGATTGGGATTGCCGGTTTCTTTTTGGCGATAGGTTCCAGTGTTTCTAGCTTCTCCGATCAAATTCCCAAGTACCGAACTGAACTGAACAAGAAGATTGTCAGTTTTCGAACGACAGTATCTGGTTGGGGGGAAATAGTGTCGGACCTAGTGGATGTAGACAAGCAATCTAACGACACGCAGGTTGAAGTGGATTTGAGCGAACATGATCAAGGATCGGAGATCGGCTCCACCACAAAACGAATGGATTCAGAAGATAGGACTAACACAACCGACATCAGTAAGGACGAAACGAACAGAAAGTTAGATAGTTCTTCATCCTCGAAACCGTTGTTCATTGCAGAGTCTAACAGTAATGGATTGAACATCAAATCATGGGCTGGCGGTGCTGCTACTGTACTCGGACCAATCGGGACTGCAGGCTTGGTTACAGTCTTTGCGATTTTTGCACTGCTATATCGCGACGACCTTCGAGATAGAATTGTAAATGTAGTCTCGCAGGGAAACTATGTTGTGACGACCGAAGCATTTAACGAAGCGAGCGATAGAATTGGCAGGTACCTCCTTGCTCAACTTATGCTCAATGTCGGCTATGGATTCGCATTTTCCTTTGGATTACTTGCCATCGGTTATTTCTTTTCGCCAGACCAATCGTTTCCCTTTGCTGCAGTACTTGGATTGGTTGCCGGCATCGCAAGGTTCGTCCCCTACTTAGGACCGCTAGTAGGCGGGAGTTTGCCTCTTGTCCTTGCGATAATTCTATTTCCAGGTTTTAAAGTGGTAGCCGCTGTCGCTCTCTTGATAGCCGTGATGGAGTTAGTGTCGAACAATATTGTTGAACCGTGGTTGTATGGCTCAAGGACAGGCGTCTCGCCGATGGCAGTGATCATCGCCTCTGTGTTCTGGGGATGGCTGTGGGGACCAATAGGATTGTTACTGGCAACTCCGATAACGGTGTGCATTGTAGTAATGGGGCAGTACGTTCCGCGATTCCACTTTCTAACTACGCTTTTAAGCGATCAAGTAAAAGTGCCGCCATCTGTACGCGGTTATCAACGGTTATTGGATGGCGATCAATTCCGAATAAACGACTTTATCAAATCCGAAGCCAAAGATCAGAGCATTACCCAACTGCTCGATAACACCGTTGTTCCAACAATAAAGATCGTGCTCAAAGATGACACAGTCAGAAATAGCTCAGATGATCAGTTGCTGGAGAATCTTCGAACTGCTCTTGAATCTTCCGAACTGCTAAGACCTCAATCTCAAGAATCAACCAAGCCTAACTCCGAAGATTTCGCTGATCATCAGGAGGCAGATAAGCTGCAGGTCGTCGCGATTGCTGTCCGTAATATCGGCGAGAAGTTGACGCTGGAGGCTATAAGCAAAAGTGTTGAGCAACAGATTCACATTAAGGTGCTCGATGACATGGATCTTCCAGATCGTGAAGCCCAGAATGTCGTAGATCAGCGTCTGATCTAGTAGTAATCACCGTGATCCCGCCCGGCGGATTGTCTCAAACGAAGTATTGGTGTCGAAGCTTGCGCCGCGAGGGCTACCGCGGGAACATTTTTGTTGCCTGTCTAGGGCGATTCAAAAACTATGATCGACTCCTCTCTAACTTGAGACGCTGTGGGGCAAACATGGTGATGACGAGCACTGCGCAGCTCGTTCAAAAAATGCAACGGATGGTTGTTAGAGGAACCGCAAGTGCACACGCTCCAAATTCGGTTCAATCAAACAAACGGAACTGCAATACCGTAACACGGAGGTAAACAATAATGGCGACAATTCTAGTAATTGATGATCGACGCGATTTTCTGGAACTACTAAAAGCACATCTCGAATCTCGAGGCTTCATTGTTCACGTGGGTTGTGACTCCGGACTGTCAGCGAGGCTGAAAAGCTAAGTGTGAATGCTGTATTGATGGATCTCAACATGCCGAAATTGATGGCTGCGAAGCTGCGTTAGAGCTCAAATCGAATCCGCGACTCTACATATCCCGATAATCATGTGTACTGCTCATGCACTGCAAGAAGATCGGCTACGAGCAATGGAGTGTGGTTGCGGCGATTTTTAAAGCCTCTCGATGACGAAATTGGTAGAGATTGGGAGCTAATTCTCAGCAACGCCAAGACGATTCCGTGGCCTTGTTGAAACACCAGATACCAATCAGAACGCGATGGAAGGATTTGTTCAATACGCCATCGGTTGATGGTCGGCTGACGATCAATGCTCAATTATTATTTCAGAACTGGAATAGACTATGGACGCCTTGGAACAAGCAACAACCGTTGAACTTGGATCAACCGTATCAAATTCGGGTTCGTTTGCAGTGTGGGCTCCAAACGCCACTGCTGTCTCGGTAGTCGGAGAATTGATTGGAATCGAACTCTAATCGTTGCGAAGTCGGCGACGGAGGAGTGTGGCGTACAAACGTAGCAGATGCAAGCCCCGGGCAAGGCTACAAATTCTGGATCAAAAATGGTGAACGGGAGTTTTATCGAATTGATCCACGCGCAAGAGAAGTCACCAACTCGGTTGGGCACGGTGTAATTGTTGATCCAGTATTCGATTGGCAAGAGGACCAATTCGCAACGCCCCCGTTCAACGAAATGGTCATTTACGAGCTGCACGTCGGAACTTTTAATGGCAGCGATGAGGCAGTTGGGGATTTCGCCAAGGCAATAGAAAAGTTGCCGTACTTGAAAGAACTCGGTATCAATGCAATCGAACTAATGCCAATAGCCGAATTCGCTGGTGATTACTCGTGGGGCTACAATCCTGCTCATCCATTTTCGGTTGAGACCGCCTATGGTGGACCTAAAGAGCTGAAGCGATTCATCCGCGAAGCACATCAGCAAGGAATTGCCGTTATCATCGATGTTGTCTACAACCACTTTGGACCATCAGATTTAGATCTATGGCAGTTTGACGGTTGGAGCGAGAACGGAAAAGGAGGAATCTACTTCTACAACGACTGGCGATCATCGACTCCATGGGGTGACACTCGACCAGATTACGGGCGCGGCGAAGTTAGGCAGTACATTTACGATAACGCAATGATGTGGCTGGACGAGTTTCATGCCGATGGTCTGCGCTACGACATGACACTATTCATGAGAAGCGTAGATGGAAACGAACACAATTCAATTAGCGAAGGCTTCTCCCTGGCTCAGTGGATTAATCGGGACATTGCAGCCAAATACCCTGGCAAAATTACCATCGCGGAAGATCTTCAAAACAATCGCTTGTTAACTGAATGTGAATCCCTCGGTGGAGCTAACTTTAGCTCGCAGTGGGACGCACAGTTTGTGCACCCCATCCGTGAACAGATCATACTGGTCGAAGATAGCCACCGATCCATGACTATTGTTCGTGATGCGATTGAACACAAGTACAACCTGGATGTTTTCCAGCGCGTTATCTACACCGAATCGCACGACGAAGTTGCCAACGGTAAACAGCGAGTCGTTTCGGAAATCGATCCAAGCGAAAGTCCAAATCGCTACGCCGTCAAGCGATCGACCCTCGGAGCCTGTTTGATGTTCACAGCTCCCGGCATTCCTATGTTAATGCAAGGCCAAGAATTCTTACGAGATAAGTGGTTTTGTGACACTAGGCAAATTGATTGGGGGCGAGCTGAAACCTATGCGTCAGTTGTTCAACTGTATCACGACATGATCTGTTTAAGACGAAATCTGGACGGCAAGACGGCTGGACTCACCGGACAACATGTCAATGTGTTTCAAGTGGATGATCAGAACAAGGTACTTGCCATGCATCGATGGAAGGAGGGCGGCCCCGGTGATGACGTCTGCGTGATAATGAAGTTTAGCGAATTTGCCTTAGAGAATTATCGAATTGGGTTCCCGCGACCAGGACTTTGGCAATTGCGTTTCAACGGCGACGCGACCGTTTATGGAGAGTCTTTTGATGGAATGCGTGTCGGTGAGGTTACTGCAGAACCAATTCGCGAAGGCTTTATGGAGTTCTCAGCACCTATCAACATTGGAGCCTACTCATGTCTCGTTTTCTCACAGAACCGAGAATAGATCAGACGGGTTTAGGTTTATGCTTCTACTAGGTAAACTGATGCAACTCAGAATCAAGGCTGATTTGTGACCATTCTCTAGCGCTGGTGTGCTGATAACGACAATGTCTGAAGTTACAAATCCAAGTAGCAGTCGAATCCTAGTTCAAGTACTTGGAGTTCAAAGGTTCGTTCACGACGATCTGAATTTCGACAGATTAGTTGGCTTGATTGAGGCAATCTCATCCCATCAAGAAGTCATAACGTTTATCGTCGGGCCAGGACCTGAACTGATCGAAAAACTATCGACGAAGTTTCCCATTGCGTCACGTGTTCGCTTGTCAACCATTCCTGATATACGTTCCATGCCAGAGAATTCGTTGTACATTGTCGAACCGAATGAGACTGAGTCGAATGATCCACCTGATTCAACACCTGGAGTGCAAACACCCATAGATCAACTTATGAGACTTGTGGCTACTGAGTCTCAAATCCATCGTTTGGGCATTTTGTTGCAATCTACTGACACCGATGGTATTCATGGACTGAAAGCTCTCGGCGAAAGTGGTGGCTTCACGATTCTGGAGTCCCCAGCGGCAGAAGGCGCTGTTGACGCTGAAATTGCAGAGAAGAAATCAATGGCTGGCGCTATTGACCATTTTGTTGCGTTTGAAGTCATTCCTACCATAGTAAGTAGCTTTGTGAATCATATTCGTTCAGGGCGAGAGTCAAAAAGCGACTTGCGCAGGAGCATCGCCGAGTCGGTCGGGGAAATTGCCGATATTCTGCATCAGCACACGAATCACAACTTTCGAAACTACAAAACCACGACGTTAGTGAGACGAATCGAGCGACGCTTAAAAGTCAATCGGTTAGGCTCGGTGTTTGACTATCTTGAGTTGCTACGGCGCGAAGACTCTGAGCATAGTGCGTTATTTCGGGACCTGTTAATCAGTGTTACAGCCTTTTTTCGCGACATCTCAGCCTTTGAAAGCCTAGCCGAATTCGTTCTTCGCCCTTTACTGAACAATCGAAAAAAGCCGCTTAGGATTTGGGTACCAGGTTGCGCGACCGGAGAAGAAGCCTTTACGCTGGCAATTCTGTGCGATGAACTTCGCCATGAATTAGGCTGTACTTGCGACGTTCAGATATTTGCTACAGACATCGACACCAAAGCGCTCTCTGTTGCGAGACAAGCGGTCTACCCAATTGGAATTGAACAGCAAATTAGCCCAGAACGACTTAAGAAATACTTCGTAAAGAAAGGCGAGAGATTTCAGGTTATTAGGCGGATTCGAGAAAACTGCCTCTTCTCGATGCACAATCTCATTAGCGATCCGCCTTTTTCAAAACTCGACTTGATCTCCTGCAGAAACCTACTGATCTATCTGGGCTCGCACCTCCAAGTTAAGTTACTGCCCTTGTTTCATTTTGCACTAAAACCACAGGGCCACCTATTCTTGGGACCATCCGAAGGATTGTCTGGAAACTCAGAGCTGTTTCAAGAGATAGATCTCAAAAATCGAATTTGGCAACGAAAACTCTCGGCAGTTGATAAGCCGATTTCCCCTATAGGCCGAACAATCCCTCGCCATTTTTTGAGCGATCATTCTTCGGCAAATTTTAAGATCGAGCATCTCAATCAAGTTACTCAACGAATCATTCTGGGTGAGTTCTCGCCTGAATGGGCAATCGTTGACGAAGAGTTTCGAATTATTGCCGTTTCGGAAGAGATTGGGCAGTTCCTAAAGATTACTGGCGGGGCTTTTGATAATCGAATCCTTAGCCTAGCCAGATTAGGAATTAGATCAGGACTTAGAGTTACATTGAGCGAATGCCTCAAGCGCGGACGTCGGGTAGATCATGATAAGTTGTCCATGAAGGTTCGTGGGGGCGTGCAGAGATTGCGTTTGACGGTTCAGCCGATGCCAAATCTTGGGATGAATTCATCGCTTTACATGGTGGTATTCCAAAAGGAAGGCCCAGTGTTAACTCCCGAGGAATTGAACGACAGTGATGATCTTGCTTCCGGCGATACCTTGGTCCACCAATTAGAGAGCGACCTGGCACAGACCCGAGATGACCTCGAAAAAAGTGTCTTTGAATTGGAATCCGCCAACGAAGATCTCAAGTCGACCAACGAAGAGTTGTTGTCGATGAACGAAGAGTTACAGACTGCCAATGAAGAATTGGAAACTTCCAAGGAGGAACTTAGCTCTGCAAATACAAAGCTAATGCAGGCTCGAAATGATCTTGAGAATCTATTTCAGAGCAGTCAACTAGCGTTATTGTTTCTCGATCAAGAGCAAAACGTTAAAGGATTCACTCCATCAGCAAAAGTCATTTTTAATCTGATCGATTCAGACATTGGTCGACCTCTATGGCATTTAACACACAATGCAATAGAAATGCCTGAACTTCCGAAACTTGATGAAATTCGTAACGATATTCCTGAGGCTCTGATTCGAACGTTTGACTCGCGAATATTTCGACGGCGGGTACATCCTTACCTCGACCGAGATCGAAATCTAGTTGGCATGGTCATCACCTTTAGTGACGAGACTAGGTCAATTCTTGCCGAATCTCGAGCCCGAGTCGCACTCGAAGCCGGTCGTATGGGCGTGTGGCAATGGAACGTCGAAGCGGGATTGATGACTTTCGACGAATACGGAAGTAAGTTGTTGGAATCTGATATGGTGAACAAACCGGTTTTGGCCTCAGCCATTTTGGACAAGTTTGAGTTTGGCGATCGTGAAACGCTGATAGCTGAATCAGACCGCGCGTTCCGATCCGGCGGTGAGTTCTTGCTAGATTGCAAATTCAACAATCATTCCGGTACTTGGTCCTGGATCAGAATACGCGGTGCGAGAGATCCCGTGGACCCTAAGTTTGTAGTTGGAGTTCTTACCGATGTAACCTATCAGAAGGAGGCCGAGGGCAAGCTGGCTGCTAGTGAGACTTTCAACCGAACTATTTTTGAGAGCAGTCCAGATTGCGTGAAGCTGTTGGATGATCAAGGGCGAGTAATGTCGATGAACGCGAATGGCTGTCGACTGATGGAAATTGACCACTTTGCAGAGTTGCAAGGCAAAATTTGGCATTCACTTTGGCCGATGGCTGCTCGCAAACTTGTCGAAAATGCAGTCAAGTCAGCACTGCTGGGTGAGCAAGTAAATTTTCAAGCCGAGTGTCCAACGGCAAAGGGCAATTGGAAGTGGTGGGATGTAGCAGTAGTAGGAATTCCGGGTGAGGATGGAGGCTTCCACAATGTCATCGCTGTGTCACGCGACATCACCAAAGTAAAGCAGGACGAATCAATTCACCTTCAGGCACTTGAAAAACTTAAGGTTGCGATTGAAGTGGCCAAGGTCGGCATTGCGAGCATCGACTACGTTGCTGACAGAGTTGTATGTGACGACACCGCAGCAAAAATAATGGGAATCGTTCCAAATTCAATCCTTACGCGCGAGCAATTTCACGCTTGCTTTCGGGAAGCTGACAGGAACAAGATAGATCTATTATCAAATCAAGCTCTGCATGTTGGTGGAGATATTGGTTATTTCATCGAAGCTCGCCTTCAAAACAAGTCGGAATGTACTTGGGTAAACCTGCGCAAGCGTAATCAGTATGGAGCGAATGGCCAGGCGGTCGTCGGATTGGTTGCCATTCAGGATGTCTCTGAGTTAAGGTCAATAGAGTCAAACCTGCGAGAGCAGCACCAACGCCTAAAACAGATCCTGACCGCCTCCAAAGCAGGTACGTGGGACTGGCAATTCGAACGCAATCAGATTATTTGGTCTGATGAAAGCTATGAACTTTTCGGTCAGTCCAATGATGGTTTACCTAGAAGTCTGGAGCAGTGTTTAGAGTCAATTCTCGAAGACGATCACCCCAGGCTGATACAATCTATTCAACAGGCAATAGACTCCAATCGTGCTAATTGGAGCTGTGAGTTCCGAATCAAGCAACCAGAAGTGAATAGATGGCTGTATTCCATCGGTGAAATTGAATACTCAGCCCATGGCAAGGCAATTCGAATGGCGGGTATCAACTTAGACATATCGGCTCACAAGAAATTGGAACAAGAGCTTACCGAAGCTCGAATTGAGGCCGAGATAGCAGCAAAAGCTAGAGGAGAGTTCTTGGCTAACATGAGCCATGAGATTCGCACTCCAATGACCGCCATTCTTGGCCATACCGAGATTCTTGCCGAACAACTCATAGAACCGGATAACCTTCAGAGCCTCGAAGTGATTCGTCGTAACGGTAAGCACCTACTGGAGTTGATCAATAATATCTTAGATCTTTCCAAGGTTGACGCGGGAAGGCTGGAAGTTCAGTTAGCTGAAGTCAGTCCGACAACAATTCTCGCCGATGTGCGTTCGCTAATGGATGTTCGTGCCAATGAAAAAGATATCGATCTTTCGTTTGTATTTGATTCGCCAGTGCCCGTTGCGATTCGAATTGATGAACTTCGGCTTCGACAGATTTTGATAAACTTGATCGGAAATGCGATCAAATTCACAGACAAGGGATCCGTTCGAGTTTCCATATCCTTTTCTGAAGAACTCAACCAGTTCACTATTCGAGTTGAAGATACAGGAATTGGGATGTCAAAGGCTCAACTCGAACAGATTTTTGATCCGTTCACGCAAGCCGATGGCTCTAATAGTCGTCGATTCGAGGGAACCGGACTGGGCTTGGCTATCAGCCATCGGTTGGCTAAGGCACTCGGTGGTGAAATTTCGGTGTCTAGCCAGTTAGGAGTCGGGAGTGTTTTTACCGTCCGATTCTTTTGTCCGGATGCATCGCAGGAACGTACCAAGCCTGACCTACGGCTTGAGAGTTCAATAGAGCGGCTCGAACAGAGTTCACGTGGCTTGGCAATTCACGGTCGTATTCTTATCGTCGATGATCGGCGAGATATTCGTTTACTCGCTCAACACATGGTGGAAAAGTCTGGCGGTCAGGTTTTGACTGCTTCTAATGGTCAAGAGGCGCTTGAACTCCTTTCATCGAGCACTTGCCCACAGATCGACTTGGTCCTAATGGACATGCAGATGCCGGTGCTGGATGGCTATCAGACCGTTCAGATCTTACGTCAACGAGGCTTCTCAAAACCAATCATCGCTCTTACCGCTAATGCCATGATCGAAGACCGAGAGAAGTGCCTTGCGGCGGGCTGCGATGATTACACAACAAAGCCTCTCGATCATAAAAAACTAATAGAACTAATTGCCGCACTTGTTTCAGGCAAAGCTGGTTCGTAGCGACTGAAAATCCAATCGCCACGAAATTTCGCGTTATTGGCATGCGCCCTGCATCATTACTCCTCTCTAGCATGTGCGCCTATTGTAACCCTGCCTGTCGATAGACCACCAGGTAGTTCGCAATTGGCTTGCAGACATGAATTCATGAGCGAGGAGACAGAAATGAGGCTCAAATTTTCAGTCTCGGCGGAGACAAGTATTGGGCAGGTCCGCAAACAGAATGAAGATGCGTTTTTGGTCGCAGTTTATGACGTCGAAGGTGGAATCCGTCAATTCGAAGACAAAGCGATTGCTGCCGTCGACTGCACTGACACAAGCGTCCTAATTGCAGTGGCAGATGGATTAGGCGGTCATGCTGGCGGTGAAATCGCCAGTTGGACAGCAATCAGCGCGATGCGAGATTTTGTTCAACGACAAGTTGAGCTTGGTGAATTCAATGCTCACTTACCTGCAAGAAGTCTGCTCAACGAAGCGATTCAGGAGTGTCATCGACAAGTTACTCTGCAGGGGGCGAATTCACTAACACTGAGAGGAATGGCTTCCACGCTTACTGCAGGATGGATCGCTCAAGACCGTCTGCATGTTATGCACGTCGGAGACAGTCGAGCATATCTGCTTCGAAACAGTGTGTTAATTCAACTAACAACCGATCATACGTTGGCCAATCGAGTATTTAGCGGTTTGAACGATCTAGAACTGCAACTGAACTCGCAATTTTCAAATGTACTGTGGAATACGATCGGTGGTGGTGAGTCTATTCCAAGTGCGGAGATTGTAGAACTCAAGCTAGAGGCCAGCGATAGCATTCTGTTCTGCACGGATGGATTGACTAATGCTGTCGATCACGCCGCCATTCAAGAGATACTTTCAGACTTTGGTACACCCAAAGACCAGTGCGAAGACCTTGTTCGATTAGCGAATGGTCAAGGCGGCAAAGACAATATTACCGCACTCGTATTGCAGGTTCATGAAACTTGCGATCCCGACACTTACGGCAATTCGAACCGAGACATAGTCGACATCTCCATGGATGATACTGTAGATTGCTGAGTCATTTAGCCATCGCCTGAAGTCTAGCAATCTCGCGACGAATCTGCTCCTTGCTCAACGCTTTCGGTTTGGCAATACTCGGTGTTTCATTTTCAGTAGAATCAGTGGGAACGTCTGTTTCGGTCTCAGAATCCGCGTGTTCATCATCACCGGTTTCCTGCTTGATTGGGAACAGTTTACTGACTGCAGCTAGAACGTCGCTTTGCGCCCTCATTGCCATAATGGGATCGGATCCCTCAATGCAGAAATGAACTTCAAATACCAAGTAATAGGTATCAGCTTGTTTCAGTAAGATGACAGGTTCAGGTACATGCAGGATACAACGGATCGAAGCGACCGCATGAGCGATTTTGCTTAGAGCTTCGTCGACACATTCGCTGCGATCCACCTCCAGCGAAACGAAAGTCCGAACAGCCGTCTCGGAGAGTGTCATGTTGATAACTGGTCGCTCAATCAGCATCGTGTTTGGAACTGTGATTTCGTGGTTATTGGGATGTCGTAGTCGCGTGCTCCGAAGACCAATTTGACTCACCTTACATGGCGAGTCTTGGTACAACACAACATCACCAACTCGGATCGGTTGTTCAAATAACATGATCAATCCGCTAATGAAGTTGTTCATGATCTCTTGGCTACCAAACCCGATAGCAATAGCAATCGCGCCTCCGACAAATGCGAACGCTTCGAGTGGTATATCTAGAAGTCGAAATGCAACGACCGCAAATAGCAGAAACAGCGTATATCGAATAATTGCGCGGATTGCCAACGCTTGTCCGGATTTTACTCCAAGCCGAGGCAGTATATGCTCGCGAATTTTGTCGCTCACTTTCAAAGCAACCCAACTTGCGAGAGCCAGAGCAAAAAGTAAACCAAGGGCTTTGGGGAGTGGGACAGATACATTTTCGCCATCTCCGACCTCCTCTGGAATCGCCTTCCAAAACCAGTCCTTAATGGTTGATAGCCAAGTCCTTTCAGATTCCGGAACCTCGATTAGATCATCCATAATCGATGAAGCTGCTTGAGCGCTTGAAAAAACCGACAACAGTTGAGTTGAATGCTCCGAAGGTCCACCTTCAATCCAAAGAGCAACATTCGAAACATCAATATCACGTCCGACCAAGTCTCCGACATTCTCAAGATCCTTCTCAATTGCCTTAAGCCTCTTTGCTATTTTTGGATCCGGAGTGTCATCCTTCTCCAAGACCTCGTCGATGATAGTGAGTTGCTGCTCAACAATCGACTGTAGACTCAACAACGCCGACCAGTGGGTGTTTTGGCTCTCGTCCGTTAAAGTGGTGTTGAGTTGCTCCGAAACCAAATTCTTGACCGCTTTGAGCTCATCGGACAGTTCTCTGAGGTCAATTGGCGACACTTCCTTCGATTTCTTCTTAACAACTCGTCGTAGGCTGAGATCGCGAGCCTGCAGGGCCTGAAGCAACTTGAGGTAAGCTCGCTGCAAATGTTGAGTTTCCTTGTCATTGCTCGAACTGCCGTGTTCGTCTCGCTTGAGCCTTAGTGCATCAATCGTGGTTTCTCGGAGTGCACGGGAAAACTCAATAACCTTCAGAAGCCGAACTACTTCAAACTCACTTTCCCAGCGCACCACCGACGATTCCAAGGTCTCTGCCTCTAACTCTTGGGTCTGCTTTTGGACTTCGATAATGTCCCGTAGACTCTTTACCGTTTTTTCAAGTGTGGCTGCTTCTGCTTGATTGCCACCAACATCGTGACGTAGACCATTCAGTCGCGATTGAACTGCTTGAAGTTCCAGGCTTGGCGAATTCAAGTCACCAATTGAATTCGAAGAAGCTGAATTAGCCTGCAGTGCTGCTCCCATGGAGTCGCTTATTGCATAGGATGCGGCAAAGCAACAAGCGAGCAGTACAGTGCGCTGGCCAATACGATTTTTAAATTTCACGACTGAAAAACCTCAAATGAAATAGTGCTCGCCGATCATTCAAATTGATCGATTTGAATCCAACGTCAGCGGAGCCAGCGAGCGCCAGGTTCTTTTACTTGCATGTAATCATGGCAAATTGCAAGTGTCATGCCGAATCGACCCGTTTGGCACGATCGTTGCTGACTGAATAGGAAAAGTAACTTCAGTGGAGGGAGGAGATCTATGCACGCAGTTCTAGTAAAGAATCGTCAGCCTAGCAATCAAGAGTCGAAGAAGGCGAGCAAACTTCATACTTTGAATTCGGTGGCAGTCGCGAGGCCTGCTACTCTTGTCAGATCTCTGACAGAAATCTGTACTCAGTTCCGGCGTGTCGTGTCCTGCGCAAACTACAGGCCCATTCGGTCGCTCAGTTGCATCATAGATTGGCGAACGATGCGAATAGTCGTTGGCGGCCAAGTTCCAACTTTTTTCCTCAAGCAACAAGCTCAAGAGTTGTTACGACGCTACTTCGGTGAAATCCCTTTCATCAATCGCATTGAAGTCGTACCAACAAGCGATTTGGCTGGAACAGTTGAGCTATAACCTGAAAGTAAACTCAGTTCAATCAGTCGGTGATTCAATTTGCCAATTCGCTTTCTAGCCGTGCTTAAGAGTAGTATGCATTTCGTTTGTACGTCACATTATTCACACTCAAAGGACAATTCGATGTCTGCAGCCAAAAAATCAATCTTTGCATTAGCCTGGATTATTGGAGTACCACTACCCATCCTCGCAATCATCTACTTTCTAACTTCAGGCGGATGCAATTAGCCTCATCGTGCAACAGACCTCAGAAGCTGGCAGCGAGCTTTTTTGCTTGGACGCGTCTTCATACTCAAGCAGGAACGCTTGCTTATTGAGAGCCTTTGAAAGCCTCAATGGCGGGATAAAGTTCCTTTGTAGTGCCTTTAGAATTTCTATCCAACACCCGACTCTGCACACCGAAACAGAAATCGAGGGGCCTGAGTCTGCGAAGCGAGTCCAGTCTATCCTTCGCACTCAGTCGTCACCGCTGACTCCGAAAGTTGCGGACTTCGGTCTAGCGCGACGAATTGATCTCGATGAAAGACTGACGAACAGAGGAACACTGCTCGGCTCGCCCGACTTCATGGCTCCCTAACAGGTAGCGCCGGGTAAGCATCACATCGGTCCGGCCGTCCTCTGCCTGCAGAAGTTTCCGAATCAACGATTGGACCTGCGATGAGCCACCCCGATGCCGTGAATGCAAGCCCCTGCGCGCCGGGCACCGAGAGCCCAGCGAAAGGAAAGCTGGTCACAGGTTGTCGCGACGGAAAGATCCTGCCCAGAAATCGGGGTGTTCGAAATTCCGGGGCAGCGAATTGGACTTGGCTCGACGAGATCGAAAATCGCAGTCGCAGAGCTTCTTGAAGCGCGCACGTCGGTTGAAGCCTGCTGGTCATTCAACCGCACTGTTTGGCTTTCGCTCGTTTGATTCTCTTCCTCGAAGGTCGAAAGGCTTCGATTGCCTTTAAATTCACGCTTGGCCTCTTCGCGCTCCTCGTTGCGTATGTTGTTCTCCCGTTTAGACCAAAGCTGATGTATGGTTTCTTCGCACCAACGCGCACTAGCGGCTGATGCGCGAATGGGCTTGTTCGCAATTTGAACATCGATTGGATTTGTATGAAGCGATGGAAAACACCTCAGTGCAATCCAACTACTCCGCTCGATCGGAAACTCAAAGCTCAGATCGTGAAGCTGCCCGTCGGCAACCACTTCTTGACTCGCCACCACGTTTCCATTGACGACCACATCGACCCTCCGCTTACCGCCTTCAACCCAACGGCCAAGTGTCGTACCGTGAAGTGTTACGGTATCTCCTGAAAAGCGTCTTCTGCCTTCGACAAGCCGAGTACCCTGAGCAACCGTTTCCGGCGTACGCGGCGCAAACGCGACCTTCGAAGTAAGCTTGATGGTCGCTGTCTGCGGCAGTTGCAGAGTGTCCCCAACCTCAGCAGAAGAACTCGCCGTATGAACCTTAGTTTCGAAGGCGTGTGCATATCCGTCAGAGACGTACGACCGCCCAGCAGCCAACGCATCGCACCAGCTTTGAAATTGAACGTGATCTTCATTCCCTAAAAAAGCATATGTTCGACCTTGTCCAACGGCGGTGCCGCTCATGCATGGAAAGTCCGTCTCGCCGCTGACCTTCAGTGGGTATCCACAGTTCAGAATGTGGTACCACATATTCCATTCTGCAATCCTGGCTGTATCCATCGAGCTGATGAAATCACAAACACCAGCAGCAACTGATACCGGTAGTTCCATCGCTCCCACGCTATCCATTTCAGGTATCGCTAGGTTGGGTAACTGATCTGCGGCAATATCGATCGCGATCTCCAACTCGATCCTACTCAAGTAACCATCACCATCTCGATCGATCATAGCGTAGTCAGCCGGGAGCAACCCTTTGGCGGCTTCCTCGCGATTCAGTAGCCCGCTTGAATCCGCGTCGAACGATTTCATCAGGCGAGCTGAAGCGTTGTTCGGATTGAGTTGCAGACCGCTAGCGGAATGAGCGTAACCAGTCACAGCGTTCTGAGCCTTCGCCCATCTCAAAGCAGGAGTCGCCCAAGTTGGCCAACCTTTTTCCTTAGTCCCATTGGAACCTGGATATTCTTGGTTGCGAAGGTTGAGCAAACACACGTGGCCTAATGCTTGTGACCCGAAACCGCTGATCTCCAAGTCGTATTTGATAATCGTCTTAGGTCGACTCATGTCGTCGATGTCTGGCTTAAAAAAATTCCGTTGGTGTTCGAAACAAGGTCCCCATGTCAGTATGCATCCGACATTGAGGCCTTCGCCCGCAACTTGACGAAACATATCGCGTGGAGTGATCCCTTCGGAGGGGCTGGTGTAGTGCGCGCATCCGGCTCCGTGGATATGATGATCACCACAATAATAGCCGTAATCCATCGGATGAATCCAACGCTTCAATCCGATATCGATGCGCGATGCTGCCGGATCGTTTGGACTGACTTTTATTTTCTGCTCTGTGACTTGATATTCAGGTCCGCGTGATGTTTCCAAAACGAATTCCCCAGGCGGCAACAAAACCGTTTCGCCGTCTTCACGATAGATATGCGGTTGAAAAAACAAGTCCGGCGCCGTGCGCCTTGATTGAGGAGGATAAACAAAGCCGCGCGCGTCGCGAATCAATAGCTTGGCAAAGGAAGCCTCGCCATCGAAATCTCTAATGCGCAAGGGGACGCCAACGGCTGGTTGAATATCGAATAAGATAGGAAGAGCTGCGCGAAATCCTAAGTCTTGCGTCCCGGGTCCTGCTTGAAACTCTAAAGTCACTTCGCGCTTACCGTCGACCGAGGAATAGATGAGCAGGATCGCGTACTCGACCTCCGTCCCGCTTGGAGGCACCGACATCGGGGGCTGAATCATGAATCGAACATCAAGGAATCCAGCTTCCGTCGAGGAGTTGTTCGGATCGGGAAGGAGTTCCAGTTGCTCTTGTCGTTGCATGCTGAGCTTGGTCACACCATCATAAGCAAGCCCTGCTTGTGGGCTACGAACGGACAACGGCGTTTTCACACTGCCTTGATTGATGATCTTTACTAGGAACGGGATATAGCCACTTTGTTGAATCTCGGCCCTGGCCAATCCTCGCTCAACCTTCACTCGCGATTCAGGGTTAATCGTTACTGTCATCAATGTATGCAGTTTCAGAATCTCTTCGATGCGATCGCTTTGATTCGCGCGGGCCGCTTGCTCCAACTCTGCACGCAAACGTTCGTCCCAGGGGCGGCCGAGGTACTCCATCGCTGCTGCGAGCCTGGAAACATTCGCAATCATGTTGGCTTCACGAGCGTCGGTCGATTGCCCAAGAGATTGATCAGAACTCTGTGTTGAAAGACAAACGATTACCAGAAGGAAGAATCGTGAGAAGTAAGGCATTGGACCATTCATTCGAAAACACTCAACACCAATCGTTATGTGGCAGTTTTCATCGCCGAGCGTCAGCGATACGATGCAGATCAAAGCGGTGCCATAGAATTCAAGTAGGATAGTTTGCAGTATCGGCCTATCGCTTGCAACTATCCTACCAGAGTAGCCACCAACGCGATTCGAGGCCTTGAGCCTTGAACTGCTTGAACTGCTTGCCCTATTTAAGCGAATCGGAAGTTGGCAATATCAGAGGTAGCTCGCTAGTTCGTTTCAACATCTACTTCTTTGACTTGCCGGAAAACTGGCAAGAATCAATCTGCCTTGCCCTTCTTGCCTTTTTTCTTGGCTTTTTTCTCCGCTCGCAGCTTTTCGATGGCATCGCGCACCTCATCTTCCCACGGCAGTTTCTCGTCCTTGGCGGGGTCGTAGGGCGGGAGGTTGGGGATGGGGATGTTCATTTGCTGGAGCAATTCGGTGGTCTGGGTAAGTTCGTAGCGGTTCACATACGGCTCGCCATCGGCCCAGGCCCATTTGTAGGCGGCCAGGGCGTGGTGCTTGGCTTGTTCCGTGTCGCCAATGGCCAGCCAGAGCATGGCGAGGTAACGATGCGCTGGGTCGCGGAGTTGGGCCAAGCGCTCGGCTTCGCTGCGCGCTTCCTCACCGGCAAGCTGGCCGAGATGGTGCTTGGCCAGGGCGAGGCCGGTCTCGGAACCTTCATCGGTAAGGCTACGCTCGCGGGCCATGCGCACAGCTTCCTGATAACTCGCCGCCGCCAGCGACCACTCGCCCTGCGTGAGTCGCCAGTCGCCACGCCGGCGGTGGAGATTGCGAATGTCAGTGCGGTTCTTGGCTTCGACCGCAAGGCGCATTGCCTCGGCCAGGTGGTCCTCCTGCAAGTTGCCTTGCCAGAAGTGAAACCTCGCGAAGCGTTCTTCAGCGTCTCCGGGCCGATAGGCGGCGCGGTCCCAAGCGCGGCCCATGAGGTCGAGCAAGCTCCAGGTGGCGGCGGCCTCCGCCCACTGGCCCAGCCTCGACTGGTCTGCGAAAAGGTCGAGTCGGCCCATGAAAACGCTTTCCTTGTCTTCGCTCAAGGTGGCGACCTCCAAGGCGAGGGAATCCGTGCGGAGGGCTTGGGCGAGCCGATTCTCGGAGGTCAGATTGGCCGAGATGTTGTGGAGCGAATCTGCCGTGTACGTCCAATCTTCGGCTTGCAAGTCGGCACGTAGGGCAGCGGCGAAAGCTGCGAGGGCGGCAGCCGGTTCACCGCAAGAATCCAAGGCGAAAGCTGCGTTATTCGCCAGATAGGACCCATGATTTGCGTCCACCTCCTTCGGCAGCTCGCTCCAGCCAGTGGGGAAGAAGGGCTTCAGCAAGGACAAGGTCTCGGCATAGGCATCAAGGTTGAAAAGGAGCGCATTCGACAAATCACCTCGATAGGCATCCGCCGCCTGCTGGTAGTGGCCGAGCTTGAGCAGGGTGCGGACGACGTGCAGGCCGCTGCGCACGTCCTCCATCGCCTCGGCTTCCTCGTAGGGGCGATGGGGTTGGGCGGTGAAGTGGTCCACAACGCGCTGGCCGTGGCGCTGGCGGTCGGCGACCGCCATTGCGCCCGAGGCGACGCCGCGGACAACGGGGTGGAGGTCATACTTCCGCGTGCGGCCATCCCATTGCAGCAGGCCGCGCTGCTCCAACTCCTTGACGGTCGCTTCCAGCTTCTTTGGCTCCGGCGGCAGGTGGGGATTGAAGGCTTTGAGCGTCTCGTAGTCCACTGAGTCGGTGAGCAGGGCGAGGGTGGAGAGGAGTTGGCGGCTGGCGTCGGGCAGCTCTTGGATCGCAGCCTCAAGGATGTGGTTGCGGCGCTGGATGATGTCGAGGCTGGCGAGGTCGAGTGCGGCTCCGCCGTCGGCGGCGGTGGACCAAGCGTCGAAGTCTCCCCGCGCGGGCAAGTAGTTCACAATGAGGCCGCCGAGGATGCCGATGACCAGCGGATGGTTATCGCAGTTGGCGATGAGGTAACTCTGGATAGCTTCGCTTCTCCCCTCAATGCCGCAGGAGCGCAGGAGGGCCTCGGCATCCGGTGGACGCAAACCAGGGAGAGAGATGCGCTTCGCACCAGAAATGGTCTGGCCGGAGGGATTCAGCAGGACGCGTGGGGTGAGGCGGGAGCTGACTAGCAACTTCGACGGGTCGGCCGCGGCGAGTGCGCGGAGCAGATCGTTGTCCTCGTCGCGGATGGCATCACAAGGATTGCGGTTGACGATTTTGTCGGTTGGACTATTCGCCTCCTCGTCAGGCACTTCGGCGGCATCAATCCGATGGTATGCGACCAGGATGCGCTCGAGTCCATCGAGGATCAACAGCCAGGGTCGGGCGTGAAGCTGGGCGAGCAGTTCCTCCTTCAGCTCGGCGGTTTTCTTTTTCGCGAAATCCTCTAGCGGGCGACCCGTCATGTAGGCGAGGGCGCGCTGGCAGAAGTCCTCCATGCTCGCACCGCCCTCGTAGAACGAATACCAAAAGCGTCCGGCCCAGGCTTTGTCCGCCGGGCGCGCGGCGAGGGCATGCCGAGGATTGGTCGTCCACTCCCAAGTGAGCATGCTCTTGCCATTGCCGCCGATCGCTTCGAATAGGAGAAGGTTGGTCGGATCGGCCGGGTTGGCCCAGTCGGATAAGACTTGCAGCTCAGCCGCGCGACCGACAAACTTGTGCGAGCCGATGTAGTCGGGCTCGGCGTAGAAGTCTGGCGGCGTGGGAATGGTTTTGTTCTTGTCATTTGGGGACTCGTCTTCAGAAGTATCAACTACTCCCGACTCGAGATGCGTTTTCAGTTCGGCGAGCGAAGAACCAAGACTATCCTTAAACTCTTCGAGGCTGTTGAAGACCGCATAGACGCGGTGCACTTTCGAATCCGCCGATGCTTTCTTGGCTCGCTCCCGGAAAGCGTTCAGCTTTTTTTCCTTGCTCTTATTCTTTTCGATGTCGGCTTTCTTCACCGGATGATCATCGCCCATGATGAACAGCAGGATTGGCCGCCCAAGCTGCTGCGCTTCGTTGAACTCCAATTCGGTGATGGAAAGCTTATCTGGATTGCGAATCGGACATTCAGGTGTCTGCCCGTATTTCAGGCTGATGACACCGATGTAAGCCGCGCTCTCGCGCACCATCTGGAGTGAGGAGTCGATCACATCGACGAGACGAGCAGAGTCATTCTCCATCACCTTCGCATGCAAATCGTGCGCATGGATGGCGTCAATGAGCGCGGCACGATGTTCTTGCAAATCGGTAAAGGTGCTGGACACCATCACTTGTGGGATGTAGCGAGGCTGGCTTAGAGGGTTTGGTGGCATAAGGGATGATGCGTGGAGAAATTTACATTGAAAGCTTCGCGGCACCTGTCGCAGAAACACTGGCGACGAGAACGACGTTTCCTGTTTTGTCTGCTTCGCGAATCGCGTCGTCAGGATCAGGGGGTGGGTGAGGCATGGTTGCCATAGATTTTAGCGGCTAGACCTGATCTTTCACACGCCTTAAATAAAAAATGAAACTGATACTTTTCGCTAATCGCTGGTAGAGAAATCACTCGTTCCAAGGCTCTGCCTTGGAACGCACCGTCTTCGAGGCTCCGCCTCGCTACTGTCCTTGATCCGCCGATCGCGGCGAACAAAAACGGCAGGCGGAGCCTGCAAGACATATGGTTCCCAGGCAGAGCCCGGGAACAAGACACCGGCGATCAGCGAGAAGTGTCAAATAAACCGATAGTTCTCGCTGATCGCCGGTAGAGAAATCACTCGTTCTAAGGCTTTGCATATAAATAGACCCCCATGAGCTTGTCTCAGAGGGGAATCAGCTTGGTAGCTAGATCGCGAGCATCTTCCAACATCTCCCATTACCTTCATTCCCGCGTTGGTGGGTTCTAGCCACCAAACTTTGGCTCATGCCAGGCAAGCTCGCACGGGGCCACACATCACCTTTTTCGACTCGCCTTATGAACGGCGTCCAATACATGCTGATGCAGCAGATAGCCCAGGCCAGCTTTCTCGATCCGCAAAATCAGTTCGTCGCGCGAACAGGCTAACCTGCTTGCACAGAGTTCCAAGTTCCATTGCGCCTCGCCTAAGCTCTTAATCAAGTAGGCGCGACGACATTGAGCAGCCGACAGTCGATAGGTCTTGAGATACTCCAGAGTTCCGTCAGCCCTACGAATGAACTCCCCGATGTGATTCTCACTTTTGGGATCAAGGTCTGTCATGAACCGGCCAAGCTCAAAGGGGCCTAGCTGGTAAACGGATTGAACATCTAGCTGCCTTGACAAAAGCTGTGCGGCTTCAAAGTGCTGAACCTCTGACCATTGACGCCGAACTCGTTCCACTTCAATTCGCAGATCCGTCAGACTCTGAACACTCTCAGCTCGAACATGTTCTGGATGGTAACAGTTTTCTGTCGCGTAAAGGCCATCATACAAGACCTGCTCGCTAAAGAAGTCTGTAATGATCGTTTCGTGAAGCTGCCGATAGTCGTCAGGGTGAGGGCAGATAAAAGCCGCGGTGAATACATCCCCCACGAACAACAAGACACCCACTTGGTTGATGTGAATTTCGAACAACCGTAAAGCATCCTCTAAACCGACGATGCTGTATCCGTGTCGGACGTGCTCAGTCCGAGGGCTCAATCCATCCCGCTTGGCAACTCTTGAGTACTCCTCCCAAGCCAGTGATGGACCGCCAAAGTGAAGCGACAGAAATCCCTCCATGGCAACATGCAGTGGAAGAAATCGTAGTTCGTTAGCATCCGTGCGCTTCCGCATACGATGATATGAGCCTTGAAGAAAGTCCTTCGAGCTGCTCGCCTTAGACTTCGATGTACTATTTGGCGAGTTCAATTGAGTTCCAAAGGAATAGCTTTCTTCAGATGCGTTATTCCATCGAGCAACTAAAGCGTGAGGGACATAGGTGGAATATTCAATATTAGGCGTGACCGCAACGGTACATGCTCCCTGATCATTACTTCGCTTGGCAAGCCTCAGGTCCTCGGCGATGTTGTTGCGAATGATGGGGACCAAACGCACTGTACCCAGCACTTGAGGCGGGGCGACCATCGTGCCTTGAAGCGAAAGTTCATCCAGTTTGTATCGCTTGCTCATTTTCTTCTCACTCAGCAATGTCCAAAAAGGCGTGTGATATACTCGCTAGCCTTTGTTCCAATTGCTCGAGCGACGCTGCGCCCGTAACAAAATTGACAAACTGAATCATGATCATTAGATCTTCCGCATCGCGTAGACCAATCGTTGGGATAGTCTTTCCTAAACGCCTTGGAGCATAGTGCTGGCCGTCGAAGACTGGATTGCAATGTAGCCAAAGAACGGGCTTCACGCTGTCGCCAAGCTTTTGGTAGGCCTGAGCAATGGAGTCCGCAACCCCAGGTGGATCATTTTCGTAGCCGTCGGACACGATCACTAACCAGTCTGGTTGCCAGTCGAGCGCATCGAGAATCGCTGAAGCCAACGACGTTTGACCTTGGGAATGAACCAATAGGCTTGAAGTCTCCTGAGGCAAGCCCGGTGCCCAAAGCTGAAGAGTCTCTGTCGATAACTCTTGAAGCAGATACCCTGTGGCCATGGCAACAGCCAGCGGTCGATTTCTTTTCTGACGCGAGCCGCCGGATGAGTAGCTTCGGTCCAGTACGGCTGCGACGCGACCTAAGTTCTGACTAGCTGTACTGCGCTCCACCGCTCGAACTGCGGAGTGCTTCAATGCGTTTTCCAACTCGACCTGGCGATCTGCTCGTTGAGATTGTGGCAATGATAGTACATATAGAGCCAGTCGAGTCAGTGGCGCTTGAGCGAGGTTAAATCCAAGCTGAACGTTTTCCTCAGCAGCCGACGTTTGCAATCGCAACTTCTCGTTTGCGGTCATCTTAGGAGTAATCCGCTTCAAGAATTCGGCTCTTGGGATCTTGTGCCGATTGGCCAACGATTCAGTCACGGAATATGGCAAGTCATAGATCGCAGCCGCGCTGTAGTGCGCTGCTCGAAACTGCTCAAATAGTGGCGTGATGAATGATTGGGGACGCTTAAGCTCAAAAAAGAAATTGCTGAATTCTTTCGGAAGACTCAGATGGGAGTGCATTGCCGCACTTCGAAAGCTGTGGCGATACTTTACAGCATCAAATACCAAGTCCCTTCGAGACGCCAAAAAACTCTTGACCACAGCCTTTGTCCGACGATTGTTGATCTTGCGTTTTGTTAAACGGGTCAGAACTTGGTAAGCCCGATTCGCAGGCAATAATCGCAGCGCCTTGGCAATAAGCTTCCCCTCTTCTTCTCGCTGTGCAAGATTGTTGGGGGCTCCTGCGGCCAATAGGTTGACGATAATGGCCTGCTGATTGGAATGGTTGATGCCACAGGCAAGAGTTCTCGCGTAAATCCTTCGATAGTTTGCCAAAACGTAGCGATGCAAGAAGTCGATCGAAACAGATTGCGTGAATTGGTCAACGTAGAACTCGGATTGATTGGTAGCCGCAAAACAAGCGTTGAGAAACATCATGACATCCTCGCGCTCACTGCGCTCTCGCATTAAGGCGTATCGTTCGTTCAACGTGTTGATGTTTTTCATTCGAACTCGCTCGCGAAACGTAGGATGGGCACTCTTGCCCGTCAACTTCGAAGAACGGACACTCCTGCCGTCAGCCGGATCGAAGCCAACGGCGAGCAACCGCTAGGCGTCCTCTTTAGTAGAAGCAAGCCCGCTCGGGAAAAATCGGAAGCAACGAGCGACAAGCTTCACAGGCTATTACTGAAGTTACTTCACCGTTCCACGAGCGGGCTCGTTTCCATTCTAAGTCATTCTCGCCACGGATTGGAGCATTCCAAAAAGACAAAAAATGATTGCTGAAGTTCGGTAAAGATTGATTCGAGCTGCTTACTGCCTGCTTGAAGTTGACCAAAGGCTGGGATATCGTGCCGTGTGGTGAAAAATGAAAGTCCCAACTCCATTGACAGAATCCGATGATGTGCAAAGCAAGCTCAAAAAAACTCATTCTCAGTTCATTGCTGTCCTTAACGTTGTTTGCCGCTGGAGTACCCGTAATTGCTGACCAGCCCGTCAGCGACGGATTCAAAATTGCTGAGACCGACTGGCCTTGGTGGCGAGGGCCACACCGCAACGGCCAAGCCAATCCCGCTCAACGTCCACCCCAGCAGTGGAGTGAGGCAGAGAATATCGTGTGGAAATCGCCTATCGCCGGTCGCGGCTACGGTTCGCCAATCATCTTTGGAGATCGAGTCGCCTTGGTCACCAGTGACGAAAAGCTGGGAAGCCAATCCGTTGTCTGCTTGGATCGCAAGTCCGGCAAGCAGCTTTGGACATCTGTGATTCATGAAAGCGGTGGAATGCGGAAGAATTCAAAGTCGACTTCAGCTTCCACGACACCCGCTTGGGACGGCGAGCGTCTGATTGTAAATTTCGCCAACTCCGATGCACTTGTCGCTACAGCAATTGACTTAAATGGAAAGAAGCTGTGGCAACGTGAAATTAGCAAGTACGTCGAACACCAAGGATATGGAAGTTCGCCTACCGTCTACCAAAACCTGGTGTTCATCAATTCGGATAACAAAGGCGGCGGCGCGATAGCGGCCTTGGATCGTCGCAATGGCGAAGTTGTTTGGAAGCGTGATCGGCCTACCAAACCGAACTATCCGTCCCCCACAGTTTTGAATGTTGCCGGTCGCGATCAGTTGATAATCATAGGCTGTGATCAGACCCTTAGTCTCGATCCGCTCACCGGCAAGACGTTGTGGGAGGTTGAGGGGGCCACGACCGAATGTGTTACGTCAACGGTAACGGACGGCCAACGAATATTCACCAGCGGCGGCTATCCGAAGAATCACATCTCGGCGGTTCGTGCCGATGGAAGCGCCAAAGTGGAATGGGAGATTGGGGAGCGGGTTTACGTTCCGTCGCTACTTTGCCGTGATGGATATCTGTTCGGTGTGTTGGATGCGGGAATCGCCGCCTGCTGGAAATCAGATAGTGGTAAAGAGATGTGGAAGGGACGTCTTGGCGGCACGTTTTCGGCCTCGCCCGTAATGGTAGGCGATGTTATTTTCGCTACCAATGAGTCTGGCGAGACATTCGTGTTTCACGCGAGCAGCGAAAAATTCGACCTGCTACAAAAGAACAAGCTCGGCGAAGAGGTGCTTGCCACACCAGTTATTGTGGGCAGCCAAATCTTCTATCGAGCGACCATCATGGAAGCAGGTAACCGCCAAGAATACATGTTCTGCATCGGTAAATCTAATTAGCCGTTCCCCTCGTTCCCAGGCTCTGCCCTCTATCGCCCCCTCGTTCCCAGGCAGAGCCCTCTTTATCCCACATATCTTTTTACAGCCCCCATGAGCTTGTCTCATGGGTGAATGAGTTTGGTAGGTAGTCGCGAGGCCTTCCAATATCTCAAATATCCCCACCTTCTCTCCCGCTTGACCGGGCATGCTAGTTAGTGTATTACTTACACTAACTGGAGACCGATAATGGATCGCTCAAACTCTTCATCGCTGTCGCTGCTTACCGATTTGTATCAATTGACCATGGCCTACGGCTATTGGAAGCAAGGAAAGGCCGAGCAGCAAGCAGTCTTTAATATGTTCTTTCGCAGCAACCCATTTCAAGGTGGCTATACAATTGCCGCAGGGTTGGGACCGGCGCTGGAGTTTGTACGCTCGTTTCATTTCACCTCCGAAGATGTGGCGTTCCTGGCAACGCTTCAGGGAAACGACAATCAACCGTTGTTTGAAGGCGAGTTCCTAGAATATCTGCACAGCTTAGAGCTGACGCTGGATATCGATGCGATACCCGAAGGCACTGTAGTGTTCCCTCATGAACCGCTACTGCGAGTGCGCGGTCCCATTTTGCATTGCCAACTCCTTGAGACCGCACTGCTAAACATCATCAATTTTCAGTCGCTGATTGCAACCAAAGCATCTCGCATTGTTCGAGCTGCGAAAGGCGATGCTGTGCTCGAATTTGGGTTGCGGCGAGCACAGGGGGTCGACGGAGCACTGGCGGCTAGTCGCGCTGCTTATATCGGCGGATGTGCAGCAACGTCGAACGTCTTAGCAGGAAAGCTGTTCGGAATCCCAGTCAAGGGAACTCATGCTCACAGTTGGGTAATGTCCTTCGACACGGAATTGGAGGCATTTGACGCATACGCCCACGCTATGCCAAACAACTGTGTTTTTCTGGTCGACACGTACAACACTCTCGATGGTGTTCGCCACGCTATCACTGTTGGAAAACGTCTGCGTGAAACCGGCCACCGTATGGTTGGCATACGATTAGATTCTGGCGACCTTGCCTATCTGAGTATTGAAGCTCGCAAGTTGCTGGATGAAGCAGGGTTTCAAGACGCTGCCATCGTTGCCAGCAACGACCTGGACGAACGTTTGATCGCTAGCCTCAAGGAGCAAGGTGCGGCAATTTGCATTTGGGGTGTAGGAACAAAACTGGTAACAGCCTACGACCAGCCTGCACTTGGCGGAGTCTACAAGTTGAGTGCTATTGAAGACCACTCTGGCGTTTGGCAACCGAAGCTCAAGTTGTCCGAGCAGATGATCAAGACTTCGACTCCAGGCATTTTGCAAGTAAGGCGATTTTTCAATGATGATGGACAAGCGACCGCTGACATGATTTACAACGAGCTTGAAAAACTGCCCAGCAACAGCGTGATGGTCGATCCGTTGGATGCTACCAGACAGCGCGCGGTCGCGGTAGATATCGCAAGCGAAGACTTGCTACAGCCAATGATTTGCGATGGAAAAGTGATTGCCGAACTTCCGTCGATTTCCGAAATCCGAATACGCACATTGAACCAACTAAAGTGTTTTCACCACAGTATTTTGCGATTTGATCACTCGCATGCATATCCCGTTGGACTTGAACAGCAGCTTTACGAGTTGAAGGTTGGCATGATCAAGGCTGCACGGATGCATAAGTGAGGCCGAAGAAGTGAGGCGGAGCCTCGAAGACAGTGCGTACTCAGTGAGCCGGCTGAACCTGGATACGAGAAAGCGAGAAAAAACATGCGATACCACTACGAATATCCTAGAGCTGCTCTGACGGTTGATTGCGTCGTCTTTGGGCTGGATGAGACAGAACTCAAGGTAATGCTAATTGAACGTGAGCTGGAACCGTTTGCTGGGAAATGGGCTCTGCCAGGCGGTTTCGTTCGCCTCGACGAGACAGTCGAAGAAGCCGCCAGGCGCGAACTTCAGGAAGAAACGGGACTCGACAAAGTTTACCTAGAACAGCTCTACACGTTCGGTGATCTCGATCGCGACCCTCGCGAACGTGTGATCACTGTAGCCTGGTATGCTTTGGTACGATTGTCCGAACATCGAGTCCAAGCGGCCACAGATGCTCGTAGTGCTGCTTGGTTCGGCTTACACGATCTACCAGCGCTAGCCTTTGATCATGATCGTATCCTTGAAGCGGCCTATGAACGCTTGCAGAACAAAATTCGATATCAGCCAATCGGCTTTGAGTTGCTGCCGCGCAAGTTCACGCTGACTCAGTTGCAGTCGCTGTACGAGATCATTCTCGATCGGACATTGGATAAACGCAATTTCAGGAAGAAGTTGCTAAGTATGGATATTCTTCAAGAGTTGGATGAAGTCGAAACAGACGTGTCGCATCGTGCCGCTCGGCTGTACAAGTTCAACAAGCAAAGATACCAACAAATGTTGAAATCGGGAGCCAATTTTGAAATCTAGCTTGAGCCAAGAGAAACGTCGCGCATTGTTGTTGGTCGACTTGCAAAACGACTTTGTTAAGGGAGGCTCACTGGCGGTTCCCGACGGCTTTGCCGTGATTGACGTTGCCAATCGCATAATGCCGAATTTCGATTTGGTTGTGGCTTCACAGGATTGGCATCCGCCCGATCACCAGAGTTTTGCAAGTCGGCATCGTGACCTGGATATTGGGCAGACATTCTACCTGAACGGACTACAGCAGATCGCTTGGCCCGATCATTGCATTCAAGGATCTTGTGGGGCGGCACTAGTTGAAAAGTTGAACCTGTCAGGCATTGATCGTGTCATTCAAAAGGGAACGGACAAGGGCATCGATAGCTACAGCGCGTTCTACGACAACGGGCATCGCCGCGGGACAGGTTTAGCAGAATTCTTACGTGACCAGCGGGTCGGACATGTGTATGTGATGGGCTTAGCCACCGACTACTGCGTTCGCTTCACCGCCTTGGATTCCATTCGTGAAGGCTTTCGGACAAGTTTGATCCTCGATGGTTGTAGAGGTGTTGATTTGCGCGAGGGTGATATAGAGCGGGCTATTAAGGAAATGAAGAGCGCTGGAGTCGAGGTGACTCACAGCGATGAAACCCTAAAGAAAGAAAATGACCGTGAATGAAAAAGAGACTCGGAGGATCAGCAAGTTCCTGAGTTTAGTATTGCGCCATCAACCTGAAACGATTGGCATCACTTTAGATGATGCAGGCTGGACGTCCGTTGAAGAACTTCTAACTGCGATGCAATTACACAGGCAGGCTATTACGCGAGAAATACTGGACCACGTTGTCGCATCCAATGACAAACAGCGGTTTGCCTTTAGCCAAGATGGCCTGATGATTCGTGCTCGGCAAGGCCACTCAGTTGAAGTGGAGCTGGGATACGAATCGGCTCAACCTCCAGAATTTCTGCTACACGGAACGCCGACTGCCGCTGTCGAGAGTATTCGACGTGAAGGGCTCAAGAAGATGAAGCGGCATCACGTCCACATGCACTCCGATGAATCAACGGCCAAGTCCGTCGGAGCAAGGCGAGGGTCGCCTGTGATTCTGCGCATATGTGCCCAGAAAATGGCAAGCGAAGGGTTTGAGTTCTTCGTTACGGCCAACGATGTTTGGCTGACTGATCATGTGCCTGCTCGCTTTATCGAATTTCCTTAAAGATCATTTTTGGTCAGGAGAATGACCGTGGCCAGTCGGACCAAACGCGCAACTATAGCCGCCGAAACAATTAAGATAATCGAGTCGGGAAAGTACACAGATTCGAGCGGGCAGGTTGTTACGATCGCCGCAGCCATTCGCGAGATGATTTCGGGCACCTTTCATTACGATCCAATGTCTTTCGATGAACTATTCCGTCAGCGAAACGAGATCCTAGCAAAGCAAACTGAAACAACTAAGACCAAATATCTAGTCAACAATACCACAACTTTTGCTGCGGCGAAGGAGTTGCTGGATAAGGACGCTTCGCCAGTTTTATGTCTCAACTTTGCCTCTGCCAAGAACCCAGGTGGTGGTTTCATTTCTGGAAGCCAAGCCCAAGAGGAATGCTTAGCTCGAGCATCGGGCTTGTATGGGAGCATCAATCGAATCACTAAATACTACGAGACGAATCGACACTGTGGCACCAGTCTATACACACACCACATGATCTACTCTCCTGCAGTTCCAGTCTTTCGAAATGATGATGACGATCTAATCGACAACCCTTACGAAGTGTCAATCATTACATCCCCGGCGGTGAATCGAGGTGCTGTGTGCGACCACGAACCTGAATGCTTGAAGGAAGTCGAGTCGACCATGTTGGATCGTATTGATCGAATTTTGGCGATTGCTGTCGTGCGAGGCTATCGTCGCCTTGTACTTGGTGCCTGGGGATGTGGAGTCTTTCGGAATGAACCTGGCGATGTGGCCCGATGGTTCTCCAAACAGCTTCGCAGCCAAGTGTACCAACACGCATTCGATACGGTCTACTTTGCAGTGCTGGACAAGACTGCGTCCTTGTCGACCATTACTCCGTTTCGGCAGTTTTTTTGTGATGAAGCGTTCGTTTAACTCAAGATGCTTTACTTTGCTGCTGAAACTCGAACCTGCTTCACGCCGACTTCTCCTGCAAAGGCAATGAAGTTGACCAGTTCTTTGCGTTCAGCGAAGACAGGATTTCGAGCCGTCAGTTCAGCACCTGCGCACTGAACAGTCCGTGCTTCTCCTGCGAACGTTAGCCGCATGAGCTGCCATTCGCCGCGAGTGAACTGGACCTTGATTCCTGACTTATGGATTTCCTTCTTTTGCCATCGATTGCGATCGTCTGAACTCGGACTTGATTGCAATCAGGCCGGCATGTATATTCAATGTATCTACAATCAAAAATGGAGGTGAGCGATGGCCACGGTACAAAAATGGGGCAACAGCCTCGCTTTGCGAATCCCGCAATCGTTGGCGGGACAAATTGACGTCGCGCAAGGGACGGAGGTGGAATTGAGTGTTCAAGACGGAGTACTCATTGTCCGACCGGATAGATCGCCTAAACTCAGCCTCGGTGCGGCTGCTGAAGGACTGCAAACCGTCCCAGTTACACGGGGAAACCGACTTTGGAGTCGATGTTGGTCGGGAGATTGTCGATTGAAACGGAAGCCGCAAAATTACGTTCCAGACCGAGGCGATTTTGTCTGGATTTCGCTGAGTCCAACGTCTGGTCATGAACAGGCGGGGCGTCGGCCTGCTCTTGTTGTTAGCCCCAAAAGCTACAACCGCAAAACGGGGCTTTGCGTCCTTTGTCAAGCGACGCGCCAAGCAAAAGGCTACCCATTTGAAGTAGCGATCGCCAGTGGTGACGGAAGTTCCGGAGTCGTACTTGCCGATCACCTGCGCAACGTCGATTGGAAAGCTCGAAACATCCGATTTATTCATAGAGTCTCCGACTACGAGTTGTCCGAAGTAGTTGCCAGGATTGAAGCATTGCTAGTCAATCCGGATGTTTAGCAATTTGATTGGGCTCCAGTGTCCAGTGGTTATCGAGTTTATCGCGCAGGGTCGCCACAGTGTCGGGATGCTGGCCGAAGACGTTGGTTTCCTCCTTCGGGTCGGATTCGAGATCGTAAAGCATGGGTTGCGCAGCCTTGAGCGCTTCGATGAGATATGGCTTTAGGTAGTCGTCCGGAGGGATGTCCTTAAGCGCACCTGTGGCTTCGAAGGTGCGAGGCAAAATGAGCCGCCAGCGACCGTCGGATGACCATACGCTGCGTCTGTGGGGCACGCAGTCGGGCGAGTGCCTGCAGATCATGTGGGGCAGCCGTTTAGGAGACTTTGCCACCGCTCGCCCTCATCCCGACGGGGACGAATTGATCGCCCTTTCCCCAGGCGCCTTCCGCAGCTTCATCTTAGAAAAAATCCCGCCCACCAGCTAGCCGCCAGCCCGTCTTTCATCAACCTCCAAATGATCGAATTGAAGTACCTGTCACGACGAATCGGGAGAATGGCCCTGAGTGAATCAACGATGGCTGAGTTGCAAGATATTAGATTTCATGGCTTGATCATGAATGGTTGGTGAAAGTGGTTCAACCAATTTGAGACTTCATTCATCTCCTCTTTATCAAGCGCTCCATCTTTATCACGATCTAAGCGATCAAAGTGAGGCAGAATAATTCCTGCAGCCTCGGTACGCACTATCTTTCCATCTGCATTGGAATCACCCAACAAGAGTCGATCTGTAAACTCCTTAGCGTCCCAATAACCCGCTGTAGCACCGCGAGCACCACCGCCATCGATGTCTCGACTCAGCCGAATCAAGTATTCTTGCACGACCGCGTGGCATGTTTCCTTATTATCGCAAACGTAGTAGCGCACCATTAGTTTTACGACTTCGTCCTTGGGCCAGGAATCTACGGAAACTTGAAACTCCCGTGGCGCATGATCAATTGCTTCGGTCGTTTTTGGGGAGACAAAGTCCTTGGGTTCAAGCTTGACGTGTTCATTAGCATTTAGCTGAACACTAACCTCACCGCCTAAATTATTCCATTTACTACCGTAAAGCGGGTCTAAGTGGAAGCCAATGTACAATTCACCTTTGCCATCGAATACTAACTTTTGGCTCGCCTCGGCCCGCAGTTTCGCAAAAAATGGAGTGCCATTCTTGTCTATCTGCGGTTCGATTTGTAAAGGCACCATTCGAGTTCTTGGAACTTTGGAAACCTTGCTTTGAGTGTTGCCCTGCTCAGGCGGTAGAGCGAGTTTGAGGCCCAACTCGTCTGCTCGAGTAAGTTTCGACGAGCGACCAACGAGTTCTTCCAGATCGGTCCGCACTTGAGATGGGTTGCTCCAAGCTCTTTTGCGAATAACAACTCCTTGAGGATCGATTAAGAACTGAGAGTTGGGTCGATCGCCTAAGGCCCGTTTTAGTCGATTATCCATTGCATCCACTAGCCAAGGTATTTGAGTGCCAAATTGCTCGATAGCTCGTCGCGCCTGGCCTAACCGCTCTTCAAGAGTGAATGGTTGAACAAAGCCGCCAGCCAGTTCTGGATGCGCCAGTGACTTGTAAATGAAGTAAAAGTTCACACCTTTCGCATGATAATCCCTGTGAACCGCTTCCAACTCCGCGATATTCCACATAGATGGTGGGCAAGTCAAACAACCAAAGGTCAAAACGGTGTATTTGCCTTTCAAATTGGCTGTATTGAACGTCGTGCCATCCGACAGAAACACGGAAACCTCAGGCATCGGCGCACCTACCAGTGGTGGACTCTTCAGAAAGTCCGATTCTCTTTCAAGCAGATTCTGACCCAGGCTAACGGAAGTCGCAAAACAGGAAAGCAGACCGACTAAACAACCTCGAAAGTTGAACATAATTCCTCCGATCAACACAAGGACTGCGATGTGTATCAAATCTACGAGCGGAAGCACGATTACTTTGGCAACTTGGCTACTTCATCTAACGTGAGCATTACCAGCGACTGTTCCATTTCACGCGGGTTGAAACCAAATGGTCCAGGACCGCCTGTAAAAGCAACCACACCATTGCGGTCAATTATGTACAATCGATCGGGCCAAGCTCCATAGTCTTGACCTACCTGATTATCGATTCCATCGACAACGATCGGTGTAGTAATATTCATGGAAGCAGTGAACTGAGTTGCGATCTGACAACGTTCCTTCAGAGTCTCGGGTTGTTTGAACAAAATCCCTGCTTGTTTGTTAGTGGATGTTGCAGGTTTTGAGTCATCGGTCGGATGTGCTTCTCGGACATATACTCGAAGAAACTCAACATCTGGGCTCCAGAATTCGTACAGTTCTTCAATCGACGAAGAATAGGTTCGATAGTTACCGCAGGTGTAACAACCAAAAACTAATACAACCGGTTTGTTTCCTCGAAACTGAGAGAGTCGAACTGTCCTCGAACCATCTGGAGAGCTAAGTTCAAAATCGGGAGCCACTTGTCCTGGTTGCGGTACCGGCATAGCCGCAAGACTGGTTGGCGAATACTCTGTCCGTCCTTTTCTCAGGGTCTCCTCTTTGGCTGTTTTAATAACCCGAGGTTGGTAGATCAACTGTTCCAGTCGTTCTTCATTAAGATACTCGAGATCGCCACTGCCTTTCTCAAAAAGCGATTTCCATTCCTCTGCAGAGATTCGACCGTTGCTATCCGTATCTACAGATTTGAAAAGAGCGAAAGTAGTTTCTTTTTGCTTTCCCAATACTCCATCCTTGGACCATTCGAAATCCACCGCGCTGAGCGTTCCACTCCAATCACGATCAATGCGATCGAATATTTCTCGTTTCAGAGGCCATTCATCAACTGAAATCTGTTGATCGCCATTGCGATCATACTTTGAGATAACTTCCGCGCTATTGAAGCGAGACTTCCCGGTGCGAATCCAGTCATTGACCGGTCGCGCGGAGGTCGGTTCTTGACTGACCGCAATCTCAACAAAGTTAGAGGCGAGCTGCACCGTTAGAAAGCAGATGATTATTGTTCTTAACATTATTGGAATTCTTGATTTGGATGACTTAGGGTTGTTGGACAATGACGATGACGGGACTGGTGTCGATTTGATAATTAACCTTCACCTTTTTCTGTTTACCATCGATTTGAACTTCTAAGGTGGCTTCACAATTCCACCCTTGTCCATTGGCTGAACCTTCATCCATGGTGAAGTTCGACAATTGATGGCCGTTTTTCCACAACTGATCGTTGAAATAGATCGGGGGAGACATCGGCTGTAGACTTTCCGCTGATGCTCCCGACTGCCAAGCGCTCAGAGCTTTCTTAAGGGACTCGACTGCAATTTCTGAGTTTGCTGGAGCCGGTAGCGAGTTGCTACAGCCCAATAAGCACGTTGCAAGGATGGTGAATTGAAGGATTCTAGTTTGGCTCATTGATAACCTCGCCGCCGTTTCTAGAGCCGATCGCACGCCAAGCATTCACTTCGATGGTTTTCGCCACAAAGGAAACGGAGCCATCGCAACGCGACACATTGACACCACCTGAATGAGCAGAATTTGCGGTTCGCATTTGCGAGCCTGGAGGAAAGTGACAACTTCGTTCGCCAGGGGGAGCTATATGTAGATATCCAGTAAAATTGTCCGCAGTGCCTGCAAGCCAGGGCGCGCCGCTGTTGGACTGGAATTGATTGGAAAGTGAGGGGACGAATGAACGACAAGCACTCATTGCATCGTCGGGCGTTTGCGGTACTCCTCCGGGAGCAAAGATGTCGGACTTCTCCGTGATGATTGCATTGCTGAAATCGCCTTTGAACCTCTCGCTAAACGCTGCGGTGTTACTTAAGCCATCTGTAATGTCTTTGAGTCGCATTACGGGAACAGGATTGGAGTGACAAAAAGTTCCCGTGTGTTGAACTGGATGATTTCCTTCGTTGCCGTGGTAATTCGTGCCAGCCCAACCCGCAGGTAGATTGGTCTGAGGATCCGAAGGGCACAGATAGGTAGCAATTTCGATCGCTCGAACTGGAGCATTAGAAGCTGCACTCCACAGATTGCCGAAGTCGATACGATCATAGACATTTCCCTGTTCGATAAAGGGCAAAATCAGGCTGTGCGGGCCCCACACCTTACCGCCTGTTCCGCCCCAACGACCAGGAGGCAATCTTCCGTGTGTGTCGTGATAGTTATGAACTGCTAAGGCAATCTGTTTGAGATTGTTGGTACATTGCATCCTCCTAGCAGCTTCTCTAGCTGCTTGAACTGCAGGTAGCAGTAGCCCCACCAAGATCCCAATAATGGCGATCACCACTAACAGCTCGACAAGTGTAAATCCTGTTTTTGCGCGTTTTTCTGGTTTAATAGACTGATATAGATTCATGAATGATAGTCCGAAGAAGTGATGGCCCACTAACGTAGCAGGCAATGAGTACAGTTTCCCAATACGTAGCAATCGCTCGTTATGCAATTGGGGAATGAACTTCCTATGATTTTGCTTCAACTGAACTCGGGGCAGAGATCAATTCCTTGAGCAATTTCGTAGAATGTCGATGCGCAACCAGGCATCAGTTGATTTAAACCAATACCTTCAGTTCGTCCATTAAGCAAAAACGGAGAACTTCGGTGGAGGTGTAGATACCTCGTGAAAACACTGCGCTGCAAAGAGTTGAAGCAAATTGTCAACAGAATCACTCGAATCTGACTTCGCCTCAAGTAATTCGAAAACGTTGGCTGCATCCTTTTCCAGGCGATCGGTAATTCGCAACGGCAGCGGTATGGGAGCATCGGACCGACCACTGCAATGGATACATTTGACCGGCAGCCGAGAATCGCTTTTGATTCGATTGATACCGAAGTGAACGGATTGTTGCAGGTGGTCGCCACAGGAAGCTAGCGCATCTTGTGTTGACAACAAAATTAGGCAACATGCGCCAATCAGCAAAAACGAAGCTCCAGAAACCGTCCTTTGTCGGCTCTGTAGGCCTGAAGATTTGGCCGCAGTATTTTCAAGTTGTTGAGAGAATACCATTCGGTGAGCTCGACCGTATCACAAACTGGAGCTAGTACATCATCAGCAGTTTGGATTCTCAAGTCAAGCAATTTGGAGACTAAGTGCAAGTGAAAGGTCAACTAGTCATCCAAACTGAATATCGACTTCGGAGTCCGATTTGTGAGATCTTAAAGGGGTTCAAAATAGAGAGCATTGGTTTCGACAATACTTCTGTGTCATCTGTTTAATGGATGAAGTTATCCTCTTAGCGAGCATGCGTGCTTTTCGCGTTCAAGGCAATGTCTAACAACGAGCTGGCGTGCTACAGAGATCGACGATAATTCTAGGTCTGAGCTTGGTTAGTTCACATTTGCACGCGATGTGAAACTCTGGTTGTTGGGATTGGTGAGACCCATTGCCTGCAGGCTGGGTAGAGTTTGACCTATTTACTCAAATCCTTCCCCTGAAGAAGCATAGCGTAATCCATGCCGATTACGCTATGTTG
This sequence comes from Pirellulales bacterium, assembly GCA_046349795.1. Classification (GTDB taxonomy): domain Bacteria; phylum Planctomycetota; class Planctomycetia; order Pirellulales; family Pirellulaceae; genus Aureliella. The sequence continues at coordinate 10,779 of JAXMBP010000005.1, read as the reverse complement.
AAACGTTCGACGAGCTCGCCAAAACATTGGGATCGATTGTAGGCCTCACGAGATAGCAACTGGAGATATTACTGCTCATCTGGATAATCGCTGTGGAAGGCCTTGCTGCAGAGAGTAACGGACAGCTGGCCGCTGGCTTTGTTGAGATAGAAAGATGCCTGACTCGCTTCATGGACGCATCCCTATGAAAGCCGGTAAACTACCGTAGATAGGATCACAACGCGCATGCAAAACGATTGCAGGTAATCAGGTTTCCCAATGAATCGCTTAGTTTTTAAGCAGCACGCCCGAGAGGATTCGAACCTCTAACCCCGAACTCGAAGACCGATGCGTATCCGATTGCGCCACGGACGCGTGATGGAAGAATTTTAGCAGCTTACCGCCTACTAGTGAAGCCCCCAAATTTCCGCTCCAGATCTCACGTACTCGGCAATCCGGCTCCTCGGTTAAGTTCTGGATGTATGGGTAGTTCCAGTTTTTGGCGATGTTATTGAGGATGTGGGCGAGGATGTGGCGAGAGGAAGGTAAGAACCACCTTCTGGCGAAGGTAGCTACGGCAGAAGGTAGCTACGGTGAAGTTAGCTTCGAGGGAAAGGCAGCAATGGGAGGAAACGCGAATGAGACTCGTAACCTCATCCACTACGCAACAAATTGAGTTGTGAGGCAACACAGGTTGTCGTTCATCCTGTAACTTTCGTCCATCAGTATTGCCATTGACTGGCATTTCTTGGAGTCGCCTAAATATGCGTTTTTGCTGCGGACCTCTCGCAAAGTTGTTCAACTGTGTTGCGTTACCTATTGTTCTGGTAATTTCAACTGTGACAACCAACTCAAGCACCACGAATGCCCAAGACTCAGATCTACCTCGACGAATAACGCTGGGAACAAAGGTTCAGCCGGTATCGGAAGACACTCAACAGAAGCAAAGTTTGAAAAACGGTCGAGGCGTCGAAATCATCGAGGTTCTGCCGAGTTCCAACGCAGAAGCCTTAAAGCTTCAAGCTGGTGATGTGATTCAAAGTATCGCAGGTAAAGAGATCCTTGATGTGCAAAGGTTTATGGCGCTGGTAGGCACGCTCCGAGCTGGCAAAGAGGTTGAACTGAAGTACTATCGCGATGGTAGGCTCGTTAGCAAACAGGTCCAACTTAAGGAACTGGCTCGCGAACAAGCCGATGATCTCGAAATTGTTTATGGGCATGTCGCAACAAGTGTCGGCAAACTGCGAACAGTTCTTACGCTGCCGAAAGGATCAACGAAGCTGCCAACGATTATGCTGCTTTCCGGCTTGGGCAATGCCTTTGTCGAACATCCTAGCGCTGACCCAACTGGTATGAAAAGCTTGGCATACGGTCTTGCTCGAAAAGGTTACGCAGTTCTGCGAGTTGAAAAACCGGGCTGTGGAGACAGTGAAGGCGGACCAGTTCGCGATGTCGATTTCAAGTCCGTGATGGATGGCTACGTAGCTGCACTAAAGCAACTGAAGACTCACTCTCGCGTTGACGATAAGTCTATTTGGTTAGTGGGAGCCAGCATCGGTGGAATTCAGGCTCCGCTACTCGCCTCGGCTGAGTCAGCAAAGGGGATCGCGATGTTCGGTACCATGGCTCCGAACTGGCAGGAGTTTCTCACCAGTTCCACCCGTCGACAAATGATGAACTCACCTACTCCAGCCGCTCGGATCGAAGCCGCGGTTGCTCAGCAGGCTGCTGGCTGGCAATATTTGATTCACGAAAACCTAACGCCAGACGACTTAGCTGTAAAGCACCAAGAGTTGATGGATTGGGTGGATGCAACGTGGGCGGAAGGTCTGTATTTTTCTGGCATCCACTACAAGTTCTTTCAGCAACTCGGCAAGGCCGATATCGCGGGCAGCTTGGAGAGCTTTCCAGGGCCGGTTCTAGCCCTGTGGGGCGAACATGACATTGTTACCAGCTCGCATGGTCACCAGTGGCTGGCGGAAGTAGTAAATAGAAAATCGGCTGGTAAAGGAACCTACATGGCTATACCCAATGTCGACCACAACATGCGACTGGTTGGCTCAACAAGCGGGGCCGGTACCGATGGAGCTGCCGAAGTTGTCATCGACAAGGTGGTGGATTGGATACGATCAAATTCATAAAGGCAGGTTTTAGCTCGACTGGGGCTTGTCAAAGCTCCGTCAGGCTGGTTTCATATTCGCATTCATATCCATTAGCCGTAGCAATGCAAAAGGCAGTGGCGGATGCGAAATCAATCCAATTCGGACACTGCAGACGAAGTTGCTCAACAACCGTCGAGCACTCAGCCCCACAAGCTGGAGCCCACGCGATGGCTCGAGCGCTATGGCGACCTGCTGTACAACTTTGCCTACAATCGACTGCGACAGCACGAACTGGGAGAGGACACGGTCCAAAACACTTTAGTGTCGGCCTATCGCAAGCGGCACAACTTCCGAGGTGATGCTTCGGAGAGAACGTGGTTGCTTGCCATCCTCAAACGGAAGATTTACGACAGCTTGCGTTGTCGCTGGGAGACGCTTTCCAAAGTCTCGTTGACCGACGAAGCCGACTCGGAAGAAATGCTGTTTGATAACGATGGATCTTGGCGAGAAAACAGTTTCGCTGACATTCGAGACAATTCTGAGCCTAGGGAACTGAGGGATATCGTGCTGAAATGCCTGCACAAGTTGCCTCGAGTTCAGGCGGCCATTTTCATGATGCGAGTACTTCAGGAAAAAAATTCCGAAGAAATTTGTAAGGAATTGGATTTATCTCCGTCTACCTATTGGACGCGCTTTCATCGGGCGAGGATTGGCTTGGCCAGGTGCGTCTCCAACAAGTGGTCGATCCAATAGCATTTGACGGGGGTTTTACCATGGACTGTAACGATATTTCGATTGCTAAGCTGATTAGCCGAGGCTTAGTTGAGCCGCTTTCGGCCGAGGAACAAAGTCAGTTGCGAGACTATCTGTGTTCTTCGAAGACATCGCAGAAGTTTGCCGAGTTGTCGGCGGAGATTCAGATGATTCTGGCTAGTACGGATATAGCTCAGGCTGATCCTCTCCTGCGAAGTTTTTTAGCAGACGTAAAACGGAGTCCACCTTCAGACGAAGGTAGCCACGGGAAAGGCGGCGGCGAAGGTGGCTACGATGACATGGAGCCTGGACCAGGATTAAGTCAATTGTCACGGGCTCGTATCGCTCGACGATTGGCTGAAGAGATGCAAGCTGAGTCGGACTCATCCGAAACTATCCAGTCGGAGTATGATCGGACTGACGACAAACGACGAGAGAGCGATCGGTTCGGCGGGCGAAGGGTGGCTGAAGATGAAACGAAGTACCGAGGCAATAACGACCAACGCGATAACAACCCGCGCAATAACGACACTGATGCGGATGAAAAAACCACTTAAGAAAATCTGCTAAGCGATCATTTGGCTTCGCGTTGCCCACCATTGCTTGAACTGTTTCAAGGCAATGACATAGGCGACCAATAAGCCAAATCGAATTGCCATGGTTAATCCAGCGCCAAGAAACATGAATATAATATTCTGACCGTTGACTCCTGGTCGAATGATCAACGCAAGGTTTACTGCAGCAATGCCCAGCGACAATAGGACGGTTACAGCCAACAAGTAACCCAAGATCAGCCCAACTTTTTTCTTTGCGAGCAGAAGGGCATTCGCACTAATTCCCAGAACAGCGATACCAAGTCCTGTAACAGCGTCCACGATCATAAGCCCACTATAAAATCCCCCCTGCACTGGTCCATTGGGCATCCTTAACATCAACAACAAGCCAATTACTGAAAACGCAACTAGAAACACTCTCAAAATACTCAATATCAAACTAGTCACGAACATGAACATACAATAATTCGGTATGCTCTGGCTGAACGCCTCATTAGAAGTCGCCCCCATCGAGTTGGCATACATCGAAGGCTGATAAGGATTGACGTTTCCCGACATTTAGATCGCCTCAAAGAAATCGCAACAGCTAAATACCTCTCACGACTTGTAGTAATGTACCAGCTTTTCGACGAGTTTTGGAAATGAACAACTCTGAACTACTCGATTACCTGCAGCTAGTTCAAACGCACGGCGTTGGTTCGACGTTGCTGGATCGACTGCTCGAGCGATTCGGTTCTGCGAAAGCGGTTCTCTCGGCTAGCCCAAACGATTTGTCGGAGGTTGAAGGTGTTGGCGTTGCTCTGATTCGCAATATACGTAGTTCTCAATTTCGCGAGATGGCCAACAAGACAATTGAGTCCTGTCAGCGGCAGGGTGTCGACATCTTGTTGCCCAACGATTCATCTTTCCCACGGCTGCTGCGAGAGATTCCAGATCCGCCGAATGTATTGTTCACGCGAGGTCAGTTCGAAGTCCGCGACGCGCTGAGCGTGGCTATCGTTGGAACTCGAACGGCTTCGCAATATGGCAGGACTCAAGCCGAACGATTTGCTCGAGCACTTTCACGAGCTGGACTAACGATTGTCAGTGGACTAGCCAGAGGCATCGATGCAGCCGCACATCAAGGCGCAATTGAGGTTGAAACAGGTGGTCGAACGATTGCTGTTCTGAGCAGTGGAGTTATTGAGATCTTTCCGCCTCAACACGAACAGCTCGCCGAACAGGTCGTTCAGAACGGAGTGCTACTGAGCGAAATGCCGCCGGGAACGAAACCGAAGAAAGGTATGTTTCCTCGCCGCAATCGATTGATCAGCGGAATGTCGCTGGCAACGATCGTCATTGAGGCTTCTGAACATTCGGGATCGTTGATAACAGCTAGAACGGCTGGCGAACAAGGTCGTGATGTATTCGCGCTGCCTGGCTTGGTGTCTTCGGCGAACGCTCGTGGTTCCAATCGACTGATTAGGGATGGGGCGATTCTGGTTCAAGATCCAGAAGATGTAATTGAATCGCTTGGTCCGCTTGTCGAGAATGTTCAGATCAGCCCAGAAGAGACGGTGATGCATCCAGCCGAGTTGGTTCTGAACGAGCAGGAAAAGGCTGTCTTGCAAGCTATTGCGGCAGAACCAACAGCAATTGATCGCGTGGTTGTTAACAGTGGACTACCCATCTCTCGCGTTTTGAGTACGTTGAGCGTATTGGAAATGCGCCGCTTGATTCGCAGGATTAGCGGACAGGTTGTTCAGCGTGTTTAATGGCCATCGCGAAAGATCGCAGTGAGTCTTGACGTAGAGAAAATCCTTGGCCCAGGTGGCCTCATCGCGCGGCGGTTGCCTCACTACGAGCATCGCAAGCAACAGCTCGACATGGCTACAGCCGTGGTTGAAGCGCTGCGCGATGGCCGACACTTGGTCGCCGAGGCTGGCACTGGTGTGGGCAAGAGCTTTGCCTATCTCGTGCCCGCAATTCTCCATGTAACCGACGATCAGACCGAAGCTCCGAAGCAGCCCAAGAATTCCAAGCACTCTACGACCAAACACTCCTCTGGTTCGAATCCGAACCACGACGACGACGAAGAGGATTCGAAAGTTCGTCGCATTGTCGTCAGCACTCATACGATCAGCTTGCAAGAACAGTTGATCGCCAAAGACCTTCCACTGCTCAACAGCGTTATTCCTCGAGAGTTCTCTAGCGTGCTGGTCAAAGGTCGAGGCACTTACGTTAGTCGTCGACGCTTTGGCCTTGCGAAAACCCGCGCGACAAATCTGCTGGATGATGCCGAGATTTATCAATTGCAGAAGCTCTCCGAGTGGGTGAAGACCTCTGAAGATGGCTCCTTAAGCTCGTTGCCGTTCAAGCCCGGCTTGGGATTGTGGGACGAGGTGGCCAGCGATAACTCGAACTGTTTAGGTCGCAAGTGTGCCACCTACGAGAGTTGCTTTTACTATAAGGCTCGTCGCCGAGTTTTCGGGGCACAGATCTTGGTGGCCAATCATGCTTTATTCTTTACCGACATAGCCTTGCGCGCGACCGCTGGCTTTGGCATTTTGCCCGATTACTCAGCGGCTTTCTTGGACGAATGCCATACGATTGAATCAGTAGCCAGCGGCTACTTAGGAATTAAAGTCACCAGTGGCCAACTTCGTTATACGCTCAACAAGTTATATAACCCAGCAACTGGACGCGGCTTGTTTGTGGCCATGGGAATGGACTCGTTATGCAACTGGGTCCAGCGCATACAATCGTCGGTGGAACAGTTCTTGTTTGACTTGGATTCATGGATGGGTGCTGGAGGCGAAGGCGCCAAACGAGTTCCCACGAAGTCGATCGTTGGCAATACGCTTTCGGATCAGTTCGCTTCGTTATCCTCTAAAGTTAACGAGTTCGCCGATGCGGCCAAAGATCCCGGAGTTCAGGCGGAAACCACCAGCGCAGCATCGCGATTATCCGCCATCGCTGGTGACATTCGTACTTGGCTAGAACACTCCGACGATGAATTGGTCTATTGGCTTGAGCGTGCAACGACCAGAAGTGGCTTTCGCATCGACATGCACGCGGCTCCGGTCGATATCTCTGGTCGAATGCGAGAGCTGTTGTTTCAGACCGTTCCCAGCGTCATTATGGCTAGCGCTACAGTTTCAACTGGTCGTGAAGGAGGTTTTAAGTTCTTTCAATCGCGCATCGGAGCAACGGGCAGTCAAACGATCCAACTTGGTAGTCCTTTCGATTATCAGAAACAGGCCGAGCTGATCATTGTGAGCGATATGCCCGACCCGACCTCCGATAGCAAGGCCTTCGAAGCCGCATTGCCCGAAATGATTAAACGGTATCTGCTAAAAACTCAAGGTCGAGCGTTCGTGCTGTTCACTAGTTATGGCTTACTTCGACGCACAGCTTCGGCGATGCAACAATGGCTAGCCGAACAAGATTTAGTGCTTTATAGCCAAGCCGATGGAGTTCCTCGAGGACAACTGTTAGAGCAATTCAAAGCCAACCCCAAAGGCGCACTGTTTGGTACCGACAGTTTCTGGCAAGGAGTCGATGTACCCGGTGATGCGTTGGGCAATGTGATCATTACCAAACTGCCCTTTAGTGTGCCGGATCATCCTCTGCTGGAGGCTCGACTGGAAGCCATTCGCAAGACAGGTGGCAATCCATTTCGCGACTATCAAATCCCCGAAGCCGTCATCAAACTACGGCAGGGTTTTGGAAGGTTGATTCGTACCGCTCAAGATTCTGGCATCGTCGTGATTTTGGACCCTCGCATTCGTACCAAGTTCTACGGCAGGCAATTTATGGCTGCACTTCCAGAATGCAAAGTCTCTTATCATCGTCGGTAGGTCCGTGGCGTAGGCTTCCAGCCTGCGAGCCAATGCCACTAAGGCGCCATACGTTTTTTTGCCTGAAAGGCCGGTGGGTTACTCAGCCCAGGCCAACGGTTTGGGAAAGTGTTACAAATAAGATTTGAAAAGGGCCGTTGGCCACCTCAGATCTTGTTTTGTATTTGCTGTTCCAGCTTGATGGGCTGGGTTCAGTAAACTGCTGACCCTTCTGGCCGAAATACGGCTACGCTCTCCGCATCGATAGAACGGCTTCGGCAGAACCCAATGGCTCACGACGAACGCTGACAAACCTTTAAGTTTCAATGAGTAAACATCATCCAGCAATCGCAGCAATAGCGATGGATTGCTGCTAGAATACTACTCTCTAGCGGAGCGACGCAAGCTGCCCGGTGATCGATGGCAAAATCACAGGAACTGTCGGCTCGCTCCGATTCCAATGGAAGAAAATTAGTCTAGTCAAATTTTATCGTGCCAAAAATATTTGCCTCAGAACGAACCCCAATGGCTTTTCGAAGCACAACTCTCGGCCTCGCGCTAGCAGTCCTAATGAGCTGCTTCGTGGGTGACTTAGTTGCTCAAGAGGCTGATAAGAAACCTGCAACTCAATCAACTCGATCCGCGCAGCCAAATTTATCCAAGTTCGTAACGGCTTACTGCATCGATTGCCATAACCGGGATTCCAAAGAGGCAAACTTCGCATTGGATCAGTTGCTTGATTCTGCCATCGTTCTTCAGGCTGACGCTTGGGAGAAAGTCGTCAGAAAGTTGGCCTCGCAGCAGATGCCTCCACTAGATTCGCCGAGGCCAAAACAATCAGAGTATCGTCAGTCTATCGAACAAATCACTCAGGTATTGGACCAGGCCGCCAGAGAGAACCCAGCGGTAGGTCATGTCGAATCTCTGCGCAGGCTAACTCGCACCGAGTATCAAAATGCGATTCGCGATCTGCTAGATCTTGAAATCGATACCACTGATCTACTACCACCTGATGAATCGAGTCATGGCTTCGACAATATTACCGTCACCAACGTATCACCCGTGTTACTTGATCGCTACATTACCGCCGCTCGCAAGATTAGTCGTCTTGCAATTGGTGTTCAGTCCGAGCAAGGCGAAGAGGCGGTTTATCGAATTAGACCTGATGTAACGCAAGATGTGCATATTGCTGGAACTCCGTTGGGAACTCGAGGCGGCGCGGTAATCCAGCACCATTTCCCACAATCGGGACTGTATGAAATTCAAATTCGCTTGATGCGCGATCGGAACGATGAGATTGAAAGCCTTCGCGGCAAGCATCCCATCGATGTAGTGGTCGATCGAGTTCATCTGGGTACCGTCACCTTCGAACGCCCCAGTGGTGGCATCAGCGACAAACTGGTCGACGCTAATCTAGTTGTAAAGGCGCAGGTAACCGCAGGACCTCATCAAGTCGCGGTTGCCTTTCCTGAACAGTCTTCGTCGCTACTAGAATCACCACGACAACCGCTCAATGTGCATTACAACTTTTACCGCCATCCAAGAATTGGACCAGCTATTTATCAGATTAGTATCCTTGGCCCATTCGACGGAAGGCCAGCGGAGAACACTCCGAGTCGTCGGCGCATGTTCGCAAAAAGTGAATTTCCTATTGCAAGCCAAGATCGAGCTGCCATCGAAGTCCTAACGAATCTGGCTCGACGCGCCTACCGACGCGAGGTCACAAAATCAGACATAGATTCCTTGATGTCCTTCTACAAACAGGCGGCAGGTGCTGGCGGGTTTGATGCTGGAATTGAAAGTGCTCTCAGCGCGATACTTGTCAGCCCTCACTTTCTGTTTCGAATTGAAAATGCTACGACCGAACAAACTTCTATCGCGAAACAGGGTGCGGAACGAACAACGAAAACGAATCCAGATTCGATTCGAGCGTTAAACGGCTATGAACTGGCAAGTCGACTGTCCTTCTTTCTGTGGAGCAGCATTCCTGATGACGAACTTCTCGCATTAGCCAAGCAAGGAAAACTGACTGAGCCATCGAGATTGGAGGCTCAGGTTCGAAGGATGTTGGCAGATCGGCGTTCCGAATCATTGAGTACCAATTTCGCCGCTCAATGGCTTTACCTGCGCAACTTGGATACCTTCATTCCAGATATGCGATTGTATCCCGACTTTGACGACAATCTGCGGCAAGCCATGAAGAAAGAAACGGAACTATTGTTTCAAAACGTAGTTCATGAAGACGCCAGTGTAATGCAGTTGATTCGAACCAATCAGACGTTTCTCAATGAGCGATTGGCGAAACACTACCGAATTCCGAACGTCTACGGTAGTCATTTTCGACCAGTAAATCTGGAAGACACAGATCGACGCGGTGGTCTGCTGCGTCACGCCAGTATTCTTACAGTGACATCGTATGCAACTCGAACATCACCTGTTATACGGGGTCACTGGGTACTTAAGAACTTGCTTGGCAATCCTCCACCGCCACCACCACCGAATGTCCCGACGCTCGATGAAAACAATGTCGATGCAACTCTTTTACTACGCGAGCGATTGCAACAGCATCGAGCTAACCCAACCTGCGCGAGCTGTCATAACCTAATGGATCCGATTGGATTTGCGCTGGAAAATTATGATGCGATCGGTCGCTGGCGAGATACCGAAAACGGTCATCCGATCGACTCGAAAAGTTCCCTGTGGAATGGAAGCGAAGTCGACAGCGTGCAAGATATTGAGGATGTTTTGCTGGCTCATCCAGAATTGTTCGTTCAAACTCTGACCGAAAAGTTGATGACCCACGGATTGGGTCGAGGCATCGAGCCGATGGATGGACCGACTGTTCGAGCTATCGTAAGAGATTGCAAGAGCAGTGATTATCGATTCTCGGATGTGATATTGGGAATAGTGAAGAGTGCAGCTTTTCAAAAGAGAATTTCACAGCAGGAAAATAGGCCATGATCGTCTTCAAGAAATCTCTCCCACGCCGAACGCTGTTGCGAGGCTTGGGAGTTTCGTTAGCCTTGCCTCTGTTGGATGCGATGATTCCCGCCCTGACGGCTCAAGCGAGCACTGCGGCAAGTCCCAGTCAACTGCGACGATTGGGGTTTGTGTACATGCCGATGGGTTGTGATGTGACTCGCTGGACACCACCTGGCGAAACGCTGGATGAGCTGTCGCCAACATTGCAGCCGCTCGATCCAATCAAGAGTAGCGTGAACATTGTCACTAATCTTGAGTTGAAGAATGCTTACCCAGGAACGCATGCGACTTCGAACAGCTCGTTCCTGAGTGCTGCAACTGCTAAGCGAACAGAGAGTACCGACTACTACTTGGGCACTACAATTGACCAAGTTGCGGCACAACAGATTGGAAAGGACACGAAGCTACCGTCACTGGAGCTTTCGATGGACCTGCTGTCTGTCGTTGGTCAGTGCGACAATGGTTATGCCTGCGTGTACCAGAACAATTTGTCTTGGTCGTCACCGACAACTCCATTGCCCGCTGAGGCTCACCCGCGTTTAGTTTTCGAAAGAATTTTCGGCGAGGGGGCGAACGAATCTCAACGACGTC
>JAXMBP010000004.1:0-198754 GCA_046349795.1 Pirellulales bacterium | reverse complement strand
GTCATAGTCGTAGTTGGTTGTGGAGATTAGCACTAGATTTGAACCATCGACAAGACGCAATTTCTCTTCATCCAAAAAGCCGCGGTCATCGTACGTAAACGAGGTCTCTAGAGTCTCATTCCGTAGACTGTCCGTAGTTCGTACCTTTTCGATTCTTCCGTCGGTGGTGTAGGTGTAAGTTGTAACTAATCCCGATGCACTGGTTGTTGTTGAGACTCCCCAACCGCCGTTACCGCCCGGGGCGCTATATTGATTTGAATCCACTCGGTCTTGCTTATTCCAATCAGCAGGCAAGCTCGTTCCATCCTCGCCAGCTCGAACATCGCGAGTTTGAACGTTTCGCCTGTACTGGTCCCAGGTATAGACACTTTCCACCTTATCCTCTTGTCCGCCTTTTTCAGGCTTCCCTTTACCAGTGACCTGAGCAAATGTCGTAGAACGTTTCAGAGTGCCAATCTGAGTACTAATTTCGCTGCCAAGTGTAGCTTTGGTTTCATATTGGTTAAGCACGAAGCCACTGGGCGATAACGTGGCGATCAAGTTGCCCCTGTAATCGCTTGTGACATACTTGGGTATGTCATTAGCAAAAGGATTTTTTTCAATGGGTATGTCGGAATTGTTGTTTCCGCTGCTAACAGTTGTTCTCGTAGGGATATCGTGGTCATACCAAAAATAGGAATCACGAGTTGCATCAACGATTAACGGTCCCTGAGAGGGAAGGCGTTCGGAAACTTTTCGTAAGTTGCCCAATGCATCGTATTTGTATTGCGTCAAGTTGGTCGAGCTTTTGACGGTGCCTCGCTTGATAAACGATTCCTGGCGAAGCAATTCGCCGTTAACTCCGAAGGTGAATTCGTCGATAGCATCGGACAAGGCCTGGCCATCCGCTTGCTTCTGAGTGATCGAGGCGACTCGACTGTTATGGATCGCTGGCTTAATAGAAGTTGTTCGATCGTGCACCTTTACTTCTTCTAGGACTTTCCAAGAAGCTGTGGATGCAGTCTGTCCAGGAGGTGGTGGCGGAGGGAGCTGAGTAGCATAGTTGAACTCGACGATTTGAAGGGGAGAAGTAGCATTGCCTTCGAAGACTTGGTCCTTGGTCATCAACCCGTGAAGGTAATCAAAGGTTCGGCGCGTTTGGGCCGCGTTGACATTGGTTACCGAGAAATTCAATGCGTTCTGTTGCGTTATGCTTCTTAACTCTAACGATTGAATGTCCAAGGTAACATTCTGAATTGTCTGAGTGCCATTATTAACAAGAATGCTGGCGGGAGTGATTTGTACTTCAGCTCCGTCGCTGGCTATGATCGAAGCGATCTTAGGCGTAGCTGAGAGATCCCAATTGAAGGTGATACCTCGACGACCCGTTGTTGATGGCACAAAATCCAAGCCGGGTTGTTCTATGCGATCGATCAAATAGTAGGTGTTGTCCCCAATCACCTGTTTCTTGGCGTAATATTCCAATCCTGTGGCTGTAGTGTAGACAAGTCCGTCCGAAGTGGTTGCTAGTTTTCCAAATTCGTGTTGATCCCTGAAGCCGTACGATCCAAAGGTGTTAGACCCTAATTGGATACTTCGCAATTCTCCGCCTGAGGAGAGCATGCTGGCATCAAAGATCTTCGGTTCACTACCAGGGAAGATGAGCATGAGCCGGTCATCAGCTGTTTTGTTATTTGCTCGCTTATCTAGTTCGAAACGCGGAACATTTTCCAGCGACCAGCCTCGGCCAAATTGAGAGTCGTTCAGAACGACAACGGGTGTTTCACCTGATGAAGTAAGTTCGAGTGTTTGTGTGTTACCCGATTCCGAAACGGTAATCGTTGTGTCCAGTTTCCAGGCGTAAATGCCCGTCTTCCAGACAAAATTGGAAGGAACATTGGGACGAATCGAAAAACTGCTCGACGAGCCGTTGCTAGTGGGCACATCGATCGCATCGGTTACAACCTCCGAACCGAGATTTAGACCATCAGTATACCATTTCAACTTTGCGGAAATGGATTGAATTGTGCCTGAAAGTTCATGTTGGTTGATGGTTCCCACAATCACAGGACTGGATTTTCCGTCCACATACACCGTTGATGAATCGTAGATCAAGCCTGGTAGGGCAAGCTCCGAATTTCCTCCGGATCGGTCCAGTTGAATTCCATGTCGAATTGTAAACTGGCCCGTTAACATATCAACATCTGCAGAACCGACCATCTGACTGGCACCAGCGGTAGATGAGCTGATTGCTGTTTGGCTCAACCCCTTGGGAGTGCCTGAGGTAACGACGGAGGTCTTCAAAGTAGAAATGTAGTTTCGCGTTTCTAAAGCTGGTACTCCAGAGTTGTTTCGCCACAGGTCCGAGGTATTGTTTGAGTTGTTGACTCTGATCGGAACCTGTAAGTTCCATGTGTAGTTCTTAAAATCCCACACGGGCTTGTTCTCTTCATTCAGCTTCTTGTATCGGATTTTCTGATTACTGTTCAGTTGAATCGAGGCCAATAATTCGCTGCCTGAATTGACTGCACTCCACCCCGAGTGTTGAACATCACTTGGTGTCAACGGATTAGAGATTTCGAACTCGTAATTGGAGAGCTTTTTGACTTTCAAGAAATATTGATTCGTTATTGTTCCGATGACTTTATTTCCAATGTGGAAGCTGATTTCCGACAGTGCCGCTCCATTGCCACTGGTGTTAGCCGGGTCTAGAAATCCATCAATAGTCACTGTGTTGTCACCATCGATGTCCTTGAGGAGATCTCGTATGTCAATGCGATAGGTCTCATCGAGATCTGCGAAAACCGGTCCGTCCAGCGACATTTGACTTGAGTGCAGTTGTTGACCTGGCAAGCTCGGCAAGTGGTTGGAGACCATCAGGTTTACAGGGGTCGAGGCACGCTTGATGTTATCCGAACTCGTACCAACCAAATTATCCGCGTTGACGATGTGGGCTTCAAAAGATTCGAGCCCCGTAAAACGAATGATGTTTCCGCTTGAGTCTCGTTCAGGTATCAGGCGATCTCCCGTCCGAGATGGAAGATCAGCGTTGGGTGTGTAGGTCAGGGTGAGATCGGCATTGACCTTTACTGTGCCATATTTAAGTTGCACAGTTTGGCCAATGATTACAACACTATTATCAGGTAGTGTGATGGTTAGGGCTGGATTGCTAATTGTAGAGTAGTCAACAGTTGCAAATGGATTGAAGGTAATTGCTTGAGTATACGGGACTACCCAATGTGCCGAGATGTTTTCGTTTTCAAATTTCTCTACAGGCGGGACTTCCTCTTCCTGATATTTCTTACATGATCCTGGGCCATTGTCAGTCTGCTTGACCGGCGACATCAACCAATCTGTTTCATAGGTGCTGAATGGGAGAGGCCCTGTACCTGGTACTTTGACGTACACGTGAACCCACTGTGGGCTGCCAGGAGGTGGAACCTGAGGTGCTGGTTCAGGACACGCATTTCTTCTTAAGATGTTCTGAGCCGGATTTACCTGAAACAGCCATGAATTTGTTCCATTCGCAGCTCCATCAGCACGCTCAATGGTGGCGATAATCAATTGAGCGCAGAACTTGCGGGAAGTTGCGGCAGTGCGATCGTCTGTGAGCCGGAAAGAAAAATCTGCGTTGGTGCGGGCGGATTGGCAGTACCCAGTGGATAGACTCGCAGGTTGACAGGTACCGATTGTTGGGTGGTCGCACTGAGAGTAAATGAAACTGCTTCACCAGCCTTGAATTCATAGGCCAGCATTGGGTGATTGGGGTCTTGCACCAACTGACCACCGGGAATGGAAACGGCTGCTGGCAATTGTGGCACATTGACAATCTGGCCCTGTGAATACAGCGTCGGGAAGCTGACTCGACTTGCAATAGCGGGCCTTAGTATTGGCAAAAGATTGACGCCAAAGGTCTCGGTGCTTTCGCTTTGACTATCCGAGACCGTCCCGATTTCTATCTTGGGTATTTGGGTTAAGGATAATCCATACACAAGAGTCTCTGATTTGGAATCGTAGTCCTGGCCTGATATTGCTGAACTTCCCATTCCCGAAGTAGTTTCAACGCCCACGTAGAAGCCGTCTTCGACTGCAGCAGATAGACCCGGCGCAAATCGCACGGAGGCCCCTTCATTACCCGTTGAGTTAGATATTGTGAATACCGATGTGTCGTCATCCAAAATGGTAGCTGTGATTTGATTGACCGGAAAGAACAGGTCGGTTTGTACGCTGGACAGCCGTATGGCGAATGATTGATCACCTTCCACTATGCTATCGCTATTGATGGTTAACGTAACGGTCTTGGATGTTTCACCTGGGGCAAAAACAACTTCGTCGTACATTTTGGATGACGTCGCAAAATCTGATCTGCGAGCAAGATTCGTTCCTATACCAATAACGTTGTAGTTGACGACGGTAGTTGTCGAGGTTATTCCTGATCGGTTCACCGTAAACGAATACGTTGGCGAAATTGTCGCATTGGTGTTCTCTGCGATTGTCTGAGTTGACGAAGCGAGCCAAACGTTGGTGGTTAGCTCCATTGCCCCAATATCAATTGGTCCCGGCGAAAAAACAGTGCCGCCAGTAGTTCCGCCGGTACCTCCGGTCGTTCCGCCGGTACCTCCGGTATTTCCCCCAGTACCGCCCGTCGTTCCCCCAGTGGTTCCCCCAGTACCGCCAGTTGTACCTCCCGTTCCGCCCGTATAACCTCCCGTTGTTCCACCCGTACCGCCAGTTGTTCCGCCGGTACCAACGGTGGTTCCACCACTTCCTCCGCTTGAGGTTGGTGTGCCATTGGTTCCAGCGGAATTCACCGCTCTCGGTGCGCCACGATCATCAGCCAAGACAATGATTTTAGTCCCTCGCAAAATTGGCTGACCAATCATTTCGGTTACTTTCAACCAATATCGGTCGACACTTTCAACCGTGTAGGTTTGGGAGTCTATCCGAATTTTGAACGGCGTATTCGGTAGATTCGAGCCATCAGTCACCGCGATTCTCTGTAAACCCAAGTACCGTTGAGCAACAGTTAACTCGCGTCCAACAAACTCGAAGTAGTTTCCGCTATCAAGTGCTGGACTACCAGTTTGCAACGAGTGAACTGGCACAGTACCACCGTTGAGAGCCAAAGGATTGAGTTGCGCACTCAGTGGACTGTACGAGCTTCCTGTTTTGTCTGTGGCCTTCCAAAAACCGTCGTCTCGGATTGCGGCACCAACAAAATGCGAAAACCGCTCGGCAGGATTCGTCGAGCGTACGACAGTCAGATCGGTTCCGTCGACCTTAGTTACTGTCATAGTTTCAGTGCCAGAAACTCGAATGATGAACGGAACAGGGATTGATGTACTTGGTGCCGAAGTCAACTTGATTAGCGTGACGCTCGAACTGTCCGAAATCGATTGTGCAAGTGTTGATGCTGGACCTGGCACAACGTCAACCAAGTTATTTCCTAGTGAAACGAAGTTGCCTAGAATCGCGTTTGCTTGCCATGATAGGGTGTTATTCGAAATAATAGTGTTGGCAATGGTGGCTAATCCAAAGTTGCGAACACCGGCTGTGGAGTTGGTCGAGGTATTGAAGGCGATTGTATTGTTGCGCAGTTCTATCTGGCTGCCTGGCTCGTTCCAAATAGCTCCACCTGTGTTGCCAGAAATGGTTGATCCAACCGAGCGAACGTTTCCAGCTTGGCTATAGATAGCACCATTGGACAAAGTCGAATTGTTTGACTTTATGGTACTGGCATCAATCAGCACCGACCCGCCGAAGTTGGCAATTGCTGCCCCCTGTGTAGCCGAACTGTTTTGGATGACACTATTGTGTAGTTCTAACTTACCACCGTTTACGCGTATTGCGCCTCCAGCATCAGTCGCAACTCCGTTTCCTAGAGTTGTTGACCAAATCTCTAGACGACCGGTCGCAGACACATCAAACAATCTCGAATTTTGCCCGAGGATGCTTGCGAGAGTTGCTGCACTACCATCAATTCGAATTTGCGACGTAATGGGAATTGGACCGGAGATGGTAATATTGCCGGCTGGTAGCTTGATCACTGTAAAACCACCTAGTGCATTGGCCTCTTGAATTGCAGCTCGTAAAGTTACGCCATTGGAAGAAGTCACTCTACCGTCGCCCGGATTTAGGTCGGGGCTATCCAGAAGTGATGTCACAGTAAAGATGGTAGACTCCACCGAACCGGAATCTGCCGAACGAACACCATCAACATTACTGTCAATTGTTCGTAGCCGTTTTTGCTGATCGACTAAGAATTGAACGGTAGATCCAGCCGGATAGAAAGCTTTGGCAGAACCTTCTAGTCCACGTTGAACGGTTAGACCAAGGTTGTTACCCAACTCGATTATCGAACTAGCGTGCAAGATTTCATTGCCAATTTTGAGATCAAAAGTGGCTGGTAGTCCGGGGATTTTCTTGACTAAAACGGAATTTGAATTCTCGTCGAGGTCCAAACCCAATGTCGAGGACATTCCTACTGGGGAACGACCTTGGCCAGTTCTATCAAATCCAAGCGGTTCCTTTTGCTGGTGAGCCAGCAGAGAACTACGGTTACTGGCACGGTTTACTATTAACAGTTTGCCTTCGAGGGTAGATCGAATGGACTCAACCTGCAAAAGTTCCTTACCCAAATTTGCATAGAACTTGCCTTGAGGTAAGGAATTTCCCACGGCAATAGAACCGATTTCCACATACCGACCATGATCTAGGACTGCTCCTAAACTTAGGTCTGCTGCGACCGTGTCGTATCTACCCCGCGATACAGTAATTGTCTTACTCAAACTATCGACAGCATTGACCCTAACATACTCGGATCCAACCTTCATCACAAAAGGTGCCGCTGGTAAGTCCAAGGTAGAAGCAACGCTGAGCAATGTGTCTTGCGCGGAAATACTCTTACCTAGTTGCACGGCTTGCCCGGAGTGGTCGACTACTTTAGTATTCGCAAGGCCTCGAGTAACCTGATAGAGATCACCCGATATCAGTTGATCAACGCTTATCAACTCATCCTGTACTCGCAACAAAAATGGCGTGTTCGGTAGTGCAGAACTTGCCGTCAAGGATAATTGATTCTGATCTGCAAACAGAACGCCAGCAATTGAGGCTTGAATTGGAAGGACTGCCATCAAGGCAACCGTTTCAGAATTGTAGGTTTGCCCTAGGTTGGTCGTAATGGTAGTTGACTGCCATGAGTCACCAGCAGGACGAGTGCCATCAATTGCGGGTGTAGCAGCACTCGCAGCATATAGCGCCGAGGCTGATTGGCTAGGCAACAGCGCACCCATATTTGTTTTCAAGGTGTCTGGAATCGACCATAGCATAGAAATTGGTTCGTCAAATGGATGAAACTTTGCTGTCGTTGCCATCTGACCACGCTCAACTTTGAATACGTTGAGGGCAATTTGTTTGGCCGTCATGATCTCCTGGTTATTTCCTTGGCCAACAACGATCGTAAAGGGTTGATCAGGAAAATCTGCTTCACCACGAACTTTGAAAATTGTCTGCGTGGTGCTGATACCGCTGGTCTCATCCAAGAAGCCCTCAAGCTTGAAACCAATTCGTTCCATGTTGCCGACGTGATCGCCGGTGGCCCAAAAGCCATTTCGGCTAATGGATAGTTGTGAGAAGGCTGGATGTCGAGTGGCGTTGGTTCCATCGACGCCGCGTGTCAACGTTAGCCTAACCTTGCTATTGTCTGGGACTGCAGGGTTCGCGGCAGTGGGTTGTAGTTGAGGATTATCACTTGGCAGTACCTGAACATTGGTAACCAGTACCTCTTCATAAACCGGCAAGCTACCTTCCATATGTCGCAAACGCATTTTGAACGGCGCCGCGGGAAGTTTGAATTTTGGCTCAGAAAGTCCACTTCCAGGAGGCACCACATCAATTGTCGAGGTAGTTTCACTAATCGCTTTTTCAGTAAAGGTGTAGGAGAACAAATCTGCGTCTACTATGTTACCTCCGCCAGACACCATCCCAGGATCATGGAATGGATCCCATTGGCCTTTCTCAAATATCTCGTTAATCGGTGTTCCGTCAGGAACACGGAAGCCTCCAGCCACTGCTGCGACAGGTAGGCGATCTGAGTAGAAAGTATCGGAGTCAAACACGGAGTTAGAGACAACTAGATTGACCGGCGAGACCATTTCTAGCTGTTGCTTACGCCACAATTCTTTACTGGTTTCGTCCGGTGGAACGTCCCAAATCCCATCTTGGATAACTTTAAAGGTACACAAGGGCTGAAAAGCAAAAAAATCTTGCCAGGTTGCCGAAGTGGCTTTTGTTGGAGGACTGCTGATCGAAGCCGCAAGAATCGCCGAATTGTTACTAAAGGTCACTCCATCAATTATGGTGGGAGCGGCGAACGGATCTACGATGTTAACTATGGCACCACCAGTATCACCCGTGTTTGGAGTCACCGGAGCTGGGTTCTTAGAATTATTGACAAAGGTACTGTTGGTTACGGTCATATTTCCCGCGACCCCCCAAACAACATTGGGCAGTGCATGTATTGCCGCTTCAGTTCCGCGACGGCCGCGTTGTACGTAGGCAATCTTTTTGTCAATTGCCGTTACCGTCATCACCTCAAGCCCGATATTGATATCTAGTGGCAATTGGTAGTGAAAATCGATGTTATCGAACGGGATTGTTGGCGAGTCCTTGCCAATCACCAACTCTACCTTACTTGTAACTGAGCGGTAAGCGGCATTAGCACCACGAACGACCGTTAGCGAATTCGAGAAACTGTCAATTCCGGTTACCGTGATAAATTCAGGAGTTTCGTTCTTTCCGCTGTCGACTTTGAAAGTTAATGGCACACCCAGGTCTGATATCGGTGATACATCGTTTACGTAGATGATAGTTTGTGTAGGATCGATTGCAGCTTTTAAGACTAGATTTCTCGCATCAAGTGTTCCCAAAAATCGATTCTTTGCATTGTGAAATATGGCTCCTCCGCTTGAGAGAAGTGGATCCATTGGCCCGAAGCCATTATCGATGAACTGGTTATTGGTTGAGATTACCGTGCCTTGAAGATTCCAAATGCCTGCCGACGTGGAATAGCCTGAATTCTCTGCAAATAGACTATCAGTGACGGTTAGCTTGGCATCTAGATCATAATTGACGATTACTCCGGTAGAGCCAGAATTCACGTAGTTTTCAAAGCGACTTTTGTCCACCAACATCTGACCGTTCAAGTTGTACAAGGCAGCATTGGAATTCGGTAGCTTTTGGCCATCAAATGCTGTTCGATTGACGTTTACTACAGCATTGTCATTGATGATGCCACCTGCATAATTCTTCGTGAATCTAACATCATCAACTGTCAATATTGCTTTGTTGTAGATCGATCCGATGGCTGGATTGTTGGTGCATGTGCAGGTTGCAAACACGTGCGAGTTTGCACCATAATAGGTTGTGGTTTCGAATCCATTGATTTCAAGCTGACTTCCCTTATCAATTCGCATTGTCCCAAAGTTACCGATAGCGACTCCGCGATAATACTGGCCCATAAGTTCATTGCCCACCAAGGTAGAGCCATCAGTAATCAATACGTTGCCAAGAGAACTATTGAAAATTCCGCCGCCAGTTGCGAATCCGACCGACGGATCTTGATTAGTTCGATTGTAAGCGACATTGGACGAACGTAGGGTAACATTGCCGCCCTTAACATGAATTCCACCTCCACCCTGGCCAGCGAAATTCGCATGTACTCCCGAGCCTATGAGCTCAACAACACCACCATCAACAAACAAACCACCACCGACGTTTGCCGACGAATTTTGAATCCGTGTATTGTTAAGGGTCAAGCTACTATTCTTTGAATATACCCCACCGCCTTGATAGCCTGTACTCTGATCGACTTGTGAATCAATCATTACAACTGTGGCATTGCTGACCTCAAGACCACCTCCATTGGCATTTGAACCAACGCTGTGACCACCAGATATACGGATGTTCTGAAAGGTAACCAAAGAGTTACTAGTTACGTCAAAGATTCGATCCTCTAAGGGGTTTAACATAGGTGTACTTGGATCCCAACCACCCCATACTCGAAAGGTAGTTCCATTCAACCCACGAATAGTTACCTCACCATAAAGATCCAAATCGCCGGTGACGGCGTCATTTTCGTTTGCCCCCATTTGCGTCAATGTTAGGTCGCGATCAACTACAATCACACCTTGCATTTTGCGGGTTACTCCAAAACTCGCTCCAGCCAAAGCGTTTAGCTCCTGAACTGCCCCTCTGAGCGAAACCTGTTGACCGGTTTCGGGCAAATACGCGTCCACTTGCCCATCACCTAAAGACGTGAAATCGCTACTATCTGAACTGAAGTTAACGAAATAGGTGCCAAACTCCGATGCCCCAATATCTATTTGCGCGACAGCGTCAGAGTTATCTTGATAGTCGAGCCCATCAAGAACTCGTTTTGCACCACGCTGATCTTCGACAGGCGCACCGAAGCTACTCGCCGCATCCATCGCCAGATTTCTGGCGGTGCCAAACCCTGAATTGCTCGATAGATTTGGAAGCAAAGATATCGTTCGAGTTGCTCCGCCTGCTATGGCGAGTGTGCTCTGCGGAACTATTAGTGGTGAACTGGCGGTGCCGACTTGGTCTCGTAACATACTGGATAACCCAAACCCAGTAGCAGCTCCAACATTTCCGATCAGATTATATCCCATAGAGACGAAGCTTCCCGCAACGTCGACGCTGACTGTGTTGTTGGACACCAGCGTGTTTCTAGCAATAATTGTAGAGTTGACGGTTTGAATATTCTGTATGGCTGATTGCGATCCTGCTGAGCCATTTTGGGTGATTGTGCTGCTGTATAGCCAACATCTTCCCTTGTTTACGATAGCACTGCCGTTGATTGCGCTGTTTTGGGCCAACGTGGCATTGCGAGTTATCAACTGTCCATTCTCGTCAACATAGATAGCACCTCCATCGGTCGCAGAATTACCCGCGATCGTCGAGCGTTCGAGTCGCAACTTACCGGTATTTGAAACGAAGATTCCTCCCCCCCGGCCAGTTGCAACAGCACCTGCAACCTCAGTGTCAATAAGTTCCAAAGCTCCCTGCACTAGAATCGATCCGCCGTCTACATCGGATCCACCGTTGAACTTTAGATTAGAAAACCGGACGTCCGCTGAGCTTCCAATCTGCACGATTCTACCACTACTGTAAGAGCGAGAGATCGAAATTGTTTTGCCAATCGGGCCTACCAGATCTACGTTGGATGCAATTGTTAGAGGCGACGCCAAATTGACCTGCTGTATCGTTGATTCGAACTCGATTCTCACTCGACCTGACATTTGCGATGCCAATGCGAGTGCTTCACGTAAGGAGAATTGACCATTGTTGGGTGTCGTATCATCTGTGGCAGTATTGACCTTTAAGACTTGAGTCACCAATGGCAACGACTGCCTTTGCGACATCATGTGAAGTATGAAATTACCTGAACCTGAACGTGCGCTCACTTCAACCTGATATTGTCCAGCGTTTGGAGCTGTAAATGTCAACTCAGGGTCATTTTCCATGGCTTGTTGACTAGTGTCTGCCACAACAACTTGGCTAGAATTCCGTACTCGAACTAGTGGGTTAAGCTGACTAATGGCGCTACCAAACTCTGTAACTCGGGCATCTACATCAATGCGTATTGTTTCGCCCGCCGCCAATGCCACCGTTTTCGTGACAGTGTCGGCATTAGAATTGATAACCTCAGCAAAACTGACCGGGATATCGGGAGGCAATGTCTGTACTGAAGAAGTTGATTGAGTACCGGATGCCCCCACGGTCAACGTAAATGTCGTGCTGGCAGTTAAGCCATCCCAGTCTTCGACGGTCACTGTTATTTCTGCAGTTCCCACCTGCCCTGCGGAGGGTGTAATAATCAGCGATCTATTGCTTCCCATTCCATCAAATGTAATCGAAGAAAAATCGTTTGGCACGAGACTGGAGTTCGATGAGTATCCATAGACCATTAGGTATTGAGCTAGTGTCTCATCATCGTCAACGACAAATGGAATCTCGCCAGTAGTACTGTCAATTAATGCGCTTTGCGAGTTAATTGGAGAAATCGTCGGTTCACCGTACAGCAACACTCGTCCTTCAAGTTGCTCAACTGCCGCAATCCGTCTATTTGACTTTGGGCGATTGGATGAGGTGGAATCATCCGCAAGTAGCCGCCTAAAATTCAAACGCAATTTACTGCGATTGAACAATGAAAGCATCGCGTGTATTCGAGATTGCGATGGAAACAATTGCTTCGACATGGGCTGTCTTTCTTTTGATAAGGGCCCGTTAAGGTCAGGGCCGCTTTACCTGACCAACCTAAATAGTTGACCAAGTAAATTTTTGATGAGGCATGTGCAGAGAGTTCCGGTTAGCTTCCCGGCTGGCCGGAGAATATATCAGTTGAATTGTCGGTGTCCAGAAAATTCTCGTAATTTAACGACGCTGATCGCCTGTTTAGAAGTTGAACTGTGGAAATTCTCAAGAGAATATTTGTAAATAGGACCAAGTCCATCGTGGAAAAGGAAGCAAAATCTGTTACTTTGCAAGAGGATCTTCCAAGTTTCTTGCGTTACGAATTTTCAACATAAACAGGAAGGAGTCCAAACTAATGAACAACTACATTGGTAAGGAAAGTTGAGGTTGTTCCTTCCACGGAACTCGTGACCATCGAAACGCTAATTTGCTTTGATTCTGTCCATCGCTGCGGAAGAGTTTCTTTTTTGACTCCATTTGATTTGAAGGCCTCATCATAGTGTGGTTCTGCGAGTCATGCATGATTCTTTCAAGAAATGTCCGAGTGTGCTTGCCCATAGAATGCTCCGAAGAACCCGACGCTAGCTCATTTCGGCTCAGATTTACACGTCAAATGCGCGTTTAGGCTCAGTCAGAAGTACCCGTCGCTAGCGGGTTACGGTGCAACGATGTGAGAATCGCTGCAGTTCTAGAAACGCATGGGGCGTTCGGGTAGGTTGGATTGCGTCAGCAGTTCAGCTCGCTGTTTCATGGGGACAACTTGATAGTGCTTGGTGAGTATGCCTAACATGCGATCGATGAAGGCTCGCTTCTTCTCGCCGGGCATCGACATGGCAGGAAAGAAGTTTAGCTCGCTGACATCACCTCCGCCTAAAAAGTCCAGTGGATGAAGCAGCAACGATGGTACCGTTCCAGTTAATCGACAGAGCACTAACGACCATCGAAAATAGAAGGTTGCCAATGCCTGTGATCGCTGAGCTAAGTAAAGTAGATAGCTGAAGTGAAACGGCATTCGAAAGATGGGCATCGTCGTAACGGGGATCTCCAACAAAGGCCCAGCGTTGGTCTTCCAGAAATAGGGTTTCAATCGTCTTAGACCATCTCGAAGAGAACCAAACAACTGTGAGCGATCTTCGGATTGCTTGGACGATAGATTCGAGTGAAAGAAGTAATATGCTCGGGCTAGCGGCCCAATGAAAGTTGGCAAGGTCGAACAGTCGTAAAGGTAGCCTCGTTGCTTGAGCAGATTTAGTACGTCGCCGGAAAGGCTGTATCCGGGGCCTCGAAAGCCACGTAGCGGTTGATCTGTTATCCGAGCCAATGCCTTTTCAGCTAAGTCAAACTCCTGCTGCAACTGCTCGAGACTGTAGCGTTGCAACCAGGGCTCGTGATGGAACGAGTGGTTGCCAATCTCGTGCCCTGTGGCGGCGATCATTCGCAACGATTGCAAGTTAGACTCGATGGCTGCGTCTTGCCCAACTACAAAGACGGTGATCTTCAGCGAGTGTTTTTCTAAGATCTTCAGAAAGTGAGGAACCACTACATCGAGATACGAGGGATGACTGATCCATGATTCATCGCCATGGGTCTTCAAATAGGACCACTTGTTATCTAAGTCGAGCGAAAGATCGGCGACGGGTAATGCCATGGCATTGGTTCTTTGTCGAGCTTGTACAATAAAAAACGGCACGTCGAGAACGTGCCGTTGAATGATCTAACTCTGGGAAATCAGGCTAGTTGATTTCAGTAGCTTCGAAGTTCACTTTCTTCAGAGCTGCCAAAGCGGCTTGAAGATCAAAGCCTTCGCCAAGCTTCAGTTCAACAACCTTCAGAGTCAGATCGCCTTCTGCGGTGCCTTCAGGCTGCTTAGCCAATTGAACGCCCTTGACTCCAGGCAGAGATGCCAAGGTCTTTTCGACGGTTGGATAGCAACCGTATGGACATGACATTCCAGGAACTTGAAGCTTCTTGTCAGCAACGAATCGAACTGCTGCACCTGATTCAAGCGATGCACCAGGATTTGTTGGAGGAGTTGCAGGTGCTGCACCTTCGGCTGGAGGAGTTGTTGGTGCTGGTGCAGGCGTATCTGCCGGTGGAGTTGTTGGAGCAGGAGCCGGTGCCGGTGTTTCTGCGCCTGGTGTCGTTGGTGCTGCAGCCGGTGGAGTTGCTTCGGCGGCGGGAGCTTCAGCTTTCTTATCGTCACTTTCCTTCTTTGGCTCTTCTTTCTTTGCAGTATCATCCGTTGTCGCGCTTGTTGAGGCCTTAGGTTTGGCCTTTGGAACAACCTCTTCTGCTGGTGGCTGACATCCAACCAAACAAGCACTTACCGCAACTGCCAAAAGGCTAATTCGACGCATTTTCATTTCCCCATTGTGATGAACATGAAGGAGGCTTCAGCAAACTCGCGCTAGTACAGTCTAGTCGGGCAGGCCTCGAAACTTTGATAGGTCCGACAAGGGTGTCCTATTTTACGTACGCTTGTCGAACTCCACAAGGTTCAGTTCCCCTCCGCCAGTGTGGGATTTGCCTTTGGGCGGGGGCATACTACCATATGAGCTTATCACGCTTTTGGCAGGTTGCTGGCGGCTTCGGCAAAGAAATACAGCTAACTGGCTCTTTGCTTTGCTAAAGTTCCTTTGAACGACAAAGTTTGCCCTGAGGATATCACTATGTTCCGCATACTATCCGCTGGATTGATTATGATAGGCCTAATTGTCGCATGCGAGTCTGCCCAGGCTCAATTCGGACGTCTTGGCCCTGGAGGTTTTCGACCACCGCTTCCACCTCTCCCGCCAATTCCAGCACCCTTGTTTGCTGGGCCGGGTTATGTTCGAGTACCAGGTGTCCCGCCGGTGGTTCCTGCTGTTGTAGCTAGGGCAAACTATGGTTACGCTCGAAACCCAGCAGTAGTGGCTGTTCCGCTTGTCGTCCCAGTAGTCGCTTCGCCTTACTCGGCTGCGCGAGTTGCCGTTGTTCAACCGGTTCCGTCAGCACAGTATCGAGCTGGTTCGGTTGGCTATCCTACTCCTTCAACTGCTACGCCCCGTCCAGTGCCAGCACCGATACCAACAACCGCCGCACCTCAGCCCAATAACTCAAACTCCAATGGAGACTTACGTCCAGGCATGGTACTTCCTGATGGAGCAATCGTACTTTCAGTCGGTCAACCAAACGCAAGTGCTGGATCGGTCGTGGGTGTTCCTGCTGCAGCGCAGCCATCATTCGCTTCACCGCAAACTATAGCGGGACAAACTGCCGCTGCTCCAACTGCTGCTCCACAACTTGGGCCAACTGGAAGCGATATTAGTGGAACAAGATCCATTCTTGAACCTGCAGAAGAGTTGCCAGTACCTCAAGCTTCTCCAGCGACCAATGGTAACGCGGGCGTTCGGAAGTTTTAGTTAACCAACCAGAACTAGACAGTTTCGACGTGACATCATCAACGCCCGACCTAGATTTTGGCAGTTTGAATCCAGCTTCGGATTCCTACGCCACAGTTGTTTTGGATCGATTGATGGCGGCCGCTGGTCAAGTTGGTGCTAGCGATGTGCACATTGAACAGTCTAGCGGCAGAATCATTCTGCGTTGGCGAGTTCAAGGACAACTGGTCGAGCTAGCTCGCATACCAGATGGCAAAGTCGCTCAGGTCCTCTCGCGCATCAAAGCTCTGGCGCGGATGGTCAGTTATCGGAGCGATGTCCCTCAAGAAGGTAGAATGACCTTAACCACTTCACGAGGAACTCTTGAAGCTCGCGTAGGCACGATACCACTCGTTCACGGCGAACGGGCTGTCATCAGATTGGCAGGCAAACAAGCCGCTGACTGGTTGCCAGAAGATCTTGGCTTGACGCCCAAGGCCTTAAGCAGACTTCGACGCGTCCTACAACAATCGTCTGGCGTGATTCTAATTTCGGGTCCAGCCGGATCTGGTAAAACAACCACTGCGTACGCTTGCCTGCGTCACTTGCTGAGTAGCCATGGTCCGCTTCGAAGTTTGGTAAGCTTGGAAGACCCGGTTGAATCCGAGCTATACGGAGTCGCTCAATCTCAAATCAGCATTACCACGGGCTACAGTTGGAGCGATGGACTGAAGGCCGTTCTGCGACAAGATCCTGAAGTGCTACTGGTCGGCGAGATTCGCGATGACGAGACTGCTCGAGTCGTCTTTCAAGCCGCCATGACTGGACAATTGGTGATTTCTACGATGCATGCTCGAACTACAGCGGATGCATTACGCCGATTGGTTGATATGCAAGTGCCTGTGCACCACATACGATCCGCCCTAGATTTTCTGATCTGCCAAAAACTGATTATCACTGATCAGGTTGATTCCACTGCAAATAGTTCACCGCGAACAGGAGACGACAAGCCAAGGTTCGGACGCAAGCTGCAGATTGAGATTCTTCCGCCCATTGAAGGCGAACTCTCTCAGGCCTTAATTAACAATGTCGGATCGCGAGAAATCGAGCTTATCGCCAAGCGACTTGCCGACGAAGAAGAATAGGCGTGGTTGGTCTGCAATCTTTGAACGATCACCCTCAAAAAGCGTTTATATTTGATGTCGCAAGTTCTGGGATTTCGGGCCGAGGCCGCAGCGATTTACAAAGCCCGACCCATCGGGCTGGGAACGGAGCATGAACATGGTAAGGCAAACGGCCCAGCGGTTTGAGCTCAAACCGTCGGGCCGTTTGCCCTTTGTTCTTCTCGCGAATTACATACCCAGCCCTACAAGGCTGAACTTTGTAAACGGACCGGACCTTGCCCCTAAAACCAAAATACTACTCAATTTCACTCGCAGGATCATCGATGAATCGCGCAATTATCGTCGGACTTTTTAGCCTGCTGCTGGTCCCACTAAGACTGTTCGCGCAAGATGAGAAATCAGGAAAACTGGAGTATGCACAGTCACCTATCGATAATCCACTTAAAGGATTGGTTCCGTATCAAGCGGATGTTCGCAAGAAGTTCCCTCACAGTCTGGAGTTCAACTACCTTCCCTATTCTTCAATCGTCAAAGGATACGATCAGTTTGATTGGTCAGAGCTTGAGCAGATGCTCGAGGATATCTCTAGTCGCGGGCACCAAGTGGTGGTTCGAATCTTCCTGGAGTACCCTGCAAAAACGGAAGTCATTCCCAAGTTCTTGATCGATGATGGCCTTAAGGTTCATCGATACACGAATACTAACACCGCACCATTGCCGCCTTCTCCCGTCGAAACGCCAGACTACGAAGACGTTAACCTTCGTCGATCGCTCAAAAACTTCATTGCTGCCTTCGGTAACAAGTACGACGGCGATCCTCGACTAGGATTTATTACAGCCGGATTGCTGGGCACTTGGGGCGAATGGCACACCTACCCTAAAGATGAACTATTTGCCAGTAAGAAAGTTCAAACTGAAGTCATGGATGCTTACGAGGCCGCATTCAAGGTAACTCCTGTCTTGCTTCGATATCCAGCCGGTGATTCTGATCACTTTAAGGCCGCCAATGCGCATCGCAAATTTGGTTATCACGATGATTCGTTTGCTTGGGCAACTTTAGATACTGGCAAAGCTGATGATTCATGGTTCTACATGGCCGCGCTGAAAGCGGCTGGGCCCAGTGCGTTAGAGAAATGGAAATTCCAACCCATCGGCGGCGAGATTCGTCCGGAGGCCTGGGGCAAGGTGTTTGATAACTCGGTCAAGTCGAAGCAGATACAGAACTTCCGCCAATGTGTCGATGCAACTCATGTTACGTGGCTAATGGATAGCGGCATGTTCGAGAAGAAACAATCTCAGGCCAGAATTGAGAACGCCAGTGCTGAGGTTCAGAGAATGGGCTATGAATTCTACGCCTCGAAGTTCATGATTCAAAAAAATAATGCTCAACAACTTGAGATTAACCTGCACGTTGAAAATCGTGGAGTGGCTCCGTTCTATTACGATTGGAAGGTTGAGTGGGGTTTCCTATCAGGCAACACTCCGGTGAAAACAGTTCCAAGTAATGTTCGACTTCGCGAGCAATTACCTGATGCGAATCCTAAAGTATGGAAGGATTCGCTGGACATGAAGGGCCTTGCGAAAGGCAAGTACATTTTAGCTGTTCGAGCTGTTAACCCGCTCAAGAATGGAAAGCATCTGCGATTCGCCAATGCTTCTCAGGATCGAGATGCCGACGGATGGTTGTCCATCGCAGCCATTGAGGAAGACTAGTTGCCAACCGTTAGAGACTATTCGGCTTAGAAATTCTAGCCGAAACGCGTTAGCGTTCGGTTTCCTTAACTGCGGAAGTGGAATAGCCCGGACCTAGTTTAGGGTCTCGGCGGCTAATTTGAAGCGATGAGAACCGGAGCCTAACGGCTTGCGGCTAGTTTCAAAGCCCACGGGCCGCCTAGGCGGTACTCTCTCTAACGCGTGGCGGCTGACTCAGCGACATCTTAGGCCAAGATTTTTTCGATCACTTGCCCATTGGAGACAGCGATTGGACGATTCACGCGATCATAGACAAGTGTTTCAGATGCGATGCCCAAGCAATGCAGAATCGTTGCAGCCAAATCCTGCGGCTCGACGCGACCTTCAAGCGGATAGGCACCATCTCGATCCGATTGTCCATGAACTATACCGCCTTGGATTCCTCCACCAGCCAATGCGGCGGAGAATACGTGGCCCCAGTGATCTCTGCCACCACTGGGATTGATCTTCGGCGACCTTCCAAACTCTCCAGCCCAAACAACTAGCGTATCATCCAGCATGCCACGCTGTTCTAGATCTTCAAGCAAAGCTGAATAAGCTTGATCCATCGGTGGCATCAGAGCTGTCTTCAGTCGCTCGCCATTCTTGGCGTGCGTGTCCCATGCCGGAGCAACATCGGGATCTTCTTTCCAACGAGTCCAATTGACTTGCACAAGTGACACACCAGCCTCAACCATGCGCCGAGCAAGTAAGACGCTTTGACCAAATCGATTTCGACCGTAACGTTGGCGAGTGGCATCCGACTCGCTATCGATCTGAAAGGCACGTTGTGTGGACTGACTTCGCATTAGATCTAGAGCTTTGGCCTGCCACTGAGTCCAACGTTGAACCGGCTGTTGATCAAAATGTCGGAAAGGTTTATTCATTACGCGCTGCAACTGCTCGCGATCAACAAAGCGTTCGGGTGATAAGTTTGCAGGCAAGCTAATGTCGGGCACTCGAAATTCTTTATCGTTCGGATCACAAGTTAAGAGCCAAGGATCGGCCGAGGCGCCAAGCCAGCCTGCATCTTGACCTGGCCAGTAGATCTTTCCGGTGTTCCAAATGGCTTCGGGCAATCGAACCGAACCTGGAAAACCCTCTCGATCACCTCGCAACTGACGAACCATGGCTGCCAGGCACGGCCAATCATTGGGCGCACCGGGCAAGGCGTTCTCAAAATTCTTGGGAGCATGAGGTCGCCCCGTTAGCATCCAATAACCGCTAGACGAGTGTGCGTTGTCGTCCGTTGCCATAGCTCGAAGCACTGCAATCCGATCGGTCAGCTTGGCCGTCTTGGGCATGAGTTCGCCGACCTGCAATCCGGGCGTTGCCGAACCGATCGAAGCAAACTCTCCACGCACTTCGGCCGATGCATTGGGTTTAGGATCCCAGGTCTCATGCTGCGGCGGTCCGCCAAGCATGAACAGTAAGATGCACGACTTGGCCTTGCCAAAGCTCGGCAGATTCGAATTAGCTCGCGAGTGCTTGGCTTCAACTAGATGGCTTAGCCCTAAGCCAAGCGACGAAAGCCCGCCCAACCTTAACCACTCGCGACGAGAGACTCCATCGCAGAGTTTCGAACCGCGGTGTTGCAGAGACAACATGGCGACATTCCATAATGAACAGAAGGCAGGGATGGACAGGCGGGACCAATATTGTAGCAGAACTTACCCCAAAAATCGTCGGCAGTTTACAAGCGGTTGGTATTGTGCTTAAACCTGTGTTTAGCCGATAGCCGAAGGCCCACGCTTGGTAATGCTTCGCGGAATACTCCACGCTCTGGCGAGCGTAGCTACGGGTTAGAATCCTCGCTTGGTCGAGTGTGAATTTTCAATAGCTTGGTTTGCTCTTCCAGACGAGCCTCTTTGGTGCAATTGCGACGATACGACTCTAAATGCACCATTTGAGCCAACATATCGTCGGCCCACTGTCGACGCTGTTCAGGAGTGACATGCCGGTCACGCTTGGCATTTTCCTCGCGGATCTGCTCCGGTGTCATTGCCCCTCCTCTTCACGATTGAGAATTCGACGTAGGTATCGCACGCGATCATGGCGTCGATCATGTTCCGAGATCGCGAACTGGCAATTGAGAAGATCTTCGGGCGAGATTAGATGAATTGGAACACCCTTCACAACTTGCGTCACCGATCTATTCTTCGCATCGTCGTAATCTGGAATTCCACTAATCTGCCGAAACACGTCGACGGGACCGTACATCGTCAACGTGCAGAAGACGGTTTGTTCGTTGAGCCAACCTTTTGACCTATTCTGAACTGGCGACCAATCTTCGTCCTTTCTGCCCCACTGCGCAGCCATTTCAACCAATGCTGCCTCACAGGCATCTCGATTCTCTTGAGTGTCACGAATCAGGAAATGGATATCTTGAGTAGAAACGGGTTGATGTGATAAGTAGAATTCAGTCCGCCGACAAGCAGGTAGTCGACTTTCAACTTGTCGAGCACTCCGAATACAGCTAAGTAGTCAAACGAAAGGTCTTCGCTGGAACTGGAAATATTCGCCACCGTTAGCGTGGAACTTTCAGACTTGTTGTTAGCTTATTGGGACCATCGCTCTTAACTCACAGCTACCGCAGCCGGTGAACCTTGAGTAATACCAGGTGCTGGCAATATGCTGCTGCCTTGAAGGAAAATGTCGATCGATCGAGCTGCTCCGCGGCCCTCATTGATGGCCCAGACCACCAAGGATTGACCGCGTCTACAGTCACCAGCCGCGAACACGCCTGGAACGCTCGTAGCAAACTCGCCATGCACTGCATTATAGTTCGATCGCGGGTCGGTCTGTACGCCCAACAATTCTGATACGTATTGTTCCGGCCCCAAGAAGCCCATCGCCAACAGTACCAGGTCAGCTTCAATAATCGACTCCGAACCTGGAACTTCGCTCATCTGCATTCTGCCGGAAGCATCTTTGGCCCACTGCACGCGCACCGTCTTAATTCCCTTGACGTTTCCATTGCCGTCGTCGATGAACTCTTTGCTGAGTATGCAATACTCGCGTGGATCGCTTCCGAACTTTTCGGTAGCTTCCTCGTGCCCATAATCCACTCGGAAGACTCTTGGCCATTGAGGCCATGGATTGTCGTCAGCGCGGTCTTCTGGTGGACGATCCATCAACTCGAAGTTCACTAGCGCCGTACAACCATGACGTAGGCTAGTTGCGATACAGTCGGTACCTGTGTCACCGCCACCAATCACAACAACCTTCTTGCTTTTGGCGGAAATGTACTTTCCATCCTTCATGCCGCTGTCCAGATAGCTCTTGGTCTGCGCGGTCAGAAACTCCATCGCGAAATGGACTCCCTTCAACTGGCGGCCAGCAATGGGAAGGTCTCGAGGCTTCGTTGCTCCGGTGGACAGTAGGATGGCATCGTTATCAGCTTGCAATTGCTTTGGATCGACGGTACGCCCAACGTCTGCCCCAGTCACAAAAGTAACGCCAGCATCGCGCATCAACTGCAATCGTCGTTCAACGACTCGCTTGTCCAACTTCATGTTTGGAATGCCGTACATTAGCAGTCCACCAATGCGATCCGCTCTTTCGTAAACAGTAACGGTGTGCCCAACCAAGTTCAATTGATCAGCAGCAGCAAGACCGGCCGGTCCACTACCGATGATTGCAACTTTTTTGCCGGTACGCTTGGCCGGAGTTGCGGGCTTGATCCAACCTTCTGAAAAGGCTCTATCAACGATCGCATTTTCGATGTTCTTGATCGTTACCGGCGGATTGGTAATGCCTAGTACACAAGAGCCTTCGCAGGGAGCAGGACAGACGCGACCCGTAAACTCAGGAAAGTTGTTCGTCTTGTGCAGACGATCAATTGCGTCGCGCCATCGCCCTTGATAGACCATGTCGTTCCACTCGGGGATCAGATTGTCGATGGGACAACCGGTGACCGATTGGCAAAACGGAATTCCACAGTCCATGCATCGCGCACCTTGTTCGCGCAAGTGAGCCTCATCGGGATCCGTGTACACCTCGTTGTAGTCGTTCAATCGAATCACTGGCATCCGCCATGGAACCTTTTTTCGATCAAACTCCTTGAATCCAGTCGGCTTTCCCATTTCAATCTCTCTATCAGTCTCTTAAATCAGTTATCTATGCGCAAAAGATCTTTTGTTCGGACTTAGGCATTTTGATGATGCCTGAATCGAAGAATTGCTATGTGGGATGACTAGTCGCGAGCAACCAGAGCCGGTTCTCGCAGGCCCAATTGTTCTTCCAGCACTCGCTTATAGTCGGTTGGCATCACCTTAACGCACTGACGCAAGAAGGTTTTCCAATCGTTAATTGCAGCCTGAGCCACTGTACTACCGGTGTATTTTGCATGACGCGCGATCAAATCGCGAACTTCATGCTCCTCTTCGGTCGTCTCGATTCTCTCAAGTTCAACCAACTCCAAATTGCAGTTGATCGTGAACTCGTTGTGACGATCCCATACATAAGCAATTCCACCTGACATCCCAGCCGCGAAATTACGACCCGTTGGGCCGAGAATGATTACTCGACCACCCGTCATATATTCACAGCCATGATCGCCCACGCCTTCGACGACGGCTTTGGCCCCCGAGTTGCGAACGCAGAATCGCTCTGCCGCTCGACCTCGGAAGAAGGCTTCACCACTGGTTGCACCGTACAAGCATACGTTGCCGACCAAAATATTGTCTTCCGGAACGAAACCAGCGTTCTTATCGGGGTAGACAATAACTCGCCCGCCCGAAAGCCCCTTACCGACATAGTCGTTGGAGTCGCCTTCGAGTTCAACAGTGACTCCATGAGCCAAGAAAGCTCCCAAGCTTTGGCCCGCAGAGCCCTTCAACTTAATATGCACAGTGTCGTCAGGAAGACCCGTTTGTCCGTACTTCTTGGCAATCTCGTGGCTAAGGATCGTACCTACAGTTCGATTGATGTTGACAATCTTGCTATCGATGCGAACCGGCGAACCATTTTGAATTGCTGGTTGAGCCGCAGGAACAAGGACCGTCATATCCAACGACTTTTCCAATCCGTGCTCTTGCCCAATTGTGCAGTGTTGAATTGCATCGGGTCGCAAGCTGCTGGCGGAAGTTAACATTCCTGTCAGATCCAAGCCGTCTGTTTTCCAATGCTGAATAGCTTTCCGAGCGTCCAACACGTCCACTCGACCAACCATATCAGTGATCTTGCGGAAGCCCAGCTTGGCCATGATCTGTCGAGCGTCTTCGGCAACCATGAACAGGTAGTTGACCACATGCTCTGGCTTGCCCTTAAACTTCTTGCGTAGCTCGGGATCTTGAGTTGCCACACCTACTGGGCAAGTATTCAAGTGACACTTGCGCATCATGATGCAGCCAAGAGTAATCAGCGGAGCCGTTGCAAAGCCAAACTCTTCGGCGCCCAACAACGCGGCGATGACGATATCGCGACCGGTCTTCAATCCACCATCGGTTTGAAGTGTAACTCGACTGCGTAGGTTATTCAAAACCAGCGTTTGATGAGCTTCTGCAATACCGAGCTCCCAAGGCAAACCAGCATGCTTGATACTAGTGAGCGGCGAAGCTCCTGTACCACCTACATCTCCAGCGATCACGATATGCTCTGCGTGAGCCTTGCTTACTCCAGCGGCAACCACTCCCACCCCAACCTCGCTCACCAACTTCACGCTAATTCGCGCGCTCGGATTGGAATTCTTGAGGTCGTGGATGAGTTGAGCTAAATCTTCGATCGAATAGATATCATGGTGAGGTGGAGGACTGATCAAGCCCACGCCAGGAGTCGAATAGCGAATGCGGGCGATCGTTTGATCCACCTTTCGACCTGGCAGTTCTCCGCCTTCCCCAGGTTTAGCACCTTGGGAGATCTTGATTTGCAGTTCATCTGCGTTGGCCAAATACTCAATTGTCACGCCAAAGCGTCCCGAAGCGACTTGCTTGATTGCCGACCTTCGAGAATCGCCGTTGGGAAGTGGCTTGAATCGCACGGGATCTTCGCCGCCTTCACCCGTGTTGCTCTTGCCACCCAAACGATTCATGGCAATCGCCAGCGTTTCGTGTGCTTCAGCGCTAATGGAACCAAAACTCATCGCACCAGTACAAAACCGACGAACGATATCCTTAGCTGGCTCAACTTCATCCAGCGGAATTTCTGGTCCAGCCACGCCAGGCTTCAAATCCAAGAGTCCACGTAGAGTGCACTTCATCCGGCTGTCGTTATTAATGTGCTCGGCAAATTTCCAGTAAGCACCCTTGTCTCCATTGCGAGCAGCTACTTGCAGATTAGCAATGGCGGTTGGGTCCCAGCCATGACGTTCGCCTTCGGCTCGCCAGTGGAAATCACCGGGGTTTGGAAGCACAGGCAATCGATAGGCCGGATCAGTCGGATAACCCAATGCGTGTCGACGCAACGATTCTTCGGCGAGCACATCGAAGTTCACGCCTTGAATACGACTGGGCGTTCCTACGAAGCAAACATTGATCACTTCGTCGTGAAGTCCAAGAGCCTCAAATATCTGTGCGCCTTTGTAGCTTTGAAGCGTGCTGATTCCCATCTTGGCCAACACTTTCAACATGCCTTTGGCAACAGCCTTTTTGTAAGACGATTGGATCTTGGCCAAGCTATCATACTTTTCAGCCGGCAACTGCTTATCTTCGCGGGCATACCACAACGCTTCGAAGGCCAAATATGGATTAATTGCGTCAGCACCATAGCCGACCAATAAGCAGTGATGATGCACTTCGCGGGCTTCGCCGGATTCAAGGATCAAACCAACTGAAGTTCGCTTGGCTTGTCGAATCAAGTGATGATGCACTGCACCGATAGCCAGCAGACTACTCACTGCAACTCGATCTTGCCCAACGCTGCGGTCCGACAAAATTACTATCGAGTATCCTTCATCGATTGCGGCTTCCGACTCGGCACAGATCCGATCCAAAGCCTTTCGTAGACCTGCCTTGCCTTCGCTGCGCGGATAGGTAATGTCAATCTTCTTCGATCGCCATCCACGGTGATCCATATTCTCAATCGCTGCCAAGTCTTCGTTGGTCAAGATTGGGTGAGGAATCAACAACCGGTGAGCATGCTCGGGAGTCACGTCCAGCAGGTTTTGCTCTGGACCGATGTAGCACTCCAGCGACATCACCACCTCTTCTCGTATCGAATCGATGGCAGGATTAGTCACCTGAGCAAATAGTTGTTTGAAGTAATCGTAGATCATGCGAGGCTTGTCGCTCAGGCAAGCCAAGGCGGAATCGTTGCCCATTGAGCCGATCGGGTCTCGCGATTCGAGAATCATCGGCACGAGCATAAAGTGCATCGTTTCACTGGTGTAGCCAAACGACTGCATGCGAGGGAAAAGCGAATCGGCGTTGTAGCCTGGCGCAGTTCTCTTAGGCAGATCTTCAATCGTGATGCGCTGTTCACGCAGCCACTGAGCATAAGGACGCTTGGCGGCGAATTCGTGCTTTACCTCTTCGTCGGGTATCATACGACCTTGTTCAAAGTCAACCAAGAATATCTTGCCTGGTTGTAATCGTCCCTTCGAAGCAACGATCTCGGGATCGACTGGCAGAACCCCAACTTCGCTGGCCATGATGACGCGATCATCATGTGTAATGTAGTAACGAGAAGGACGAAGTCCGTTTCGATCCAATACCGCACCGATGTATTTTCCGTCAGTAAACACGATTGAGGCCGGACCATCCCATGGCTCCATCATGCAACTAAAGTACTCGTAGAACGCTCGCTTTTCGTCCGACATCGATTGGTGCTTTTGCCATGCTTCGGGCACCATCATCAGGATGGCTTCCTGCAAAGTTCTGCCAGTCATCAGCAGAAACTCGAGCACATTGTCAAACGATCCGCTATCGCTGCAATGAGGCTCCGCAATCGGGAACAGCTTATGCAGTTCATCTCCGAATAGCGGGCTAGAGGCGCGACGGCGTCGAGCTGCCATCCAATTTTTATTACCTCGCAGAGTGTTAATTTCGCCGTTGTGGCTCATGTAACGCAGTGGCTGCGAACGATCCCAACTTGGAAATGTATTGGTCGAGAAACGGCTGTGGACCATCGCCAAGTGAGTTTCGAAGTCCGTGTCATTCAAGTCTGGGTAGTAAGGCAAGACTTGATCGCTGGTCAACATGCCTTTGTAGATGATGACTTTGGTTGACAGGCTGCAGATGTAGAACTGCAGCGCATGGGCCAACGTTTCACTGCCACGAATGGTGTGACTTGAGTACTTACGAATGATGTACAGTTGACGCTCGAAGGCCTCTGAGGAAATGCCTTCAGCCGCAGCAATGAACAACTGCTCAATTTCAGGTTCGGCTGCCAATGCAGTCGGTCCGACGTTAGCTTTCTTTGCATCGGTGGGCACTTTTCGCCAGCCCAACAAGCGCTGACCTTGCTCTTTGATAATTCGTTCAACGGTCTCTTTGCAGATCTTTTTTTCTGCGGCATCTTTAGGTAGGAAAACTAAGCCTGCTGCGTAGTTGCCTGGAGCAGGCAAATCCACTTTGAGTTCATCCTTGGCAACTTTGCGCAGAAACTTGTGTGGCAGCGCAGTTAGCATTCCCGAGCCATCGCCAGTGTTTGCTTCGCATCCGCAAGCACCGCGGTGGTCCATCGCAACCAACATCGTGGATGCATCCAACACAAACTGGTGGCTGGCCATGCCTTTGATGTGAGCGATTAAGCCCACACCACAGTTTTCCTTTTCAAGGCTTGGATCGTACAGCCCTTGGCGTGGTGGCAGATAGAACAGGGGCTTCATGTCTTTATTCCCTATTGCAAACTTTTGGTGAGAATTTCGTTATTTCGACAAATCAGGCAATCAGGTGAGTTATGCGATGTTTCGACTTGGTCGACCATCTTCCCCTGGATCTGGATGAGTCGATTTCTTGGGGTCGTCCGTGCGATCAAAGTTTTCAGACAGGATCAGTTCTACGACGCCTCGAGCCGTTCGGCCTAGCGTTGAACCGCGTCGTTGAATCAAACCTAACGGTCGAGTCAGCTTGAGCCAGGGGCAATTGAGCATCTTCATCGACCCCTTGGCTAGCTCCTCTTTCACAGTTGGTTGTGGCAAGAAGGCAATTCCCGTATTGATACCGACTGCATGTTTAACCGAATCGATATTGTCAAACTCAGCGGCCACTTGCATCGTCACACCCAGATGTCGCAAATAACGATCGATCTCATGCCTGATTCGGAGGTTGGCCGCGAAGGCAACTAAGTTCTCGTCGGTCAAGTCTGTTGGCTGTATTTCAGCAACCTGAGTCAATCGATGATCGTGAGAAGCTACCAGCAGCATGCGTTCTTGGAGCCAATCGGTAACGGTGATCGACTTTGAGGTGGTTGGATAACTGACCAAACCGAAGTCAGCCAAGCCTTGCTCAACCAAACGATACACCTCTTCGGGCTGGCCAAACTGGTATCGAACTTCCGCGTCAGGATAACGAGACTTTAACAATCGCTGCAATTGAGGCAGGTAGCTCAAGCCAACGCTGTAGATTGCTGCCACTGAAGCTCGACCAGACAAGACATGGCCAATCGAACGCACCTCTTCAGTCAGAGCCTCAAAGTTTCGGAGGATCTGAACACAACCGGCGTGGAAGAGTTCGCCCTCTTGCGTTGGCACCAAAGGACGCTTACTTCGGTCAATCAACTGAACCTGCAAGTAAT
The DNA here is from genome assembly GCA_046349795.1 of Pirellulales bacterium. Lineage (GTDB taxonomy): Bacteria > Planctomycetota > Planctomycetia > Pirellulales > Pirellulaceae > Aureliella. Next base: position 170,611 of record JAXMBP010000004.1, on the reverse strand, counting down.
CTTCAAGCTGCTGAACAGCTTGACTCGCGCCACTTTGGGTCATTTGGTTGTCGGCAGCCCCTTGTGAAAAGCTTCTGCGGTTTACCACATCGCAAAAAACTCGGAGATTGCGGAGGTGCATGTATTTGTGCTCGACGGAAGGTTTTGGCATCGCAGGCATAAGAAAAACTTATCATAAGCTGCGAATTATTAGGTCAACCGATAGGCAGAGTCTAGTCTGCTGCGGAATAACCGTCAAGGGCACCAAGATCCGCAGCTACTCTGGCTTTCCGCCCCACCTTCTGGGCAATGTGAGCGCATAGAGTATTACCACAGTACCTGAAGCAATTAGGCTCCAAGGAATCCAATCTGGTGGCTGGATGACTCGGGTGCCTACTTGAATGGCTTGGCCTTGCTGAAACCAACTGTTGCCAACTTGATAAGTTTGTGGCTTGTCAGTCACAATCGTAGCACTGTCGATCATCAAGCATTCGACTCCCACGATGACAAGCATGGTTCCGACGGCAAAGAAGAATGCGCGCCACACGATACGACCTCCGACCTTCGAGTAACTGAGAAAGTTCTAAAGCTGTAGAGTTTTCTCGAATGTCCAACCACGGATCGAGACTCTCTGGGAGGACCATCGGTCGGAATGCTAGCAAATCTTTAGGCAGTTTTCGCAATAACTGAGATCTCAAACTCCTGCTCTCGTAGTGGACGAGGTCACGAGTCCTTCTGCTTCCTGTAGTGGACGAGGCCACGAGTCCTTTGCTCCCTGTAGTGGACGAGGTCACGAGTCCTTTGCTCCCGTAGTGGACGAGGTTACGAGTGCGTTCCCAACTCCCCTCCAATCACAGGCTGGAAACCCACGCCTCCTATTTCACACTTCCGCTGGGGAGGAAAATTTTCCTATATCTCGTACCGAATATTCAGAATTTCTAAAGTTCTAGCGAAGGAGTCGCAAGATGATCTCTGCTTTGATGTCAGTACTGCATGCGCTGCTGCACAACGAACACGATTGAACGCGATTTCCGCAAACATCGCCAACATCTCAACCTTGGAAGATGAAAACGGACAGGCCAACTTTACCTCCAAACTCGATCCAAATTGCCTTTGAAACAGATGAGAACTTAGTTGCCGCTGGTGGAGCTCCAGGTGTCAAGGTTGCCTCAGTAGAGAAGAGTCAGGCTGAACCACTATACCGTTACCAGCCAGAACACCCTCTGGCTATCAAGGAAGGTAAGTGGAAGGCTATGGCCTATCCAAACGTCAATCTTAAACGAGCAGATGGTGGACGCACTAGAAGCAACTCGATCGTACGAGGCCAACATCGGGGCATGGAGATTACCAAGAACATGGGGCGCAGTCATCACCATTGCCTAGCAGTTTCACTAACGCAAAGGCTATGAGCCCATGATTCCGTCGATCGGCCAAATGCTGGCCACCAAAATTAGATTTCAGCTTTACACCAAGACTGATTCAGCAAAATCTACAGACGCCTTGATGTCGAAGCAGGATCTTTTTGGGAATGCTATCCAATGGCATCGACTTCCAGTGAATCGCTCAGATCAACGTCAACGACCAGGTTCATGCTTTGTTGACCGGTGGAGATGTATCGCAAGCCGAGGTGCTAACCGCCGTACAGAAGGCCGACATGTCCTTCAGATTGCTGATGCAAATCCGCAACAAGTTGATCTCAGCCTATGAAGAGTTAAACGGAATTCGAGTCTAGCCCATTGCTCGAAGAGCAATTGAGCAGTTGAGGTGCCGCAACTCTACTGCTCCCATCAGTAATGAAAACAAAAAACGTAGTCTAACGAGGTAATCAATCCATGAACTTCCTCAACGAAATCGGTAAACAACTTCGCGACCTCTTCGCATCAATGACTCCCGCTTCACGCATCATGTCAGGACTAATGGTGGCGGTTGTGATCGTCAGTCTAGGTTGATTATGACCGGTGGAGCCAGCTCTCCAAAAATACGAATACCTCCAAGCCGGCGGACGCAATGTCCGATGTGGACCTCGCGACGTGGAAGCTGGCGTTCGGTAAGGCTCAGCTCGGGGATTACGAACGAGTTGGCCAGCGTATCAAGATTCCAACCGAGAAAAAGGCAGAGTACCTTAAGGCACTTTCCACTGCAAATGTCCTTCCAGGCGATCGCTCATCCAAGATATCCTGAACCGCAACAACTCTTTGAACCTCAGGACAAGTGGAAGCTGGAGTCGGCTAGCTCGTCACAGCAACTTGAAAACACCATCAAAAGCTACAACGGTATCCAAATTGCCATCGTCAACTACGATCAGCAGCGAGCTGGCTTCGGTAAGAAAAGCGACCAAGTTGCCATCGCAGTCCAGGGCTAACGGAACTCCTGTTCCATGAACATGTTGAAGAATATAAGGTAGCTCGCTTCATCTACGTTCGCTGGTTTGAAAGAAGAGAATATCACGGTAACTGATCTTGGTACCGGAACACTCATTGCCGGTGGATCCACTGGCAATGACGAGAACGCATACTTGCGCAGTCAATGGCCGAAACAAAGTACGAGTCCAAGATCATTTCCTCTAGTTTCCAGAGTTTTACGCTGTAGTTTCGGTGAATGTTTCGCTCGATCCAACACTGAAGACTCAATCGGAACTTCTCCAGTATCAACAACAATCCGTTCCACTTTCAACGTCAACCTCGTCCAAGACAACCGAAAATGCCAAAGGGGCTCCTGGTGGAGAACCTGGTGTGCCTTCCAATGGCGGAATGGCTAATAGAGCCGCAATCAATTTCCACTGGTAATGTGGCTCAAAACGTGACCAAGGAGACGCAAGAAAGTCTTAAGTCGGGCCGCTGGTCATGAAGCGACGATCAAAAATACAGTCGGACTCGTCCCCAAGTCGGTGAACGGAACAATTGGTGGCCCCGAATCACACAATTAACAATATCGAAACATCGCTATACAAAATTCCGTCTAACTAATCCTGGAAAAGCAGATAGCGACGCGCTAGCACCGACCGAGACCGAACTAAGCGCAGATTCGATCAGACGAAGAGAAGCGAGTTAGTTTAGCGGTTGAAAATCTAGTCACCGACGGTCGACAAGGTACCGATAAGGCAACACTGACTCGGAGTTTACCTGTATTTCGATTCGTGCCCGTCGCAGCCGGACCAACATTGTCCGACAACGGCTAAGTTGGCTTTCAGAATCGTGGACTACCGTCGCTTTGATTGGATTGGTCCTGGTCAGCTTGGCCATGATGTTCAAGCTGATGAAGTCACCAGTTGGTGTTGGTACAGATAAGCGATTTGCCGAAGGTTTATCCTGAGATTCCAAGTATCCCCATCGATCAACTTGATATTGGTGGCGAAGGGGATGAATCGATTGGTGAAGATGGCCGTCGAAAGCCACCAGCTCTTGAGGTCACTGGGACTGAAATGAAAGAAGATCTATCGACGATCATCAAAGAGAACCCCGACGCGGCTGTAAACCTTATTAAGGCCTGATCGGCGAAGTCGCTTAAAGAGCTGTCCTCTGAAACGACTGCTCAAGACGTGTTTTCTTAGGACCCTCCCATGAAATTAGGTATCTACCGCCGTTTGATCAAATCATGGGAGGGTGGCAAGCGAGGAACGGTTGCCGCCGGGAGTGGTGATTTAACGCTTTTCTTCATTCGTGTTATTCGATCGATTCGTGGTCGCTTCAACTAGGCAAGCAAGCACCGGGCGGGTACTTGAAGACTTATCGCACTGCAAGAATCAGACGTCACGGCCATCCCATCTCGCCCTCCCCGCAAATGCTCGTTGAACTCGCCAGTGAGCCTGCCCGCGAATACGTATTAGCGGTCGTTAGCCACTTCGTGCCGCGGGAAAGCGCTGATAAAAAGTCAGTCATAAAACCCACTCAACGGGTTATTCCAGTAGAGTTTTTTAGCCGTGCGAAGTATGTCGTGAAACGTTGTTTCACCTAGCAAATAAAGGATGCTCGCGTGTGTGCAACGTGGCGCAACGAGTGATTTCAGCGGCGATCTGCTTTATCAAAAGCGCGCGGGAGGGTCCAAGTGCAGCCGCTGCAATCAATCTACTCCAACCTCGCTCCTTGCTGTTCAAGCCTTACTTGATGAGTCAAATGCGATTAAACCTCAAACTTGCATTACTTCTCCAATCGCCAATTTGAAAATGCTGTATAGAAGAACCCACAGCTGTGCCGTAGGTTCGGCATTCGCGACTGTTGCAAAATCAAAGCCAATTCGTCCTTTAGAAGAGTGCCTTCCGGTCGCGATGTAAAGATGTAGCGACCTCAGATTATTTTCTAAACTCTGCCGTACCAGATGACGATACTTGTGGTACACGAGAGTGTGCCGCAAAAGTTGATATAGCTTGCAACGGAACTCGCTCGTTGGGAAAACCAGTTTGCTGTGCTGAGTCATCGTGGATGATGAAACGATGACACAAAGTGCAAGCAAAAACGTTTGCTGGAGAATGAAAATGGCTCGAGCATACGCAGGTATACTTGCCGCCGTTGCCCTCTCCTTAGCTATCACTCGAGGTCTGGTATTAGGCTTGATGCCAAACGAAATACTCACTCAATGCTTGTTGTTCTTTTTTGTATTTGCAATCGTCGGCTACTGTATCGGCTTTATTGCTGAACGAGTTGTGACAGAATCACTGGAAACACAATACCGTGATGATCTGGCAGCCTTGCAAGCAAAAGTGAACGCACCGCAAACCGAACCGTCGGAATAACGAGTAAAAGTTGGCATAGCGTTTGCCTGAAGATCTCGCTAAAAGATGGCTATCGACACTTGTGCTCCCGTCACTTGAAAGTTCGTCGGCAAACGATCAAGTCGGGTAGGAAGTGCCTGATAAATTAGGACTGATGTAACTACGGTTACAAGCAGTTTGATCCATTTATTGGGGTAGAGCACTACGCAACTGGGGTTCAGGACATAACCAGCCGCTCTGCCACTCGACTCATGGAGGATTGGATGGCAACCAAAGTCGCCTGATGTAGATATCCAAGAAGTTTGGAAGCAATACAAAGCAGATCCAGACAAATGTAGATTTGCGTAACATACTGATCGAACAATACATGCCACTATGCTACAATGGCGACCGCATTTGCAACGATTGCCTGATGGAGTCGAACCAGACGACTTGGTCGTTACGCGGGAATCTTCGGTTTGATGGACGCGATCGACGCGTTCGATACGACTCGAGGCGTGAAATTTGAGACCTATTGCGTACCGCGAATTCGTGGAGCGATGCTCGACGAACTCCGCAGCATGGACTGGGTTCCACGATTGGTCCGTAGCAAAGCCAGTGCTCGGCGAGGCCAAGAAGCGGCTCGAAACCAAGTATGGTCGGGCTCCTACTGAGGCTGAATTATCGCAGTACATGGAAATCAGCGTCGAAGAAGTTGAAGATGAAGCCGAATCAGCCGCAAACTTGTTGCTTGGGGTACAAGAAATGGTACGAGACCGACAGCTACAAAGATGTTCGAGAGATTGATATTCTTGAAGACAACGGCGGTGAAGATCCAACTCGTCGAGTTCAAAAGAGTGACTTGATGCGCTTGGTCACCAAGGGCCTCAATCGCAACGAATCGCTTGATCATCATTCTTTACTACTACGAAGAATTGACGATGAAGGAGATTACGCGACGCTGGACTCAGCGAAAGCCGAGTCAGCCAGATGCACTTAGCATCGTCGCTCGCCTTCAAGAGCAATTAGGACGACGACGCCCTGAGTTCGGAACCTAGTTGCACATTCATTGCTGTTCGTTCTTTAACGACCAATCTATGGACGTAGGACGGGCACTCCTGCCCGTCGTTGTTGCGAAGGTCGTACCAGTATGGCCGACCTAAGGAGGGTTCCGCATTTTCTGAGCCTACAGCGCTAGCTGAGGGTTCCTCTCATCGTTCCGTGGAACCCGATGACGACGTGATATCCCAACTACAAAATCCTCAGCTAGCAAGACAAAAATCCTCAGCGCCGCCGTAGGCTCAGTTCGATGAAGGGGTCTTGAGCCGTGAGCGATCCACCTTCTGGCGAAGGTAGCTACGTTTAGGGCTGAACTCGCGAGTTCGCCCAACTCTTGCACGGTAGGCCAACAACGTTCTCGGCCGAGCCGGAAATGACCTAGCCAAGGATGTCCGTCTGGTATCCAAACGCCGCTCTTGCCCTGCCAAGCTCCTGAATCAAGATACTCAGTTAGTTCTGTTTCACTGAGTTGATTCATGAACAGTTGACTCTCGGCAATCACCGACCTTACGTTACCGTTTGCACTATCAATCACACACAAGCCACTCCAAACACTGTGGATGCGACCGCTGAGCAATCGAAGCATGCGCTGTGCATCCTGACGGTCTTTCGGCTTGCCCAACAATTGTCCATCTACATCGGCCACTGTATCACAACCGATAACCAGAGCAGGGTAGGGGACCAACTTTGCAACACTGCTTGCCTTTTGATAGGCCAACCGTTCGACAAACTTTGGAATGGACTCGCCGGCTTCAGGCTGTGCATCATCGGGCTCTGCAGAAGCATCGGGCACGACAACTTCGAATGGAATGTTTAGAGTCGATAGCAGTTCTCGCCTACGCGGAGACTGACTTGCCAGAACCAATTTGTAACCGTCTTTAAGTTGAGGCATCTGTCTCAAAATCTGTTATGAATTTCTGTAGATCGGCGAGTTGCAATCAAGCCCGCCACGTACCCACCTTTGAATCCAGCGTCAATGTTGACTACGGTGACTCCAGCCGCACAACTGCTAATCATGCTTAGTAGCGTTGTGATACCTTGAAGGTTCGCTCCATAACCAACACTGGTTGGAACTGCAATTACGGGACAGGCCACCAGACCTCCCATCACGCTAGCCAAAGCTCCCTCCATTCCGGCACAAATTACAATCGCTTTGGCAGTGCGCAAGCGCGTCAAATGCGGTAGCAATCGATAAGGTCCAGCCACACCAACGTCAGTCAACAACTCAGCCTGAACACCCATCCAAAGCAATGTCTGCAAGGCCTCGCGGGCAACTGGTAGATCCGTGCTACCAGCGGTCACCACCATAATCTCAGCATTGCCTGATGCGATCGATTGAGCCGCCTTCGCGCCGCCAATCATCTTGGCCGACAATCGCAATGTTCGAGCCAACGAATCGTAAAGGCTTGAACTAAAGTTGGAAACGATGTCGGCTAGCTTAGCGGATTCGCAACGAGTTACCAAAACTTCCGGTTGTCCGCGATCGATTAGCCGCTTGGCAATTGCCACGATGGTTTCAGCCGACTTATTCTCGCCAAAGATGACCTCACCGAAACCGCAACGTCTAGCGCGATCGGAATCGGAAGATCTGCGTTGGCAGCATAAAGCGACGCTAACAATCGCTCAGCAACTTCGGTCCAACTGATCTCCCCTTTGTTTGGCCAGATCCACTGGTCGATCCGGTTAAGTTGCTCTCCATGCTCGATGATTACCGAGGCTGAACCTTTTTCTGCTCCTGAAAGGCTTCCTGAAAAGTTGCCCAAGCGTTTGCCCAATCGCTCCGGTGGACGCTTGACGCTACCAGCGTCCAACTGATCGCGATAGCTGTTCGTCTACGCCGCTGGGGCCAACACTTGCGCGAGCGGAAGTGCTGCGAAGGTTCGAAAGCGACTCGGGATCATTTTCCATAGCCTCCCCCTTGGCTCTAAGGTCGCGAGCTTTCTGGTATCGATCTACAAAGTTTCGCAAGTCGTTTTCGGTCCAATTCATTTCCTTGAGGAACTCTGGATCAGGTTGCTCGCGTTGACGCTTCAGATAATCCAGGACTAGGTCGGTATTCTTCTTGGCATCGTTCGGATCGCCCGAATCACCAGCTCCGGGGCCACCACCCTGACCGCTGCCAGTCGCACCCGATCCGCTTGAAGCATTTCCTTGTCCGCCATTGGCCGAGCTTCCTCCGGCGGAATTCCCTGGATTGCCAGACTTTGAACCTTCAGACTGTGATTGACTTCCGCTCGATCCTGATGAACCTGATGAACCTGATGAACCCGACTGAGAGCCGCTTTGGGAATCGGAGCCAGATTTGGAGTCACTGCCAGACTTGGAATCTGAGCCCGATTTAGAATCACTGCCGGACTTCGAATCAGAACCGGACTTCGAATCAGAACCGGACTTCGAATCAGAACCTGATTTAGAATCACTGCCAGATTTCGAGTCTGAACCGGTCTTCGAATCAGAACCTGATTTAGAACCCGATCCCGCCTTGGATTTATCACCAGACTTCGAGTCACTGCCGGATTTTGCGTCACTGCCGGATTTTGCGTCACTACCGGATTTTGAATCTGAACCTGACTTTGAATCCGATCCTGATTTCGAATCAGCCCCTGACTTTGAATCTGAGCCTGATTTCGAATCCGAGCCAGACTTGGACTTATCGCCTGACCGTGAGTCGCTGCCAGACTTTGAGTCATTTCCCGATTTCGAATCTGATCCAGACTTAGAGTCGGAACCAGATTTGGAGCTATCACCCGACTTGGAATCACTGCCAGATTTTGAATCACCAGATTTCGAATCTCCTGACTTAGAATCTCCCGATTTTGAATCGCCGGACTTCGAATCAGACCCCGACTTCGAATCACCGTTCGAGCTAGACGAATCAGTTTTTGTGTCTTTCTGCCGCCCGTCGCTTGCTCCGTTTTGCTTGCCGTCGTTTTGTTGCTGGCCGTTTTGTTGCTGGCCGTTTTGTTTGCCGTCGTTGGTGGAACTCTTGTTGTCTGAGCTATCCATTTTTTGAGAGCTGTCCGAAGATCCCTTGTCGCTACCAGACTTATCATCCTCACCCTGGCCACTATTGCTTGATGGCTTGTTGTTGGAGCGATCATTTTCATTACCGCTCTTGCTTCCTTGCGATCCGCTCTTATCTCCGGTTTGGTTTTGCCCTGAAGGTTGATCACCAGATGCCTTTTCACCAGAAGATTTATTACCAGGTGCGTTGTCGCCTGCTGACTTATCACCGGATGACTTGTCGCCAGGTGATTTATCACTGGATGACTTGTCGCCGCTCGACGCACCAGAATCCTGCTTGGATTTTTCGGTACCGTTTTTGTTACTGCTTGACTCATCGCCCGAACCAGCTTGCTGATTGTCTTCGCTGGAATTCGGATTTGACTGCTGCTTCTTCAGGTAGTCGCGCACTTTCTGAGCAGTCGATTCATCCTTGGCCTTCTGGCCAGCATTGCCAGGATTGTTACTTGAGCTACTCGAATCGCTTAAATCTGAATCGCCACCGGAGTTCTTCGATTCACTGCTCGCATTTTGTTTGCTAGAGTTACGATTCGATCCAGCATCGTTGTTGTTTGACGATTGCTGGCCTGACGAATCTTGACCTGCCGACTGCTCACCTGATGACTGCTGACTCGATTGCGTGCCTGTACGCTTTTCGCTCGAGGAACTTGACTTACCAGATTGATTCGGCGAATTCGAGGAGTCTCCAGCTTGGCTACCGGATGATTTATCTCCAGACTTGCTGGAGGGATTCGAAGCTCCATCGGACCCCTTCGCGCCTTCGCTACCAGATTGCCCATTTTCAGGCTTACCGCTCCTGCTTCCAGACTGCTCTGATTTTGAACCAGACTGAGATGAGTTCTGTTGCGGCGACGAATTCCCTGATTCGCTCTTCGCATCACTACTAGATCCGCCTTCGCTCGAACTATTCTCGCCAGAATCCGATTTGCCGGAGCTTCCTTTGTTGGAATCGCTCTTACCAGATTCACTCTTATTAGCATTGCCCTTATTGGGTTGCTCTTGGTTCGAATTAGATTGAGCGTCACTCGACTCAGTGCTATTCGAATCCTGCTGAGTCTTTTCTCCTGAAGTTCCGTTTTGACTGTCAGATCGACCGCCCTGGTTTGGACGCTGATTGTTGTTGTCTCGCTGATTCTTGGGATCGTTCTTCTGTTTTTGAACATCCTCTGGCTTGCGTTGCAATTCTGGCGGTACACTGGCTTTCTCAGGCGCAACAACTTCAAGTATCAGTGGCAAAGATTTAGATTTGTTGGGACTTGGATCGCCTGTATCAGGATGGTGGCGATTATCCCAGGCAATGGCAACCACCTCGAAACGGTCGCCCGATGAAGCTTGCAGCGCTCCATTCATCGGCATTGGAACCGAAAACACCTTGGATAACGTCGGCTCGGCACTCAGATCAGACTGCTCGAACAGAATCGGCGATGGAGCATCCACGTGATTCTTTCGAACCTCAAGTTGCACTTTCGACAATCCAAAATCGGGATCACTCGCTCGGATCTCCAGTCGAAGTACGCTCTTTGGAGATACTTTTACAACACGATCTTCGGGACCAACTAATTCGATCTCTGGCGGAACATCTGCGGTAACCTTGAGAGTTCGAGCGATTGGAAATAGATTCGAATCGCCACGAACGTTTAAGCCGGTCAGACAAAATGACTGCTTTTGTGGAGTTAACAAACAGCCGCCACTGAGCTTGGTATCCTCAACCTTCATGTCGAAGTATTCGCCTGCCTGAGCGATACCGCCCGACTCATTTAGCTTGGGGTTAATCACCAATTGAGCGCGACTTAGACGTTGATTGGACGAGCCCCACACTTGAAGCCTAGATCCTTCAACTGCTTCGATATCAGCGCTCGATGCAATGTCGCGAGGCTCTAATCGAGTGTACTTCGGATACTCAACGCGAACTCGATCAACGGCCAGTGATGGCACAGGACTCAAATTGACTCGATAGCGATCGCTAACTGCATCCCCAGCTTCGATCCAATATTCGAGCGCATGTTCAACGCCATTGACGCCAGTCTTGACCGTTCCCTTGTACTCAAAACCATCGATGGTAGTGACCATCGGAGTCTTTAGGCCCGTGAACTGACCATCCAGAGTGCTGTAAAGCACTTTTATCGATTCATCAGATCGAGCACCACTAAGATTAACAGTCAGATTTAGCGGAGTGCCAAAGGTCAACTCCGTATCACCCGGCGTAACACTCAATATTTGCACTCGAGTAGGAGCTGCTGTATTGAGCCATGGGAACGCAAGTCTTTTGCCACTCTCCAAAATACTCTTCGGTGACAATGCTCCGTAAAGCACTAGAGCGAGTAGAAGCAAGAGCGATGCAGAACCTCGAGCGATCAACGGACCACTATCGATGGTCGAGCTGGGATCGTAGCCGCCGATAAACTTCATAGCTCTGTAACTGAGTGCTGCCATCACACCCTTGGGGACGCCGTTGTCAGGCATCGATTGCAGCTCAAACCAAGCAATCAATCCGTTCTTGAATTCGGGCACCAACTGCTCGATACGCTTCGCAGCGTACGTCGGATTCACGCGATGAATCAACAGCGGCAGAAGTCGCGTGATCGAGAACCATCCCGTCAAGCTCGCCACGATTATCCAATTGATCCATCTGACCCAGGCTGGGATGGCCATTAACCAATGATCTATCAGACTTCCAACCAACCAAATTCCTAAAACCAGCAACGACCAACTCGCCAATAAGACTAGGGTATCCAACGCGCGGATGTACTTTGCCGCCTGCCGGACGTGAGTCGAAATCTGCTCCTGGACCGCTTCGGCCGTAAGCTTCCCCGATGAATTGGGTTGCGCGTTGGATACAGAACTTGGAATGGAACTCACAATACTTGAAACCTCTTTGATCTTTACGATGGAGGTCGTACCTAAAATTATCTAGTGACTATATCATAGACAGTAAATAGTGCTCAGGAGTTTCCGCAGACCTTGGGAATCTCGGACAACTCGCAGAATCGATCAGGCTGAGCCTTACTATTTGCATCCAGCCGCGGAAAAGTCGCTACAAATATCATAACCCAGACCTACTAGGCAGAGATTATCCCTTACGAATATTGACTCAATTTGAGCCTGGATTTCTGCCAACTGCGATCCGTTCAGCCCAACGAAAATCTCAGACTTCAATCCCACCCACAAACGTCCATCCCTAATCAAATACCACCGTGACACTTAGCAACAACTCCAAGTCAGTGATTGTGATTCATCCACGCGACACGGTAGCTGTATGCCTGCGTAGAGTGGAAGCAGGCGAACAATTGCAACTGGACGACCATCGATTGGTTCGAGCCACACAAACCGTTCCACCGGGACACAAGGTCGCCATTTCCAACCATCGCGAAGGGGATTCTGTCCTGAAGTTTGGTTGGCCCATCGGGGAAGCCAGCAGTGAGATCACGGTGGGCCAGCACGTTCATAGCCATAACTTGGTTTGTAAGCACGAGATAGACTACGAAGCGATCGCCACCGAGCTGCCCGATCCTCCGATGCTCGACAAACGATATACCTTCGATGGTTTTGTACGGCCCAACGGGCGTGTTGGCACTCGTAACTACTTAGCCGTGATCAGCAACGTCAACTGCTCGGCCTCAGTGGCTCGAATGATCGCCAAGCATTTTGATACTGAAGAAATTCGTCAACAGTTTCCCAACGTCGACGGTGTCATTTCATTTCGGCACGAAGGCGGTTGTGCGATGGCCTGGGAAGGCTCGCGACACAAAATGCTCTCGCGTGTCCTTGGTTCAATGGCTAGGCATCCCAACATCGGCGGCTTCTTACTTGTTGGCCTGGGTTGCGAGCAAGGAACGCTAGACCATTTGGTCAAATCGCAAAACATCCATCAGATCAACCTGCCCAACAGATCGTCTGCAGGCATGATGTCGACGGGAATTTCAGTTCAGTCAAATTCGGCGGAACGTCCCGTACCGGTGCTCAGCATTCAAGATAGTGGAGGAACTCGAAAGACCGCTTTGGCCGGCATCGAGATCGTTAAACAGCTCCTCCCTGAAGTGAACCAAGCCACTCGGACGACGGTTGATGCTGCCCATCTAATTCTGGGGACTGAGTGCGGCGGCTCGGACGGCTACTCGGGTATCACTGCTAATCCAGCGCTGGGTTACGCTGCCGACATGTTGGTCGCCTGTGGAGGCACTGCAGTTTTGTCTGAAACTTCCGAGATCTACGGTGCGGAGCATCTACTGACGCGACGTGCTCGCAGTCGAGCGGTTGGCGAGAAGTTGTTAAAGCGTTTAGATTGGTGGAAACAGTATTGTGCCAACTACGGCGAAGAGTTCGACAACAACCCATCGGTTGGCAACAAGGCTGGCGGACTAACCACGATCACCGAAAAATCGCTCGGTGCAGTCTCCAAGGGTGGCTCGATGATCATGGAAGAGGTCTACGAGTATGCCGAACAGATCGACAAACGCGGCTTCGTATTCATGGACACTCCTGGCTATGATCCGGCCAGTGTGACTGGCTTGGCGGCTGGCGGCGCGAACTTAATTGCCTTCACTACTGGGCGGGGAAGTTGCTTTGGGTTCAAGCCTGTGCCAAGTTTTAAGATTGCCTCAAACACATTGCTGTTTAACCGACTGAGCGAAGATATGGACTTCAATGCTGGCCGAATCGTTGACGGCCAATCGCTAGAACAAGTTGGCATAGAACTGTTTCTTGAATTGCTGGAAGTGGCCAGCGGTCGACGCACATGTAGTGAACAGCTTGGCATCGGTGACGAAGAGTTTGTTCCGTGGTTGGTTGGTCCCGTTCTGTAAAGGAAGTGCGTTGAGTTCTTGGCGTTCATGGTTGAACAAAACTAACCCGAGCCTACTGGATCGCGCGGCTCAAATTCCGCTCAGTCTCGCGAGCCTAGGTTACGCGATCGCAATCCGCCTGCGAAATCAACTTTACGATCTTGGCTGGAAGAAATCGTTCAAGGCAAGCGTGCCCGTTATCTCTGTTGGCAATCTGTCCGTGGGTGGTACAGGCAAGAGTCCGACTGTTGCCTGGCTAGCCAAATGGTTCCGCGCGCATGATGTTCGCGTGGCAATACTCAGTCGCGGCTACGGTCAATTGGATGATGGACGAAACGACGAGGCTCTGGAACTCGAGCTAAAGCTGCCCGATGTGCCACATCTACAAAATCCCGATCGAGTGGCTTCGTCCCAATTGGCCACGGATGAACTAGAGATGCAAGTCTTGGTGCTGGACGATGGCTTCCAGCATCGGCGTTTAGTTCGGGATCTGGATATCGTGTTGATCGATGCAACTGATTCGAAGGTAGCAGCTCGACTTCTGCCCGCCGGCTTGCGTCGCGAACCACTCCGCGCGATACGCCGAGCACACTTTGTCATCATTACTCGAGCAAATGCAGTTGCCGAATCCGAACTTAGTCTGCTCAACAGCCGCATTCAAAAATTCATCAGTTCGAATCGCATCGCTACTGCGACTCACCAACCACAAAGTCTGTTACAGCATCCTAACAATCAAAAACCATTGGATTCTCTGCGAGGCAAACAAGTCCTTGCGTTCTGTGGCATCGGTAACCCGACTGCTTTCTTTGAGAGCTTAAAAGCCCAGGGAGCCGTTCTGCTTGACCAACGAAGTTGGCCCGATCATCACGCTTACACCGCAGAAGATATTCAATCATTGATCGACTGGCACAATGATGATCGAGATGCAGTACTGCTATGCACTGTTAAAGACTGGGTCAAGATTCAAGAATCATCACTAGGCGGCCGTGATCTATTGGCTCTGGAAATCGAGCTGAAGTTTTTGTCGGGGCAGGGCGAGTTAGAATCGCTGCTAGAATCGTGCATCCAGTTCGACGAATAGACCTTCTCGTTCCTAATGGCTCCGCCTCACGTTGCTAATCGTTGTACACCACTGTCGCCGGAGTTAGTAGCACTTGATCGATCGAGTTGGAGACACCCATCAACCAAGTAAATCACTCCTTCGATCTCACTGGTTCGCTAACGCTCTCCAGATGGGATACCAGTTCGTCACCCCATGACCTATAGTTGGTGACGAGAATTTTAATCCCATAACTAAGGCGGAGTGACGAACATGTTTAGTTTAGCAGATTGGTACTGTTTTGTTGGTTTTGATTACCACGACAGCTTCGTTCAAGTCTGTATTTTGATCTTGTATGCCTAACGATTATAGGGAATCAACAGGTTGAAAATCGCGTGACTGCGATCGTAGAGTACGTCGATAACCTGCGCGACGGTCGCGTAATCAGAGGTGCCGCGATCGAAACGTGTTGCGGTGCAAGCAATGGCGGAACAACTACAGGATCGAGAGTGGCCAATCGCATTGGCTCATGCTGGGATTTGCGAGAAGATGAAACGCAGCCCAGATAAATCGGACTTTGCAGACGCTCATCTGTTGGCTGATCTGTGTCGTGTTGGTTACTTGCCAAAACGCTTTCAAGCGCCCAAAGCAATTCGAGATATAAATATTCATCGCCACGCGATTTCGTCGTTAGCTGGTTGACCAGCGTCGTGACATCAAGTTGCGTATGCGAGCGTTGTTGCGGGAGGAGCGAATCGAGCCATCATCAGACGTCGGGAAACGTATGGACAAAGTCCTGGTTTTGCCGGAAAGACCAAATCACTTTCAGAACATAGTCGCTGGGTAATGGACAGTCATATTGCTGATTTGGATCGGGTCGTAAAAGATAGCCGAAACCGAGGTGAGCGTATGGAAGCGGCGACTTGGGCGATGATGACGTAGTGCAGAAACTACGGTCAACCAAGGGAGTTGGCTTAGTAACAGCGGTCGTGATGCGGTTTCGGAGATTGGCGACTTTAATCGATTTGCAAGTGGTAAGCAGTTAGCTCGCCGTGCGGTGACTTCAAGAATGCATCGAGCGGCAAACGTATGGCCGATGGCGGTTTGGTTAAAGCTGGTAGCTTGGTTTTGAGAACAATGCTAGTTGAAGCAGCTCATCGCTTGGCTCGCTATCAACCGCTTTGGAAAGCACTAAAAGAGCAATTGAAACAGAGGTTTGATCGGTAGCGGACCGCGGCAGTTGCCAATCGGGTCAGGTGTTCGTTTTGTGAAATGGTGATAGAAGAAAACGAAACAGTTGCAGCATTGGTGGAACTTGATCACACCAGAGGAAAAGCGACGATGCGAATGATGGATACAGTTTGGCTCTCGGTTGTGAGGTGAGCTGTTGTGCCACTGGGCAGTATCGCAAGATATTCGCTCGTCTCCAGGTGGGGCAGCTCACGCCGAATCCCAACTTGGGCTAAATGCTCGGATAGAAGAATGGGAGCACCGAAGCGTCCGTGTCATTTCCGTCGAAGAACGCGTCCTACGAAGAAAGATCACAGCATCCATGCTGCGAAGGTTTAACGCATTGGCCAAAATCGAAGCCCAAAGAAAGTGGCGAGCATCATTTGACACGCTCGCCACCCTGCTTCGACTTTGGCTCCAGTCGCCGCTCAGGCATCGCACCTCTGCGTTGCCCTATCCTCTGCTGAGCAATTCAAACATAGGTTACAAAAATTCACTTGCAAGCTACTTGACATCAACGGTTTTTTCATAGAAGTGGCACCCGAGCCTGTCCACCTTCTGGCGAAGGTAGCTACACAAAAATCTCCGCCAGCGCGCAAAGCTTTGCACAGACCGGCATCTAACAATTTGCTATGGTATTACGCCCGAGTCGATTCAATAGGTCGACGTACCATAGCCAATTCTCATCTGCCTTCTCAACCTCAATGACGCTTTAGCATCGATTATGCCTATTCCAACAGATACTTCAGGTGATCGCAGTCTTTCCAAATCAACGGAATCGCCCGCAACGCAATCAACCGCACTGGAATCAACGACTCGGGCTATTCCTCTTTGGCTAAAGGTTGCCTACACGTTGTTTGTATCTGTGCTGGTACCATACTATTGGATTGCTTACGGCCCAACCAACTTTCTTTTCTTCTGCGATGTTGCGTTGTTCTTGACGCTTGCGTCGCTGTGGCTTGAAAGTGCATTACTAGCTTCGATGGCAGGCGTCGGAATTCTATTGCCGCAAGCTTTATGGATGGCCGACTTCTTAGGCACTGCTGTCGGACTGCCATTGACTGGTATGACCGGATACATGTTTGATTCCAAATACACGCTGTTCGTCCGAGGTCTATCGTTTTTCCATTTCTGGTTGCCAATACTATTGGTTTGGATGATCTGGCGCATGGGCTACGATCGCCGAGCCTTTCTCGCCTGGACTATTTTGGCTTGGGCGCTACTGTTTGTATGTTATTTCTTGATGCCAGCTCCGCCCGCTCCATCAGCTAACCCAGACTTAATTGTGAACATCAATTACGTCTACGGATTCAGTGACAAAGAACCTCAAACATGGATGCCCCCACTAGCTTGGTTTGCAGCTCTCTTGGCTGTTTTGCCACTTGGAATCTATCTGCCCACTCACTTGATTCTGAGTAAATTGCTTGGAACTCGACGAATAAAGACCATTTAGACATTCCATAAGCAATATTCGATTCAGGACTGACGTCGAACTCGTTTGATGCCAGTCTCCAACGGTCCAATTGAACCGATATCCGTGAACAGGTAGTCCACCGCAGCCAGATCTTCACCTCGGCTGTTCTCATTGGAACCAATCTCTCCTTCTCCCGCAGATCTCGAACTTAGGAAGTTGATGATCTTTAAAACATCCGATGGGGAAGCGATCTGATCTAAATTGACATCAATGAAGGAAGGAAGTTTCAGCGGATCTTTTCCGATCAGCGATCGATCTACTACCGAATTGAGGTAATCGATCACCTGCAAAGCGTCGACAGGCGTAATCGTACCGTTGCCAGAAACATCAAGCGGCAAAGCATAGTTGTGCCAAGGGCTTTCGTCCTCTGCGATATGCAATGCTACGACTGCTCGATCAGCAATGATGAGCAGGTCGTTATAAAAATAAGAACTGTTGTCGATCGCTTGGGCAAAGAATGTAATAGACTGCTGATCGGCAGGGATCGTAACCTGCGGTGGCAACTGTAGCCGATTGGCTTCATTTGCGGATAGCGCAACCTGAACACTTCCTTGTGGATCGCCAGCATATCGATGCACAGTTACTTCTACGGAACCGCCTATTTCATCAATCGATGACTGAGATAAAGTGATTCTGCGCAAAGTACTGATAAAACCTGATGGAACGGAAGAGACCTCGGACGACCCAGATTTCTGGTTATGTGCAATCGCACGGATTAGGACTCCAATTGGAAATGTTTGATCCGACTCGAAGACCCAATTGCCAATACCGGCAGAATCAGTAACAACTTCAACAGAACCAAAAGGAGTAAGTTCTAATCTATTCGCCTCTTCAGGATCGGCTCCGTGCAAAAGCTCCACAGTCATTCTTGCGTATGGAACCGATTCGACTCTCCCGGTAACCACCGTTCCAAGGGAATCTGATCCCGCTCTTTCTATGATCGGAAAGTTCAATATGTCGTTAGGGCCTTTATCGACGTCGAGTGGATCATTGAAGGATCGTTCATCACCATTCAAGTCAATTGGTAGGAAGAGGTCGCCAAGGTACGTGTTAGCCGATAACAGGTTGCCGACAGAAGCCCCCAATACCATCAGCCCTGGTCGGACCGCATAACCAATAGAGTTTCCAAATGTTTCACTCGTTCCACCAATCCAGTTATTGCTGCTATCGACAATTTGAACCGCGCCGACTCCATTAAAGCTAGAATCACCGCTGGCATTCAACCCGATGTAGTTGCCGCTCACCCGATTCGCGGATCCAGAAAAGATGCTGACTCCCCAACCTTGATTGGCGGCGATGTAGTTTCTCTCAAGTTGACTGCCCTGACTCATCCCCACCACATTTTTCGACGATCCACCATCGATCACGATTCCCGAATTCTGATTGCTCATTGGCGTTTTGCCATCCACACCCAATCCCACAAAATTTCCCGCCACGAAGTTTTCATTTGATTGGTAAAGCCGCACTCCCATACCACTATGACCAACGATGAAGTTACCTTCAGCAAAATCAGAAAAACCATCTGCGTTTGTTCCTATGGTGTTTCGGTTGGCCCCCCTGTCTAAAACGATACCATTGGCCTGGCCCTCAACTTGCCCCATACCATTAAGTGTTGTGCCGATCAGGTTCCCTGCAACTGTGTTTGAATCGGACCCAAATATTCTCACGCCATCGATTGAGTTTCCTGAAATGAGATTTCGTTCCGCATCATCCCCATTCGTATCACCATTGGTACCGACAATATTCCCAAACGCAGGCTGTGATATCAGAACGCCGAATTGTTGTGATCCATAGGATGAATTGCCATCGACGGTGGTTCCAATCAGATTCCCGTTGATTTTGTTTCCGCTTGAGTTTCCGGATATTCGCACTCCAGTTTCAAGATTTCCGGATATCAGATTGCCAAACGTTCTGTAGTCCGCCCCTACCACATTATCCGTCGCGTCAATGAGATACACACCAACGGATCGATTGATGGTGTGAGCATTTCCACGTGGATCGGCTCCAATCGCATTGCCAGTAATCGAATTACCGCGACCGTTCAAGATCGTTATGCCATAGTCAAAGTTGTGAATATGAAACCCACGCACAGCTATGATATCGGCATTCAACACCAACCCTGAGACGAACTCACCGGTTGTCAACGAGCCATCCAATTCAACGACAGGCAGTCCATCAAAGCCGGGTTGCGTGCCGGCCTGGATTGACACCGAATCACGCACGAAAGGTAGTGGAGTTAAGGGCTGAATCTTCCTCGAGCCACCTTGAATGTCGAAAGCAATGAAGTCTTCGCCCACGTTCGCATTGGAGTCCAGAATCGCCTGACGGAACGAACCCTCACCCGAGTCCAGTGTATTCGTAACTGTAAACGTTGCCATTGCCAATCGATTTTCAAGTTTCTCAAGTCTCAGACCTCTCGGCACGCGAGGGAATCTAGTTGGCAAATCGATGGGAAAAAGTGCTCGAAGTAGCTTCACCAGACGAGAATTCATGATTCATTGAGGCTTGAGGAATCATCAAAAGAACGTGCGCAGACTTAGTATAGTCGAAGAATCAGTGAACCTGAAAATGATCGCCATCTCCACTTACTCCCAAAGAATGCTCCTTTTGACCCTTGGTGGGTTGCTGCCAGCACTGCTGACTCGTAAGCTAAAGCCTTATCTTTGACAACTGCCGAGCAGTTTTACTCGTCGCAAAACGATGATCGCATTCGCGTTTGAGTTGGAGCCGATTATGAAGTTTGTTTTTCTTGGTGCATTGACCCTAACAATGGTCTACTGCACAAACCTTGTAGCACAAGATCGAGTTTCCGGCATCGAAACTCAACACCGCAGCACCTCTGTCAAGCCTGGTGAGAACTTTTACCAGTACGTCAACGAAGGTTGGCTGAAGAACACTCCCATTCCAGCCGACCAGTCGAACTACGGGTCATTCTCCGTTCTGGACGATGCGGTCAAAGAGGCTATTCGCAATATCATCGAACAAGCCTCCAACTCGAAACCAGCACCAGGTTCTGACGCTCAAAAGGTCGGCGACTTCTTCAAGAGCTACACCGATATCGAGCGAAGAAACGCCTTGGGACTAAAGCCGATTCAATCGCTGCTGGATGATGTGTCCGCAGTGAAGACTCCCAAACATCTTGCGGCTCTAATCGCCAAAATGAATCGACTCGGGATCATCGGACCTTTCGGTGTAAGCGTAAGCCAAGATGCGAAGAAGAGCGACCAGTACACCGTCTATGTCAGTCAAGCGGGACTAACCTTGCCTGATCGCGACTACTACTTGAAAGACAATCCACAGTTTGTCAAAGCACGAAGCGATCTGAAGGTTTTCATCGAGGACATGTTGCAGTTCGCTGGTCACGAGAATCCAAAGCGAGCCGCCAACAACATCTACAAACTTGAATTTGCTATCGCCACGATTCAATGGGATCGAGTCAAGCTGCGCGATCCAGAAGCATCCTATAACAAGCACACGGCTGCTGAGCTGAAGGAACTGCTTAGCGGAATCCCTGCAGACGAACTACTGTCAACGTTATCGCTAGCCAAGCAACCTGAATTCATCGTTCGTCAGCCGGACTACCTTAAGTCCATCAACGCTTTATTGATTTCAGTGCCAATGCAGGCGTGGAAGGACTACTACACCTTCCGCATCATGGACGCATTTGGCAGTGAGCTTACAGAGAAGATTGAAACTCGCCACTTCGCATTTCACTCGACCGCATTAAGTGGCGTTCAAGAACAAAAACCTGTTTGGCGTCGAGGCGTTGAGGCCTGCAATGGAGTTCTGGGAGAGATCGTTGGCAAACTGTACGTTGAAAAGCACTTCCCACCAGAAGCTAAGGCTCGCATGGAGCAATTGGTCAGCAACTTGAAGGCCTCCTTTGCTAAACGCATCGATAGTTTGGACTGGATGAGCCCTGTAACAAAGCAGCAAGCGAAAGAAAAACTCTCAAAGTTCAACACTAAGATTGGCTACCCGAACAAATGGAAAGATTACTCCAAACTCGAGATCAAGGCTGATGACCTTGTTGGCAACTACATTCGCTCTCGCCAGGTTGAATATCAACGACGCGTCGAACGATTGGGTGGACCAATCGACCGCGACGAATGGATGATGACGCCTCAGACGATCAATGCCTACTACAGTGCGTCGATGAATGAGATCGTTTTTCCAGCGGCTATTCTTCAACCTCCATTCTTTAACTTGAGTGCAGACGACGCAGTTAACTACGGTGGCATCGGCGGAGTCATTGGCCACGAACTTAGCCATGGCTTTGACGACAAAGGTAGCCAGTACGATGGCGATGGCAACTTGCGACGTTGGTGGAGCCCAGAAGATCGAGCTGAATTTGAACGACGGGCGGGAGCTTTGGTGAAGCAGTACGACGGCTACAAACCGTTTGAGGACATGAACGTTAATGGCAAGTTTACACTCGGCGAAAACATCGGCGACTTGGGCGGAATGGCTGTGGCGTACGAGGCCTACAAGATGTCGCTGCTTGGCAAAGAAGCTCCATTGATCGATGGCTTATCTGGTGAACAACGGTTCTTTATGGGCTGGGCTCAGATTTGGCGCCGCCTGTATCGCGAACCAGAGCTGCGAAAGCGATTGGTTCAGGACCCGCACTCGCCCAGCGAGTATCGCTGCAATGGCATACTTTCCAATATGGATGCGTTCTACGAGTGCTTTGGCATCAAGCCCGGCGACCCAATGTATATCGCTCCAGAAAATCGAGTTCGCATCTGGTAATGCAACCCATTTCGTACTCGTAATCAGCCCTAGCGGTGATCGTACTCGTACTCAATGCTTCCCGTCTGATTACGAGTACGACTTCGAGCATGACATCGAGCAAAGTAAAGGATGTTCAGCGACTGCCCTCAATAGATTTTGCATTTTTTCGAGCATTCATCATGACACGACCAACATACTGCAGATCGATCATCTTTCGATTCAGCTTTTTCAAATTGCTCTCGCTGCTAACAGCGGTGTTGTATGTCGTCGGTACATTCAACGAACTGAAGGCTCAGCAACCGCCGAACATCGTCATTCTGTACGCTGACGATATGGGTTACGGAGACTTGGCCTGTCAAAATCCGCAATCGAAGATTCCAACTCCCATCCGATCGGCTAGCCAGTCAAGGTATGCGTTTCACCGATGCGCACTCGTCGTCTGGAGTTTGCACTCCCAAGTCGTTACGCTGCTGCTAGAGGGCAGATATCATTGGGCGCAAGTTTCATGGCATCGTGGATAGCTTTGATCAAAGCGTCTTGGATGATGAAAAGACAACGCTGGCTGAATTACTGAAGTCAAAGGGTTTTGCCACGGCTTGCATCGGCAAGTGGCATTTAGGTTGGGACTGGAATGCAATCAAACACCCCAACGCTAAACCTGCGAAAGGGGAGGGCGGCAAGAATCTTGGTTACGCACCAAACGACTTTGATTGGACTCACCCGATTCCCAACGGTCCACTCGACCATGGATTCGATTACTACTTCGGCGACGACGTTCCCAACTTTCCGCCCTATGCCTGGTTTGAGAATGATCGAGTCATCACAGTGCCCGATGTACCTTTGGCCACACCCAAGAAAACTGCTGAAGGTAATTGGGAAGCGCGACCCGGTCCATCGGTGAAAGACTGGGACTTTTGGGCTGTGATGCCTAAACTGACGGAGAAGTACGTCGAGTGGATCGAGAAGCAGTCCAGCGATAAACCATTTTTTCTCTATTGCCCCTTCACATCACCTCACGCTCCGATAATCCCAACGGAGAAATTTGTTGGTCGCTCCAATGCCGGAGGCTTTGGCGACTACATGGCTCAAACAGATGATACCGTTGGTCAAATTCTATCGGCATTGGAACGCAAAGGATTAGTCCAGAATACGATCGTCATTTTTAGCGCTGACAATGGTCCAGAGACTTACGCCTATGAACGTATCAAGAACTTTAACCATCGAAGTATGGGACCACTGCGAGGTTTAAAACGAGACATCTACGAAGGTGGCCACCGAGTACCGATGATCATTCGCTGGCCCTATCATGTCAAACCCGGAACCGTCCACGATGGGCTAATTAGTCAGATTGATCTCTTTGCAACACTGGCCTCCATCGTCGGCGCAGAAATCCCACGGGGCTCAGCCGAGGATAGCTACAATCAAGTCGACATGCTTTCTGGCAAGCCAAGCCATCGAAAGACTCTAGTTCACAATACCAACGCCAACGGGTTTGCACTGCGACACGAAGATTGGGTACTGATCGACGCCAAGAGCGGTTACGTCAGCAAATCACCACCATGGCATGAAGAACAGGATGGCTACACAGCCCATAAACTGCCTGCCGAACTGTATAACCTTCGAGAGGATTTGGCTCAGCGCCACAACTTGCTTGAGCAACAGTCAGAGCGAGTTGCTGAGCTTCGAAAAATGTTAGCCGAGATTCGCTCGAAGGGCCAAGTACGGTAAGCAGTATTCCAGAGTGATTCAACGGATAAGTGGCTGAGCCTGACTTGGATTTCAAGTATCCCTCACAATTCCTCTACAACCAACGCATCTTAGGAGTGTATCGATGAGTGCTGAAATGTTGGCTCGCAATCTGGGCATTGAATTCCCCGAGTTGAAGCCCGGTTACTTAAATATGTGCATTCGAACCGGCAACTTGCTGATCACCTCTGGCCACGTCAGCAATATGAAGGGCGTTTTGGGCAAAGACTTGACGGTCGAGCAGGGCTATCAAGCCGCCAAAGAATGTGCTGTGAAGATTTTGCAGTCAGTCCACCACCTCAACGGCACGCTTGATGGACTGCGAGTACTCAAATTGCTCGGCTGTGTCTACTCGGCGCCGGATTTTACCGACCAGCACTTGGTCATTAACGGAGCCAGCGACTTGCTGCACGAGATCTTTGGCAAGACCACCGATGGCTACCACGCTCGCAGCGCCCTAGGCTTCGCCGCTCTCCCCACCGGCGCCGCCGTTGAGGTTGAAGCCATCTTTGAAGTCAAAGGTTGAGGCTGAAGGCCTGAACTGAAATCGGCAAAGTCAACCAAATAGGCCGGGCAGGACTTGAACCCGCGACCAAGGGATTATGAGTCCCCTGCTCTAACCGACTGAGCTACCGGCCCTTATGGTTTTTTGCTTGTTTTTATCGAGTTTTTCCTGCCGCTCTGGAAGGGCAGGGGAGTGGTTTAGCTTCTCAGCTTCCTTTTTTCTTCCATCATAGACACTAGGTCTACTAGAGCATATTCCAAGCGTGAAAAGCTCTGCTGGCGGCGCACCACAAAGACTTTTCCGGATCGTGAGGTTGTCTGGCTTGAGCCGCATGTGCGGAAAGATTAGAGGTCAAATTCACTGTTTTGGCAAGTGGCTTTCAGTCGCTTCCCCAATGCCGTGTTATGGCAAATCCCGTGCTCTTTTGCAACGTGACGACGACACAAACTGCGGCCCAAACTGGCCTTCCAAGACGAGCAAATTTCAACTGGGTCGAGGCTAGGCTTTGTTGTGGCGGCAGTTTTCCTTGCTGAACTTCGATGACTGCTTGGTCAACAGAAAAGCAAGGCCTAAAATCATCAAGACTGAGGCTAATGCGTAGGCTCGGAATGACGGAATGCCCAAGGCTGCACTTTCAGTATTCATGCTGATGTGCAGTATGGAAACAATCGTTAAGCTCTCGCCACTTAGATTGAATAGAAGCGTCGACATCAGAGATACGGCGATTGTACCTAGCATCCAATAACCCCACGGATAACTATTCATCGGACTATCAGATACTGCAAATAGCGGTAAATGCCAAACGCTTGAAGTTAAGCCAACCAACAGGGATGCTGTCACCGGGCCTACGATCGGTTGAATTCGTACCAACAAGAATCCACGCCATGCAACTTCTTCCCAGGGGTTAGCTAATATCCCGAAAGCGCAGGCTGCTGCCACTCCTACCATTCCAACTGCTGGCATCACGCTCGGCTGTTCATCTGGAAGGTACAGTGCGAGAACCAATGAACCGATCAGTAGCGTAAGAGGTAGTAGGATCGCTGCAAGAACATGAACAGCGCTCAACGGCCATATCAAGAATTTCCTGAGCAGCGGTCGCTTTCCTCGATTGACTATCATCGCTGAAATTGCAGGACCCGCGCCGAAAGCAATTAAGCAACTGTACTTCAACCAGTTGTTGTGGCTGTAAACCATCATCCAACCAGGCAGCCAAGAAAGTACCAATATCAACAAAAAGAACTGAAATAGCTCCTTTGCCATACCAACTCTACCAGCCGAGCCTTCGCTCCTAGTATCAACCGTACCATCAACGAGACTCGGCTTTACTTCTTCAAGCACTTCGTTCTAACTACCTCCCAGTATGATCAGCGATCTTAGATACAATGTGATCTTCTAGAGCTTTGATCTATTGAGAACTTACTTACCATGCGACCACTCTCCAACAATGCCACAGCGAAAATCACGAAAATAGGTCGAGCACGTACCAATTGAATCGCTAGGCAGTTTGATGATCAAGCATGGCATGGTAGCTTTTGCGCCTGTGATTGAAACTTTTCTGCACTTTGGTGGATACGTTCTTCCATTTGCTCCCGAGGGCCGCTTCAAGATTTACCGTTTGAAAGCCGCCATCCAATCCATGTCGAGTGACTCGAAATCTACCGATCTGCTGATGTCCAAAATACCCTTTGGCCAAAGCGATACAATTCAATCCTCTTATTTGATCAACGGCTTAGGTCATCTTTTCTAGGACGATACAATGAAGGCCGAAGGTATTGTCGAATGGATCGAGGCCTGGGCTTGGAATCCATCGATGGCTAAACACAATTAGCAAATCGCAGCACCATGCAATTGAAACTAGAATCTTCGGTTACACTTGAGGGTCAGCTTCGTGTATGCCTGCCGTCGAACAGCAATAGTATTGTTTGCGCGGGTGGTCGCGATCCGATCAGCGGTCCGCGAAGTGCTTTCAATGCCAGTTTGAGATCCTTCTCACTCAATGGATTGAATCTGGAGTGGGAATTTACACTCGAAAAGTCATGGCCATTTTCGTCCATTGCGAAAAGTGGCGATCTTATTTTCGCTGGCATTCCGCAGAACTTCAATCGCTCTCCTTGCGGGATTTGGGGCGTGGACTGCAAAGGCAACCTCACTATGTCGAAGCAACTTCCGGCTTCGTTCTCGATGAGTGATGGCGACGGAGACTTGATCGCCGCTCAGCCTGATTTCGATAGCCAAAGCGTATCCATTGCGAGTATTTATCCGAAGGAAGATTTGTTATTAACGGTACCCTCGACAGAATCTCGACCCGTCTTGGCAATTACTGCTATTGCGCCGTTTCAGCGGTACAAGCAAATTGTGGTCACCTATGCCATTCATGGAAGAAAGGGTTCCTCCTATGTTCATGCACTCTATCGAGAAGGAACCAAAGTGCCCATCTGGGAAATCAACTCTCGCAACGACAAAGTGTGTATGCACGAAGACTCCGTCGTCACCTATTCAAGCGAAAATCAAAGAGAGTTTGAGGTCTTAGGAGCCTCGGATGGCCGAGTGCAAGAACGAGTTAAGTTTGTCGATGATGGCGTTCAGCGACTCTGCATCGTGCAACCTGGTATCTGGGCTGTGGCCAGAGCAAATTGTCAATTAGTTTTGTTTTCGATTCGTGACAAAATTCTCGACGAGGTTTCATTCGCTACCCAATATCCCGGATGGTTGGAGTTATGTCTTACTCGAGATCCTAGCCGAATTGTCGCGCTGAGTGCTGAAAACCACCAAGGAATGAACTCGTACCTCAGTGTTTTTAGAGTTGACTGAGAACGCAACTCATTGAGCTCTTTTGTTTGAGAAATTCAAATGTCAGCCAATGGTCCTGGAATCTTGCAACACGATCTAGCTCGGGATATCTTGGCTGCCTTTTTCGAGCGATTCAACAGAGGTGAGGAAGCCCAAGCGGTTGCAACCGCACTTCAAGACGAGTTCACATATTCGGCGCTTGATGTCGTCGAAAAAGAAGTGTTCTGCACTGCGATCATCGAGTCTCTTTGGCAGGTTGGTACCTCACACGAAGTTTATGAGCAACTGCTAACTACGCTCAATGACATCGATGCGATGCGCGCTTATTGGGGCGACGCACTACCAAAACGCGTCCTTGCGGTCAGGCGGTTGATGATCAAGGTTCGTACACCAAAGTCAAAACCTCGAAAACCAAAGGCAATTCGTAAGGAACGAGCGAGATTGTTTCAACAGGGCGACTACGTTTTGTACCATCGGTCGAACGGGCGTTTTGTTGCACTGATTTTTTGGCAGTCCGAAAACTGCTTTGGAATTCAATACTACTTTGCGGTACCAAACCTATCCCGCGTCTCGGACCCGCAGTTGATCGAAAAATTCTTACGCCCCGACACGCTCGTGACAGAAGGCGAACTTGAAGCGTTTTTTACCACCAAGAAGCGATTTCGAATTACAACAGTCAAAGAAAAGCTGGTTCGATCGCATCGACAACTATTTACCACATTCAAACAGGGCGAATTTCCGCCTGATGGTTGGGCGGCTTACGGCGGTTCCTCGCACGGAGCTACTACAATTGAGCAATTCGAACGATTCCTTAACGATAGTGGATCGCGATCACTGACTGAGCAAGAAGTTATTGTCACGCAACTAACCGGTACAGACAGATAGTAGCCACGTGGATCACGTCATTGCTTCACCTTTATGTTGCTAGTTCGTATCGGTAGGTCAAATGAAGAAACAATCGCTGTTTAGAAAAGTTTTTCGCTACATCTTTACAGTGATAGCAGTCGCTCTCACTGGCGAAGCTCCTGATGATCGGAAGAAGTAACCCTCTACTTCATTCCCACTGCTTGTGCCGTTGTGATTCAGGTTTCCCAACCTATCTCTGTGCCTACGAGTCTCAAGTTTAAGTTTGATATGCGAAAGTTACTCGAGCGAAAGCTGGACAGCATTGTTTGCAAGAGTGCTTAGTGCTTGTTGCGTTCGGTTTCGAATGGAGCCAGCGATCATCGGTGAAAGGAATAGCCAAGGAGCAACTGGAAGAACGGAAAGAGCCAAAGTGAACAACATCCAATTCCAACCTTGAGCCCAAGGAACACCGAATCCTACGCCAAAGTTTCTGCCAAAC
This sequence comes from Pirellulales bacterium, assembly GCA_046349795.1. Lineage (GTDB taxonomy): Bacteria > Planctomycetota > Planctomycetia > Pirellulales > Pirellulaceae > Aureliella. The sequence continues at coordinate 142,218 of JAXMBP010000004.1, read as the reverse complement.
AGTAAGCCGCCGCCAACTCCAAAGAGCAATCCCAAACCCAATCCAAGCAAAAAAGGAAAACTCATCAAGAAGCGTCGCATGGAATCGACTCCACCAAGCTCCGCAATAAGCTTCAATCGGTGGTCCTCGAGTACAAGCTGAATGGATGTAGCACCCAATAGCGGATTTTGCTTTGTGCTGTTTAAGCCAGGTCCAGACAGGCGAGCAGATCGACTGTCGTGACTAACAATTTTAAAGCCGTGATTGGCTAGTATCGCCAAAGCGACTTGAAGCGAGTGTTGCCCGTTGGAATCTCTCAACTCAGAGGATGTGGAAAAAACACTCATGAGGTAGTTATCCGGAATTGGGGTGTTTTCGGGATTCGGCTATGGCAAGAACTGCTTTTATTGTAGCAGATTACCGAGAGAGCTTTGACCCCAAAAAACTTGAAAAGGAGAGGCAGTATGGTAGAACCTCTTGATTCTAAAACTCGGAGAATGTAACTGTCGCTTAAATCCTGAGGAGATCGCTGTGAACCACGCCCTAACAGCCTTTCCATCACTAGTATTTTTACCGTCCAGTAGTTGTGAACACCCGAAGACTCTGCCTTGGAAAAAGAAGAACAACAAACCATCGATTATCAAGCCAAAGGTGAGCGGCTATTCACGACCGGTTGCTTTTGGACACTTGCCATGATTTTCTTGGCTGTAGCCTTAACAGCAGGTCCAGTTCGCGATGAAAACGGCACTCCCTATGCCGATTGGAGGTCGCGGACATATCTGGGGTATCTCATCATCGCTTTACTTGCCATCGCACCAACATTTCGGCGTCAAACTCGAGTCAATTACGATGCTGAGATAATGACCGTTTGCGACTGCCTGCTATTTGTACTGCCGTTTCGTTGGAAGAGGATTTCGATTGCTGATATTCGTTCGATCGAATGCGAGGTTCGTACGAATGATGACAACAGACGCACTCATTTGGTAACGATTAGCACAACAGCGGGATCAAAAACGATTCTGACGAGAAGTGATGAAGATGGCTTTGCGGAATACAGAAAACAAGCGGCAGATTTTGCAAATAGGATCGGTGTTGAACTGATTAGCCGGGAAACAAAAGCATGAGCCTTAACGACTTCGCAGGGTTTGTAGCAGGAGCGGCGATTTTAGCACTTGCTTTCGTTGCCTGGTATTCGCACTATACGAATCGTGCGAGTCCCCAACACGGCACAATGTCTGATGAGACGCCTGAACTAGCATCCACTCCTGACGTAGTTCAGCCAATGCAATTCGCTGACCACGTTTTCGGCCAATGTCAATTCAACGGAATAGACGCCTACGATTGTCGCGTTGAAATTCCGACGCCTCATTCCACAACCACGATCTTCGCCACACACGTTTGGGCCTTGGAGAGTACGCCTAGCGAACGGCAACGATCAACTTTCGCCAACTTTGTATCACACTACGACGAGTTGTGGCCAAAGATTGCTGATACACTAGCTACGTTGCATCCCACTCTCAACTCTCCCGACGAGTAAGACTAAATCTAAGAAATCGAGTTGCCGTGCACTTAGGCGAGCATTCAGAGGATTCACTGGAGCTGGTCTACGAGTTCGACATGCCAGACGAAGGTTTTCGGGGCTTTTTTCTGCGAGTTGTAGATTTGGAAATTGTTGGCGGAATAGTAGCAGAGTGAGGAGTTTCACAAATGTTTGGAATTGGGATCGTGGAGATTGCAATTTTTGTTGTAATACCTGGCCTGTATAGTCGCCATACCAGTCGGAATTGTGACTCTGATCATTTTGACCATTCGGAAGAAGTAGAAATCGGAAGCGGCCGACGTGGATAGATGGAAATCGCTTGAACGTGACGGTTACATTGCTCTTCCCGGAATAGTCGAAGCCAAGCACCTAACGCCGATGAGAAGGAAACTTGAGCAGTTGCTCGCAACCACGCCGCAACAACATGCCGGGAAGCAACATGCGGGCACATTAATTGTTGGAGGATTGATTGAGCATCCAGAGTTCGACATGGCCTGGAATCAAACGGATGTGATTGCCGCAATTCGGTCCGTCTTAGGTGAAGACCCATTGTTATTGGGCGTTTCCAGTCGAGGCATACGACCTGGTCATGGGCAACAGGCTTTACATACTGACTGGGGAGGCCAAGGCCAACCCGGTGTTTGGTACTTGTGCCATGCAATTTGTGCGTTAGTCGATTTCACCGAAAGTAATGGAGCCACGCGAGTCATTCCAGGTTCGCACAAGAATCCGTGGCTGGCCAAGGGAATTCGCGATCCACGGCAACGGCATCCTGCAGAGGTCCAGTTGATCGGAAAAGCTGGCACCATATTTATCTTGAACGTGCATTGCCTACATTCAGCCGTGCAAAACAACTCAGATCATGATCGTCTGGCAATCTTCTCGTCGTTCACTCGCCGCGATTCACCGCTTCTTACGATGGCTTCACCGCATGTTGCCAGCCTATCAACGCTGGATCGAGTTAGCCCATCCTCTCAGCGATTGTTAACGATAGACGATTCACCAAGAGACTAGTAGGTCGAAAATTCGGTTCCGACCTCTGCTTGCATGTTTTCTCAATGTAGAAACAAGAGGATCCATGGGCGTTGAGAAGATAGCTTCTTTGCCTTAGTTTCCCTCGACAATGTGCAGCCGATCAGTAGTTTCGGGCACATCTATGGTTTGATGTATGCCGGTTGGCCAACAAACTTCGATCGTGGCCTCCGACTCCGAAAGTCCGAAGAGCAGTTGCTTTTCATTCGAAGATTCATAGCCATCCCCGGCGGTTATCTGCTGAGTCCACCGTTTTCCGTCCTGTGACAAGGTCACTGAACTGCCCACCGCATCTCGACTAGATATTGTTCCCACTAATCGAACTGCCAGAGGGCGTCTCTCAAGTTTCGAGCCATTGGTTAACAACGAATACGAGCTTTGAAGGTGTGAAATTGCCAAGTCTTCTCGAAAGTCGCGATTCCAATCTACCTTAACGACGGAACGTCCTAGCAACTCGCGTTTGAAATAATCTCCAGCATTCTTCAGCAGACTAAATCTCGTGCCATTGGTGGAGTACAGATGAGCTGGCATTTTGTAGGGACGATTCAAGGCTCTCAGATCATCGACGTGTCCGTTAGCAACGAACAGTTCAGGTAATCCATCCAGGTTCGCATCGAAAAACTGAGTTCCAAAACCTAGCACATCGAGCGAAGGCGCATCTAGTCCGCTGAACTTGGTTGCGTCTTGAAACAATCCATCGCCGTGATTTTGATACAAGGTGTTCGTTTCGTTGAGAAAATTGGTAATGAACAGATCCATCAGTCCATCCTGATTCGTATCTCCAACCGCAATCCCCATTGACCCTTCAGCTTTCCCCGCCTCATTGAATGCTAGTCCAGAGGTGATGCCCGTTTCGGTGAAAGAAACTGCATTTCGGTCGCCTCTGACAGTAATTAAGAAGTTAGGATCGGTATCGTTGGTGATAAACAGATTGACTTTACCATCACCTTGGGCGCTGAATGCGACACAACCTAGGCCTCGACCAATAGGCAGTCCAGCAACTGAATTGAATCCCCCAGCTCCATCATTTATCCACATTGCATCCAACGAACCGTCAAAGTCGAATGGGCTGCATTGAGCTGCGATTCCTTCCCGACGGCAAACTCGTTGGAATAGATCTGAGCCATAAAGGTAATTGACATCGTACAAATCTGGCAGCGAGTCACCGTTCAGATCTGCAATGAGACAACTTACGGTCCAACGTTCACTACTAATACCTGACTGATCGGTCACGTCCACGAACGTCCCATCACCCATGTTCTTCATTAGCCGATTGCTGCCAATCTGCGCAATGTAGATATCTGGAAACCCATCGTTGTCGAAATCGCCACAGGCCACACCTTGACCAAACCCGTCCTGACTCAGTTTTAGTGGAATTGGAGTGAATCGCTTACCCTCTACATTGCGGAACAACTGGTCCAATCTTTCCGAACTTTGATCCTTTTCTGGCGGCCATAGCTTACCTTGGGAAACAGCCATGTCTGGCCAGCCATCCATGTCATAGTCCAGTACTCCAATTCCGCCACCGCTAAGCTCATACATAAACCGCTGAGGCTCGCCGATCGTTCCGTAGCAAAAATCGAAGTTGAAGTTAGCCTCTTCTGCAACATCGGTGAATGCCAACTCTGGAAGTTTGGACTCTGTTGCAGGGGTAGACTTTGGCTGAACAGATTTCGCATTCATTAGGGGCAACGGGTAATTTTTCGTATCCAGCGTGCCAGCAGGATGTTTTCGAATATCGACCAGCGTGAGTGGTGCGCCTTCTAGAGTTTTTCTCAGTTCGGCAACTCGCTGCTGCATCTGATTATCATTGGCCGCGTACTTCGCAGCCCAGATTGTCCATCCCAACGATTCCCAATACCTAGAACAGGCAGCATATTTTTCAGCCACTTGCAAATACTGACTTGTACTATCAGGAGTTCCGGTGAAGAGCACCCGATCCTGTACTGACCAAAGTTCTTGCAGGGCCCTTGAGTAGCTGGCAAACTGTTCGGCGACCTTTGTATTTCCATCCTGAGAGAGGAGTACGGCCAATCGACTATTGGGCAATCTTGAGTCTGGGTGGAGGCGAAGTGCTTCCAAATAACAACGAATTGCACCTTTGCTATCTTGTTGCGATTCAGCAAATCTACCTCGCGCGATCCAGACTACGGCGAACTTCTCCAGATCTCCTCGAAGCGAATCTGATAGCGACAGCCAATAGGTAGCAAACTCGCCCCAGGCCTCCTCTTCCGAAAGCAAGCGAATCATCATCACATGCGCTGGGATATAATTCGATCGCAAATCTATAGCCGCTTTTAGAAGCTTAATTGCCGAGGTTTCTTCACCAGATTCATGCGCATAGTAGGCCAAACCAATCAGTGGGAAAGGATCTTCAGGATGCTTACTTCGACAAGTGATAAGTCGACGATCATCGCGTATTGCACCGCTTTCACGGGTCAGTAGCATTAGCAGGTCTGTTCGCTGTCCCGCCGCAACTAAACGCAAGATCGATTCGATTGCCTCCTCTCTACGGCCAGATGCCCCTAAGAGTTTGGCCAATTGTTGATTGGCTAGAAGGTGCTGCGAATCCAATTCAAGCAGCCTTCGATAGTTTTGCTCCGCACGGCCCAACTTCAACAGAGCCTCATCGACTTGAGCTCGAATCTCCAACGCTTCAATGGCAAGATCCAATCGAAGCTGTGATAACTCAGATTGCTTATCAACCGACTCGAGATACTCATCAGCCTTGTCGAATTTTTGCTGCAACAGCGCCAGCCTAGCCGCTAAGACACCAGCTTCGTAAAGATCATTTCTAATCGACCAAGCCTTCCAGGCTGACTTTTCGGCGGCGGGTAGGTTGCCTGTGTTTGCCTCATCAAAGGCTCCCCGCAACGCCTGCCCAGCTTGCCACTGGAGAATTACCTGACGCGTTGGCCAGAAAGCCAAACCCAAAATTGCCAACACTACTAGCCAAACGATCCGCCTTTTGGAGTTGGGCTTGCCTTGTTTTTTATCTTCAAGCTCGGAAATGATCATCGTTCCTTCAATACAGTAAACTCTCTAACGAACCGAGTTAACGAACCATGACCGTTGGCTGTTCACTTCCTTCCACCAAGGTTGTTACCGAATTGATCGGGATGTTGTTGTAAGTGTTCACAATTCCGCTCGGCCACTGAACGCTTACTTGCTCAATATTGTCCACTGCTCCGAGTCCGAACTGAATAGAGTGCTCATTACTGCATTGGTAGCCATCACCAGCAGTTAGTTGTTTCTTCCAAACTTTGTCAGCCGACCTAACGGATATCGTAGCTCCAATCGGAATTCTGGCGGACTGAGTTCCGACAAGTCGAAATGTTGAATAGTTGCCAGCATCGACACTCACATTCTTGACCAACTGCGCCGGAGAGTTCATCGTAGAAACGGCAAACTCGAACAGCCCATCGCGATTCCAATCCAGCTTTGCCATGCCGCGACCAAGAAATTGCAAGGCAAAAAAATCACCTGCAGTGCTAGGCGGCAAAAGCTCGAATCGTCCACCACCTTGGTTTCGAAACGCCTGAGGAGCCATTGCATAACCCTTGCCTTGATCGGTGTAGTCGTCGACGGGGCCATTAACGACCACTGCGTCGACCCAACTATCACGATCGACATCGATTAACTGCGTCCCCCAACCAACATAGGGATAACTGGCCGATTGCATTCCAGAGCCTGCGGTACTGTCGGAAAACAACCCTGTTGAATCTTGCAAATAAAGCGTATTGGGCTCATCGGCAAAGTTGGTCACTAAAAGATCTATAGTTCCATTGTTATCGACGTCATCTGCTGCAACTCCCATGCAGGCGAACGCAAGCCCATCTAGGCTCAGCGCCAATCCTCGCACCAAAGCTTCGTCGACCAGTTCGATCGACTGAGCGGATAGTGCTCGAACGACCAACAGGAAATTGCGTACCTGATCGTTAGCGATGAAAAGGCTTGGAAACTCCTCCGACTCTATCCGGAAAATTAACACTCCAAGTCCCTTACTTAGTTGCGACTCACCGTCCGCCCTTTCGACAAGCGTATAGCCTCCTTGGCCATCATTCAACCAGCATTGATTGGGCGAACCGTCAAAGACCTTGGGAGAACAGCCCTTCCCGTTGCAGATCAATGTGTAGACATCCTTGCCTTGAACGTAGCACACGCGGTAGATATCAGATAGGCCATCGTGATTCAGATCCGCAATTGCCAAGCTTGTTGTCCAACTGTTTCGTTGACCAGATAGAGCATCGGTGTTTTCGCTAAAGGTACCATCTCCGTTGTTAATAAACAGCCGATTCTGGCCAATCAAGCCAACAAGCAGGTCTTCAAAACCATCGTTGTTCAAATCCCCCACGGCCAAACCTTGCCCAAATCCTTGCTCGTCGATTCCTGCTTTTGCAGCAACATCTTCGAATACTTCCCCCGACTTATTGCGAAACAATTTGTCAACGTATTCCGCTGACGGCGTTGGCTGTTGTTCGCCAGTAATCCATTTTGCCCCCTGAGTAAAGTAGATATCAGGCCAGCCATCACAGTCGTAGTCGATAACGCCAACGCCGCCACCGGTTTGTTCAAACATTCGGACGCCATCCGTTGCGGGATCAGCTCCATTGAAATAGCTGAAATCAATTCCTGATTTGGTAACCTGTTCAAACCGAAACTGGCCCTGTCTGAGTTGCTTAGCCACCACGTTCGACGATCCGTTTGATTGAAATTGCAGCTTACGAACGTCCTCCTCTGATGCGTAGCTACTCCACTTTTGAAGCTTGAAAACAACTGCAGGTGTTTGATCACGGATGGTTCGTAGAGGGGAATTAATAATCTTCGCACTGGCTTCGGTTAAGACAGCGTTTGCCCATGCTGGACTGGTATGCAACTTGATTGCGGTCTGAGACCAAGCCCAAGCCTCCCAGTGTCTTCCCAAAGATTGACAACCTTCCGTCACTAGCTTCATAGCCTGCACGTCAGCTCCCTGCGACGACAAGATTTTGTCCAATTGCTGGCTCATCTCCAATTGCAGCTCAGCTCGACGAATGACCGATTCAGCAATTGGATCGGAGAGTTTGGCCAGAACTTGCCCCAGTTGATAACAAGCTTGCCTATGTTCTGGAGTAATTTCCAGTGTCTTTGCAAGGCATCCCGCTGCAAGCTCAAGATTACCAGCAGCTTTTGCCATCTGACCTCTCACGTACCAAACTGTGGGAGACAGTTCGGCTTGCTTGGGCAAACTGTCATTCCAAAGTTTCAGGGCCGGATAGTCATTGAGACCCAGCAGAGTTTCGCCTAGGTGCTCCGAAGCCAAAAGGAGATCGGGATGCGACTTTGTTATCGCCTCTAACTTTGTTCGCGCCAAATCGAGTTTGCCGTCGATTACCATATGCACGGCGATGGCTAGTTGCACGTACGGATCTGCCGGTTGAGCTTGTTCGCAAAACTGCACCAAATCGAGTTGTTCAATAGGCCTTTCTACATCAGCCAAGATCGCTAGCGATTCAACGCTCCATTGTTTTTGTTTGAGCAGTTCCATCAGATGAGGCACACACTGCCAACGTCCTCCACAAGCACCAAGCGTAAACGTTAGTCTCTCGCGACAATCGTTTTGGTGTAGGTCTTTCTCCAGAACCTTGCTGTAAAGCTCAATAGCCTTCTGCCATTGACACGCTGTTCTGTGCAATTCCGCCCGTGAGTACAAAGCAGTTTGAAACCAGTCTCCACTTGATTCTGGAACCTCCTGATAAAACCTAAGAGCCGAATCCAAGTCACCGGCACGCGTAAATGCCTCCCCAATCAGAAGTCGACTTTCGGCAAACTGCTCGTCACCCTTTTCAACCGACAGCGCAAGATTGATCGACGACTCAAGTTCGCCACGACGTAAAGCTTGTCGTGACAACTCAAGAAGTTCAGTGGGATCTTGGCGAGGTGAAGGAAGAACGAGGACCAAGAAACATGTGACTACCACGACACCCATCACCACCGCGATAGCAAGTTTTTGAGCACTGGTTCTGCCAGTGGAAATTTTCTTTTGTTTACTTTTGATCGCCATCTTCCATCAAGAAAAAAACCTTGCCAACGAGTTAGCAAGGTTGTGGTGATTAGTTAGTCCATCGCAATTGAACTAGTAAGCCATTATTTCTCAAGATCAATGTCTATCGTTTGTGGACCACTGGAAGTAACTGTTTTTTTGATCGGCGTATCAGCCTTAGCATACTTATCTGGCAAAGCCGAACCGCTCGAAGGCTTTCCGGCAGCTTTTCCATGGCTTGGCGGAGCGCTCTTACCTTGCTTTCCGGTTGGGTCGTGCGACGGCGCTGACGAGGAAGCTGGCGCTGCTCCAGTTCCACCATCTTCCGATGGCTTGTAAACCATCACACGATACTCACCTTCCGGCGCACCGTCACCCGAATCATACGTTGTTAACGTGTACATACCCTGCGCATCGCTTACGCCAGCCGCAGGTGGCTTACGATCAGCAACTGGAGAAAACGTTACAACAGCACCAGAAACGGGCGATCCACCCAACGTTACCTTACCAGAGACCTTAAAGGTCTTTAGCTTATTAGCGGGCCCTGAAGAACCACATCCAGCTACTAGAAGGCAAACGAAAATCAGCAATCGATTCATTATCTCTCCCTTGATTTCAACGGAATAAAAAAGGCAAGTGAACATATCATTATGCCACTTGCCTTGTTTGAGGACGGATTAACTCCGAAATTATTCGAAGTTTCCTACTGAGTCCTTACCTTTGACAGAACCCAACGCACCCCAGGTACCATACGGACTGTTTGCTCTACCCAGTGATGGATGGTCCGGAGGCGGTAGTGCTGTATTGCCCGTATCAATGGAGTTGGACATAAATCTAACTGAACCATCGCCAAACACGGTTTGAACTCCGCCTGTGTGGTTACTGGATGGCTCGTAAATACCATCTTCACCATCCCAACCACCTTGAGTACAGCTACCCTTGTTAGGTCCAAGAATTGTAGTACAGCCAGTGAAAGCAGGAGCACCATCAGTCCAACGTCTTCCACCCCAAAAATCATACGATCCAAGATACCTTCCACCTGCAACGTTTGTTGGAGCGATACATAGTGATGGATTATCGTTTCGGAAGGACGCACCAAGGTTGGTTGCAGTTGCTCCGTCTCTCACCAAATTTGTTCCACCCGGACGAGCAACAACGCGTTCTGACATGGCAATCGTATTGCTCAAGCCATCGATCACTGCGCTGAATTCCCCGAAGAACTGATTGCAAGAGAAGAAACCGCGTCGCCCACGACCGCCGTTTCCAGCCCAGTTCGGATTGTGATCCCAGGTTGAATCTCCGCGTGAAAACATGTAGTTAGATGGTCCAATGTCATTTGGATCAATAGTCTTGTAGTTATCACTTGGACACTGCAGGGCTGGAATTCGAGTTCGGAACGGAGCATACCCCGTATCCCATGGAACCGTAACAACCAATGTTGAACTGTCTCCCGCAATCTTGTCGTACAGTGGGCTTTGTTCCAAGTAAGGAAGCATTCCAATAAAACCACTCATCCGACGATAATTGTACGTTGCTGGTGGATCAGGATAAAATCCGCCAATCGGCAATCGCTTGTACGCACTTTCATAATTGTGCAAGCTCAAACCGAGCTGCTTCATGTTGTTACCACAGGACATTCTTCTTGCTGCTTCACGAGCTGCTTGCACTGCCGGAAGTAACAAACCAACCAAAATGCCAATAATGGCAATGACGACCAGGAGCTCAACGAGCGTAAACCCCGGCGCCGTAAACCTTTTTTGCTTCACAACCATCTCCAATTGAAAAGAGGAAGAGTAAGATGACTCGCTACCCATTTAAGCCAATGTCGGTAATAAAGTAAAACTCTAATCACGGTTTTAGACCGTAAAATCCTGCTTAAAGCCAACTGTCAGAAAAAACCTTGCGCAGTATTAGCGATCCAGATTAAGCCCAGAATCTTTCGTAGTCTCCACAATTAGACCACCACACGATCCGCCCAAAGATACTATTTCTACCGATCCCGATGGCCAAAACACCTCAATTTCAGTACCTTTGGAGATGTAAACGCGGTTCTCAACTGCAGATAGAAAACTGGCACCTGAAACCAGTACGTCAAACCTGTTTTCCAGTTGGCTATTGGAATTTCGCAATCGGATTTTTGCACCGAGACCGTTACGATTTGAGGCTGTACCAACCAATTCGAGCGACATGCCGTGTCCAGTTCGATTGTTTAACAAAATCACCGGAGGTACCAATTGATGAGCAATCACCAAATCAATTGCGTTGTCGTGATTGAGGTCAACGGTCGCAACACCTCGACCAAGCCATGCCTTCGTAAAATACTCTCCAGCATCAATTGAGTTTTCGGCGAACCTTCCATCACGTGTGTTTCGGAACAGTTGCGGCTGCATTTGAAAAGGTTCGCCACGTCCGTTCCAGGTTCGATCTTCGACGTGACCGTTAGCTACAAACAAATCCAACCATCCATCAGCGTCGAAATCTGCAAACACCGTTCCCCAGCCTAGGAACTTTTTGCTCGGGCCAGCCATACCCGTCAGTCGAGTCACATCATCGAACCGCAGTTCTCCATGATTCTTGTAAACAGTATTGTAGTCTCCGTAGAAGTTGGTGATGTGCAGATCGATCAGGCCGTCTCGATCGTAATCACCTGCTGCGACTCCCATACTTGCTTGAGCGTAACCAGCAGCACTCAACGCAGTCCCAGATGTCATGGCGATCTCGTTCAACTTGAGAACGCCCTGACTATCAATACTTAAGTGGAACAGATAATTCGCTTGACCATCGTTGGTAACATAAATTTCGGGTAGGCCAACTTTGTCGAAGTCGCAGACCACGACTCCCAACCCTTTTCCAGCCAGAGCACCCAACCCCGAACTGGCGGTTACATCGATAAAGCCACCAGCACCATCTCCCAGAAATAGTCTATCGTTTACGCCGTTGTATTTTGCAGGCGGACACTGCTCAAAACCAGTAGGGCTTTTTTCATTTCGACACAACAACGGATTGGTCGGAGAATCATCCAAGTAATTGACTACGTAAAGATCTAAGGCTCCATCTAAGTTCACATCGGCAAAAGCACAGCTCGTACTCCACCTAGAATCATCAACGCCTAATTGGGCAGTCAATTCTACAAACGTGCCATCTCCTTGATTGTGAAATAGTGCATTTGACCCGAGCGCAGTAATGTAAAGATCATCAAATCCATCATTGTCGTAGTCACCAACGGTAACGCCTTGACAATAGCCTGGCTTGATCATCCGGGAGGCGACCGTGACTTGCTGAAACTTGACATTCCCCTTGTTTCGGTAGATGGCACAGGTTGGCTCGGTCGAGGCTAACTGTTCCGGCACTAAGCAACCTCCTGTAAAAACCAAATCCGACTCTCCATCGTGATCAAATCGATCACCCCAACACCGCCCCCTGTCGATTCAAAGATGCGGTTCTGTCCACGCATGTCATCCTGACGCTTGAAATCGATCCCAGTATCGGGTGCCGTTCGAAAACTAATACTTGCCTGCGAAGCCTTGCCAGCAACTGGTGCCTGATCAGCATCGCCATTTGAGGCAGTTTGCGCATCCGCTCTAACATCCATTCCAGAAGTGTTATCGTAAGCTGCGGCTAAATCCTGAGTGTTTTGACCAACTGTCGCGTTTGCTGATTGCGAAGTCGCTTCATCCCTCTGGCAACCAATGTTGCAACTAAATGCTAGAACCAAGCAATTGATCGTGACGAGTTTTAGCTTCACACCAAAGACTTTGCTTGGAACACTGTCGCACGAATTGAATAACATTTTTGGACAATTGTTCCAAGCCCGCGCATGCGATTCAGAACTCGGTTGATTTGAGGCCTTAGTTTTTCTTTTCATTCTGCTGTGCAATGACCTTAGCGTGTTGCTTGAACGACTCGGTCGCCAAGTCGAGCCCCAATTTGGCGCACTTTTCTGCTAAATCGTAACACGCATTTTCTGCGTTCGGTTGAACACTACTTAGGTTGACTCGAATTTCAGCAATGATTGCACTGCGTTGTAGAGCAACCTGCCGTTTGGATTCTTCGCCCAATCCAGCCCAGGACTTGGCAATTCCCATCTGAGCTGTCGCGTTAGTTGCATCATTCTTCAGAACTTGTTCAAAACACTCCAAAGCAACTTGCCATTGCTTATTCTCCAATGCTGACTCACCACGCATTCTCGTCAATAGCCAAGGCTCACGATCCGACCGGGCGGGCAGGGCGGCCAGCAAACTCTTTAGGCTCGCTGAATCTGCATTTTCGAAATATGCTTCGGACAATGCTGCTGCAACTGTCAAATCATTGGGATATTCTTGATGAAGTGGAGCAAGCAACTTTATCGCTTCGTCATAACTTCCCTCTAATGTTCGATACCGCGCGTTGGCGATTCGAAGTCGAAGATTCTTCGGGTCAGATTCAAGAAAGGCAGCGATTTTTTTCTTGCCAGCCGGCGAGTTCAAAATCAATAGGTTTGGAAAGAAGAGCTGCTTAGAATCTAAAGGATCTGCCAGCGAGATTTGGTGTTGCTCCATGAGAATCTGCTTTCGATCCTCCTGACGGATCTCAACCGACAGAATGTAGGTCAGCCACTTGAAGGCATCTTGAACTTGTTGTGGTTGAAGTTCCGATGCGACGCGAGCGGCCTCCAAGTATGCTCGCAAAGCAGCCTCAGCTTGATCAGCTTGATTGAGGGCAACGAGTAGCTTGCCTTGCTCAAGTCGAGCTACCAAACCCAGCTTAGGTGTTGTTGTCGAGATTGCGTCATAGCACTCAACAGCAACTTCTGGCTTCGACTGTTTCGTGGCCCTCTCTGCCAAAACGAGCAAAATCGCTTCACGAGTTACAGGTTGTTCAGGATAATTTGTTTTGAACCAACTGGCAGAATCATTGAATTGTTCAAGACTCACTCCTGACGGCAAGGACTCTTCGGAGGATGCACCGCTACTCGACAATCCTTTCGCATCAAGGTTGGTTTTCTCGGACAGACCAAAGTAGATCACTAAAGCAATCACCAACGACAAGGCTAGAATTGCAGCAATGACATTTTTCATCGTGGATTACTCGCCCTCAAACTTCGTTTGCGTCAAATCGTAAATGCGAACTGAGGACTTTGGATCACTTCGGAGCCGGTAACGACTCCAGACTTCGGAGGCTCGTTCATTGTAATATGGCTGAACTACCACATAACGCACTCCAATTTGCAGAAGTTGTTTTTCCGCTTCCACTGTGAGGCCTTGGACCGACAGCTCTTCAGCAATCCTGTTAAATGATGCGGGAAAGAAGCCTGAGTATCCATTCACCAACGGCTTGCCAGACTCAAGCAATTGATTCATCCACTGGGCTGTTCTTTCATAATCTCTCACTTCACCCTCAAACGCAATGGGCAAGATCAAGACTGGCCCCGCTTCCAAGCTGTTTAGCTCCGTTGTCCATTCGTCGTTCAAAGGCGGCGTAACAGCCAACTTTGCTTTGTGGGGCAATGGATCTATCGCAAAAGCAAGTATCAATGCGGAACAGCCAAGCCAGCCCAGGCTCTTTAGCCAAGTTTTTTTGAAAGACTCTGAGCGGACCAACATTCGATTTAGCAGATCAACTCCAAGTAGAACGAAAGCTACTTGAGCTATGAATGCGAAGCGATACACGCTACGAACCTGAGCTACCCCTGGTATCCAAGATGACAGAGTATCCCATAAACAGTAACCACCAAGCTGTAAATTTGCCCCCATCGATAACAGAACGGAAGCAGTACCGAGCAGGGCCAAAAAAACTGTCCAACGACTACTTCTCACAAGAACCATGATCAGTGCGACTATGGCAATGGCTGTTTTCGTCAGCCCCAGTCCGAGATACCAAGGTCGACGCTCTGGATCGTTGTTTAATACTCCTCGACCATAAGCCAGCGAGTAATCCGCGACTTCCGCAGACAAACTCTGTACTACGCTCTTATCGCGCCGAAAATCGTGATTCTTGCTAACTTGATAATGCTTCCAAATCAGTGGCCCCACCAGTATCGCTAGGAAAACTGCCGAAAGACAAACAGGCAAAACTTTTGATCTGTCCCAATAGAAAATACACATCGGTGCGGCCACCAAGATCAATGTTATGGTCAACAGCACCCCTTGGTGAACACTTATCCAAAACGCTAGTCCAATAGGCCCGGCTAGGTTGAGTGAATGAAAAATAGTTTGAACCCAATCCAACTTCAACGCGTTGACTGGTGAATTTGGAGTAGAACTTTCGTCGGAGGTTGAAGCAGTTACGGTTGAACCCGTAGAAGCTGCAAATAGAGTTTCAACGGCATGCAGAGTCCAAATGATTGCCCAAATCGGCACCAGTTGCAGTACGCCCATCTGCCAATGCACGATTGGCAACAGTAGCATCGCCACTCCAGCTCTAAGCTTGTCAGATATCGATAGCCTCGACTTTGCAACAATATCCATGTCACAATGCCGTTGAGCGAGAGTGAAACGAGCAGGTAGAGATTGTAGCTTAGAACAGAACTACCGCTCAGCCAAGAAATCGGCGTACAAAACGCCAGTATCGGCTGGCACTCTGACATCGCCAACGCATCACGCTCGGGCCAAAATATCGGCGCATCCCAATATCCATTAGTTAGGAACTCAACTCTCTCAAAACATCGAACGTTCCATTCAAGAGTCCAGAGATTCAGATAGGGAACCGTCATCACTTCCTCTGAACCCATTGGCAACCGAGTCATCAAAGACTGACAAAGGGGCCAGGTACAAGCTACAGCCAACCCGAAAAAGGTCAGGACAACCACCACCCTTCCAAAGCAACTTCCCCTCACAAACTTTGACATGCGATCAGGCCGAGGTAGAAGTTACAGAAGCTACTCATCGCTGCCTGGCTTGTCTTTACGAAATACGGCTACGATGTCCTCAACAGGCACTACGTAAAGTTGATTGTCGGGCTCGAAGTCCACAGGAATGGCGTTCTTGGGATGGAAAAGAATCTTATCGTATTGGCGAAGCGGCAAATCCTCGTCATGTTCGACCACTCGGCTGATAGTCACAATTCGACCCGTGATTGTCGGAATCTCAGCCGCATCGGGCAGGGCGATCCCCCCTTTTGTTTCGCGTTTGGGTTCGTCTTTTAGAACTAGTACACGCGGCCCAATCGGCTCGATGTACTGAAGCGTGTTCGTTTTGGACTTAGCCATGTATCCCGTCTCTTTGTCACTATTCAAGATTGTTCAGACGACAGAAATTAATTGACTGCAGGCTTTACCACAAGCCTACCGTTCAGCAATCCGACCCCCAAATGGGCAACAGTCCAGCCTCGGCAACAAAACAATCGACGGGGCCGGAAATTGAGAGACCCTATTTTGCTCGGGTGGATTTATCCTCTACGGTTTGCTCTTGAAAGAGTTTGGCGTTTTGCGATACTTGCCGACTTTCAAAATCGGCTCTGGCAGAAACCCTGCCAATGGAGTAACGGCCGCAATAGGATTCGGCTGTAGAATTGAACTTTTCCCCACCATGGGCTGGCAGGAATAACGGACAATATCGTCCAGGACTAAATTGGTATGAGCAGCGAAACAATCACAGTCACAAAACGCACTGAACTTGGCTCGAACGCTAGCAAGCGACTGCGAGCTACTGGATACGTTCCAGCCATTCTGTATGGTCACGGTGAAGCGAACATCAACTTGTCGGTAAAAGCCGACGCGATTCAAACAATCGTAAAGCATGGCACCAAGCTTCTGACGCTTACAGGCGACGTTAGTGACACCGCCATCCTTAAAGAAGTTCAATGGGATACTTACGGATCCGATATCGTTCACATTGACCTCAACCGAGTTTCCGCTTGTGAAGCAGTCGAAGTTACGCTGCCTGTTCACTTGCACGGCGAAGCTCCTGGTGTAGGCGAAGGTGGTCAATTGTCGTTCGTCACGCACGAATTAACGATCAAGTGCCCCGCCTCCAGCATTCCCGAATACATCGTCGTTAACATTACCAAGTTGCACCTGGGCCAAGCCATTCACGCTAACGAAGTGACTCTGCCTGAAGGGGCATCGATGATTACCGTTGGCGGACAAGTCGTGGTTCAAGTTACTCGTCCAGCTCAGGCCAGTGATGATGCCGCTGAAGCTGCTGCAACCGAGCCTGAATTGATCCGCAAGGAAAAGGCAAAAGCTGACGAAGAGTAGGCCAAACATTAATTGTGGAGTTGGTGAGTATTGCCAAAGATTGTGGTTGGACTTGGTAACCCAGGTGCCAAGTACGTCGGAACCCGCCACAACGTCGGATTCGACGTGTTGGACTCGCTATATACCAAACATGGTTCGCCTTCGGCAAAAATCGGAAGCGACGGAAAATCGGCAAGTATTGACATCGGCACCACAAAGCTGATTTTAGTTTGGCCGCTGACGTACATGAATAATAGTGGACGGTTCGTTCAACCGATCGTCCAGTTTTACAAGATAAACAAAGCTGAAGATCTGTTGATCATTTGTGACGATTTAAGCCTACCGCTTGGCAAGGTTAGAATTCGTCCACAAGGATCCGCAGGTGGACAGAAGGGACTGGCCGATATCCTTCAACGATTGGGGGACCAGCAAGTTCCAAGATTGAGAATTGGGATCGATCCAACGCCGGCTGGTTGGGATACCGCTGACTATGTGCTCAGCAAATTCCGCAGTGAGGAAAGGCTAGTGGTCGATCAGGCAGTGCAGATGGCCTGCCAAGCTATAGAAGCTTGGTGTGAAAACGACCTTCAGTACTGCATGAACAAATTTAACAGGTAGATTTACAACGTTTTTGGGAGTGTAGAAGTTGTCTACTCAGTGCTACGACTGCTTTTTCCTGTTTGACAGCAACAAGTACAACCGAGATCCAGGCGGAGTCTCCGCAAAGGTCCACAAGGCAATTGAAGAGCTTGGTGGTGAGATCCTGGCTAGCCGCATGTGGGAAGAGCGTAAACTGGCTTTCCCAATAAACGGCCAAGGCAAGGGAACCTATTGGATCTCCTACTTCAACATGGAAACCTCCAAGTTGACGGAGTTCAACCGAACTTGCAGATTGGATGAGAACATTCTTCGTCATTTGGTGATCAAAGTCGACCCAAGATTGGTTGAGACTTTGGTCGCTCACACCCTCGGCAAGGCGCCAGCGCCGATGGCCGTGGCTGTAAGTGAAACCTTAGCAGCCAACGAGGATGCTGAAGAAGAAGACGAGTAGTTGATTTACCCCAGAGCATAAATCCCTTATAGTTTACCTTAACGTGAGAACTTAACAGACTCAGTATTTGCTGGACCTAGCAAAACGTAAACGAAGGAGATTTATCATGGCAAGCTACAATCGCGTCATCTTGATGGGCAATCTGACACGCGACGTCCAATTGCGTTACACTCCCGGCGGAACACCTGTTACCGAAATTGGACTTGCAGTCAATGATCGCCGTAAGAATCAAAATGGCGAATGGGTTGATGAAGTGACCTTTGTTGATGTGACCTTTTGGGGACGCACCGCAGAGGTTGCTGCCGAGTATCTCAGCAAAGGTTCTCCAGTTTTCGTTGAGGGCCGTTTGAAGCTAGATACTTGGGAAAAAGATGGACAAAAGAATTACAAATTGCGGGTTGTGTGCGATCGCATGCAATTGCTAAGCTCTGGTGGCCCAGGTACTGGGGGCAGCGGTGGATCAAATCGCTCTGCCTCGTCAACTCCACGGGATGAGTTCGCCAGCAGCTCAGCGGCTCATGAACACGAACCAGCAATGGATGATATTCCTTTTTAATGGATTGATACTTTATCAATCTGTTTTGAAATTTTACGACGGTCTTATGACCAAAAGTTTGCGAGTTTAAGAATATGTCTTGTGCACAAAGTCGCGCCCGACGCCAATCTTTCAAACGATTGCCCAAGGGTCCAAATGGTGGAATCGAGCTGCTGTTAGTACAAAACGTCGATAACGTCGGCAAGCAGGGTGATGTCGTTGAAGTGCGTGCTGGCCACGCTAACAATTTCCTACTGCCTCAAGGCTTGGCAATTGTTGCAACCGAGCATCACAAGCGAATGGTCGAAAAGCACAAGGCCAAGCTGAAGGAGATCGAAAAGGCTCGTCTCAGTGGCTTGCAAGCTCTGGCGAATAAGATCGCTCAACAATCGATCACGATTGAAGCCAACGCGAACGATGAAGGCCACCTATACGGTAGCGTAGGTGCTCTGGAAATCGTTTCGGCTCTGAAGGCTGTCGACCTGGTTGTAACTGATGACCAAATTCGTTTGCAAGGTCCACTTAAGGAACTTGGATTATACAACGTCAAGGTTCACCTTCACCAAGAGATCGAAGCCGATCTCAAGGTTTGGGTTGTTCCAACAGCAAACTAGTTTTGGCAATCTGGCTCGGCGAACAATTGTGACTTCGAGCCTGTCTAATTAGAGAACATAACTTGACTTGCCGATCATTTCTCAGAAAACTAGGCAAGTCAATCACGCGGGGCTGTGGCGGAACTGGCAGACGCGCTAGACTTAGGATCTAGTACCGCAAGGTGTGCAGGTTCGATTCCTGTCAGCCCTATTTTGGTTTTCGAATGTAGTTCGGTCTTCAGGGAATGCAAGACCACCTGCCAAGGAAGGTGGGAATTGGGAAGCAAGGAGGCGAGATAGATTTTGCATGGAGTAACTGAAATCGTGGGCTGGTACGAAGCAATGATGAATGGGTTCAAGGGTGTTGTAACTCTTGAGATCTATCGTGATGTTGCAGAAGCAGCGGGAAAGAAGATTGATCTTCTTGAAGATGAAAATCAATCCTTGAATGAACGAGTTCAGAAGCTTGAAGCAATCATTGAAGATCTCAAAGCCCAGATACCAGTCAAACCAGACGAAGTTGACGAAACGTCGACGAGCGTACTGTTAGCGTTATCGAGAGTTCAAATGATCACGCGAAGTGAACTGGCCGCAAATTTATCAATGACGCCAGTACTCACGAGTTACTACCTGGACCAATTGAAGGAAAAGAAATTGGTTAAGGAGATTCCTGGTTACGCAGATGAGAACTACTTTGCACTAAGCAAGCCAGGTCGAAAGTTCCTGTTCGATCAGGGTCACCTCAAATGAACTTGAGAATTGCCCCAAGTAATGCCAACAGAGCAGCGACAATCACGCCAAATGCAAATCCTAATACTGCCCCAAAGATCAGGCCTTTCTTGCCAGCATCTTCAATCATGACGAGGCACTTTTTCAAAGTCTGCTCTTTGGCGTTGATTATTTCAAGCGATTCAACTGGCGAAAGCTCGGGGCAGCGTTCGCCAACTCGTGGGAGCGAATCCATTCGCTGATTCCTTTGCGAAGTTGCGGGAAGTTTGGTTGTAGTTTAACATACGGGAATGAGTGAAGTGGCTACAAGCGAAGAACATGCAGAATTTTGCGAACGCGTCAAGGCTCGTCGCAAAGAATTGGGGCTTACTCAGGCTGAAATGGCTGAGAAACTGGGTATTACTCAGCCATCCTACGCATACATCGAAGCGGGCCGTCGCGAGCCTGGCCTAAATCAGATGTGTCGCCTAGCATCCGCGTTGGAAACGACGGTCCACGATCTTCTTCCGGTTCTGACGGCTCCAGGAAAGCGCAAGTAGGTCTCAATGCGACGAATCATTTGGTTATTGGTGTTGAGTTGTTTGGCGGGTTGTGAACGTTCTTTCTACGAAGCGCAACCTGCACCAACCTCCAAATCTAGTCCGTATTACGACGCGGAGAAGAACCCAACGCTTGATCACCCGATTTAGCAACTTGCCCGCTGACTAATTTGACTTAGTCAGTCCCGCTCATTAGAGTGATTCTCCCCATTTGATAGATCGTCCGTGTTCATCTAGGGAGTACACATCATGTTGATCGCCTGCCCAAAGTGCAGCCGTAAGTTAAAGTTGCCTGATGAAGCTCGTGGCAAGTCAGTTACTTGTCCGGCCTGCAATTCAAAATTCTCAGTAGGCACCAAGCAACCATCTTCAAATCCTGAGCCAGCCCCATCGAAACCAGTCGCCTCCAAGCCACCAGCTCCACCAGCTCCGCCGGTGCCACCAGATCCTAAACCCGAAAAGCCATTGTTTGATGACGATGATTTCGGGACTTTTCAACTTGGCCCTCCGCCAACTCCACCAGCTCCTTCACTGGATTCGTTAGGCTTGCCCGATCAGTAACTGATCCATTTGGAAAGGCCTTTCACAACTACGATCCAGCACAGGATCAGCCGTTGCTTCCACAACAGCAACCGACAATTCGATCAACCACTGAATCGGACCTGCCAATTGCCAGGCGTTACATCGCGCTAACGATCGTGCGCTATGCGTTGATCGTGTTGGCGGTCTTGGAGGGATTGGGTTGGTTGATCATGAGTGTCATCATGCTGATCGCATTAGCGGCAACGTCTAAGGCCGAGACTGCCGGAGCTAGCGCGACAATAGCCCTGTTGTATGTAGCAGGGACTTTTTTCGGTGGGGCGATCGTGTGCTGTCTGCTTGTTGCGGCCAGCGAGTTGATCAAGTTGGCGATGGACATTCAGTCGAATACGTTGGCGACTGCGAGAAGGAGATCATGAGGCCCATTGACTTAGAAATTGCGCGGGTCGAACGGGCCGCGATGGACTTCGGGATGCAGATGGTAGTCGTTCGCTTTAGTGACGAACGAGAAGAGATTCCGATTCTGGCTTACATGATTCCACACGTTGGACAAACGATCATTCGCGACAATGTTCGCAAGTATCAAGTCACTGATGCGGTTCATCAGATGGTCGAGTTTGAAGGTTTTCAGTGTTTTCGAATTCGCGTATTTGCGAAATTGCTTCCGCCGTCGAATGAGCGTGAGAATAAATCAACCTGAGCTTCTGCATTAGTGCCGATAGCGGAAGTTCCTGATGTCCAAGGGATATTGCCTTTCGACTATTCGCTTCATCGAAACAGAACTCACTAAGTCGCTTTCCTAATAAAGCATGCTGACGTGACAGGGTTTCCAACTCATTAGCCAATGCGTCGATGTTCGCCACTTCTTTTTTTGACTGTTCGGAAACGAATGGCTTCACAACAACGTGATCAGTTTGATAAAACTTAAAATCTTTCAGTGTTTCCTGCGCATGAGCGAGGCAGTCAGTAATGAAGATTGAACCTTCGCGGGTTTTAAACCAACGGTCGCTTTCAGGGAAGTAGAGTCCCCAGCGTTCATCCGTGCGTGACATTCAGTTCTCCTTTCAAATCGCGTGAATTTCCAAGGATTGTAGCGATTTTCAAAAAATAGCCAAATGTCCATTGACCCCTATTGCCGCAACATAGCCAATTGGCTATAACCATACGCCGTTGAGCATGCGTTGTGCTCAACGGCGTTCTTTTTGGTACCTGAAACGACCCAAATCGAACGCGTGACTTAGGCGAACGGGCCTTAGTCAGATCAGGCTTTTCAGGCGTTCAAAGCAGTGTCCGAGCGTTCTCACGAACAGCGGCTGCTTCGCTTAGCACGATCTGGCTAGGCCTTGTGCCTCAGATCAATTCGTGGAGGTGTTCGATGCGAGTCAGTGATCAGAGCCTTTTTTCAGGGGAACGAGTTGCAGGCTCTCAAGCTGACTCGCATCAGCCACCAGTCGATTTTACTTTCCTTTCTACGTTGAGATTTGAACGGCTTTGGCCCTGGTCGCTGGCTCAACAAACAGGCATTCGAGCTATAATTTGCAGCCTATGCGACATCGTTCCCCTGTTCCGAAAGGCTATTCATGTCACCGGCTCCCAAGCCACCCGATCAAGACTCGTACTCCGGCAGATTTGCCGCCAGACTCAAATCATTGCGCGAGAAGGCTGGTCTCTCAGTTCCACAGATTACCGAAGCACTTCGCTCCAACAAATACACGCTCGGCGATCGAACGTACTATCAGTGGGAATCAGGTCGATCGATGCCACCAATCGATGCGTTCCCAGCTTTAGCAATGGCACTCAATCTAAAGTCTCCAAGGCTTCTGCTCCCGCAATCCTAAAATCTTTCAGCAATTTGAGCAATACTCTATTGCTCAATCTGCTGAACATTCATAAGATGCCATTCAGCGGCATCGAAATAGAACATTTAAGCATTACCCCGGCTGTTCCCGATCGATGTCGCAAATTGATCAGGCAGCCGGGGTTTTTTCGTTTGTTAGGAGCAGTCGAATGAGTTCAATGACAGAACCTTCGATCGACGTCTGGAAAAAGTTTCATGCTTCGCAGATTCGGGCGAGTGTGTTGGCGGATGCGAAGGCACGAATGCACGTGCCTCCGCAAGAACTGATACACGCAGTCTGCGCAAAGCGATTGGCAGAACGAAATCTGCACGATTTCATTTCTGCTGAAGAACGTGAGGCCGTATTCAAGTTGAAGGTTAAGTTGGCGGAGCCTCGAGTTCCGCGATGCGAGCCTGTAGTTGAGCAATCACTTCAGCCAGTTCCAGCATGTAATTGTAGATTTTGCGTATGTCACCTGATTGGGCGTTTTTGGCGTCGGTGGCTAGCGCGTGCAGTGTGAATTCAATGTGTTTTTCGTCGGACATGTTTGCTTCTTTCGCAAGGGTTGACTTGTGAGTTCAATTCCAGAAATTTCGATCGTAGACAGCTTCCAGGCCAAATTCAGCGATGGTTGCTATCACGTAACGGTCTCCGATCAGCATGGTAATCAATTCAATTTGACTGATGGTGTGCAACTGAAGTGGTTGCCGGTTGCTTGTTTGGCTGAAGCTCTGGGTGTGAGAGTAATTCACCTAGCTAAGCGATTGAAGGAACTGGCTGCAAAGAATCCACGGTCTAAGTTCATTTTGTTGGGAACGCATTTGGTTGATCGTGCGATGATTAGTGCGGTCGTTCGGCCAATTGATAAACCGGTAATCGTCATCTATCTGGCTAACTGTTCGATCCTAAACCTGGACATGGGCACTAATCAGGCTGCAGATGATCAGTTCACGCTTATGAAGTATGAATTGAACAACGGCGAACGGGGTGATTCCTTTGCATTTGCAGAGCTGTGTTTCACCGCGAATAAAGCACAACGGAAGCTTTTAGAGACTCCGCCCAAACCAGAGGAACAAGAACCGGGTTCCCGCGAAGGTGGTTGAGCATGTGAGTGATTTTGGTGACTCGCCATTCCATTTCGTCAATGGTGATCGAGTCGCCAACTTGCGGAACAGATGCACAGAGAAAATCGGACACTCGCGTTTGGAGTGATCCAACAGCGAGTAAGTGACAGTAGATCAAGCCGCCGTTTAAGGCGTCAATGAATTTAGAAATGTTGTTTGGAATATGTATTTTGTCGGACATGTTTGCTCCAGTGAAGTTGGGGTGAACGTTAGGTTGTTGCGGCTTGGGCACAAGAAAGCCGCAACAACCGCATTTTAACTTGGAGTCCAATCTCATGTCTTCGGTAATGTCAGAAAAGAATCAGTCGAATGCTGATCAACGTGATGCTGGGTATTTTCGAGTCGTTGAGCGTCTGTGGCCACTGATCAAAGCTGATCAACAGACGAAGGTCCTGCAGGATGTGCTGCGCGTGAGCGGTATGTCGGCTGATGAGGCTTACTCGACGCATTGGGAAACGCTGACTGATATCGAGCAGCTTCAAAAGATCACAGAGGTTTGGCCAAAGCTGAACGTTGGCATGCAACGCACGTTTGCAACTCGCATGATGGCTGAGGAAGTGCGAGCCAATAAGAGAAATCGTCGTCGTTAAGCGTACACCTTTGGTGCACAGTTGCCCGGAGCAACTCGCGTCACTGATCGTTAGGCTGCCGGTGGACCTCCTGACACAGCCCACCGGCAGCCGTTTTCTAAATCGATCGAATTGGAATGGAGTTTGTTGTGATCGAAGATGTTGAAAATGTGATTTGTTTGGGGCCTGAGCAGCGTCGGCCCGAATCTGTTAGGCCTCTATTGGTAGTTGTGGTTGCCATTCCAACGCCTACGCTTGCATTTATGCAGAGTATCCATAGTCTGCGGGAGGCTCTGCAATCACTGGGTTTGGATTCGATCATTATCAACAACGTTGAATTCGTTGCGTTAGTCGATCAGCCACGAACGTTCTTGACTGCTAAGAATCCAGGTGACAAAGGTTGCAAGGTAATCGCCGATGGTGTTGAGCAACGTTATGTGATGTGGGCCGAGTTGATCTCTGGGTTAGTGTGTCTTCGCGAGTCCGGTAATCCAGCCAACTTGACGGTGAAGCGGTTTAATTCGGTCGTGTTTGAATAACGTAAAGACATCTGAACCCTGGCGGGATCAGCTACATAAGGATGCAGTAATGTCGACAGCCACGAAGTCAAGAATGAGTGCGATCGTTACGGCCGACACGGAAGCTGAATCGTTCAGCGTCGATCATCCAGATGGATCGTACGTTGTGCTTGATCAAGCTGTTATTGGCTTGAAAGGTTTGCAGACGTACCAAGTTCGCGGCCGTGCGCTAGTGATCAATGGAAAAGCGTTGGTGCATTTGATTGGCGTTAGTGGTGCTGTGCCGGTCTCCGCTTGCAGCTCGGCTTACACGGCCTGGGTCAAGCTGAATCGTAAGGGCCAGACGAATCATTGGGTGCAAGGTTGGTGGATCAATGAGCAGTTTATGATGGCTGATATTCAGCGTCAGATCGATCGTGATCCTCGGATTGAGTCGTACGAAGTGAGGAATACAAAGCCGGAAGTGTAGGTCAGTAGGGTACGCCTCCGGGCTGACGGCTAAACAAACGATCGACATGGTGTCGATCGAGGAATCTGTTTTACGAAGGGAAGAGAATGATTCGAAAGTTCGTTTTGATTGCAGCGGCTTGCTGCATGTTGAGCTGTGGCAGTCTTTGCCAAGCTGATACCGGTGGCGCATTCGCTCGGCGACTGCAACAAACCGGTGGCCTGTATCACGACAGTAGCTACGGAGGTCGTGAGAACGTGTATTGGTCGAGCAGCAATCGTCTGTTTGGCCATCGTATCGCCGCTCGAATTGCTTGGCGAGGTTCGCTAGGTCATCGAGCAAATCTGCCTATGCTTGGTCTGCGCGTCTCGCGTGGAGCAAACGGGACTTATGTGGTCGGACGTCGTTAGGAATTTGATCGACGTTGAAAGATGAGCGAACTGGTTTGATCGGCTAATTGAGATTGGTAGCTTGATTGATGAAGTTCCGCTCGGACCCAGCAACGTCGATGAAAGAGGCCGCTTGAGTAAACGGTAACTCCGGCTCGATTCTCAATTGTCGCAGCATTCCTGCAGATCGTTGGGGGGCATCGAGTTGATCTAGGTTCGAATCCTAGGCGGTTCTCCTGTCCGCATTTGGCGGTTGTTTTGGATGACAGAATTTGAACAAGGGAGTTTCATTAAATGGCTCAACGAACGGATGAAGGAAACGCTCGCGGTAATCTGGTTATCACACGCGAGA
Organism: Pirellulales bacterium; assembly: GCA_046349795.1. Lineage (GTDB taxonomy): Bacteria > Planctomycetota > Planctomycetia > Pirellulales > Pirellulaceae > Aureliella. Next base: position 116,265 of record JAXMBP010000004.1, on the reverse strand, counting down.
AACATCAATCTATCGAAATTGAAGGTGGTATCACAATCACCGTGGTACGAGGATCGTGCCAACTGAAGATACAGGCTCCACAGAATGTCAGCGTGATGCGATCAGAGCTGCTGGAAAAAGCAATTCCGTTGAAGCTTCCACGATTCGCAAAGTTGCAACGTGACAAGCTCAGACGTAGGCGAGGTTCCGATCAGTCGACCGATCCAGCTCCGGCAGCATAACACTGTAGCTGGACCGGCCACGGTTCAGATAACCGGACGCTAACGCCAGCGGCTGGTCTGAAGCCTAGCGGCATCAGCTACGAATTCATAGGATCGCGATGATGTTTGGATGGATTATGTTTTGGGTCGCCAGCGTGCTGCTCGCGCTGGTCATTGGGGCTTGGGCAGGAGTGTACTTTCGCACCTTTGCCGAGCCCGTTTCGCTGGTCGGTCGATTGTTGAACTGGCTTGTTGGGAGCAAGGATCGTGGCAGTTCCGAATGATGATTATCTGATTCGTCTGCACGATGACGACCTGGCTCCGGGTAACGAGCTGATTCGCTGGAATAATCCTGCATCGCTACAACCTGACGATCGGGAGATTGTTTTGCTGCGAACGGCTGGGCTGGTCTATCCGGGCTATTTGGACGTCGACGAGTGGCGTTGGCCAGTTGGTGGAATCGTTGAGCAGGATGTGATCGAATGGGCAGCGATGCCCAAGGGATCACGAAAGGCAGGTCAATGATGCTTGCCAAATTGCTACACATCGCCAATTCAGATCCGCCCTCAAATGAGCACTTGAAAAAGCGATTCTACGACATGAAGAATCGCATTCTGCATCGTTGGGGAAAGCCCGATGGAAGTGATCTTCAAGCGTTCAAGGGCAAGCCGTGCTGGTCATGTGAAGGTACCGGAGGACTTTACGAGCCGCATGGTTGCTACAAGTGCGATGGAACCGGTTGGTACAAATCACCGCGCATCGTGCAGCTCAAGCGTTGGAAGTTTGGCGGATACGTGTTCCATGAACCTGGTTTGGTGATTTGGCGTGGGGCCAAAGAGAGCGATAACATCAAGTTCCACGGCTATGTCGAGCATTCTTGCTACCGAGTTCGAACCGTCTTGATGGCGAGAATACTGCTTGGGCTGATCTACGATCGCGGGTTCGCTTGGCACTTCATCAAGGCTTGGATCTCCGGTTGTCGTTTGGCCTACATCGTGCACGCATTGCGAACGCGAACCTGCTGTATCTGCGCTCGCAGAATTTGGACGTGGAAGCAGTGGCGTTGCAAAGAATGCGATCGCCTTGTGAAAGCTGCTGAGCCGGTAGATGACGAGGGGCCATTTTGAACGGCGAACCATTTAGCGACGAGCAAAAAGAATTCATCAAGGCGAACTACCGCACAAAGGGCTGCCGATGGGTTGCTGGTCAGTTGGGTAGAACGCTGCGAAGTGTTTATAGCCAGGTCTCATCGATGGGGTTTACGGAGCATCGCGAATTTCTGACTGACGACGTGATTATCGCAGCCATCCAAGAGCTTCACCCACAGGGTCGAACAGATCCGGACGTTGTAAAGCATCTTTATCAACAACACGGACTTACGACAGATCGGCATCGAGTCGGAAAATTACGTAGGCGATTGGGCCTTGAATCGAATGCATGCTCTGATCATCGACGCAGACAGGTTTCTGAGAAAACAAAGTTGCAACTTCAATCCGCTGGATTCTCGCAATTGTGTGATTTGCGAATCGCTCAATGGAACGAGTGGAAACGATCGTTGGGGTGGCCCGATTCGCTGACTGTACGATCTGTTCAAGCTCTTGAATGCTTCTGGATGCCAATAACGCAAAGGCTGGAGACTCACGCGCACTTGCGTTTGTGTTGGAAATGGTGGGAGCTAAGACGCCGGTTCACATCACCAACAATCTGAACGTGGATGTTGAGACAGCGGGACGAATCGCGAAAGCAACGAAAGACTTCTAACCATGATGACAATTCGCAAACTGTTGGCAGTCACATTTGTAGTTGCCGTCGTGCTGTTTTGGATGCGTTACTTCGGACTGTTTGAGCTAACATTCGATTCAACGCAATTCAGAGAAGGTTTGGGAGTTGTTTTTCCGTCCGTGAAGCCGAGTCAAACGACGTCCTTTCGGCAACACAACGTATGGCACTTAGTTGGATTGTTGTGCGGTATCATGTCGATGGCGGTCGCACTGGTCCTGTCTCTTGTGGTGTCCATGTTCGCGATCGGTTTTGCCTGGACTGAGAAAGGGAAACCAGATTTAGATTTAGATTTAGATCTTCGGAACCTCTCGGACATTGACCAAATCAACCCTGCTGATCACGAGCAAACGAAGTAATGCAAAATGCCAGAACCAAATCGAAGAACCAGGTCGGCCACCAGGCCGGTACCGGAGAACGTACGCAGTCAGTTCTATCTAGCAGTGTGGGACCTGGCTTGGTCAGGCCATTTCTATCGGCATCGGCCAGAGCTGGCGGGCGCGTTCTTGGACCGATTTGGCAGTGGCTCGATTTTGGCTCGTCGTCACGGACTAACGATACTGTGGCTGACGGCGATGGCTGGGCGATTCAACGAGCTGGCCACGCTGCTAGCTCGGGACGTCGACGGCTGCACTGTGGCGGTGCACAGGTCCAAGGGCGGGGCTCAGCATGTGGTTACCGTCGACGTGGAGCTGCTGCAATGCACGACGGCCTGGCACAATCGCGTAGCTGCGATCGCGGCCGGGAAGTATCCAGCCAGCCGTCGAGTGAGACGTTGGGCCAGTGCGATCGCGGGCAGCACCTATCTGCTTCCGGCCAACAACGGCCGGAGCATCAACGTCAATGTGTTCAATCGCGATGTAATGGGGCCGCTGGGCCAGTTGTTTGGCTTCAAGCTCTCATCACACTGTTGTCGAGACACTGCTTGTCAGGAGGCCATGAGGCTGGTCAAACGAGACGCGGCATTGGACTCGCGACCCGTGCAGGCGCTGCTAGGTCATCGCAGCATTCGCACCACAGAAAAGTACTTATCCAAGCAGCAGTCGGAACAGCTCTGTTTGCCACTGCACGAGCTTGGTTGATCATCTTGGTAGCTGGACGGGCCACCGTTCAGACTAGCCGCCACGCGTTAGCGTCCGGTTTTCTAGCTGGGCGCGTATGCCTCCGGCTGACGGTTAAACGAACTGAACCCTGGCGGGATCATCTACATAAGCCAGCAAGCCCATCACGTACCCGATCGGTGGACGCATCGAGAGGATCGGTGAGACGGCGAGCTGTCATCCTTAACCGGCTAACGATCGATTCAGACCCGCCCTGAGCATTAGCCGTTCTGATCAAGTACGTATGAAGTTTGTATCAACTTCATACGTGGAAATTTTTCGAACCAAATTTTGGCTTCTGCGTGGAAAGTACGGACTGATGGCTTCAATTGAAATCCCAATCGCAATGGTAGAGCAGTTTCAGTGCCCGGGTTGTGTTTGTGGTGGTGATACGAAATGTGGAAAGTTTAAGTGGGATGCCGAATGGCAACGGTGTGTTTCGCACGTTCTTGGAACGATGTTTGGATTAGGAAATTGGGTCGCACTGGGGATGCCTAAAGGCTTCAACAAGCCTGGATTCGACTTTGCCCAAGAGCCAGCGGTCGTTTACTCGAAAATGTTGATCCGTCTTTGGCCAGGTCCAGAGGTCCCAAATTGGAATCACTTGAACATCCCCGTCTGGGCATTGATGCAAGATGGCTTTCTGTTTGTTCGCACGTACTGTCCACGAATCAACGTTGGATACGTTGATGTTATCCAAGGGGGAGCACTTGAACTCGTTCCCAATGCAATCGACGTTTCAAAGTTCATTGGGGAGATTGACTGATGACCTGGCTCTTGATCGATGGCAACAATTGGTTCGCTCAGTGCGAATACGCTTGCCCTGGTGGTGGCGTTGCGAACACGTGCAGACGCTTGGAGACCGTGCTTGGACAGGTCGAGCACTCGCGCGCTGTGGTGTGTTGGGACGGGCCAAATTCGTGGCGTCGTGAATTCTGCAGTGAATACAAATCACAACGAGCCGCTAAGGCCGACACGTTCAAATCGAGTCTCCTGAAGACTCAAGCGGAAGTTGCCAAGATAACTGATTCAGTGTGCGTTGATGCGTACGAAGCTGATGACCTGATCGCAACGTTGGCCAATTGGGCGAAGGGCGAGGGCGAACGATCAATCCTTTTCAGCGCAGACAAGGATCTGCATCAACTGCTCGAATCTGGCCAGATAACGCAAGTAACCAAAGTCAATCGCACCTCAAAGACTCAATGCAAATTCGAAGTGATGACGGCCGATCGTCTGTTTGAGATGTACAGCGTGAAACCGTGGCAGTGGGTCGACTATCGAACGATCGTGGGTGACAAGTCCGATGGAATCAAGGGCTGTCCTGGTTGCGGAGATGTCGCTGCGCTGGACCTGCTGACGACTTGCAAGTCGCTTGACGCGTTCTATGAAAATTCAAATCTGCGTTGGAAGCTAAAGTTGTCTGCTAAGCAACTCACGGCATTGGACAACTTCAAAGATCAGCTAGGCAAGAAACGCAAGTTGATGACGTTGTGCGACAACGTACCGCTCCCAGCCAAGTTCTACGAAGGGGCTGGAGCATGACCTTTGAAGAAGCGATCGAGCTGAGCAAAGCGATCTACGGAAACTCGGCATTTGAAGTGATGGCCATAGGTCGATTCAAGCCGTTTGATCAAATCCTAGAGTCGTCACCTTGGGGAGTGTCGATCTTCGATCGAGTCACTGAAGTTCATACGGTGATCTGGACTGAGGACGATTGGCGACGAGCTGCAGCTCCGACGCGAAAAGCATCACCGGTTGCCGAAGGAAAACCAACTTCGAAACCCGATTCAAAACCCTCGGCTAGCGCCGTAGGCTCAAGTTCAAAACCCAGTGAGCAACTAAGTCTGTTTTAGGACGAAACAACATGGTGAATTACAGCTCGCACTACATCCTTCCATTCGAACTCGAAAAGAATGACCTGCTCGGCCTGTTTCGTATGCTCAGACGCAGCGATCTTGGATTGAGTCCTGGCAGAACGGAAGGCGTTATCCAGTTGCTGGAGCGTCTGATACTTCTCGGAAACGATCTTCGCGAGTTTGACGGCCGCGTGAGAGTCAAAGCTCAGGTGATTGCGATCGCAGCTAGGGTCGATCGAAACACGGTCAGCGACAAGACCGTGCGCAATTGGGCGAGGGATGCAAAGGATCTAGGTATATTGACCGTCGACGTGCAATCGCACAAGTACGGACGCAAGGAATGGAACATTTACGAGATCAATGTTTGGGCAATCCGCTCACTGATCAACTCTTCGCGATCGGCTGACACTCAGCCTGCTCACACTGGGCACGCCTGCGACACTCGCAGCGAATCGAACGTAGCTGACACTCAGCCTACGTCCGTCGACACTTCGGCGGCGACCGACACTCGGTCGGGAGTTGAATTTGAGGGCGGAAATGGCCGGAAATGGGCGGAAATGGTTACCGCCCCTAGGCCGGAAATCATTACCGCCCCTAGGGCGGAAACGGTTACCGCCCCATCACATTGTCTTATCACAAAGGACACTCACACACCTCTTGCGCGCTGCACCGACACTCGGCTGCGATCGCGATCTGTCACACAGGGGGAGGTGGTGGGTGTGTTTTTGCGATTGGGAGTTCGCAAGGCATCGACACTCGTTGCCGAAGCGATCGACCGGGGCTGCGACACTCGCAGCCTGATGGCCATCGCGACGTTTTTCCAACGCTCACAGCGTCGGCATCCGAAGCGATGGCAAAAGCCCGACGTGGTTCTGATGGTCCGGCTGGGAAACGCTCACCCCAACGTGCCTGCTTGGCTAGGGTGGACTCCTGGAAGTGTATCTCCCGCGGTTGACGCAGAGCAACGCGGCACTGGATCCAAATCGATCGAGCAGCGGTTAGCTGAAAAGCGAGCGAACCAGCTTGCCTATGCTCGGGAGGCAGCGCAGGGTTTGACAATGAAGGAGATGTTCTCTCGAGTGACGCAGACCGACGCGACATGAGCAGCTACCCAGGAGGAAAATCAGGATCGGGAGTTTTCCAGCGGCTGATCAACTTGATTCCGCCTCATGATTTGCTGGTTGTGCCGTTTGCTGGTCATTGCGGAGTGACTACTCGCATCAAGCCAGCTTCGCATACGATCGTGATCGATAAAGATCCCAGCGTTTGCGAGTGGTGGGACAGCTGGCGACGCTCAAAACATGGGCGTCATCTCGAGATACACAACTGTTGCGGCATTGAATTCATTCGATATCGGTTTGGCTGTACGGAGTACTCCGTCGCTCACCAAGTCGGCACCGGATCCAAAACATCGCCGAATCCAGCGTCATTGGCCGTTGACGCCGATTTTGGAGGCGGTCGATCGCCTGCTTTCGTTTTGGCCGATCCGCCGTATGTTTTGTCCGCACGGAAGACTGGCAAAATCTACAAACACGAGATGTTCGACGATGATCATCGGCGATTTTTGGAGCTCGTGACCTCTTTGAATGCGTCACGGTACCGGATTATGATTTGCGGTTACCGAAGCAAGCTTTACTCAAAACTGAAGTCTTGGACCTCGGTCGACCATCGCGTCCAAACGCGTGGTGGCCTTCAGGACGAAGTGCTCTGGTTGAACTACAAACTTCCCAGTGAGCTACACGATTATCGATACATTGGTGACGACAATCGATCGCGGGAGAGGATTCGACGCAGGCAAGAGAATTGGAAAAACCAACTGTCATCAATGACAGCTTTTGAACGTTCTGCGATGCTTGAAGCACTAAATAGATGCTCGTCATCACCAGCCGATGGCAAACGCGTCAGTGGATCCGTAAACTGATCTGCAAACCATTGCGGCGGAAAACCGACAGGGAACGGATATCTTGTTCTGTGCGTGATGGATCACGCGAATGGTGAGCGGCTAACGCATGCCCGACAACGTGGTTAAGTTGCTGAAGCTATTGTCGCAAGGCAAAACGCTTCAGCAGGCCTCCAGAAAGATCGGTGTATCGCAGACAGCAGCTTATCGGCTGGTCCAGCGATTCGGCAGGGAAGCCAATCGCAGGACAAAGCCAAAACTCACCACGTCGACTAAGTCGTCGATCCTTGAAATGCGAAGAGCTGGCAGCTCAATCGCACTTACAGCTCGACTACTGAAAGTTAGCAGGTGGAGTGTCAGACGTTACAGTCGACAACCGGAATCGTTTCGATGCGCTGGTTGTGGTGGCAGAACAATCGTGATGCCTTGTCCTGTCTGCGAAGCCCGTCGTTTGAAAGGAATCAAATGAACCAAGTGGTAATGGCCAAACGATGGTTTGTCGCGATGATTCTTTTCGTGACACTGATCGTTAGCGGCTGTGATGAAGCTCCCATTCGCGTTCAGCCGTTGCCGGTACCGCCGGCGGAAGTTCCTCCGGTCAATTTGCCTGTGGCCATGCGTCAACACAATTGGACTCGTACCAATGCGCGCGGCGAAGAGGAAGGCAGTTGCGTCTTCGCGAGCCTGATCTCTCACGTGCGTTGGCAGAATCGGCCCAAGTTGTCTGAATACATCCGAGCCAACTTTGGTGGTGGTGAATACGATTCCAGGCTGCGACAGAAGTTAGACAACATCGGTGTGTACTACGATTACACGGTCCGAGCTGATCCAAGATTTTTAGATTGGGCTAGTGAAACCAGACGTGGAGCAATCCTGTGGTGGAAGCCGTATCACTGTTGCACGTTCTTTGGTTGGGCTCGTGGAGCTGACGGTCGTCAGTATGCGACCATCTGCGACAACAACCATCCTCAGCAGCTCGAATTCGTCGAGCGATCGACGTTCGCCAGGTTGTGGGCCGGTTATGGCGGTTTCGCTTTGACCTGTCTTGATGATCCAGCGAACTGCATTCCGTGGCGTAGCTATCAACGCTTGTAGCCCACATCCAATTTTTGGATCCAAAATTTGGATCTACGGAGAGAACCATGAACGAGAATGAACTCAGATTGCGAATTGGATTTGGATCGCTGATTGCGATCGCATTCATCGCTGTGTTACACGCGCTGACTGTATCGGTCACATTTCAGAATCCCAAGATGCGAGATTTTGAAATCGTCGATCTTCCACCGCTCTTGAATCCAACTTCTACCGCTAGCGAACCGACGTTCTACTCAGCTAGTCAAGCTCAAGATCTGCCAGCGGTGAACCTTCAGGCTCAAAGCGAGCTGAAGAAGGCCGAGCAGAAGAAGGAGATGGCACCATATCAGCCACCGAACAAATCGAGTAAACAGCAGATTGGCCAAATTGGGCCAATGCAAGACTGTCCGAACTGTCCTCAGCCCTACAATCCAGCACCCTACAATCCGACTCCGGCACCGTACTATCCAGCTCCGCGACCACCCAACAATCCTGCGCCGGGCCCTAACTCGGGAAAACCAGCTAAGGAATATCAGTTGCTGTTGTTCGTCAACACAGATGCGCAATCACGTCAAGTGTTGAATTGGGCTAACAACCATCCGAAGTTTCGCTTTTTGAGATCGACGGATTCAAAGGTTGCTGTGCAGGTGTATTCACCCGGAGATCAAATGTACAAGCTGCGCTATGCCAGTGTTGTACCAGTATCGGAATTTCCCGCGATCGTCCTAGCTGATCGTGAGGGGGCTCACATTCACGCTGCGAGTAAGCAGTTCATTCCGAACGATCCAGACAAGTTGTACGAGGATCTGAAGCTGGGGACTCAACTGTACCTGCAAGCCAAGCAACAACGTCCAGCGCAGGCCGTGACTAGTGGAGCCATGACTGCGGCCCGTCAATATAACTGGGATGATCGCATATCACCTGACATGCGATTGCAAGCCGAATCGCCACCCGTCGAAGAGGGTTGGCGGCCACTGGATAACTTGAGACCTGGCGGCGGGGGAGGAGGTCTGTTCGATCAATGCGGCCCGGATGGCTGCAAGCCGAAGTCAGCTTTGGTTTGGACCAATGCCGAAGAGATGATGATTGCCGGGTTGGTACTGATTGGAGTTATCGCAGCCATCAAGTTGATCGGCAACATGCGAAAGTAACGTAAGTTCCGTAGCTGATGCCGCCAGGCTTCAGAAACCGGACGCTAACACGCCAGCGGCTGGTCTGAACGGTGGCCCGTCCAGCTACATTTCAAAAGGTGCGAGCGATGGGTTTTCTGGGTGCAGTCAAGGTAGTCGTGATGATCCTAGCAGGACTTGCGACGATAGCCGCATCGATCCACGACGTACGATCTCAACGAGCAAAGGAAAGTAACGTGAGTCCACTCATGTTAGTCGGATGCGTTGTAGCAGGATTGGTAGTCGCCAATTATGTGTTCGGTAAGAAGTCGACAGCCGAGCCAACGTCGATCGTTGGAAGTTTGGTCCCTAGTACGACTTCATCGCCACAACATCCAATTTCGATTCGCGGCCAACAAGCTGACGAAGCCGCAGCGGCCGTCGCTGCGTACTTTCGAAAGGCCGATGAGGAGGCTTGGGTCGAAGAGCAATTAGACCGCGCACAATCGTATTTTAGCCGTGGCAAACCGAGCACGTCGAGCAAGCCGTAGAAGCGCCGAACGGCACGTTCGGACGATGGCAGACGGCCAGCTCGAGTAAACGCGGATATGGCCACAAATGGCAAGCGGCTAGGCGTCGGTTTCTGGCTGAACATCCGATGTGTATTCGATGCGCTACGGCTGGTCGATTCATCGCAGCCACGGTAGTCGACCACATCAGACCTCATAAGGGTCGTGATGATTTGTTTTGGGCGGTGAGTAACTGGCAGCCACTGTGCAAGCGTTGCCACGACGCCAAGACGCGTGAAGAGAGCATGTGAGCCTACAGCGCTAGCTGAGGGTTCTGCGAAAATAGTCCGCGAGCAACACAGAAAAAAGCATGGCCAAAACGCGGCGTGGACGAAAACGCAAAACCAAAGTCGAAACTAGCCCACTCTCGGTAGTGCCACCAGCTCCGGAGGACCTGGGCCAGTACGGTCGCGAGTATTGGGAGTCGCTGGCTCCGCAGCTCGTCGAACTCGGCATCCTGAAGCCACTGCATTTGGAAACGTTTCGAGTGTTGTGCGAGTGTTGGCAGGAGTATCGCACTCTGCACGCCTGGCTGTTGGAAGATCCAGAGCGATTGACCTTTACCACTTCGCAGGGATACACAGCAGAGACTCCACAGTTGAGGCAACGAGACAAAGCACTCGCGAGCCTGCAAAAGTTGTGGCTCAAGTTTGGTCTAACGCCTCACGCGTTGGCCACGTTGAATAAGGGAAGCGGCAAAGGCGTGAACAACGCTCTGCCAGCGATTGCCGAGTTTGCGAAAAGGAAGTACGCAGAGTGAGTTGGTTGACTGTCACCAAACTGCTATCGCTGTTTAAGCGGCTCAACCTATCGAGCCTGCCCTCTGCGAATCCCGGCAACGGCAATCCGTGGCTACACAGCAGCGGGTCGATCGTTGTGGGTGCGTTTACCAATAGCATCTCATCGTCCAACGTGACAGATTTTTCTGGAGGCTGCAGACGATCGCGTTGCAGCTCTTCTTGTGGCTGGCTCTAACGTCACGATCAATTACAACGATGCTGGCAATCAGTTAACGATCAAAGCGTATCAGGTGGCGGCGGTGGTACACCTGGCGGGTCAACAGGTCAACTCCAGTACAACAATGCCGGAGCATTTGCTGGATTCGAAGCTGGGACGGCTCTCAGTTAGGTGTCGGTGGAACGATCAAAGCCACCAAGACTGGAGCGGATCTGCAAGTCGCAACGCCTTCGCCACGTTTCCTACCGAGTGCGCAACGATGCCAACTTTACGATAGGTCACACGTTCATTCCTGTGGACTTTCTGACGGTCACAGATTTAGGTCGGTTGTACGTAGCCGGAAATACTCAAAATCATCAGATCGGGATTTGGAAAAGGCCAGCGGTACTTTAGTGACCAGTGCAACAATCCTTGCCTCAACGAGCGATGCCAACGCGGATTCAAGTACGTATCGATCACGCCATTACATTGAGTCCAGCCAAAGAATACATCATTGTTCGCTTGAAAATGCGGCCGGAGATAGGAAAGACAATTGGGACTCGACCGGCTATTTTGACCCTTATGTTAAGAGAACAGGTCTTGCATACGTCGGTGGCTCAACATTGACTAAGCCAACTACCTATGGCAGTGGCGTCATGATCTACAACGCGTGCGCACATTTAAGTTTACAACGCAAGGCCCAGCTTGAAGCTGCATATGACTCGTCGAACTCACTGCTAATCGAGTCGCGTTCAGATGGTACCGGGACGTTTACCACGAGAAATAACGATAAGACGATCTCTCTTTAACCCAACGGTATCGGTGTTGGGTCGGTGCCAGTCAACTTTCAATTTGCTGTAGTCGGTAATTCCTCGTTCAGTGGATCGTCACCGATTCAAACGACCAACGATGTGTACGCGCAAACTCGCCGTACTTCGGTTCAAATTCGGGTTCTGGCGTGATGGCCGTATTCTTTCGTGGTGGATACACGTTAATCGAAGGCAGCCCGAACGGAGTCGTTATTGGGTTCGACAATCAGTCGGTTGATGTTGGAATCGGCATGCTGAACGTTAGCGGCGTGAAGCTTTCCCATATCGACTAATTCAGCGACAAAAAAAGGCCAGATCATTCGCGGTGCGGCGAGTCAAACTGCGAACTTACTGGAGTTTCAAAACAGCGGTGGGACTTCTCTATCTTTTTCCGTTCAGATGCGTCGTGGAAGCCACCGAGCATGGCCGATTCTTCGGCTGCGAATGACTCAGTTTACTACTCAACCACATTAAGCAAGTTGGTCTACAAAGACCCAGCGGGGACAGTGAACGCACTGTACTAACCATGAGCAAGACAATCACAATTGAAATCGTTGGCGATGGCGTAATTATCGAGTCGGCCATCAGTTTCACGGGCTGCTAATCGCCAACGATTTGATCGATCGATATTGATGGGTCGGAGCCAACCGAAATCCAAGTCAGCGAACGAGCGATCAGAAATTATTTCCTCGAAACTGTCACAGCTCAAAACGTTGCAACTGCCCAGCGTCAAGCTGCGGAGCAAGCTATCGCAGAATTCTCAGCTCCGGCGATCGGATCGCTGGTACTTACGCGAGTCTCGTAATGATCGCAATGATGGCCACTCGCACCGGACGGGTGAAGTCGGTTGCGTCATTCGATTGGCGGCCTGGAATGTGGCCGCAACGGGGACTCCTGCAGGTCGTATTCGATGACTGAGATTAGACCCACGGTCTATGAGTCCGCTGATATTGCTGGCCTACAAGGTGAGTTTGAAGTCCGAATGACCAATGGAGCTGGCGAGCCGGAGTTACGGGCTACGTCGATTGCTTTGACACGCGGGGTCACGCTGTCGATTATCCGCCAACGGATCAGATCATCAATGTTCTACCGCTCAATGCGTCGGTGCAGTCGCGAGTGCGTGGTACCACGATCGAAGTTTTTCACCGGTGAGACAGCTCAGGTTAGCGTTGCGATCGTCGACGCGGCCGGCACGGCTGTATCGTTGGCAGGTAGAACGTTGCGAATCGTGATTGAGCCGATTGGGTCAAGTACCGATCAAGTCGTGATTGAAGATGGTTCGATCGCTCGCAGTGGTAACACGATTACATTTGCGGTGGCTGGTGGCACAAATGGCCAACGTCGCAATTGGTCGTTGCGTGATGTGTCGGCGTCAGACGTGGTGTTGGCGTATGGCGTGGTGAGTACGAGCTACGCGCCGAAGAAGGATTAGTAGCTGGACGGGCCACCGTTCAGACTAGCCGCCACGCGTTAGCGTTCGGTTTCTGAACCCTGGCGGGATCAGCTACGGAAAACGAGGTAGCGTACGATGGCGAAACCAAATTCAACTCGATTGCGGGAGGCGATCAACAAGGCTAAGCGTGAGGGCTGGTACAAGCACGTGCGTGAGGGCTTGGGCCAAGAGGCCGATGAACGGGCGATGTTGGCCGGTTGCTACTTTGACCAACGTCGAGCTGATCATTGGCTGGAATTCGCGGACAAGTACGGCAGTCTCACTGAGGGAGCTTTCAAGGGAAAGCCGTTTACACTGTTGCCGTGGCAGGTGAACTGCTCAACACGTGTGTTCGGTTGGATGAAGCACAGTCCCGAATGGGGCTATGCAGTGCGAAGGTTCAAATTTTGGTACGAGGAAGTGCCAAAGAAAAACGGTAAGACGCCGTTCGTTTCTTTGGTAGGAAACTATTTACTGTTTGGTGATTCATGGGATCGACAGATCAACCTGTTCCTGGCCGCGACAACTCGCAAACAAGCCGAGCGTTGCCTAATGCACAGCATCAGGCAAGTAAAACACAGTCCGGATCTCCGAGCGGTAGCGGATCTGAAAAAACTAGAAGGATTTTGGTCGATCGAGTACGGGGACAATCAGTGGAACGTCGTGGCGGCTGATCCAGAATCAGCCGATGGCGTGAATGGTCACTGCCTGGCTGACGAGTTGCACCGGTGGAAAGGCTTCGAATTTTTTAACACGCTGAAATGGATGTTGGCTTCTCAGCCTGAAGGCCTGTTCATCGGGATCACGACGGCCGGAGCTGATATGCAGAGCGTTTGTCGTACTCTGCACGATAAGACAGTGGCAGTGAATACCGGCAAGCAGATTGACGAGACGTTCTACGGTGAGATCTTCGCGGCTGATAAGGATGATGACCCTCATGACGAAAAGACCTGGTTCAAGGCCAATCCGTCGCTGGGTACCGATGCAGATGCACCGCTGAAGCTGAGTAGCTTCCGAGCGGATTACGAGGGAGCAAAGGCCGAGCCGAGTCAATGGCCTGCATTCTTGCGACTGCGATTGAACATTTGGTTGACGGCTGAAAATGGATGGTTGGATGAGGCTTGCCCGAACGGCATTAGTGATTGGGACAGTGGCCAGGTCGAACGAGCTGGCAAGAAGCGGCGAATCGATTGCTACGAACCGTTCACGGTCGAGCAGCTCGCAGCGATCGCTCAGGAGACTGGGCACGCCTGGCTAGGGATGGACTTCGCGGCCGTGAGAGATACCAACGCGGCCGTAGTGTCAGTGCGTCGAGCTGATGGGACGATCGCAGTCATTCCATTTGTGTGGCTGCCAGAGTCGGAAGCGGCTCGCCAGAACAAGCGAGTACCTTACAAAACCTGGTCGGAAGCAGGACATATCAAGCTGACTCCGGGTGATGTGGTGGATTACGACACGATCTTCACAGATCTGATCAAGATCGTGAACGATTTCGGTGTGACTAAGTTTTACTACGACCCGGCATTTCAGGCAGAGTGGTTGACTCAACGATTGGAGTCAGAGACCGGGGCAGAACGAGTCGAGTTTCCTCAGACGATCATGGAATATAGCCCGATCGTCAGGGAGGTCGAGCGAATGATTATCGGCCATGACTTACGTCATAACGGAAATCCGCTGATGACCTGGCAAATGGGGAACGCTCAGGCCCGGACTAACAGCAATCAGGATAAGAGACTGGTGAAGCAAAAGCAGGGAGACTACCGCAAGGTTGACATTCCTCAGGCAATGCTGATGAGTTTGCGAGACGCGGTCACGGGTGTGGATGATGACGCGTCGTTTTACGATGACAACGATGTGGAATTAGTGTAGCTGGACGGGCCACCGTTCAGACCAGCCGTAGACCAGCCGTAACGCGTTAGCGTCCGGTTTCTGAAGCCTGGAGGCATCAGCTACGCAAGAACTGAACCCTGGCGGGATCAGCTACGGAGAGCATATGGGAATTCGAGCAACGATATCGAAAGCACTTCGCAAGGTGGCGAGCTGGACGGATTCACGCGCTGCGTCGATCGAAGATCCATCGTCTAGCATTTGGGACGTGCTGCGAGACATGACGTCGACCACGTCGTCCAGTGGTGAGAATGTGAACCCGCGCAGTGCGATGAGCATTCCAGCTCTGTATCAGGCGGTGACCAAGATGAGCGGCGACGTGGCCAAACTGCCACTGGCAGTCTACGGCCGTCAAGCTGACGGCGGACGTAAGCTGTTACGTGATCATCACGCGTTCCGCCGAATCAACTTGATCGGTATGGCCAACGAGGAGATTTCATCGTTCAAGTTTTGGCGTCGACTGATGGTTGGTGCGCTGCTTTGGAACAATGGTTATGCGTGGATCGACAAAAACGGCCGTGGTGAGGTCCTGGGCCTGTATAACTTGCTTCCAGATCGTACGGCTCCCTGCAGGATCAAGGGAAAGCTGTGGTTCACGACTGAGGTCAATGGAAAGCTGGTTGCGCTGCCAAGCGACGAGGTACTGCATCTTGAAGGACCAAGTCTGGATAATTTTCAAGGTGAGAACATCGTCAAATTGTTCCGCGACCTGTTTGGTCAGTCACTGGCTAAGAGAAAATTCGGTAGTCGCTTCTTCCGCAATTCGATGACGGCCGGTGGCGTGCTGGGTGTCCCGCCAGGCGCCAAGCCTGAAGCGGTGGCCAAGGTGCAAGCTGGCCTGAAGGAAAAATACAGCAACACGGATAACGCGTTTAAGACGCTGGTACTCCGCGACGGTTACAAGTGGTTTTCCACTCAGATCGATCCTCAGAAAGCTCAGATGGTTGAATGGACCGAGCAGGACGCTCGCGAGATCGCTCGAATTTTCAATATGAAGGCCGGTATGTTGTCGGTCGAAGGAGCCACGAGCTACAACGCTGATGAAATGGCGATTCGTGACTACTACGATTCGACGCTGAGTCATTGGTTGATTCAGATCCGCTGCGAGTGCAACGCCAAGCTCCGGACTGACCAGGAAAAGGCCGACGATTCGACCTATTTTGATTACATCACCAACGCGCTGCTCTGGGCCGACGCGAAGACTCGCAGCGAGATTGCCAATACCGGCATTATCAACGGCCGCTTCAGTCCAAATGAAACGAGAGGCTGGGAAAATCTGAACCCGTACGAAGGCGGCGACAATTTCTATCAGCCGTTGAACGTGCAGCCGGTTGGTACCGCTCAGATGAGTGCAGCTCGGCAGTTGGCAGAAGCGACGATCAAACGAGCTGAGAATCGATTGAAGATCAAGCTGGAGCGTTGTAAGTCGATCGAGCAAAAGCAAGCTGTGTTGTCGGACGTTGAAGAGTTGGTTACGCTGCGAGAAATGATCGAGCCTGCTTGCGTCGTGCTGAGTCGCGATGTTGAGTCAACGATTCGGTCGATTTGCGGTGTGTTGTCGGAATCGTAGTCTGCTAGCAGAATGCAGATTTGTAAAGTTAGTCTTACAAAATGGCTGAACCTTGGCGGGATCAGCTACCAAAGGAAAGTGAGCTATGGAAAAGCGTGCGGGAATGATTCAGCCGAGTACTGGCAGCGAGTGTCGTAGTCTGCGTCGCGAGCTGGCCGGCGTGAAGATCGATCGACGAGCTGACAATAAGGCCAGCTTCAAGGGTCTTGCGGCCGTGTACTATCGCGATGGAGATCCAGGAACTGAATACTGGCTGTGGAACGATATGGTCGAACGCATTATTCCAGGTGCTTTCGATCGAGCGATCAAAGAACAACACGACGCACGTGGGCTGTTCAACCACGACGCCAATCAGTTGCTTGGTCGAGTGTCAGCAGGGACGCTGGCATTATCTCTGACGAGTGATGGCCTGGCGTACGATATACCGTTTGACCAGGCTGATTCAGATCACCAACGCGTTGCAGCCAAGATCGATCGAGGTGACGTCAATGGTTCATCGTTTGCGTTCATCGCCCGCGCTGTCCAGTGGGAAGAGGTCAAGCAGGAGGATGGCAGCTATCTTTACATCCGAACGATCAAGGATGTGGATTTGTACGACGTTGGACCGGTGACCTGGCCAGCGTACGAAGCCACGACAGCGGGTCGTAGTGGCAAGCCAGCGGGATCGGCTGCCGAAAGTCGATCGAGCGAGCTGCAGCAGTTGATCGCCGAGCGTGAATCGTACTTGCGTAAGCGAGACGATGAAGCGGTGGCAATGCGAGTCCGAACAGTTAGTGTTTCGTAGCTGGACGGGCCACCGTTCAGACCAGCCGCTGGCGCGTTAGCGTCCGGTTTCTGAAGCCTGGCGGCATCAGCTACGGGGAGAAAATGATTTTGGCTGAAGAGGTTTACGGATTCGATCGAGCGAGAGCCGAAACGCTGAAGGCGATCGCTGATCATCCGCGCGTCATCAACCAATTGAATCTGCAACGTCGTCGGCCAAATGCCAGTCAGGCCAGGTACGTGTATCCTCCTGCAGGTGGAATACCGGCGGCAGTCTACAACTCCGCGACCAAGAAGCTAGTATTTGGACGTGCTACATGCCAGGTCGCCGAATACGATCCACTGACGGGCCAGATTCAACCATCGGCGAATCGAACCGAAGTTGTCGAGAATCAAGTAACGTCCGTCATCGGAACCAGTGGCAAGCCGATGACGATCACATTCAATGAGACAACGGGTTTCTGGGAAGTAATTGTCGAAGACTGCAGCGGAGCGTCGACCGGAACCGGTATCACAACCGGAGGAAGCATTACGACAGCTAGCACTGTTGACCCAATCAGTCACGGTACGGCATCGTCACTTAGTATGGGCTATGGATACGAGGGGATTTAGAGATGCCAGGCTTACCAGCGATCGATGATCTGCCTCTCAGGCTTAAAATTCAAAACAGGAAGACTCAAGAAATGTTTGCCGAGCAACTCGTACTCCGTAAGCGAATCAACAGCATCGTCGGTTCCGGATCTGGTCCAGTACTGATCAAGATCCAGACGGACGGAGCCCACAACCTTTCGGACGGGGATAAGATCATTATTGCTGGCGCATTGATCAACGCAAGCGATGCGTTGCACGAGGCAAACGGTTACTGGACCATCACCAGCACCGCTACCAACGAATTCACACTGAACGGCAGCACCTTTAGCAACACATACGGCGGCGGCGGATCTGTCTACGATGGCGTGTCGTATGCGGTGAACTTCCCAACGGCTCCAGCTTCGAGCGGCGCGCTGTTAATTGCCAACATCAAAAAGCTGTTAGGCGGATCATTTCTCGGAACAAAGCAGGTAATCAAACAGGTAACGGTCGACGCCGATGTTGAATGGATGCGAGCGGATGCGTCATTCGAACAAGCTCTGTTGGCATTGGTCGTGACCAACAACTCGGGAGCAACGATCAGCGGATCACTCAAGATGCGCACAACGAAAGCACTTGGCAACATCGTGCAAGCGTTTGCTCCGTTCACTCTTCTGAGCAACCATTCGATGACGCTAAGTGGTGAGAGTCTCCGATGGCAATTTGACGCCAGCGGTCTTCCAAAGGTCAGCTAATGGGCCCAGGCAACTAAATCCTGGCAGTTGCGATTGTGGCTGTGAGTAGGAGATCCGTCAGCCAACAAATGACTGCCGAAGAAACTTGCTCTACTGGCGACCAATTGGCGCCACCATTGCAGCCCCGGTGTTCGGCGGCTTGCCGCTGTTACAGTGCGGCAATCCTCAATGGCCAACCTGCGGTAGAATTATCTCCAAATCCGGCTCGGGTGACGGTTCCATTCGGGCCGATCTTTTCACCGACATTCCAGTGCTACGTGACCGCATCGGAGCTATGCGAATTGACGGGTGTTCACAAACTCGGATCAGATCAATTGCTATGGATTGTGGAAGATATACGGCGGAAACCCCAACGCACTTTTGATCAATTCGCAAGGATGCCGAACATTATTGGTCCACCTGTGTCCGCACAATGCGACGCAGGAGTGAGCAAGGAAATCATCTACCCGTATCGGTATCAGTATTACCTGCGAGTCACGATGACCGCACAGATGATGCTGAACAATACAGCCACTGACGAACTCGGTGCATGGGCAACAAACGCGACGACTGGCAATAATTGGTATAGGAGTTACAACAACATCAGCGTCGGTGGTCTAGTGCGCGATTCAATATATCGATCCAACGATAATCTATCGGTGTTTTCCCTGTTCTATCGCACTGTGTTTGCGGGAGTAAGCGGTCTCGTGCCGCCGTGGTGCGGCGAATCGAACATGGTGGTTCGTTCAAATTTCTTCAACCAGCTTTTTCAACGTCTACGATAACGACCCGCCGAGCATCCGTAGCATTCGAGATTTGCCCATTTGGACGCCTGACCCAGCTCTCGATTTGCTTGGTCTTACTACTGGAGCAACTGGACACATTCTGCTGGGAACTCAGTGATGTTATTCATGTCTCCGTGGACCTGCGTTTGCGGTCATCGAAACAAAGGAAGGACCGAGCGATGCGAAGGCTGCAACGCTGATCGTCCGTTGTGCCTGCTTGATCCCAGATCACAGGGCTTGGGCGATACAGTGTTCGTTTTCACGCGAGCTATTGGGCTCCCTCACTGTGCTACGTGCGAGCAGCGGCGCGAGTCCCTGAATGCCCTCTTCCCATATCAGCCGGAAAACCGACAGGGCTAGATTATCCTAGTTCACTCAAGTGCAGCCTGCTTGGTCATCGGACGTCCAGACGCCGACTGTCTTCGCGGTTGTCAGCCTCTCACGCTACTGTCGGCGTCTATACGCGACGGTGTGGATTTGTAGGGAAACAATCTTTTAAGCACCGTCGCCAGCGAATGGCGACAACCACCCAAGGAAATGCCCAAGGCTGAACCCTCGCGGGATCAGCTACGGCTAGGAGATCAATATGAGCAAGAAGCTCGACCTGTCCGAACTGCGTAAGAAAAAGGCCGAACTGGCCGAACAAATCCGAACCGAAGCTAAGGCCTACGAAGATCGCCGAGCGAAGAACGAAGAGGCCTGGCCGGGCGAGACTCGTCAGAAGTGGGATTCAATCAACAAGCTGTACGACGAAAATGAGCGATCGATCCAAGACGCCGAAAAGGATTCTGAGATCAGTAGTCGCGTCGAGCAGCTCCGCCAGGACGAGGAGCGATCGCGACGCACCAACAATCGACCCGGCTTGGATGATCGACTGCCAGGTGAAGAGGAACGCACCTATGGTGACGCAGGCCTGGACCGCGAACAAGCCGCTCAGGTTGCTCAACGCGAAAATGATCGACGACTCGTTTTCCGCTCATTCTTGATCGCACCTTTGGCAGCTTCCGCTCCGCAAATGTTTACTGATGAGATGCGAGCAGCTTGCCAACGCATGAATTATCAGGGTGGCGGTTCTGAGATCATGGTCGAACTGCCTCAGACTCGCCAACTGCGAGTTATGCGTCGAGCCCTAAGCAGAATGAACCCGGAAGCTCGACAGATTATCGTTGAGTCCGGAGAGCTGCCTCAGGAAATTCGAGCCTTGTCATCAGTCACAGCAACAGCAGGTCCCGAACTGGTACCGAAGTCGTTCGTCAACATGTTGATGATTGCGATCCTGAGCTACGGTGACATGCTGACGGCCGTCGACACCATCACCACTCAAACCGGTGAGGAAATGTTGTGGCCCGTTGGTGATGATACAGCCAACGAAGGCGATTGGGTTGCAGCCGAAGGTGACGACACGCAAGGCTTGGGAGAGCCTAACCCAGCGTTCAACCGCCAGAGCTGGTTTGCCTATGACCTGTGGTCGAAGTGGTTGAAAAGCCCAATCAGCTTGAGCGAAGATTCGATGTTTGACATCGAAATGTTGATCGCTCAAATGCTGGGCGAACGCTTGGGCCGTGCGCTGAACCGAGCTGCCACAGTTGGCAACGGCACGAACAAGGCCAAGGGTATCACCCTGGATGCGCCACTTGGACGTACCACAGCTTCTGCGTCTGCGATTAGCTACGACGACCTGGTTGCTCTTGAGCATTCAGTTGATCCGGCCTATCGACCTCAGTCTAGCTATATGTTCAACGATGCGATTCTACAGTACCTGCGTCTGTTGAAAGACACTACTGGTCGACCATTGTGGCAATCGAGTATGGCCGCTGGTGCTCCGGATCGCATCAACAACAAGCCGTACGTCTACAACAATCACATGGCATCGACCGTCACTACCACGACGTTGACCGCGCTTTACGGTCGGTTGAGCGATTACAAGATTCGTATGGTCCGCGGTATTCGATTGATGCGAGCCAACGAGCGATTCGTTGAAAAGTTGCAGATCGGCTTTGCAGGTTACATGCGCGTCGACGGCAAGCTCCAACGTCCAACGGCCGATGCACGCTGCACCGTCAAGAAGATGGTTCAGGCCTAACGATACCCCTTCGGTGAACTGATCGGGTGAGACTCCAGCAATTCTAACCCGGACAGATCCGGCCGCTTCGCGATCGAGCCATGCGAGGCGGCCTCCTTTTTCTTCTTTGTAGCTGATCCCGCCAGGGTTCAGCCGGTCTGAACGGTGGCCCGTTCAGCTACGAAAAACAGGTGTGAAAATGAAGGTGGTCATGCTGACGGCGATGGCTGGAGCGGGTTTGGATCTGTCCTATGGCGACGTGTTTGAGACCGATGAAACCGAAGCAAAGCGTTTACTCGAGTATAACTCGGCTCGTGAGTTCGACGCTAAGTTGGACGGCAATAAACCTGTTAAGTCTCGCGCCGACGAAGATGACGAGTTGCCAGACGGCCACTTCCAGAACGAGAAGCCTAAAAGCAAGAAGAAAGCGACTCGACAGTGACACTGGAAATCAAGTGGCGTCGGAAGAGGCTGGACCGTCTGCTGATGCGTCCGAACAGAATCAAGAGACGTCCGACGCGGTGAGTGATGACGCTCCGGAATCGGACAGTGTTGAGCAATCGCAACCACGTCCGACACGACGTCGACGATAGGCATCACTCGAAACACTGGAGCCTGGCGGCATCAGCTACGGGAGTCAACACGGATGACTGACAAGCCAAAGAAAAACAAACCGACGAAAGCCCAGTTGGAGCGGTTCGTCGAGCTGCGAGCGAAGAAGCGCGAGCTGGACGCTCAGATCCGGGCTATCGAGTCTGAAATGTACACGGTGCACGAAGCATGCGTCGAGTACTTGGAGGATAAGGGCGTTGCATCAGCCAAGTTGCATCGTTTCACAATTAGCCTGAACGATGGTCAGACGATCGTGAAGTGGAAGGATGAATTTATCGCGGTTGCTGGAGCTGAGAAGGCCGCAGAGATATCTGCTTCCGCTCCACGAGCCAAGCGATTGGAAGTCGTCGCACCAACGGAAAACCCGTAGCTGGACGGGCCACCGTTCAGACCAGCCGTAACGCGTTAGCGTCCGGTTTCTGAAGCCTGGCGGCATCAGCTACAACAGAAGTAGGAAACATGGATCGGTTTCGATACTCACTGCGAAAGTTGTCTCAGTCGGCAGAGGACGTTGTTTCTCTGGATGCGGCTCGTCACAACTGCGCAGTGGACGGAACCGAACACGATCAAGCGTTGGTCGAGCTGCTGAGTCAAGCTCGCGAGTACTGCCAATCGCAGACGGATGTTTGTCTGCTGACAACCACGTGGGAAATGACCTTCGATCGATTCCCGCGACGATCGAAATACCTGTACCTGCCCAAGTGGCCTTTGCAGTCGCTGATCGCAGTGAACTACGTCGACGCTACAGGAGCCAATCAGTCGATCGACTTATCCGAGTTCACGACTCGGCTGGATGACCATGGCCGTGGTCGTATCGCTCGAAAGAATTGGGCTGTATGGCCAACGACGGCCGCTACACCCGATGCAGTCAAGATTCAGTTTTCCCGGTTGGATAAGTCCTGAGAAAGTGCCTCCGCAGTGGTCCGCGCTATCCTAATGTTGGTCGCCTGGTGGCTTGAGCAGCGTGAGGCTGGAGTGCTGGGAATCAGTGCCGTTGAGGCACCGATCGGTGTGAAGGATCTGCTGGATTCTGCAGCGACGGCCGACGACTTCGGGGATTTCGATCTATGCGACGAATAAGCCGACTGAAGCACAGAATCACTTTGCTCGAGCAGCAACCAGAATTGGATAGTTTGGGCCGTCAGAAACGCGGTAATGCGTACTGGCAGCCTGTTGCCGTTGTATGGGCCGAAGTGCGTCAGATCAATGGCCAAGAGATCGAACGAGCCAAACAGATGCTGGCCACGTGCAGTCACATGATTGCGATTCGGTACCGAGAGGGAGTAACGACGTCCATGCGAGTCAAGTTCGGCGATCGACAATTCGAGATTCGGGCTGTGCTGGACGCGGATAGCGGCGGTCGCGAGCTGCAGCTCGTTTGCGGTGAGGCCATATAGATGGGATGGTTCGACGTACCTAAAGGGATTCGAGCGATGTTGGCAGCCGACACAGCATTAGCTGCCTTGGTCAAAAATCGCATCCACTACCAAGAGTTGCCACAGGGCAGCGAGCTGCCTCACATTTGGTTTACTCGCACTGGTCGACAGCAAGACAATTTACTCGACGCGTCCGAAGAAATGACCGTTGAGACGTATTCGTTTGAGATCGTTGGTGATTCGGACTGCGAAGCGATAGTCGATCGACTGATTGTGCTATTGGGTCAGTTCGGCGGTCAAGTTGGATCGCAGGACGTGCAGTTGGTCGACATCAGTGATGCCGACGATAACTATGTTTTCAAGTCAGTCGGTGAGGGCGAGCCGGATTATCTGCACGCTATTCAAATCGAAGTTTATTCGGCTGAGCAAACCACTTAAACCCTCGGCTAGCGCCGTAGGCTCATTGAAAAATCCACTTAGGAGATGCAAGGATGCAACGCAAGTTAGCTAACGCGGTTGTGCTGACATTGGCAGGGACCACGATCGCCGGTATTCGCAAGATCGGCGCACCAGCTAAGGCACGTGAGGAAATCGACGTGACCTGTATCGGTGATGCGCTTGAGCAGTTTTTGGACAACGAAATTCAAAAGGCTGGTCAGCTCAAGCTTGATCTGATTTGGCAGCCTGGTGATACGAACTGCGAATTGCTAGACACGCTGATCGATGATTCAGCGGCTGGCAACCGAGTTGGCGCTTGGGTCATCCAATGGCGTATGTTTACGCCGATCAAGTTCGACGCATTCAGCGGGTTCGTGTTGGATCTGACACCGCCGGAGTTGGACGCGAAGGGCCTTATCACTCGCACGGCCAATATTCGCTTGACAACCAAGATCACACGTACGACCGGAACCTAATCACCGTAGCTGATGCCGCCAGGCTTCAGAAACCGGACGCCAGCGGCTGGTCTGAACCGTGGCCGGTTCAGCTACCAACGAATCATCTGCTATGCGCTACTACATTTCACCTGGAGGAATTATGACGCTTCAAGATCGAACCGCGAAAAATATTGCGGTGCAAGATAACGCTACTCTCACGATCGACGATCTGCTCAAGAGCGATGAAACTCCGCTGCGAGCTGTATCCGTTCCAACGCCGGAATGGAAATGGGGCTCGCAAGTGTTCGTCGCCGAGATAGACGCGACCGAACGCGATGAGTTGGAGGTTGGTTGGTCTGAGTATAAGGCCAACAAGGGCAGCGAAGAAAACAACGTTGGCTTTCGAGCCTGGTGTGTAGCGTTCTGCTTGTGCGATCAGAACCGCAAGTTGTATGCAGGCAACAATGACGAGGTTGTGACTCTGTCTGATCGCATCGCGAAAAAGAATGCCAAGACAACGGCTCGACTGTTCAATGTCATCAGCCGTTTGAATGGACTCACGAAGGCTGATATCGACGCTCTGGAGGGAAACTCCGAAGCGACTCAGCCAGAGAACGCCGATGGCAGTGGCGAGTTGCCCTAAGCCTAGGCTTTGCATGCCGATCAGCTTGGCTGGCTGCGATTCCGACGAGTCTTGAGTATGCCGAGCTGGTTGCGCTGAGTCGCTTGGAAAGAATCGGCTACGAACGTGAGGATCTGAGAGCGGCGTCGATCGCAGGATGCGCTGCTACAGCATTCATGTACGAGCCAGAGCCGGAATTGAGTCCGGAAGAGTTGTACGCAGGTTTCACAATGTTGGTGGGCGTCGATGCAAGTAACGATGGTCACGACAGGAGACGCAGAGGTCAATCGCCAGTTGAGCGTATTGACTGGTCCGGAGCAGAAGAAGGCAGTCCGCAAGGCCAGCCGTGTTTCCTTGAAACCGATGGCAGTGCAGATGCGTCAAGCAGCTCCACGTCGGACGGGTCGCCTGAGCCGAGCGGTGAAAGTGCGAGCGATGGCACGATCACGCGTGAGGATTGGTTCCAAGGTCTCACTGACGGGTAAGGCATCCGCGTTCTCTGGCAAAGCGTTCTACGGTGGTTTCCTGGAATGGGGCTGGCGAGCTGGTCGACGCGTGAGGAATTCGGATCTCGGCCTCAAACGCGGAGCAAAACGATCTCCGATGATGGCCGCGATCGCTCGCAATCGCAATAACGCTCGAAAACAGATTCCAGGTAAGCACTGGATGATGGCCGTCGTCAAACAAACCAAGGATGAGTGTCTGACGATCTACAAGTCAGAGCTGGTCCAGTTCATTCGCTCAGTGGCCAAAGGAAAGTCATGATCGATGCAGACGAATTGAAGCTATGGAAGGCTCTTGATGCCGCTCGCGGTAATGTCGATCGATACAACGATATTCGAAATCAGTTGATCGAGCTGCATTATGTGTGCGTCGTTGCGATCGCTCGTAAACTGGCCTCGAGGCTGCGAACAAGCCGCGTCGACGTGGCTGAATTGGAATCGGCCGGATTTGATGGTTTGATTGCAGCCATCGATCGATTTGACCCCAAACTCAATATCAAGTTTCGTACTTACGCCGCACTGCGAGTGCGGAGCAATCCTTGATTGGCAGCGATCTATCGATCCAAACGTCCGTCAATTCTATTCTCGCGAACAAGCCATCGCAGGTTTAGCACAGAAGCTCGGTCGACGGCCAAACGAGTTCGAAATTCTGGAGCACCTGGCTATCGCAGATCATACGGACCGACGCGCATCCAGTATCGACGAGATTAGACGAAGCCAAGCTGCTCGCGATCGTCAGGAATTCGTCCGCGATTCGTTGCGGTCGCAATCGATGGTTGGATCACTAAACGATCTATCACCGTTGCTCAAAGGGTTGAATCAGACCGAGCGCATGATCGTGCTGTTGTACTTCGTCGAAGACTGCACGATGAAACAGATCGGTAAGGAACTGGGAATCAGCGAATCGCGAGTGTCTCAGTGTATGACTCAGATCCTGCCACGACTGCGCGAGTCATACGAAAGGGCTGCAGCTTAACATGGCACTGCTGGAAACGATCGATGTGATTCTCGGTGCAAAGACCGACAAGCTTGACGCAGGCCTGAACTCGGGCAAAACGAAGGTCAATTCGTTCGTCGGCCAACTCAAGGCTGCAGCCGCTGATACGTCGGTTGGTCAATCGATCGGTGGAATGTTCACTCAGCTCGGAGCGTTGGGCCCGCAGGCCTGGCAGCCGGTGCAGTTGTTGCTGGAGGTCTGGCCGTGATCACTGCCGGTGGCGTTGCGGCCGGCGTCGCAATCCGGGGAATCAACCAGCAGCTCAGTGAGATCGATTCGATCGGCGATTCAGCTAAGCGAATGGGCGTCACGTTTAACGAGCTGACAGAAGCACGTCTGGCCCTTGGGCGATCGAGCGGCCTCGACGATAGCACAATCGACGCGTCGCTGCAGAAGATGCAGCTCAACTTGCGTGAAGCTCAGTCCGGTACCGGCGACCTGGCTAACACTCTGGAGGCTCTGGGGCTCGACGCTGCCGAGCTGCTGAAAGCCGGACCGGTGGAAGCCATTAAGCAGGTCAGCGAGGCCGCTCAGCAGATGAAGAACCCCATCGATCAGTCGAAGTTGGCGTTCGATTTGTTTGGCAAAGCTGGGGTTGGATTGGTGACTGCTCTGCGAGATGGTCCAGACGCGATCGAGGAAATGCAGAATAAGGCTAAGGCGTTGGGCCTCGAGCTGAGCCAGGCTCAGGTCGAACAGGTCGGTGCAGCTAATGACGCGTGGGAGGATATGACTCTTGTTGCCACTGGAGCATTTCGACAGATCGCCGCCGAAGTGGCTCCTGTGTTGACCGTGATTTTCTCCAGCGTTACTGACATCGCTACCGAGTTCGGCGGTTGGACGTCCTACATTCGACCGATCGTTGACAACACGGTTTGGTTTGCTGGTGGATTGTACGACGCGTACGAAGCTGCCACGTTGACTCACAAAACGCTGTACAACATCGCCACGTTGAACTTCTCGCAAGTCGGCGAGGATATCAAAGCCGCTGCTGCATCGTTCGATACCGGCGATAAGTTGATGGCCAGACTGAATGAAGCTCGACGCGCTGCAGAAGAGGCCGCAAAAAAGCCTCCTACCGGTGATTTGGACTTATCAGCGTACGAAGCCGAGAAAAAGGCTAAGCAGGACGCGTTGGACTTCGAGACGAAGACCCAAGATAAGATCCGCGACAAGCTTGATTCAATGCGTGAGGAAATTGAACTGCTTGGAAAAACGCGAGAAGAAATCGAGCGCATCAAGCTTGCCAAGATGGGAGCGGATCAAGCTCAGTTGGCCGAGTTTGACATGTTGATGGCCCAGCGAAAGTTGAAAGAGTCGGAGATTGCCAAGCCAGATCTAATGTCTGGTCGTGATCGTCCACGCGTCGAAATGCTTCAAAAGGGTTCAGTTGAAGCGTTTCGACAAGCCAACGCAAATGATCGGAATGCGAGCCTTCAGGAGCGAGCCAACAAGCTGCTTGAGGGAATTGGCAATACTCTGGTTGCGATTCAGTCTGCTCCACCGACTCAAAACAATCTGAGGAGGATTTAATAGATGCCAACGCTAAAGGGCGTGCGACTTGCTGGCGAGCAGTCATCGACAGTAGAGTTAGGAGAAAAGAAGGTCATTTCGCGATACGTCCTAGAGTATTTGGTGATGGCTGATAATGCGTCGCAAGGACCGATTGCGATTCGATCGACTCTTGGTGTTCCGATCGTTGGACTGTCTACTTACACGTTTAACGGAGAATCTGACACACTCGCGATCTGCAAACGCAAGGTACCTAGACGTGATACTAAGAATCCATTGATCTGGTACGTGCGATGTGAGTTCGACGATGATCCAACATCGCAGGCAGAATCGAACGAACAAGATCAAGGCCCGGCCGTTGATCGATCTCCGATCATGACGTGGACCGCTGAGTACGGCGAAGAGATCTTAGAAAAAGATTTCAGTGATCCACGTAAGGATGTTGTGACACCTGTTGGCCACCAATACGATCCTCCGTTGACGAGACGCGTGATCTATCCTGTCTGCATCATCGAACGATATCAGACCACTTTCACACCGACAACGATCTTGACCTACACGGATCACTCTAATCAAGATCCATTCATGGGAGCGCCGGCCGGAGCTGCGGTGATGGCTGAGATCGGTGCATCACAAGTCGTCGAGGATGCTGTCAAGCTTTGGCGTGTGAGTTATCGCATTCGCTTCTCTGTACAGCCCGATGGATTCACGCAAATGCCGTTGAATCAAGACTATCAATACAAAGGTCCGTACGTCTCCGGAGGAGCGCCACTACTGGACTTTCCCAACGGCAAGCTTGGCAATTTGTTACTGGACGGGAAGCCAGCTCCTGAAGGGACTCGGACCTACGGTGGAGCAGACGGCCTAGGCTTCAAACCCTATCCAAAAGCCGACTTCGACGCCCTCAACCTGGTCTAAGAGTCGCGGTCCTAGGGGTAGGGGGTCAGATTGTGGTGCCTGGCATATGTCCAAGACCGTGCCGAGCGCGCACATTTTTGGAGAGAATTTTGGTGGGGGGGTTAGAAGTGGGCTGGGGCTTGCCCACTCAGATATCGGGTTAACTTTCGTCGATATCGGCCTTTGCCACGGTAATTTGATTTTCAATTCGAGTGATCAGAGACACTACAAATTGATCCATGGAATTAAGTTGCCGCTCAGCGTCGAGAATCTCATGAATCCTGGCCATGAACAGGTCCATTTGGGTTTGGTTTTCGTCGCTTGCCATTGTCGAGCCTCGGTGGGGCTGGAGGTGCCTCGATAGCGTCGGGTTGCACATAGCTTTGACGTGCAATCAACGTCCCGCTCACATGTCCAAGTGACTGAGCGGCTGCAGCTAAGCCAGAATGGCGACAAACCTCGGTACCGTGCGTCTTGCGGAGCGTTCCAAGAGCCTGACCACGCGATCGCGTGAAGCCGAATTGTTCAGCAGCTTGGAACAGTTTGAGCTCCCAACGCCTGGCTGTCGAGCGTGGTAACCCGAAAGCGGCATCGCGACCAGGTTGACACAGTGGCTCCAGAGCTGCCAAAGCAGCTTCACTGAGGCTGAACGTATGAGGCTTTCCAGTCTTATGTTGCACAATCGAGACTGTTTTCCCTACCTGGTCGACGCGAATTCTGAGAATATCACTCGGTCGAAGTCCGGACTCGTAACCGATCCATACCCAAGCCGTCAGCAGCTCGACGGCCGTCACTCCACAGACCAATTTGCCTGGGATCGTCGCCGCCGCAGCCAATAACGCTCGTACGTTGTCGAGTGACCAAGCTTTCGGTACATGCTCAGGTGTTTTGATGCGTCTCAGTCGATTTGGGTTGTAGTGTGGCACGAGCTGCTGCTCTGCTAGCCAATTCCACACTGCTGTTATGCCACGTTTTCGACCTAGAACGGTCTCCGGAGAGCGTTTCTTCTCAACAGACATGAGCCAACGATTGATCGACGGCTCAACTAGATGGCATCTTTCGGCCGGTTTTCCCAGGAATTCAGAGTAGCACCGCACAGATCGACGGTACTGATTTTGGGTTCCTTCGCAGATTGAACGCTCTGCGATCAG
Organism: Pirellulales bacterium; assembly: GCA_046349795.1. Taxonomy (GTDB): domain Bacteria; phylum Planctomycetota; class Planctomycetia; order Pirellulales; family Pirellulaceae; genus Aureliella. The sequence continues at coordinate 86,586 of JAXMBP010000004.1, read as the reverse complement.
CGTTTCAACATCATCAGCTAATTGCACTATTGATGCCTCCAATGTTCGGGCTTGAAGGCGTCCTTGCGTTGTGAATCTCCTATCCAAATAGGGTAATTGGGGCGTCAACAGTGCGCTAGACTTAGGATCTAGTACCGCAAGGTGTGCAGGTTCGATTCCTGTCAGCCCTACTTTCAAAACACCCGAGACCATCTTTTGGTCTCGGGTGTTTTTTCATTTCCAGCGTAGCCGTGCAATCGGCACGGTTCTGCTCAAAACATCTTTGAAATCGCTTTTACCAACGAATTTGCACACCGCTAGGGCAAGCTCGTGTCGAGCTTTTTCGGGGCAACCACACCACGCTTACGAACAAGCGTAACAACAGTTTACTCTTTACCCTCTCAACTTCCACCGAACTCCATACGAGTTTTTCCAACCCACGAAATGCTACAATCTGGCAATACTAACCCATAGATTCTCATTTCTTCTCGGAGAACGTCGATGAGTTGGGACGTAATGATTATGAAATGTGATGGCGTGAGTTCTCTTGAGGAATTGCCAGAAGATTTCGAATTTGCATCGCTGGGTGATGCAGCTCAACTGCGTGGCCAGTTGTCTGATTTCTTCGGCAACATCAATTGGGATGATCCAGCCTGGGGACTACTGTTGAGCCAAGAGTATTCTTTGGAATTCAACTTCACTGTATCTGGCCCGGTTGAGAACTTTACGCTGCACGCTCGAGGCGGAGGCGATGTAGTTACACCGATTGTGGCCATGTGTAAGCACTTTGACTGGCAGGCTGTGGATTATTCAACAGGGGAGCTGATCGATTTGGATTCCCCATCATCCGATAGCTGGCAACGATTTCAAGAATTCCGCGATAAAGTTCTATCGCAGTACAGGCCAGACGGCAACCATTCGGAGTGATGTTACAGGAAAGGGCGTTGCCGCTGCTCAGTGGAAAATCAACTACCAACATTGGTCAGCTTGATCGTAGCTTTGCAAAGGAAACCATGATGTGTTGCTTTTCACAACCGGTAATCTCAGTGAACAATACCAGGATATTCGCCAGGTTAAGTGGCCGAGGCACTCAATTCTTGGCCTATCAAATGAACTATCAGTCGCAGAACGAGAATTCGATGATTCTTCCTCTGCCTGTTAGGCGACCGTCGGATGATAAGACTATAAAGTTCATCGACCTGAGCGACTACGACAACTTTTTCGATGATCTCGACAATGGATTTCCATATGAAGCAAGTTTCAGCCTAGGATGCTCCCTGGAAAGCAAGACGGCCGTGGCGGCTCCAAATCTCGAAGTCTTTGAAGTTGGCAATTACATCGCCTCTTTCGTTCCAACTCTATCCGATTTTGATCGGCTTGACGCAAGATTCAGATTGCCCAGTGAAACATGGGAGAAGATGCCTCGATACAAGAACTTTGGATTTGCCGTCTTTCAGCTAGCGGCAGGTTCTCTGAAGCCCCATCCGATGGCGTTTGAGTTTCCCACTTATCTCAGTCAACTCTTCTTTCCAACGGTACATATCCATGACGGTCAAGTTCACCAAGTTGAGGAGTTCGACCACCTTCTGTACATGCAACATGCTGGACTGGATAGTCGAGTGCATGGCTACCAAAACTGCAATGTTGCCGATGCCTCAACTGGACTAGTTCGGTCCAAGTATGCGGCCTCACAATTTTGCAACGTCGCAAAATCGATGAACCTAATCAACGGCGATCTGTTATTGCATCGCCAAATTCTTCATGGCCCCCATCCCAACGTGGATACCGTCTACTCAATTTCAGGTGATCCGAATAGACCGAGGTTCAACCTGCGACGGTGGCGTTCCTACATTCCTGGGTTGGTGGCAGTTGGAATAATCTGTTGGTTCCTCAATCGAAGATCGCGATTGCGAAAGTTCACAAACTTGGCTCTGTCATCTAGCTCTAAATGTAACATCTGTAATACGCTGAGGCGGTCAGGAAACAATTCCCCATGTACCAACCTGAAGAACTAAAAAGTACAAGTCAATTGAAATGGTCAACCGGTCGTGGCGTCGATGTATGGGAGATGTTTTGCGAATGTTTGGCAGGCAATCTTCCAGGAGTTCGATCTCTTCTCGATCGCGATCCAACGCTGGTGCGATGTCACTACGGCTATCGCACGCCCCTTTACTTTGCAGTCAAAGAGAACCGAATTGATGTAGCTCAACTGTTACTGGAACGCTCCGCTGATCCACTGGCAATGGAATTCGGCGACTCATTCGTCCTGCAGGCCAAGGATCGGGGTTACGAAGCGATGGCGGCTTTACTCAAAAACTACATGGAAAAGAAATACGCTGTCTCCACGTTAGGAGATCGGACCGCAGAGCTGATTCGAGCATATGATGAAATAGGCCTCAGACAGTTGCTCCAGGAAAATCCTGAAGCAATACAACAAGCCGATAGACGTTCCAACCAACCCATACACTGGGCCGTGATGACACGCCAGTTATGGTTGATCGACCTATTACATCACCTTGGAGCCGATCTCAATGCAAAGCGGCAGGATGGTGCGAGACCAATTCATCTTTTTAACGGAGATTACTTCTACCGCGGTTGGCGTGATGTACCGGATAGCTGCTCGACAACTCCGGCCGAGGTGCTCGACCATTTGTTGCAACTCGGGGCAGAATGTGACTTGAATACGGCATGTCATCGCGAAGATCGTGAGCTTGTGCTTAAGATCCTGAAGACCGATCCGTCTTCTGCAAATCGTGTTTCGGAGTGTATTACCTACTATTTGGGTTCAGGCACACCGCTACGAAATGCGGCAGCCACTGGAAACGTCGAAATCATACAGATATTACTCGACTATGGGGCCGATCCGAACTTACCTGAAGAGGGAATTGCTCCCGATGGGCACGCTCTTTATGTAGCAGTAAACAAGCAACATATCGAAGCGGCAAGACTGCTGCTCGAAAATGGTGCCAATCCAAATCCCGAGGTTGAAAGCAGCGCTGACGCGCTAAGTCGGGCAATTGCGCACGAAAATCAGCCCATGATTGACTTGTTATGCAGCTATGGTGCAGCGCGCGGTGTACATCTATTGGCTTATGATGGTGACCTGAGAACGGCTGCCGCCGTGTTTTCTGCAAATGCTAACTTTGCAAATGATCCTGAAGCTCTCGCCAATGCGGCAGGTGAAGGGCACGAAACGTTCGTGCGATTGATGCTGAAGTATCATCCTTCACTACCGACGGAAGTTTGTTTCCCTAGCTGGTTGGCTTGTGGGAAAAATCGTCGTATTAATCAACTTCTGTTCGATCATGGCATGAAGCCTAGCCAGCGAGACTGGATGGGAGGGACTGTTTTACATCAGCTCGCGAGAAAAGGAGACACGGAGCTAGCCGAGCAGTTTCTGGATCAAGGTGCAGACATTCACGCTCGGGATGATGACATCAATTCCACACCACTCGGCTGGGCAGCTAAAAGCGGACAAACGAAAATGGTGGAATTCTTGCTGAAACGTGGAGCGATGAGAGTCCACCCCGAAGATCCTTTCTGGGCAGTTCCGATAGAGTGGGCAATTCGTCGTCAGCATAGTGGTGTTGTCGAATTGTTGAAGAAATGTTGATCGCAAAACGGCATATTGGTTCAACACAAATCTAGTGGGACTAGTAGAGAAAGGTGGAGACAAGGCCCGCTTGAACTCGCTGTGCATCAAATGCATCATTCTTTGCTGCAAATCGATCATAAGAGCCGATCGCAGATAGAGCCCAATAGCTATTGTGCTGGTATCGAAGCCTAGTCGAGCACCTAGCGATTAATTCGTCGCGGCTTGGGGCACCCGTGAACGCGTAGTAATTTCGAAAGCCAATCCCGGTTTCGGGATTAAAGGTGATTTTCTCAGACAACGACCAATTCGTACTGCCGTGAACAGAAATTCCGTTGTACCTGAAGTCTAAGCCTTGAGTTCTGGCTGATTCAAAATCCGCCCCCACACTACAGGATCTAAGTACTGGCAATTGAGTTTTGTAAAGCCGGCTTGCCCCAACCGTGTAGGTGTTTCCAGTTAGCGAGTCGGTAGTTGGATTGCTCCCGCTATCAGCGAACTGCGCAAAGCTGACCGATCCGTAAATGTAGTAGAATCCTCCATCCGGCCTAACTGAGGTTATTGATGGCGTAATGGTATGACGATTGCCAAATCGTTTTCCTGCGAGTAGGTCGAGCACGTAGAGATACTCGAACCTTCCCAGAACGAAATTCGACCCGTTCGTTACATCTCGTTCGGCAAACATACCTCCCTGAAAACTTGCAAGATTGAAATTGCTTAGGTGCCCTTCGTTGGCGGTAAAGTAACCGCGTGTGATTGGTCCAGCACGCAACGGTCCTTTACTGACTAGCAGCCATTCGAATTCTGGATTGATAAACGCTTGAGCGCTTGCAGCACGAACGCTGCGCAACTCGCGACTGGTCGGAGTAAGCGAAACGTTAGAATTGTAGAGCGATCCAGCTTCGAGAAACGCTCGCACGCGTTGTGGTTTGGAATGAGCATCAACTTCAAGATGATTAGACCTCTGTTGCAAGTCATCAGACCCATCGAATGTCTGCATTTGGTAGGAAGCCGGTATCAGATTCGGATTCGCCAATACCTCCAGCGCAGATTCTTGATTCAACATCTCTGCAGGCGCATCGACCAAATTTGCATCAATCAATTCACGAGCATAACCGCTTGTCGGCGCTAGTGCTATGACCTTCTGAAAATGGAATGTTGCCAGGTCATGCTTTTGATTCGCCAGATAAGCTTGACCTAGATCAAAATGTGCGGCGGCAGAGTTTGGATCAAGTTCAATCGCGCGATGGAGTGTTGAAATTGCATCCGCAATATTGTTGGATTTCAAGTAGTATTTTCCGAGCATTCTCCAGTTTTCAGCCAGGCTCGGATCCATTTCTAAGCGTCTCTTGAGAAGCTCAATAAAATCGGAGTTCGATGTCTGTTTGCCATGAGCCTCATTTGGACAACTAGCCAAGACTAAAGCCACAATTGCCGACCAAACTGTGCCCGCCATTGAGAAACAATGCAGTCTCTTAGCTGGAGATTGAAGTTGCACAAAATGACCTTTTGTTGGTGGTGACAAATGCACTACACACTGTTGTTCACAGGCTACTTGGACTGTAGACACTTATCGTTATTGGTCGATGAAGTGTCAACGTGAAGTTGAAAACTAAAATTGCTGGCCATACTCGCAGCATTGAATTCAATGCTGCAAATGAACTTAGGAGAATTACCATGCTGAACAAAAGAATGTCGACCTTTGGCTTGTTCACAGTTAACTGCTTTTTCGCATGTGCAGTACATGGACAAGTTGGTCCACTTCCAGGCTTAGGGGGAAGTACTAGTGGAGCCGCAAGCGGTTCGGCTGCAGCGAGTGCCAATACATCAAGGCTTCAATCACAAATGCAGCAAAGAATTCACGCTCAAGCACAAGCAGTGCAAAGAGCTCAGTCTAATGCAGCCAAGGCGGCAGCTTCTGTGGGTCGGACAATGGAATCTGGAAGTCGAAGTCTCTCCGTTAAAGCAAATGTTGAGCTAAAAGCAACAACGCAAGCAAACATGGGCAGGAACGGAGCCCAAGCCAGCACAAACCTGGAAGTAGGCGCTAATGCTCGCCAGGCACAAGACGAGATTGATGTTAGCCTTATGGATTCCATATTCGGACGATTCAATCCATTTAAGGACGGATCGAATGCAAATTCAACTCCGAGTGGACGACCGACATCAAGTCAAACTGCTTCGTCAATTCAGCAAAATTCAGCTAATCCTAATAGCAGCACAAATGGCGACACCTCTGATACGGACAATAAGGGTCTTGCATTGGGTGTCACACTTCAACACAGGACTAACCATGGTTCTGATGTCGCAGCTCGTGTTCACCAAGCTATTCGATTACGACGCGCCGAAATCGCACAAATTCGCGATCAAGCTCTAGCGACGTCGAGCATTGAGTTGCTAGCCAAGGCAGACGAACATGAAGCCGTATTGAATGAATTTGTTAGCGCTCACGCTCAAGCCAGTCAACAAGTACAGCTTGGTGCCAACAGTGCCCCGAACTTCGTGACCACTGGAAGTTCTACCACAACTGCGACGAACGTATCATTCACTAAGCCACAAAATTCTGAACCCAACACATCATCACCGAGTTCTCAGACTAGCAATTCAAACCCGGGCGCTAAGAAGTAAATCGACAAGTGCTACAACAGTGTTCCTTCAAGTGGCTCGCGGAAATCTGGAAATGTCCGCGATGCCACTGAAGGTCCTCAGTGGCGTTGGACGCAGATAGTATTGAGATGAATAGTGAAACCAGGTCTGCTCGACTATCCTGCCACTCATCACTAAAATCTCGTGGCGGCTGCTTGAAACGGTCGGCCCCCCAAAAAACGCTATTGAGCGATTGATCCTTGATGATGAGACTCTCGGCGACAACTAGTAATTGAAAATCGGTTCTCACGGCGTTACACTGCACCTCTGCGAACATCTAGAGGGGAATCGAAGTAGAAGGAAATGGACCCAACTCCGCCCGTTTCGTTCACGCGATCCCACTACAGTCGGACGCCCATCATTTCAGCCGTCCTGTCGCGAAATCGATCCGCGTGTCCTCCTGAAAGAATCTAGCACGAACATGATCCAAATTGCTGTCGTTGTACTTTCGATCCTCTTGGTTATCATCGGAATTAAGGGCTTCACACCGACGGGACTGCAATTCTCAAAGAATACGGTTCTCAAGGGCCGCAACGGAAAGGTCGTAGGAGCAATTTGTATTGCGCTCGGAATAGGGTTGATCCCGCTCTTTCTATTGCTATTTGTAATGTACTCATCTTGGCTTGGAGGCTAGGATTCGCCAGGAATCAAGAGAGCAGGTACCTGACAGGCAGCCCAGTCAACGATCAGAATTTTCACAAGGGTGATGAACTGCGGTTCGCCGACAGGTATCAACAACGCTACCGATCGTAGAATTCATTCGGAGCTGGACCTGACACGTACGTCCCAAAGCGTCATCAAGACCCGGTGGTACGGAGCCTTAAGCATCAAGCATCGCTCAGACAATGAGGCGTTACAGTCTGCATTTCGACGGTGTCCGCGTACCGTTCACTGAAACGCTACCTGCGAAAATCCCTCAAAGTTCTTCTTCGAGACATCAAAAAAAAATGAAACCAGATTTCGATGCCGCATTGAGCTCGCATTTTGATGCGATCGCCAACAGAGATATTGAAGCGTTCAAGTCACATTTGACTCAAGGCGATACTCTATACACGATTGTTCAGAACGGTCACGCCTTCACCACGCCAGCGGAAACGATCGAAATTCATGAGCAATGGTTTCGAGACAAAAACTGGACGTGGAAGGGAACGGTCGTGCACAAAGTTATTGGCGAAGACATGGCGATGGCACTTGTCCGCTACACATATCAGCCAAACAAGGCAACGAATCCATTTTCGACTTGGCTGGTTTATGTATTTGCCTTGGAAGGTGGTTCGTGGCGTATCGTCCACGATCAGAATACGGCAATGGACTTTCACGCGTTTGCGAGAGCCGCTGGCCTTGAATGACATATTGATGCCGTGGATGAACAAAGTTGTCCTGAAATAGAGATTGGTGCAGGGCTAATTTAGTACTTGGACTTCCCGAGAAGACCAACTTTCAGTCACTCGCGACCTAGCCGAATCGAGATGGCCCGGTCACAGACCCAACGTTGGGTAACTTCTACTGCGATCGAGCCGCTAGAAACCGATCAGCAAGCGCCAGCACCTAAACTTGCGCTATCAAACGCCCAAACCAGTCAAATTCTTGACAATCTTGAGGTTATTAGCAACTCCGAAAGAAACGAAAAAACCCAGTAAATCATTAGGAAATACTGGGTTTCTAAAGGTGGAGGATACGAGACTCGAACTCGTGACCTCTACAATGCCATTGAAAGAGCGATGCGAATTTGACCCAATAAAAACAAAGGAAAACGAACCATTCAACGAAGCGTTGCACCAATGGTTGCACCAAGATTCAATTTCACATGCGATCATTCGCGAGTTGCCGAAGCTAAGCGAAGCCGATAGGGCATTCATTCTTGCAATGGTGAAGCGAACCCAAGGCAGGCCGCTATTCGTCGAAGAGGGTGCCGCGACCCGAAACACCTAATTTGCTCGCCAACGCTTCTAAAGGCCTACCAGGGGCCTTGGCGAGCATTGTTTCGGGTAGGCCAAAATCGGCTGGCCTAGATGGTTGCAACATCCGGCCAGCCTTAGTCACTTCACTGTAAGGAGCGAAGTAGCTATGGCATCCAGTCTAGTTGGAGTCTGTCGCGAGAGAATAGCTTTAGGGCCGTTTGGAATTAGGGAAGGTGATGAATTGGAGATTCACTACCCGATTTCTGACGATGTTCGAATGGTAATACCCAGATTTGTTCGGCAACGCTTCACGGTAGCAGGCATGCGGGATCTGGTTGCACAACCATTGACGCTTGAAGAATTCCTATTGAACCCCTTTCACCGTTACGGAAGATGGCTTATTACCGCTAGCAATCATTCGGTTTACTACTTGGGCTGTAGCTTAGAATTCAGAGCCCCAAGCCAGCTTAGAATCGGTGCCTACGAAGAAGGTAGCAAAAGACCTTCCAAGATCTTCTACCGCGGCTTTGAATCAACCGCTAACGATCGAATGAAGCTTAGGACCCTCGCAAATGCTCTTAGCGCTCGAGTTGATTTGAGAATCTTCGCCGATGACCTGAAGCTTAAAGCTTGTGATTGTAAGAGACCCACAAAAGAACAGGAGCAACAAATTGAGCAGCCTAAGTAATCAGATTCTTGAGAACGGCGAGAAGGCGATGGATTTGAACGAGGCCTTTCAAAAGGCAATTGGTATTCGGCCTCATCTGCAAGCGATTCGGCGATGGTACACGAAGGGCACTAACGGCCACGTGCTTGAAGTGGTGAGGGTTGGAGGTCGGGTTTATACGTCGGTCGAAGCTGTTCAGCGATTCGTTGAAGCTCAGTCGATGCCGACCTGTGAAGTTAAGGAACCAGCGAAGCGTGGCCGGCCTAAGAAGATCGATAACAAGCCTGCGTTGCGTCGGCATTATCCAAACTTTGGAACATAGCCGCGGCGAGCTGGCGACGCTCAAAGCATGGTCGGTACCTCGACATTCACAATTGCGATGGTATCGAGTTTCTTCGCTATCGATTGGGCGTTACCGAGTACTCCGACGCTCGGTACCGCGACGCTTCCAGGAGCGTCAGTCGACCGACTCCGAAAACTGCGTCAACGGCCAATGCCGCTGGATTCTACGATGATCGACGCGACAGGGCCCGAGGCGTGGCAGTCGACCATCGCGTTCCGACGCGCGGGGGCCTACAGGCTAAGCGTATTTGGATGAACTACTCCAAGCCTGGATGATCCGCCGCCGACAACAGACTTGGCGAAAGCAGCTACAAGCCATGAAGCCTCATCAGGAAAGTGCGTCACTGCAGACCATCGCGGCTTTGAATCCAACAGCTGCCCGAGCAAGGTACCCCCGTCATTTTTTAGGGGTTCTCAAAGCGTAGACCACCAGGGGTTCCGACTGAAAAAAAACGCAGGTTATTTTTTTGCTTGGAGTGCCGACCAAAGGTAAATCTTGGGGCGTAAAAAACCTCAGATTCTTCACGAACGGCCATCTAGGGTGTAGCAAAACCTTTGACTATTCACCTCAAAAAAGGCAGTTCAGAGCCTCGACCAGCCGGGGGTGAAAAAACTCATTCAAAGCCGTTCTTGAAACCGGTCATGCGCCGTACGTTAGCCGCTCAATCGCGACAGGTTTGGATCTGCCGACAAGCCAAAAATGCGACAGTCTCGGGAGGCCTACAAGAATCTGAGTAAGCCCAACGCAGTCAGCGGAGAGCAGTTCAATTCCCCACATGGAGCAAACAAGAAATGTCAGATTCTGTAAGTGCTGAGCTAGTTTCGGTGGATAAGGTGGCCGCGTTGCTTGATTGCTGCGAAAGGCACGTTTACCGATTGGCCGATTCTGGAAGAATGCCCAAGCCAATCAAGCTAGGGGCGTCCACAAAGTGGAAGCTTTCAGAGATTCGCGAGTGGATTGCCAACAATTGCCCTCGTGTTGCTTCGCGAGGTGCGAAATGACTAAACGAAAATACCCTTGGCGGTCGGCATCCGCCAAGGGGTTAGTATGCGAGAAACGGCCCGCGAAGATCTTTCTACGCGACCGGGTTGCCTTTGCAAACGATGCTTTGCTTTAACCCTCCATGCTGACTTTCGCAGACGCGAGATTGTTTCTAGTCTCTTGTCGATCGAACCAGGCCTAACTACCGCTGCCGTGATGTGGGCGGCTGGAGGTGGCCGAGCATGACCCAGCTTGTTTTCCCATTTGCGAAGGCGGCGAGAGCAAAAGCCTACGCGAGAGCAAAATCATCCAAGATTCACCTCGACATTCTGGAACTGCTTGGCAAGCACCCTGAGTTGAACCGCCAAGAGATTGCAGACTTGCTGCACAAGGGCATTCAGTGCGTATGCAGACCTGTAAGGGATCTACTCGATAGCAAGCAGATTGTCGAAACAGGTGGCTTTCGCCGAACTCGTTGCGGTGGTGATGCTTCGCTAGTGAAGCTGCCCCCCAAGAAGCGCAAGCGATCGCCCAAGGCGAAAGGCGGTGCAAAGTGACTTGGTTGCGTTTGCATCGCCGCATCGTAAAAAGCAATGTCGCTCAATCCGATGAATTGCTTGGACTGTTTGTCCGCTTGCTGGCTGAAGTGAACTTTAGAGCTATGTGGTTTCGTGGAGTTGAAATTCAACCGGGGCAAATGGCGTTTGCTTGGCGATTGTTGCCCAAGCGTCTTTACCCCAATTCATTTCCGCCGAGCATCAACACGATAAAGGCGAGGCTTAAACAATTGGAGGAACTTGGGGCAGTAAGAATCGAGCCACACAGCAGTCTTAGATTCTCCGTTTTGACCATTGCAAAATGGCACGAATACCAAAGGAGAACCGTATCAGCAACCGTATCAAAATCTGACACGGTCCCTGACACGGTCCCTGACACAGAGAGAAGAAGGGATAAGAAGGTAAAGAAGGAAAAGAATTATTCGTTCGATTGTTCTGAACTATTCAACGAATGGTATTCCATCTATCCCAGGAAAGTCGCCCCTGACAAAGCTAAAGTGGCGTATGCCAAAGCTCTTTTAAAGATCTCTAAGACTGAGGGCGTTGATAACTCAAGGGCTGCGAGTCTGCTTATCGAGTGGACGAAGCAACGATTGCCCGAACTTCTAGAAGCGGAGGTACGCTATCGCCCGTATCCGGCATCGTGGCTTAATGCTGGCCAGTATCGGAACGGCATGGTTTCGACAGATACTTCAGCCCAAACGATTGCCAGAGTCTTGCCGGAGACCAAAGTCGGCAACTATGAGCAAAAGCCCAAACATCGGAGGGCGCCAGCATGACAGAAGCCCAACTAACCGAACTGCGAACCGAAGCGGAAAGGGCGTTAGTTTCAATTTGCTTCGTAGACCCTGCTTGCATCGATCGGGTATCGACACTGGTTTCCGCTTCTGACTTCGAAGATACCGACCTGGGAGACGTGTTTCAGGTCGTAACCGACTTGCGGGACGCAGGCCGGAAGATCGAATCAAGGGCGGTACTGGTCGAAGCAAAGCGGCGCGGGCTGATTGCAAGGCTCACAAGCGGCTACATTGCAAAGCTGGTTGAAGAAGGCTACGCGCCGGCCAACGTGGACCACTACGCGCAAGAGGTTGCCAGACTCTCTAAGAATCGTCGCATTATTGCCGCTGCAAGAAAGGTTTTGGCTCGAGAGTTTGACACCAAAGCAGAGCCTAGTGAGCTGCTGAATCAATTTGAATCTGGAACTAGCGGATTGCTTACCGAGCGTGATGCCGGCTTCGTATCGTTTGGGGATTCGGTTGCCGAGCTGCTAGAGGAACGTCGGCAAGCGATCGAGACCAATTCGACCCTAGGGCTTTCAACTGGCTTCCCTTCGTTGGATTGTATAACTGGAGGATTCTTTCCAGGTCAATTGGTACTGTTGGGAGGTAGAACCTTCGCAGGCAAGACGGCGCTAGCTCTATCGTTTGCGAGCTGGTTTGCTAACAAGGATCGGGCAACGTGGTTTGTATCGCTTGAAATGACGCGTACCGAACTTGCCGAGCGTATTTTGTCGGACGATTGCGGCTTTGAACTGCGAGCATTCACGCAAGGTGGTTTGACCGCTCAGAACCTCGATTCAATTGAAGGCGGTTTGGATCACTACCGAAACTGGCCTTTGACAGTTACCGATAACCCGCACGAATCAGTTAAGACCATTCGAGCAAAAGCAAAGCTGTTGAAGTCTACAGGCTTAAAGCTGATTATCGTCGATAACCTTCAGTTGATTTCGCCAGCCGATTATCGCGAACCTCGACGTATGCAACTTGAAGGAATCTCCCGAGAGCTAAAGCAACTCGCGAAAGAGCTTGATTGCGTGATTCTGCTCTTATGCCAGTTGAACGCTGATGCTGAAGGCAGCGAGCCCGATGACAGGCACTATGCCGAATCAAAACAGATTCTTTCGCATGCCGATACAGCGATGCTTGCCCACCGAGCCGACAAAGCCGATTCAGATTTTCTCTTGAAGATAACCAAGAACCGACGCGGGAAGCCTGATCGAGTTACGTTGCAATTCGACGGCGCTTACCAACGCTTCACTGATCCTTCGGAAGTTGATTCCAATTGGATCAAATGAACTAAATCAATTCGTTTAACCTGCTTTTCAAAATCTGCTTTCAATAGGACCAACTGCGATGGCTCAAGAGCTTGAACCACTCAATCTAAAAATCACCGGCAACGCCAACGGCCTCAGTGCTGCACTCGGTAAAGCGCAAACGGACATTTCGAGATTCAAGGGCGGCATTACCGACGCATCTTCCAGATTGTCTGGCTTCGGTTTAGGAGGCCTTTCGGGCGGCTTCGTTGCAGGCGCGGCTTCGATTGCTGCAGTGACGGCGGCTTTTGTGGCGCTCAAAGCGACTGTTGAACTAACTACCGCTGGTATTCGCGGGATGTTATCTGAGTTCCAGAAGATAGATAAGATCCAAGAGGCTGCCGAAAAACTGAATCTGACGTTTACAGAGCTTCGCGGGTTGACATTTGCTTTCGATGAAAATGGCGGTCTCTCTTCTGAGGACACAAACAAGGCAATTCAGAAGCTTCAATTGAATCTAGCGGAGGCCAAGCAAGGCACTGGCGAGGCTTTTGACACCTTGAAGCGTCTTGGGTTAGATGCTACTCAACTTCTGTCAGTTGGAACTGTAGCCGCAATTCAAAAGATTGCCTTCGCTGTTTCTCAAGTCAAAGACCCAGCTGAGCAGATGAAGATAACATTCGACCTGCTTGGGAAAAGTGGCGTTGGTGTAGTGGCTGGATTCCGCGACGGTGGCGAGAAGCTGAAGGAGTCTTTCGAATTCGCTCAGCGATGGCTTGGCGTATCTCAAGAGCAAGCGCAGCTTATCGCCAGCCTAAACGATGACATGGGGAGAGTGGGCGTTATCGTTGAGGGTATCAAACAGGCCTTTGCTGCCGAGCTAGCACCACTGGCTAAAGTTATCGTCGAAGAAATCACGGCTTTCGCTGAAGAGTTCGGGGGCGTTCAAAATTTAGCAAGAGAATTCGCGGACGCTCTAACTTACGCTGTTGGGTTCTCAAAAGACCTCTTCGAAGTTTGGACCGCACTGGGGCAGGTTATTGGAAATCTTGCTCTTGGCAATTTCAAGGAAGCTATGAACGCTATCAACGATGCAGTGGCATTCGATAGCGGCGATAAGTTGTTAGCGAGAGTTCGCCAGATTCGCCAAGAAATGTCATCTACACCGCTCAAACCAAACATCGATACTTCCGACATTGAAAACAGCCTTGCGGAAATTGAGCGATGGACTACCAAAGCCAAGTCTTTACAAGAATCATTGTTGACACCTAACGAGAAGTACAAAGGCAAGATCGAAGAGCTATCACAGGCCGTAATCAAGGGCGGGCTTGACTTTGAGACGTTTGGTCGTGGTGTTCGTGCTGCCTACGAAGAGTTAGAAAAACTCAACAAGCAATCAAGCGAGTTTTCAAGGCCACAAACAGCTCTGCGAGGTTCAAAAGAAGCTCAGGCTATTCTTGATCAACGCGAATTTGACGCGAGAGCGAACAACCAGATTGCCAAAGAGATAGAGCGGTTGAAGTTGACCGCACAGGAAAAACGAGGCCAACCAATTGACGAATTGAAAACTGCACTTTCAGCCAAGCTTGATGTGGTATCGACCAAGCTTGAAGGCGTTATTGCAGCGATCAACAACAACCGAATCACTGTTAGGCAGGCCAACGTTTAGGCGCGATGAATTCGAATCATCGATGAGGAACTATTTCCGAAAATTCAAAAAACTTTTCGTGCCCAAAAAGCGAGCATGCCTAGTACTTGGGCAGCTTGCTGACTACTTCCGAGCTGTTGACGCGGTTCGGAATCTCCGATAACAATTCACATTCACGGCTTAGGTTCGCTACCGAAAACCAGATTACTCAACTGGCTGCCGTGGTTTCATTCATTGAGTAGGGATAGGGAGCTATCTTTCATGGGAACGATTTACCGCAAGACGGTTACGCGATCACTTCCGGCTGGTTGTGTGGTCATCAATCGCAAGGGCAAGCAGCTTGCTCAATGGACCAATCGCAAAGGCAAGACGGTTACGGCCGAACTGAATGAAGCTGGCGACCGAATAAGAACCGAATCGGGAACCTACATTGCCAAGTATCGCGACGGAAGCGGAATCGTTTGTGAAGTTTCAACCGGTTGCCGTGATAAAGCGGCCGCTGCGAATGTGCTGGCCGAACTTGAGAAACAAGCTGAGCTAGTTCGATCGAAGATTCTAACCAGCGATCAAAGCAGAATTTCCGAGCATGCCGATACGCTGCTTGATGTCCACATTGCCGACTACATCGCCTACTTGAAGCTTCGTAAAGTACATTCCGACCGAGTTAAGACCACCGAAACGCGACTCAAGGAAACAAGCGTTGATTGTGGCTGGCGATACTTGCGGGACCTGTCGGCGGACCGACTGCAAAAGTGGTTAGCCGATGAAGTGAATTGCAAGACTCGCAAAATGTCGGCGGCTACGTTTAATCAGTACGTTGCAGCATGGGTTTCATTTGGTCACTGGCTGGTTGGAAAGCGACTTTCAGGAAAGCGACCAAGCCTTAGTGGTGAGATGCGACTTCTAGTTAATCCTTTCGACGGTATGGGCAAGCTTGACGAACGAAGCGATCGGAGGCGAACGGCTCGAGCGCTGAGCGAAGAGGAGCTAACTAGATTGCTTGATGCCGCGAAGCGTAGGCCCCTTGAGGATGCAAGAACTGTTAGGCGTGGACCAAACAAGGGCAAGCAAACTATCGATCTTTCCGCCGAGCGAATCGCAAAGCTTACTCGAATCGGGCAAGAGCGGGCCTTGATTTACAAAACAGCGATTCTAACCGGCTTGAGACTCAATGAGCTCAGAACCCTTGACGTCGGCAACCTGAGTTTCGGTGATGTTCCCTTTGTGCGATTGGATGCGAGCAAGGAAAAGAACCGTAAAGGCTCTACATTGCCGCTCAGAAGCGATTTGGCTGCCGAACTGAAGGAATGGACCAAGGGCAAGCCGAATGCGTCTAAAGTGTTCACAGTGCCCACAGGGCTACTGCGAATCCTCAACCGTGACCTGAGCCTAGCAGGTATTCCGAAACGTGATGCAGACGGAACTATCGTTCACATTCACAGTTTGCGCCATTCATTCGGAACTCACCTTAGCAAAGCAGGCGTTGCCCCTCGAACTGCCCAAGGCTTGATGCGTCATAGCCGAATCGAATTGACCATGAACACCTACACGGACGCAAGATTGCTTGATACTTCTGCGGCAATTGAGTCTGTTGAGCTGCTAAAGACCGATCTGCGAACGGTTGCACCAATTGTTGCACCAACTACCGCCCAAACCGGTCAAAAACAGTCACTTTCTGACAATCTTGAAGCCATCAACGAGAGTGACCAAGAAACGAAAAAACCCAGTAAATCATTAGGAAATACTGGGTTTCTAAAGGTGGAGGATACGAGACTCGAACTCGTGACCTCTACAATGCCATTGTAGCGCTCTACCAACTGAGCTAATCCCCCGTGGAAAGGAAGGGAAATTTTAGCGATGGTGTTGGAGTTCGTGAAGGGCTCAAGCAACCTTTTTTGATCACCCCAAAATCTGTTGGAATCACTTTCCGTTTGTTGGGAAGCACAGCTATTTTTGAGCTTTTAGTTACAGGCTTGCATCCGGGCGAATTGGCAGATTTGGACCGTTCGCAGTGAACTCCCGCTCCAGCTACAAGCCGTGGCGCGGTGCCAAACAAACTTTCACTCGGGTTCGGTTTGGAATAACTCCAGTAGTAAAAGATGCGAAATCTACTCCACGTTGCCCGATTTTCCAACGCGACGATAGAGCGCAGCCGGTTTAGCTCCGTTTTTTGAGCTTTGGCCAGTCTAGCGACTTTAGCCGAACTGACTTAGCAGGTACGATTGATAAATCATTTGGGCGATGACGAGTTTCGTGCGTCACCTCACCTAAAATTCAATCCCATTGCGGCTAAGTATAGCCATCCATTTAGTCAAGAATTCGCCTGTGTCCGCTACCTCGTCAGAATCCGTCAAACAAGATTCCGAAGCACTGGCCTCGGTGCCAGTGTCTCAGACTCCCATTGAACGATTCGAAGAGTACTTAGTAGCTCGTGGTTTGCGCAAAACCGATCAGCGTCGATTCTTGGTGGAACAAGTTTTTAGTCGACACGAACACTTTGATGCGGATCAATTGATCGATCAATTGCCCAGACGCGGTGATCCAAATTACGTTAGCCGCCCGACAGTGTATCGCACTCTAAAAGAGTTCGTGGAAGCGGGCCTATTGCGGCAGTTTGAACTCAACGGTCGTAGCGTCTACGAACACGACTACGGATACCCAGAGCACGACCACTTGTATTGCGTCAAGTGTCATCGCTTGATCGAGTTTCAAAGCGAAGAGATCGTCCGGTTACGCGACGAAATTGGCCGAGCACAGAAGTTTCGCGTGCGGAGCCATCGACTGATTATTCAGGGCGTCTGCCAAGATTGCAGTCGCGGTCAAAGCCAGCGCCGTCGACAAGATCGCGTGTAGAGGTAACACTTCCGGCGCTTTTCGACGTGGGCATCGATCAGCGCCGAATCGTGTTGCTGGCTTGTTGGTGTACTAGATTGTGGTTGCGTCACCAGATTCGTTTTCCATCCCTAGTCGCACGGCTAAAGTTTGGAATTCGTCGTACATCGCTTCACTGCTGGTGTGTACATGTTCGGCTTCGGTAATGAAGCGAATGGTCTTGTCGATGTACACATCGTGATTGATCAAGGTACGCTCGAAGGCCTCTAGAGGCGACCCGTAAGCGATGATCAGCTTGTGCTCGTCGAACTGAACCTCTTGCTGTCGCTTAGGATTCAGGACTGCGATACCTGTACAGCCATCGTTCATCAGCAGTTGTTCGAAGTCATACAGAATGCTCTTGAGCACCGGCATGTCGATGTGCTCGCGGTAATAATCCTGATGTCCACCTGTGTGATAGTGGCTAGTCTCGAGCACAACGTCGACAACCGGTCCCAATGTATCGATCATGTCGATAAAAAGGTCAAACAGTCGCTCACGAGTTGCCGCAGCCATGATTACGGGAACCTTGGTCTGGCTAGCTGGGTCTACGTAAGTGTCGTGGCGAAATCCCTGTCGGGGAATAACCTGTAAATCAACGGACGGTCGAACAGCATCGGTCAGCTCGAAAACGCCATATTGATAGACTTGTAAATGTGCTTCCAATTGTTCGTCGGTTAAGGCGCCAAAGGCTGTTAACGCGTCGGGTTTGGCGGAGCTGGAAGTCGAGTTGGAAGTTTGCGAGCGTTGCCGCGAACTCATCGTCCGATCTTTCTTTTTTCGGGGAATACCCGTGGGGGTTAGGTTTTCTTTGACAAGGAAAGTTAGGTCAAAACATCGCAAATGCCGGTTTTGAAGCGCAAAAGTTGCCCATTTTCCTTGATGCCCGGGATAATCCCAATCTGTGTAACCGTCACAACCGGATATCATCGTGGGGCCTGTAGATGAATTGAAACCAGTGTTGACTACAATTGATGGCCTGTAGGCAACGCTGGCCGGCCTGCCGAGGGTAAACATCAGTCATCTTTAGTCATTAATGAAGCGGCAGAATGTACACGCCACTATTAGAGAAGCTGCGCCTATTGGAAAGCTGCTTAGTCCTTGCAGTTCTGTTCTTGCTACCAGGCTGCAGACCTTCTGAGCAGCTTCCTCCTGAGATACAGGAGCAACTTTCAAAATCGCCAAAGGAACTTGCTGAGAAGGTTGAGGCTAAGTCCAAGGGACTCAAACGCTACAACACACAACGGCGGAAATGACCAAACGGCTGACACTGCAGAATCAACCCCAACCAAGCAATCATCAGAGTCCAAAGAAACATCTAAGTCGGCAAGTGGTGCCGATATTAGTAATCCGGATTCAACAGCCAATAAACCGGCTGTAACTCCACCAATTAATAGTGATGTTAGTGATCAACCTTGGTTCGATGGTAAATCGCTGCCCTGGAGTTACGCGGAAGCTCACTACGTTGGTGCAACGCGAATTGGTTTTGCCATACTGCGAGTAGAAACCACACAGGTTAACAAACAGCTTAGGATCATTCGGGAAGATATTATCGATCATGCAGCAGATGGAAGTTCTATCCCACCTCGCAGGATCGTGCTTGAGCTGTTCGAGCAAAACAATGGCCTGCTGATGACAACTTTCAAGTTTGAGTCATCCACAGACGGTAAGACCGAACTGCTCATTGAAGGTCGCCGACAAGGTAGTGACTTGATTGTTACCAAGAAATCTGCCGATTTGGAAGTAGAGAATAGCGAGAAGATCGAGTCTAGCAAAATTCCATGGAACCTAAAGTTCTGGGGACCGCTGGGCGTTCAACAGATTCTGATGCGACAACCTCTGAAAGCGGGCGAAAAACGAGCCAGCTCTATTTTTGTACCTCAGTTAAATCAGTTTGTCCCTGTTCGATTGGATGCCAACCAACCCGAACTCACACCACTTGCTGACGGAAAAACTGCCTCGCTGATGCAAATTAACTTGACGGTTGGCTCCAAGGACTCGGCCAGTCATTCCAGCTTGTTTGTGGATGATCAAGGCGTGATTCAAAAGACAATATCTCGGAACGGAGATCAAATCCTATTGAAACTGCGCATCGACGAGAACGTTGCCACGCGTTTGGCCGACCAAACGCAGTTTTCGCGGTGGAGCGCGAAGAAGTTAAAACTCCTGGGGGATTCGGCAGCCTTAGATGCTTCTAGCAACATCACTTATTTGGTAGAGGCCGAACTTGATGAATCCGATCCATACAATGCACTTTTGGCTTACAAGCGTCAACGCTTGAAGTCTCGAAGTGCGACGAGTTGCGAGGTCCAAGTATCCAAAAACTTTAAGCAAGGTAATGGCGGCCTAGGAGAAGCAAAAATCGCAGCGTCTGACGCTGATCGAGAACCGTCGGACGCCGAGAAGAACTCCACTGTGATGATTCCGTCTGACAAGCAACCCATTATTGACTTAGCAAATGAGATCGTCGGAGATGTGGCCAACAATCAACGCTCGCCCCAAGAACTGGCTGAGCAACTGCGAGCTGGAATACATCATAAGATCAAGCTACGATCAGAAATATCTGACATTAACAGCACTTTGGTTGCAGCTCGAGAACGATCGGCCAATTGCATTGAGGCGGCTCACCTGTTCGCTGCAGTTCTTCGCAATCAGAATATCCCCAGCCGAATAGCATCAGGGCTGCGTTTTGATCCCAAACTCCAATCATTTGGATTCCATGTTTGGAATCAGGCCTGGATCGATGGTAAATGGTTCGACCTAGATGCTACGAATCCGAGTATCGTCACATCGGCTTACATTACAATGGGTGTGAATTCTGGCGAAGGTGAGAATCCTTTTGCCTATTACCTTGATTCGCTCTCCAAAATCAACAAACTGAATAGCATAAGGTTGCTGTCGGCCGAAAACTAAGGTGAATTTCTTGTCTTGCTGAGCGAGCTAATTAAAAATTGGACGGAGTCTGATTTCATGCAATTCTCACTACGATTGATGATTCTGCTAACGGGCTGGACAGCAGTTCTTTTGTTGGCGGCTAGATCGTTTTCGGCCTTAGCGTTGCTAGTGGCTTGCCTATCGTTTCCGTTACTTGCGGCTCAATATGTTCGATATTTCGAACGATGGACTGAGACAGCCATAGGTTTGTTTCTTTGGACGACTACTGTCTTACAACTTAGTTTTCTGTCCGTAGGAATTTGGTTCAGAGAGAACTATCGGCACGAAAGCCAAAGTACTCTCTCGACGATTGAGTGGACTTACGTGTTTGGTGCTTTGGCAGTCGGCATCATTCTTGGGATGGGCTTAGCCGTATTCAACATGTTTATCGATCTCTTGATTACAGGCGCTGTTCGTGGAGCACCTGTTGATCGAGAACGTTCCCCGGTGAGTTAGTAACGAAGACTGTAATAACCTCGCATGTACGAATGAAAAATTGGAGTCCAACAAAAGACAGCCTACTCCTTGCTGAAGACTCTGAGCGAGCCCTGACGAGCGTAGGTACGGATGATCATTTTCCACGTTATGGCGAAAGGGGCCACAATCGATTCTCAACGCTCTGGCCAGCGAAAAGTCTAAAGTGATTTTCCCGTGATCGCAGGCAGCTTGGTTGGACCAAAAGAGACATTCGATTCCGTTTCAATCTGAACGGTTGATTGATCAAACTTGATCTTTAGAGTTTGAATGAAAGGCGTTTCGGCGTAACACAGTTTCAGTGTGCAGGAATCGTCGCTAGTCCACGCCGTTGAGGTTGCAATCGCAGTTGGGCTCTCCGAGGCCCATCGAACATTCTGCCTCAACCATTTTGCCGTGTCGGAAGGTATCACGATTTTTTGACCCGCAACGACAAAGCTCACTTCCAGTTTCCCGTCAGCTTGAGTCAGAGTCAACGATTCGATTTTCTGATCGTTGCTTTCGAACTTGAATACTTTGTCCACTAACTTGGCCGCCACCGAACTGGAAGGCTTTCCCTGGACTTCGGGCAATTGCAGTTTCTTCAACTGCTCAACCAGCATCGATTGACTCGTTGCGTTTTCCGGCAACTTTTCGCTGGTCATGGCTGGCAGCAGCTTGTCCCAAACGAGATCCAGAACTGCCTGCATGTTGCGAACGCCACTTGTAATTGCGATGACCGCATCTTTTTCTGGCAACACAATACAGTATTGTCCAAAGGCTCCGTCTCCTCGATAACCATTGTTGCGGCATCGCCAAAACTGATAACCGTAACCTTGATCCCAGTCACTCTTGGGATTGCTGCCGTTGGATGTTTGTCGCGATGTAGCCTGGTCGATCCAATTGGCAGGAATGAGTTGCTTTCCGTCCCAATCGCCTTTCTGCAGATACAGTTTACCGAACTTTGCAATGTCTTCAGTTCGAACATTTAGCCCATATCCACCAAGCGAAACACCTTCAGGGCTCATTCCCCAGGTTGCACCCTCAATTCCGAGCGGCTCAAAAAGTCGAGGTGTCAAAAAGTCCATGACTGTTTGCCCTGTCTTTTTTTGCACGGCAGCCGAGCAGATATAAGTAGCGGGCGTGTTGTAGAGAAAATGTGTTCCGGGCTTGAACGGAACAGGGTGGGCCAAGAAAATCTTCGTCCAATTTTGTTCTCCCATGACTTTGGGTTCTGAATCATGGCCAGTGGACATGCTGAGCAGGTCGCGAATCCGCATCGCTTTTAGGTTGTTGCTGACCGGCGATGGTAACTGATCTTCAAACAGAGTCGAAACTTGATCATCTAAGCTCAGCTTGCCTTCTGCAATTGCAAGTCCAACGGCTGTCGATGTAAAGCTCTTACTGAGTGAATAGAGCTGATGAGGTGTAGTTGCATCATACGGAGCCCACCAGCCTTCAGCTACAACCTTTCCATGTCGCACCAACATGAAGCTGTGCAAAGAGTCAATTGTCTTGTCAGCCTGCTCGACAAAATCCGAAACAGCCGAGGACGAAACTCCCTGCGACTCTGGAGTACTCCGTGGCAGTGATTTGGCTTGGGAGTAAGCGAAGTTCTGAATGAGAATTGCCAAAAATATGGCGGAGCTCCATCGTATCATCTTAGAATTCCTAAAAATAGCGTTCTGAATCTTGAAGTATGAAATCTGAAAGTACTATGCAAGCTCGACGTCTGAAGGTTGCAAGACTGTCAACAATTCTTCGGTCATCTTAGTGCTTTGTACAACGCGACAAGCCATGCGTTGCAAGGCCTTTTCAAACAAGTTGCGTACGGTCCGACCATTTCCAAAGTGCTCGTCTTTTTCTTGGACGATCTGACGAAAGATATCTTGTAGCTTTCTGGCTGTTTCCCTGGTCATTTTGTACTGGTTCTTTTTGCACAAGCCCAGAAAGATCTTTAGCAATTCGTCTGGGGTGTAGTCGGGAAAGGCAAAATTCCTTTGAAATCGTGAACTAAGCCCAGGATTTGATTTTACCAAGTGATCCATCGGCTCGGGATATCCAGCCAGTACGACAACTAGACGATTGCGGTCATCTTCCATGCGTTTGAGCAGTACTTGCACAGCTTCGTCACCATAGGCGTCTTCACCACTTTCTGCAATCAAGGCGTACGCTTCATCGACGAACAAAACACCGCCCAATGCTTTGTCGACGCAAGCATGAGTCTTCGGAGCTGTCTGCCCAGCGTATTGAGCGACCAGAGCCGATCGATCCGCCTCGACTGTGTGGCCTTGGCTCAAAAAACCCAGCCCACATAACAACTTGCCTATGATTCTTGCAACCGTGGTCTTTCCAGTTCCAGGATTGCCAGTGAACAACGTATGCAAGGTGATCGCGGTTGTCGGCAGGTTCATCTGACTGCGAGCGGACTGCATTTTCAGGAAGTTAACCAACTGCTTGACATCCTGCTTAATGGAATCAAGACCACCGCATCCAGCTCTCTCATCCCATCTTCAAACAACTTCTTCATGCTGCTCGGCGGGACAATCACGCCTGTCCTTGTACCATAGAATCATTGTGGATGGATTGACTACTCGCTGGCGAATTGCCCCTTCGGTTGGGCAGTCGAATGCCATAGTTCACCCGCGGGTTGGTCTAGTTTCAGCGATTGACTCTGCTGGAAAGGGCGAAGTTTGTTTGTCCGACTCGCGAGTAGAGCGGAGTTGCTTGCCCGAGAATTATCTGATCCAACGTTCGATTCAGCTCTTCCATATGACGCCCTTTCAGCCGATACGTCACGATTCGCTTTGGCGAGCAGGTTAGCCAAACGAGTTATGATCGCCTTTAGATCGGGCAACTTTCTCGCAACTCTGGAATGTCGGTAAAAGGCCTCAGCAATTCCGGCCACTGCAGCGTATCGGCCTTGCTGGCAACATGCGCTAAGGAACGCTTGAGATTGTCGGAGCAAAGCTCGACATTCCAAGCGCGTTTCAGAATGATCTGAGCAGCTTCTTTCTCAGCATCGCTCCAGTAACGATCGCTCCAACAGATCGAGATAAACACTTTAATCAACAGTCCACGGAAAAGATCCTGCATCCGCTCTTCAAATTCAACGGCGTTTGGCCCGATTCGATGTGGAAATTCGTTAACAGCTCGTCGAGCTGAAGATTGATAGATCAATTCACAGTGATCTATCAAATCGATGAGTAATTCGCAGCTTGGGCTCGATGCCGCTGCTATTGCTAAGCCGAATCATCGAGGATTGTTTGCAGCCAATCGATCATGAATCATCACTGGTTACATAGGTCAACTTTATCAACAGAAAACGGGCAAGTAGCCTAACACAGCCATGATCGGTGTGGAATAACCTATCAAGTGGAAAGCAGATGCTTCAATGCCGGGCGCGAGTTCAGAAAAAGCGAATGAAAACTCGAGTCACTCAATTGCCTCGCTCTACCTCGACAACTACTCAGCAGCAATGCGTCAGCCATTTCTCCCAAGGCTGCACGCAAGGCAAATTCAGCGCGGGGAGTATAGTTGGTCGATGAAGAGCCTGGCCCAAGGTTTTGTAACTCCACGATTCGATACTGATCGGACTAACTATGTTCACTGCTCCAGCAATCGACCTGTTCATCAATAGATGCTGAATAGCTTCGTATCAGTCCTGCAATTCGATCCAACTCATGTAATTGCCGTGCTCCAGATCCAAGCACTCCGCCAAGGCCCCAGTTAAATAGCGGTAGCATCTTGGCCAATGCTCCGCCTTGCTTGGATAGAATGACCCCAAATCGCGCATGAACTACCCGAACGCCGTCCGCATTAAGTGGTTGGCTGGCTTGTTCCCAATCGCTGGCCAAGTCCGCTAAGAATCCTTCACCGATCGAGCTAGACTTCCATCAACCCATCGATCTCCACAGTCACCATAGATTCAATGGCAGAGGCTGGAAAGAAATATCAATGGCTTTTCGATTCAGCACCCGCACTGAGCTGATATCGCTCAGTGGCAGCCGGCACTCGGAGAGTCCCTCAATAATTTTTTTTCTCTTTCGGTCCATCTGGCCTCGCCAATCGATCGACCGGCTAAGTGAACAAAGGCATCAAGGCTTCCAGTTGCTTTTCATCAGTAACGCCCGTGCAGGTATCCACTGAACGCGCTGGAACTGAACGCGCTGGCGTCGGGCGGCTGTGTGTGAGCGTCCGGGTTCCTTCCTGACT
This sequence comes from Pirellulales bacterium, assembly GCA_046349795.1. GTDB lineage: Bacteria > Planctomycetota > Planctomycetia > Pirellulales > Pirellulaceae > Aureliella. Next base: position 61,767 of record JAXMBP010000004.1, on the reverse strand, counting down.
GAATCGCTTCGCGCGATTCCACACTTGATGAGTCTGGAGCACGACTAAGCAACAGCAGTTCATGTCCTTCTGAAAGCAAGTTATGTTGTAGAGCAGACCCTACTAGCCCTGAGGCAACGTGATGGCAATTTCATTCAGACCCCGATGCTTAGCTAAATAATCGTTGAAGGTTGCCGCCGAATCTTAGCGCATCCCACTACGAATCTAAATCGAAAGGTGCAGCCCAGGAGGAAATAGACGGTGTGGCCCCAGTGATACCCGATGCTCACCATTCTGTCTTGATTTTTAGAGCCTACTTTCCGTAATTCCAGATTGGGGCGTTATCGACGTAAGTGGATAACGACTCAGAAGTGGACTCAGATTGTCCCTACAAAATTCCCGAGGATGGAACGTCGTGAATCAGGCTCACCAACTACTATACAAGAGTTTAGAGCGCCGCCATTTGCACCGCGCTGTTGCGTTGACAACGAGCGTTTCCGCGCAAACTCCTTGGCAGGCGTCCCCAGCTTTTCCAGCTTCATTGCCAGCCAATATCGCCTCGACAACCACTCAGCAGTCAAGCGGTCCGTCATCAACTGGCCAAACTTCAGCAAATGGAAATGGCTCGACAACAGCCAATCAAAAGCAGGTAATCAACTGCTACGCAACCGGTACTCAGCAGACTTCATAACTCAGTACGGGTCAGTTTGCGCGCTCAAATTCCGTCTGGTCACTCCAGAAGGCCGGTCAGTTTCAACCGGGACAACCAACACCTGGAACTTATCCACAATACCCCTAGTCAACCTTTGGCCAACCTGTATCTGGACACAATACGCTTCTTCCATCGACCAATCCGCCATCGATCCAAAGTACAGTACCTCGACGACAAAGACCTACCTTCAACTACCTGTCGGCAAGAACTCCAACATCGTCCGAAATTCAAGGCCACTGTGGTTCAGTACCAGCAAGAACAAGCAACCGGCTTGGGCTACCGCAAAGCAAACGGCTCGTTACCGGGATTAGCCGCCTGCGATGGTCCCGTTCAATCCAGCCTCTCCGGAGTGCAGCAATCGCAGGCGGAGTGGCCAAGGCCGTCGATCTTCCGCCACCAGGATCTCAGCCCAACTCGGCAGTGACGTAACCAGCATTAAGTAACTCTCCAACTAACAGCTTTTAGCCCAAGACTTGATGAACGTAATTCAAGGAACACCTGCCACCCTGCAAGTGGTTCCTAACTTGCAAACTCCGCCACCACAGATATCACCGACAGTATCTTTGCCCAATCAACCTTTGCACCGCCTAGTTCTTCAACAACAAATCCAACGCCCGCGACCTTACCTGGTGCAGGTCAGTTGCTGCCGAGAATGTTCTAATCTTACCTCAAAATGGCAATCCGAATCAGCCTTTAGGCAATCGAGGAGTCATTGCTCAAAACCCGATGATCCAGATGCGTTTCAAGGTCGGATACCTACGATCAATGATCTGCCTGTACCCGATATAACGGTCATCGATAACACCAAGAATTTGCTTGTCAGCTCGCAACGAAGCGTGGATAGTGGTCCGCAACGTCAGAGCCGTGGAACACAAGATTGGTCGCCATAGTCGGCAATGGTTATGTATTGGCTGGCGACATGGCAGCAGTCATCGAGCCCATTATTGTTCAGAATAAAGCTAGATTGAGAAACAAAAAGGAAGAAGTTGAAGCTCGACTAATGTTGGTTCGGCAACTTCTGCCTGAGTACGTGTCGATGAAGGCTTTGCAACAGCAGTTTTTCAAAGATATCGCTGGCAACGTACCGCCCAAGGAACTTCAGAAGAAAAAAGACGAAATCATGTCGAAGGCATCCAAGGCTTTTTACGACAAGTATGTTCCAATCGAACTTTATCGCAAATACAAAGTGGACGATTTAGCTGAACTTGAATCCAAGCTTCAGGAAAATGGATTAGCAATCAACATCATGAAGAATCACTTCTTGATGCAAGTACTGGCTATGCAGTGCGAAGACAAATACGTAGCCAATTCCTTTGAAATTCCACCTGGCGACATTCTTGATTACTACGAGAAGAACATCGACAAGTGGCGAATTCCAGCCCGAGTCAAATGGCGGGAAATGGTAATTCGATTCGATAAACACTCAAGCAAAGACGAGGCCAAGAACGCCATCAACAATTTAGGAAACGAAGTATTCGACTGGTAAGCCATTCGAAGCCGTTGCGAGAGATAGCTCTGAAGGGCACAACGCAAAAGATGGTGGCAGTTACGATTGGACAACTGCTGGCAGCTTGAGATCCGATGTCATCGAGAAGGCCATATTCAACTTACCACTTAAACGACTTAGCGAAGTGATTGAAGACGATATTGGCTACCACATCGTCGAAGTCCTCGAACGTGAACCAGCTCGATTCAAGACATGTCTGAGATTCAGGCAGAAATCCGCACGAAACTCTCGAACGAGATTCGTGCTGAAAAGCTCAAAGAGTTCCGCAAGAAGATCTTGATTAGAACACCCATCTGGACCATGTGGCCTGAAGATATGCAAGGCAGCAAGCCATTGGTTGATGTACAAGAGTCAGAGTAGAGCATCGCGCGCTACTATTGTACCTGCGCCCAAGGGAGGTCTTCTCGTGCTGATCGTGTCCCTGAAAACAACTCTGACGCCAATCAAACACTGGCAAGCTAGGCTTCATACGAGCTAACCTAGTATATTGATTATCGCGGAGTGATAAGTTACATTGTTAGTGCTCTGCTGATGTATTGGACTAAATCTGTTGGTAAGACAACGTGAGTGCCTAATTCAGATTCAGCTAATTGGCCGGCGCGACCGTGTGCATGCACTCCCAAGCGAGCTGCATCCAAAGGTGAAAGACCTTGGCAAATCAGGGCGGTGATGATACCCGTCAACACGTCACCACTGCCGCCTGTAGCCATCGCAGGCGTACCAGTTTCATTTCGGTAGGCTCGATATTCACCATCTTGCCATCTGCCCGTCACCAATGTTCGATTTCCTTTCAGCACAACGTTGATACCGTTTTGCTGAGCATACTTCTGTGCAGCATCGGTCTGCGCATCATGCTGGCTGGCAGGGATGCCAGTAAGCCGAGCCCATTCACCTGGATGCGGTGTTAGCACGCAACGACTTGGAAGCTTACTCTGCCAATTTGAACAAGTGGAAAGCGCATTCAGACCATCCGCATCGATTACAACCGCTGTCTCAGGTGCGTGGTCGACCATCCATCGAAGCAAGTCTACCACCATTAGGTCTAACATTGAGCTTCGCCCCATGCCTGGACCAATGGCTACGCAATCACTTCGTTTAACCCAATCGAGAAGAACATCAGTTACCCCAGCCATTCGGCCTGAGGAGTCCTGGCGAGTTACCGGAAGGAGCATGGTGCAAGGAGAGAACGTTGCGACGGTCTCAAGACAACAGTTGGGAACGGCCAACCGAACCAAACCAGCTCCTGCACGGACGGCAGCCATTCCTGCCATCGCAATCGCACCTGACATGCCCCTCGATCCTCCGATCAACAGGGCACTACCAAAATCGCCTTTATGACTATCTGGTCGCCTCGGCGGCAGCCGAGGAATAGAACGATCACTCACCTATTTTTTGCCATCACGAAGTGTGTTGTAATAGTTGCGAGTATGTTCTCGCTGAGTCTTAGACATTGGTGTATCGTCTAGTGGCTCTGGCTCAGAGGCCAAATCTTTCGCAATCTCTTCCTGCACTTGGACTCGGGAAACACCCTTGCGATTTTCACCGCCGATCTTGCCACCAAACTTCATCTCACCTTTCTTGACTTGATCGCGAACTTGCGATTGAAAGAAATCGACTTCGTTCTCTTCTTCAGGACGTTCACCCTCACCTTGACCTTCTCCCATGCCTCGGCCAGGAAACTCGGACATCATTTTTCCTTGTCCCATTCCTTCATTCATTCCGTTCTTGCACTGAGAAAGCTTGTCCATCAATTGATCTAGATCCTGCAACTCAGCATCGCTCATGTTCATTTCGCTCAGTTGGTTAGCCATCTCTTGCATAGCTTCTTGCATACCTTGTTGATCACCGCTCTTCATACAATTCTGGCACTTGGAGAGCATTTCTGACATCTCCTGCATTTGAGCCATACTGCTGTCCATAGCTTGCATCTGTTCGAGCTTGCGTTGCAGTTCGCCAGCCTTTTGTGAGTCTCCAGATTTCTGAGCTTGTTTGATCTGCTCCTGCAAATTCTTTTTAGCTTGATCATGAGCCTGTGAACTTTGCTCGAGCGACTTCTTGAGTTGCTCAAGTTGCTTTTCCAACTTTTCCATATCAGATTTGTCGAGCTTGCCAGCCTTCATGTCCTTCATCAACTGCTCCAAAGCTTTCTCAGCCTTGTCGAAGTCGCCCTTCTTCATCGCCTCTGCCAATTCTTCAGCGGGCCCTTCTTCGAACTTGTCCATGTTCATCAAGTTCTTCTTGAGAGCTTCTGAGCTACCCAATTCCTTGCGTCGTTCGTTAAGCTGCTCCTTAATGTCGTTCAATTTCGAAAGTGCCTCTTTGGGATCAAGCTTGGAATCTGCCTGCATCTTTTCCAAATCGCCTTCGAGCTTCTTCAGCATTTCGGCGGCATCTTTCAAGCCTTCCTTTTCGGCAGCTTCTCGCTTTCGCTTTATCTGCTCAAGCAGCGGTTGTGTTGTGTTCTTTACCAAGTTCGGAGAAACAGTCTGGGCCTTCTTGTCCGCGGTCGTATCCACAGTTCGATCCGGAATCACGAAATACAATCCGGCCAACAGCAAAGGCAGAATGGGAATTAGCATCCTACGGTTGAAGCCCCAAGAAAAGTTGGAACCTATATCCAATCCTTCAGCTCGACGATTCGCATCTGCAGCTAAGGCTTGTCCAAGTTCCGTTTCGCGATCTTCTGGTGCCAGCAACAATGTACTTGAGAGTCGTTCACGCAGTTTGAATCGACGATCTAGCTCTGTGGCTGCGTCGACAACTGTTGGACGACCGATCAATGTCATTACAGAGTTGACGATTAGTGCCAAGACTGCAGCGGAGCCGAACCAAACAGACAACCAGAGTTGAGGATCGACTTCAATCGTCATCATCTTTGGAAGCATTGCACCAACAAGCGCAACCAAAAACAAACTTCCGAAAGTAAGCGGAACGAAGGACAGGAACCGTTCCACAATCATTCGACGACGAGCCATTGCAGATTTTTGCTGAATATGATCCATGACGAACTCCGTATTGGTTCACTCTGTATATTGGTCAGCTAGTATGTTTCAGAATTGCTAGTGCACTGAATTATCTATGCTACGGGCGTAGTTCCTACCCGACGAAGTCTGGACTACTTCAACAGGCCGTGCAAAAGCGGGGGGCTGAACCCCTCAATTAGTATACTGCTTGCATCGGATGCAATGCAAACCGAGCCAAACAAAAAAATGAAACTATCGAAATTGTTGTCCTTTGTGAGAAGCTTTGTCGCCTGGGAAGTTTTGGTAGCTAACCGAAAATTCGCCGCCAGTACAGCCGTTTTTTTACTAGTTTGGCTCGCTTTTGTCTTCATTGGCTACGCTCAGTCGCCTGAGATTCCCTTCGGCAAGTCCCACGTACAGACTAAGTTTCGCGGCACAGAGCTGGAGCTATTCTGTTACAAACCCGACAGCTACCAGGGTAAGCGAATGATTCTGGTAATGCATGGTACCAATCGAAATGCCGAAGAATATCGCGATAACGCAATTAATATGGCAGACAGACTGGCAGCCTTGATTGTAGCTCCAAAGTTCGACCTAGAGCGTTTTCCGAGTATCAAATACAACCGAGGCGGCATTGTAACGGAAGACCAAAAGGCAGCTCCAGAAGATGAGTGGACCTATCATTTCATTCCCGCCATCGTTCGGGACATTCGAAAGCGGGAAAGCAACGACAACCTTCGATTCTGGATGATTGGGCATTCGGCCGGTGGACAGTTCTTAGCGCGTATGTCGGCGTTCCTTGCAGTTGGAGCCGAAAGAGTAGTCGCGGCGAATCCCGGCTCCCAACTATTTCCACGTCGCGATTGGCCATTTGGATACGGATTCGGAGATCTACCGGATAGTTTGGCCAGTGAGGATCGAATTAAGAACTATTTGGCAGCGCCGCTTACGATCTATCTTGGTACAGAAGACAATAAACCGGACGAGTACTTTGACGACAGCAAGGAGGCAATGCTTCAGGGACAAGGACGACTGCAACGTGGACAGGCTTGCTTCGACTACGCCAAACGCTTGGCTGAGCAGAACAACTGGCCCTTTCATTGGCGGATCGTTGAGGCTAATGGCGTTGGACATGACCACCAAGCCATGTTCAATCATCCAAGTTGCAATAGAGCATTGCTCGGAGAATAGAGTAGTGGACGAGGTCACGAGTCCCTCGGTGGGCCGCGGACTGTAAGTTAACTTAACTTAAACTTAGCCTTTAGCCTCAAGCCTGCACGTGCGCCCAACACTGACTGCGATGACTACGAAGGATGGCTTCACACATTAGCACTTCGTCATGGCCAGCCCGAGCGCCTGCGAATAAGCCGTCTAGCTGATTGTCGACGATGGCAGAATAGATGCTTCGATACAGCATCTTGAAGGTATCCGGAAAGCCCTCAACATGTCCACCTGGATAATCTGAAAAGCCTTGAGTCTGATTGAATTCGGAACAATTGCGCATGGCAACGGCATTGGCTTGATCGCGGCGACCAAGGTGTAGCATGTCTGGATTTTCGAGTCCCACCAGCGCTCGGGGCGAACCATAAATCTCGATGCGAATGCTGCTTTTGCGACCTGCAGCAACTTGCGAAACAGCTAAATTGCCTCGACAACCATCTGAGAAATGCAGCAGGATATTGGCAAAGTCCTCGGTATCGACTTCAAAAGGTACGACATCTGCGGGAGTCTCATTGGAAAAGGTCTGTACTTCGCCGACAGGTCTTTGGCGAGTTGTATGAAATGTCGAAAGGTCGGCCAGCAAGCGTTCAACCTTCTGGCCAAGAATAAAGGTTACCGTATCGAGCCAATGAGTGCCGATATCTCCCACCGCTCGAAGCTCGCCGCCTTCCTGAGCCAAAAGGCGCCAGTTGTAGTCGGTTTGCTTGAGCAGCCAGTCTTGCATGTAGGCTCCGTTGACGTGAATGATCTTGCCTAGCTGGCCCGACTGAACCATGTCGCGCATCTGAAGTACAGCAGGATAGAAACGGACGTTGTAGTTCACCGCGAATACCTTTCCAGATCGCTCCGCGGCTTGAACGATTCGATCAGTCTCTTGAGAATTCATCGCCAGCGGCTTCTCGCAAACGACATGCTTTCCGGCATCCAGCGCAGCCAGTGATTGATCTAAGTGGTGCCGATTGGGTGACGTGATGTGCACGACATCCACGTCAGGACAGCGAACCAAACTGTGATAGTCGTGCCCAGTAAAGACAGTGGGTATAGCCCAATCATCCGCAACTCGCTTGGCTCGATCAGATCCACAAATAGCGGTTACCTGCACTCCAATTCGTCGAAGAGCTTCGATGTGAACTGGACCTATAAATCCCGACCCGATGATTCCAGCTCGCAATTGATGAATCTTGCTCATGATTTTCCTTAGTGCGGGTTACAACACTCTAGTCAACTCTTATCATGTCCGGCAACATCGCAGCACGCAACCCGCATCTTGACGTCCACGATATTGTCGATTCGTTATTCCAAAATTTGAAACAATCGATTCATGCTGAGCCTCCTAACAACATTGCCTATACTGACATGGCTGGGCCTGGCTGCTATTTTGAGCTACTTGGGTCTACTTACCTTCAAGATGCAAATGGTGGTATCGGCACTTCGAGCAAATCAAAAAACAGACTCGGAGATGAATGTTGTACAGTTTTCAGTTCGCGACGCGGAACCATCGCGATCTGAGAACTCCTTCGAAAGCAGCGCTAGCACTTCCAACGATGCAGGTGTTCTAATGACGATCATGCAGCCGATCTTGAGCGGCGATCCACAGTTGGAGGCAATGCTTGAAGCAAATGTTCAGCTAACCAACCGTCGAGTTCAGTTCTTGTGGCTGGTGGACGAAGCGGATACACGGGCTCAACAAATCACCCAGGGCATTCGATCGCGGCAAGATCCGCCGGAGCAACATCGACTTGCATTTTGCTTTGCCCAGACTGTCCCTGAAAAACTCAACCCTAAAGCATTCAAGCTGAATATCGGCTTAATCCAAGTCCGCAGTCAATACGTTGCTGTTTTGGACGACGACACTTGCCTCGCGAACGGGAACTTGGAACAAGCCATCGATCGGCTAAACGAGTGTGACCTTTATACAGGGCTACCATTGTTTCAAGCGTCTAAAGGTATAGGCTCGCAACTTGTTGCACAATTCGTCAACAACAACTCCCTGGTAACCTACTTGGCGGTCGCCCGATTGTTGCCCCCCATTACGATTAACGGCATGTTTTACGTCGCCCGAACCGAGTATTTGAAGTCGCTACAAGCCTTCAAAACCATCGAAGCAGAACTGTGTGACGATTTAGCCCTGGCAACTCACGTAAGGCGGTCTGGCGGAAAAGTACATCAGGGCACTGCACCTCTGGAATTGCGAGTTTCCGTTCACGACGCCAAGCATTATTGGTCGATCATGCATCGTTGGTTTGTATTCGCAGATATCCTGACCGCTAAACAAAGTTTGGTTACGCAGCTAACGCTTGGTTTATTGCTCGGCCTACCGAGCGTGCTGCTATGGCTGGCCTTGTTAACCGCTTTTACCTCGGTTGCAGCATTCATTGCCTGTTGCTTGACGCTGACGGTGCGGCATGCTCTGATTCAAAAAATGTTACGTGAAACAAAAGTCGAAGGCCTGCCTATCCACCTTGTTTGGTCGCTGGTATCCGAACTTCTCCAGCCCTTACATTTCATTCATGCAAAACTGGTCAGAACCATCCATTGGAGACATCGGACAATTCGAGTCCATCGCAATGGAAGTTTTCAAGAGACCCGATCAATACATCAATGACGGTGGTCGTCTCGAAGCCTACGAGTTCACCTCTTCGCCCGGCCCACGAAACAACTCGCTAATCGACTTGTGATGGTGAATTCGTCGAATAGCCTCTGCCAATAAAGTGGCGATGGAAACAACCTGCATGCAAGGCAATCGCTTTTCGGCTGGAATTGGAATCGAGTTGGTAACACACAGCGATTTGATCGGAGCATCACGAAGTCGACGGATAGCATCTCCGCAAAGCACGCCATGCGTAGCCGCTAGATGAATCTCTTTGGCACCGGCGTTATGAACTAACTCAGCAGCCCCGCAGATACTTCCGGCCGTGCTGATCATATCGTCGAACATGAGGCAGATCTTACCTTCGACTGGACCACCAATAATGTTCTTTTGTGTAGTAGTCAATGCGTTCGCACGCCGCTTATCCACGATTGCTAGCCGGCCCCCCAATCGTTTACTGTGTCCGATTGCTCGCTTGATACTACCTTCGTCTGGACTTACTACGACCAATTCTTCTTGCGAGAACCCCATATTCTCAATATAGGAATTGAGTACAGGTGCCGCGTAAAGGTGATCTACCGGAACATCAAAAAATCCTTGAATCTGCGGTGCATGAAGATCCATCGTTAGGACGCGATCAGCACCAGCTCGAGTAATCATGTTGGCGACTAACTTTGCCGTGATCGGCACTCGACCTTCGTCTTTTCGATCTTGACGAGCATAACCATAGTACGGAATTACCGCTGTTACGCGAGCCGCGCTAGCGCGCTTGCACGAGTCGATCATCACCAACAACTCCATTAAGTTGTCATTGACCGGTGGGCATGTCGGCTGAATCAAGAACACATCGCGACCACGAACGTCATCGTTAATCTTGCAAAAATTCTCGCCGTCAGGAAACTTGCCCAACGAGATCGACCCGAGCTGGAAGTGCAACGCCTCGCAAATATCGTGGGCGAGTTGCGGGTTAGCTTGACCGCTGATGATTTTCAGTTCACGCATTGCTGGTTACAGCTATTTTCGAGTCAAAGGAATATGGTTTAGGAGGGTGATTGTAGTTCGTGTTCGTACTGTTACCTGAAAGCAGAGCATTTGCTTCTGTTGTTCATCTACTTGCTACACGGATAGCCCAGCTCTAGCATCTTAGTTTCCACCAAGCCAAGTTCATCAATCGTGTTAATGCTCAACGACTCACAGGGCTTAAGTACTGGAACGGCATCGACGGATTTGCCAGCGGCTTGGAGTATGGACGGACAATCGGTCAGATAGAACTCACCTTGCGAATTTGAATTTCCAAGCTGGCCAAGTGACCAAAGCAAATCCTGACAATCGAACAGGTAGGTACTCATGTTTACTTCGCGGATCAAAAGTTGTTCCGTCGAGGCATCCTTATGCTCAACGATTCCAGAGAATCTGCCATCGGCACCGCGAACAATTCGCCCCAGCCCTGTTGGGTCCTCTTTCAGTAGTGTTCCCAACAGGCACGAGTAACTCTTGCTGAGAAATTGGCTCAGCAAGCTAGAAACTGATTCAGTTTGGATCAACGGCGAATCACCGGCAACTACCAAGACTGGACCTTGATGCTCGGTCAGTTGTGAGCGAGCCTGAGCAACCGCGTGTCCGGTTCCTAATTGTTCCGCTTGAAGAGCAAACTGAACTCCTCTGCGGCCAGAAAGTTCTGTTTTGACATCGTCGGCGCGATAGCCTACGACCACTATTTGACGCTTGAATCCAGCTTGCTCCAAAGCATCTAAAACCCAATGAATCATGGGTCTTCCCAGGACGGGAAAAAGCACTTTGGGAAGGTCGCTTTTCATCCGCGTTCCGCGACCTGCGGCCAGCACAACTGCAATCGGATTATTTGCCACTTGCGAATTCCATGTGGGAGTTTGGAAACGAGGCAACAGTATAGCCGAAAGCCTTGACTGCCAAAGGGTAGCCCTTAATCATTGGGTCACGAGCAGTTCGACACAAGGAAATATTGGTGTTTTTGAACCTTAGTGACTTCGCGCAGAACCTGATTGACTTGAATCTACTGCAAATCTAGAACGAAAAAGGACATTGACTAGAACCAAATAGCTTACTAGTCTTATGGCCAGTAACATCGGCCCCAAGCCGCCTACCCCCAACTTCTCGTTAACTAGACTTCCAAGGTAAAAAATGGGCACAGAACGAACCAGAGAGTTGCGCCGTCGTCGCCATCGAAAAAAGAAGGTCGCCAAGCTTATTGTCCCGAGTCAAGAAGGGCGACAACTCGGTTATTATTGAGAAGTTGCGAATGTTGACTCCAGCGCCTCAACGATCCTCAGCAACAATAGCCTCACCAAATAGTTCGGCAAGACTGCGGCATCGATGTCACATCGGAGCCCCCCACATCCTTCATCATCTGCCGGGTCGCAACCTATCTGTGACTCTCATTCAGGCCGCCAACATGCGGCCTGATTGCGTTTATGATGCCGAGTTTGCTTTGCGAAGTTCTCATCGGCAAACTGCTTCAATTTGTGACTCGAATGCGGCTGGTCCTCCAACGCAAAAGGTTCATCCCGGACCAAGAGGTTGCTCCGAGAAATGGCCGCTGCCACGGGAATTTGAGCCAAGATCTGCAAGCCTGCAAACGTACCAAAGCGACTTTCCATGAGTACTATGGCCCAAACCAACAAAGAAACCGTCGCAAAACCCACAAGTGATGCTACAACGACCGCGATTCGATTCTGCCCTAGCACTGAGCTGATTCCTATGGCGAGCGCGGTTAGCAAAGCTGCATTGATGTAAAAGACCAGTAGATTCTGAGCCAGCAATGAGAATGACTGTGCTACCATACCGCTACCCACAGCCAGTAGAAGGCTAATGGCTGTGGTTAGTAGCAGAAGCGATTTCGTAGTAAATCGTATTCGATACACGTTACCCTCGACACAAGTCATTGCACAGTCGAAATCGCTCGACCTAGCGTCTTCATTGTAGCGACATTTGTTAAATTGCCGTGAAGAGCTGGTCGAACTCAAATTCCTAGATTTGCGCCCGATCCGACACGGCTCTCAGCCATTGGTCTCAAGCGGATACCAGTAGAATTCTACTTTCCCAGTACTTCTGAAGTATCAAATCGAGAAAACTCATGTCGCCAATCTCACCTCAGTCTAAAAAGCCTCAGATCACTCCGCAGCAATTGGGCAAGAGTTTGGCAGCGGCCCTTGCCGCCGTGTTTGTGCTGTACGTTCTGTTTTCTGGAATCTATTCCGTCGCAGCTCACGAACAAGCCGTGGTACTGCGTTTCGGAAAGTACTTAGATACCAAGCCGCCGGGGCTACATTTCAAGCTACCCTGGATGGATCAGCGCATCATCGTAGACCAAGGAGAACGCAGCTTGCGACTTCCCCACTCGTTCAATGAGACCAACGACGGTCGGTATCAATCCGAAAAGGACGAAAAATTGATTCTCACTGGAGACTTATACGCAGCGGTTGTTGAATGGAACGTACTCTGGCGAGTCACAGAGGCAAAATCGTACATCTTTAATTTCAACGGTGATGAAGGAAATGTAAACAGACTGATCGATGCGGTTTCGCGCAGCGTGATGCACCGAGCCGTCGGAGATTACTCAGCCGAAGAATTGCTAACTGGCAAGAGAGAGGAGATCACTCGCTTAGCTCATCAAGAGCTTTCCGAACGATTGTCAGAATACGGCAGTGGCATCTCGATCACTGACTTGCAGATGCAGCGAGTCACTCCACCAGATTCAGTTCGAGCTTCCTTCGATGAAGTAAATGCTTCGATTCAATTGCGAGACCAAGCAGTCAATGAAGCTTGGCGCGAACGCAATCAACTGATCCCAGCAGCCGAAGCCCAACGAGATAGACTGACTCGAGAGGCTGAAGGTTATGCCTCACGCAAGCTATCCGAAGCGCACGGCGAGATCTCCGCGCTGATAGCCAAATATGAAAGCTACAAACTGTCTCCTCAGGCCACCAAACAGCGACTGTATATCGAAATGATGGAAAAGGTTTTGCAAAAGGCAGGTCCTAAAATCATCATCGATGGAGAAATGAACGGTCCGTTACCATTTCTCAACCTAACTCCCAATCAGACAGGTTCTCACTCTTCCAGCTCCGGTTCCAATACGCCAGCTTCAGGAAGCTTTGGAGGATCAACCGCACCAAATACCAACAATCGACCTAGATAGTCCGTCCCGTACTTCAACTCAGATCCAAGTAGGCCAGTTGACTCCACACCGGTTGGCTTGAATCTAACACGTCCCAAAAAACGAAAAAACATACACAACATATCGAGCAGTTGTCATGAAGAAAGTTGTCTATCTACTCGCGTTTCTGATGGTTCTCTTGGTAATCTCACCCACTTTCGTATTCGTGGTTGATGAACGAGAGATGGCGGTCGTTCTTCGATTCGGTGCTCCCAAACATGCCTACCAGGAACCAGGATTGCACTTCAAGGTTCCTTTCGTTGACTCTGTCGAACGAATTCCCAAAGTCAAACAGTTCTGGGGTGATACAGGGTCAGATCTGTTGCCCGACTTGCCAACCAAAGACGACAAGAAAGTCGAACTAGTGCCTTGGGCGATCTGGCGAGTGAACGATCCAATCGTATTCGTACAAAGATTACGAACCATGAATATCGCTGAGCAACGCGTTCAAACCATTGTACGCAGCGCCATTCGCGACGTTGTTACTCAGTACGACCTAGAAGAGATTGTTCGCAGTACCGATCGTGTCCTGCCTTCCGATGTTGGATTCAATCCCAATGCCACAGGCTTGCCCAACGACCTAAACAAAGAGCTATCCGCAGCAACTGTTGCTAACAAACCCAAAGGGGTCACCGTTGGTCGACGCGAGATACTACGTAAAATCAAAGATGAGGCCACCAGGCGACTGGCAGCTAAGAGCGACGGCAACGATGCTGGTGGTGGCCGTGGAATTGAACTGCTCGACGTAGGTATCTCGCAAATCGCGTTCGTTTCCAGCGTTCGTCAAAAGACTTTTGATCGCTGGATCGCCGAGCGAGGAGCCATTTCGGCTCGAAACGTTAACGAGGGTACTCGACTGAAGGCCAAAATCGTCAATGAAGCCAAAGCAGAAGTTGCCAAGATCGAAGGCGAAGGGCAACAACGCGCTAACGAGCTAAAGGGCAAGGCTGACGCTGAAGTAATCAAGCTTTACGCAGACGCGATGCAACAAACCGGCGAATTCTTCACCTTTGTTCGAACTCTGGAAGCCTACGAACATGCAATCGGCCCAGACACACAATTGATCCTTTCGACCGATAGTCCGTTCTTCGAGCTGTTCAAAGAGCTAAAACAGTGAGTGGCAAGGCTTATGGCTTAAGAATTAAGGTGCAGGGTGTAAACTGCATTCAGCAGTTACTGAACCACCTCGCACTGAATCAACAAACAAAAAACACGGCTGAGCACCAGCCGTGTTTTTGTGTTTACATCCGCGAGCCAGGTCTACCGAAAGGTGAACATCTGATAGAACTTACTCTGCTTGACCTCTTTCACCTTGGGCTCGCCATTTGCAGCGTCGGGTTTTGAATCCTCAGTGCCAACTTCCGGTGTCTTGTTGGTATCTTCTGGAGCATCAGGCAACATCACCTCTGGCGTATCGTCCGAAGCCTCGCTCAGGAATGGAACATCTGTACGCGTCGGAGCTGAACCACCGCCCAACGCTTGATAGGCATTCACAATTGCGTTCAACTGATCTTGCTTGGTCTTGATCAGGACAGTCTTGGCTTCCATGAATTCACGCTGGGCCAACAATACTTCGATGTACTCCACTTTAGGTGCCGGTGCAGCTCGTGGGAACGTAAACAGATCGACAGCCACTTGAACCGATTTCTCAAGAGCTACCAGTTGTTGCTTCTTGACCTCAATACTCTTTCCCAAGTTTTCAACCGCTGTGATGTAGTTGATCACTTCGATGAACGCGTTCAATATCTTTTGCTGGTAAGTGTAGACTGCTTGAAGCTGTTCAGCGTTGGCGGTTTGGTAGTCGGCCTTAATCGCTCGTCGGTTGATAATTGGCCCAACCAATTCACCAGCGGCTCCGTAAATTAAGGATTCAGGCGAAGATAGCAGGTATCGTGTATTAAAGGCTTCGTAACCGACACCAGCCGTCAGAATTAATGACGGATAGAACCTGGCGCGAGCCACTTTTACATCCAGGCCTGCAGCCGTCAATTGCCTTTCTGCTTGGCGAATATCTGCACGATTTTGCAACAATTGAGAGGGAATACCCACACTCAGAGAATTCAAATTTAAGTTGATGAAATCCACCGCCGTACGTTCAACGCGCTGAGGAAAGCGACCAGCGGCAAAGTTGATTTCATTTTCGACCTTAATAATCTCCTGTTGAATCAGCAGTTTTTCGCTCTGAATTCGGCGCACTTCCGCTTCGAATCGCCGAACCCCTAGCTCACTACTTCGGCCTGCTTGGAAGAAGTCGGTAGCTGTTTCAAGACTCTTCTGCTGCAGGTTGATTGTCAAATCAAGCACTTGAAGCTGATTGTCCAATGCCAATAGTTTGTAGTAGTTGGAAGCGATATCGGCGATCAAACGAGTGACCACAAAGTTTCTGCCCTCCCGCGTACCCAGGTAACGGTAAGCGGCGGCGGCTTGCGCGTTGCGAAGTTTCTTCCAGATGTCGATTTCCCAAATGATGTTGGTTGAGATCAAGAAATCGGGCAGTGGCTTGGGGAAGCCTTTCCCAGGCGCTGCGAGCAATTGATCCTCAACAGCTCCGGCTCGGGTAAATCGACTGGCTTTGTCAATACCAGCACCACCGCCCAAGAACCCGAAAGGCAAGTATGCACCGGAACGAGCCTGAACTTCATATTGGGCGATACGAATATCTTCAGCCAGAATCTTCAATTCCTGATTGTCAACCAAAGCTTGACATATCAGTTCTACAAGAATCGGATCGCTGAAGAACTCACACCATGGAATCTGTGCGGAGCTGTCCTGCGTGTTTCCAGTTAAGGCAACCGCCGTCGTCTCTTCGTAGGTATTTGGCGTTTCCCGGAAGCAACGCGGAAGTCGCAAATTGGGAATTGAGCAAGCCGAAAAAGTAGTGACCAAACCCGAGGCAATGGTACCGCAGAACAATCGTCGACTAGATATTCTAGTCGTGGGATTGGTCTCCGGATTTTGTTGTGTTGTCAGAGTTTGTTGCGTTGTGTGTGTCGGTAACGTCTGTGTGGCCCTGGGCTCGCTCCTTGGCTTGCTCTTCAGCTTGTTCGCGTCGGTGCTGCCTAAGCGCTTGTCGCTCGATTGTTTCGCTGAGCGGTTCATCGTGTTCATCCTTGATTAATTTTCGACCTTCGGCCATCCTACCGAAGATGTAGTACAGACCTGGAATCACGAAGACTCCGATCACAGTACCCAACAACATCCCACCGACTGCGGTTGTGCCGATGGTCCTATTACCAATCGCACCAGGGCCTGTGGCGCGAACAAGTGGAATAAGCCCCGCAATAAATGCGAAAGATGTCATCAAAATGGGCCTGAATCGCAGTTTCCCTCCTTCGATTCCAGACTCTTTTACACTGATCCCCTCCCCATGACGCTGAACTGCAAACTCGATGATCAAGATCGCGTTCTTGCCTAGCAATCCAACCAACATAACCAAGCCGATTTGGGCATAGACGTCGTTGGCTAGCCCCATTGCTTGCAGGAAGAGGAATGATCCAAACAAACCTACAGGCAATGAGATGATCACAGCGAGCGGTAGCAGAAAGCTCTCATACTGACCAACTAGCACCAGGTACACAAACACAACTACAATCAAAAAGATGTAGATGGCCGTGTTACCTTTGTTAGCTTCGTCATACGACAAGCCCTGCCAACCGATGCCGAATCCGCGGGGTAAAGTCTGCTGTGCGACTTCTTGGATTGCGGCAATCGCCTGACCACTGCTATAGCCAGCAGCAGGCGCCCCCTGAATAATCGCGGTTGGATAAAGGTTGTATCGGTTGATTTCGTTCAGGCCTTGCCTTTTCTTGATCTTCATGAATGCCGAGTAGGGAACCATTTCCCCGTCTTCATTCTTGACGAACATGTTCTGCAGATCTTCTGGGTATCTGCGGAACTCAGGTGATGACTGAACGTAGACCTTGAAAAACTGTCCGAACCGAACGAACCCCTGTTCCCATGTGCTTCCTATCACAATCGACAGGTTATCCAGCGCCGCGCGTATGGAGACTCCTTTTTGCATGGCTACATCATTATCGATCTCCAACTCGTACTGGGGATAGTTTGCTGCGAAAAAAGTGAAAAGTCCTTTCAACTCTTTTCGCTCACCCAATGACTTCAAAAACTCATCGGTTACCTCTCCAAGTAGCTTGTAATCGCCACTGTTTGTCTTATCAAGCAAGCATAAGGAGAAACCACCGGCTGCGCCGAAGCCTGGAACCGCTGGAGGCTCGAAAAACTCTAGCTTAACGTTAGAGATTGCCGCTCCTCGCTTTTCTAGCTCTTCGATAATCTGCTTGCTGGTTAGCTTGCGTTCGCTCCATGGCTTCAAATTAATGATGCATGTGCCAGCATTAGAGCCTCGACCTTCGGTTAACACTTCATAGCCAGCCAACGAAGAAACTGAGATGATCTCATCTTTCATCTCTTTGCAGATGGCTTGCAATTCGTGAGATTTCGAATTGGTGTATTCGAGCGTCGAGCCGGGCGGAGTCTGAATGATCCCGTAAATGATGCCTTGGTCTTCTAGTGGAATAAAACCCGAAGGCAAGATGTTGTTGACGAAGAATATTCCGGCACCAAAGGCAGTGATGACAATCAGCGTTATCAGTCGCAATGAGATGATACCACGAACGACCGCTGCATAGCCACCAGTAACCTTTTCCACGCCGCGATCAAACAGTCGCAAAAGTATCGCCAGAGGTGACAAGCTCTTTTTCTTATGAGGATCATGAGGCTTCAGCAGCATTGCACAAAGAACAGGAGTCAATGTCAACGCCACCACCCCTGAGAGCACGATCGACATCGCCATCGTCAATCCGAACTGGCGATAAAACACGCCAACAGGACCAGTCATGAACGTCACTGGAATGAACACCGAGGTCATCACCAGAGTAATTGCGATGATCGCGCCACTGATCTCCAGGATGACTTCTTTTGTAGCTAGATATGGCGAGAGGTGCTTTTCGTGCATCTTTGCGTGCACCGCCTCAACGACCACGATCGCATCGTCCACGACCACCCCGATTGCTAGTACCAATGCAAACAAGGTAATTAAGTTAATCGACATGCCGAAGAGTAGCATGAAGAAGAACGTTCCGATCAATGAAACAGGTACCGCCAGAGTCGGAATCAGAGTTGACCTGAAATCGCCCAAAAACAGATAGACTACCAGCGATACCAATACGAAGGCTTCGAAAAGCGTATGAACCACCTTCTCAATCGACGCCTCCAAGAAGCTCGACACATCATAACTGACTTCATACTTCATTCCGGGAGGAAATGTTGTTTTCCTAATTTCCTCTAACTTCTCTTTGACCTTGCCAATCACCACCGATGCGTTAGATCCAGGAGTCTGCTTAAGAACAATAGCAGCCGACGCATTTCCATCGATATCTGAGTACAAGTCATAGAACGACGAACCTAGTTCGATCTTGGCAACATCTTTCAGTCTGAGAATCTCCCCCTTATCGTTCGCCCGAAGGATGATACTCTCGTATTGCTCGGGCTTGTTGAACCGCCCAACCCAAGTCAACACAAACTCTCGAGTTTGCGACGTTCGCCCCGTGGCTTGCCCTAAACGCCCCGGCGATCCGATCATACTTTGATCTGCGATAGCCTTCATCACATCGTCGGACGAGAGGTTGTAAGCTCGCATCCGATCAAGGTTCAGTTCAACTCGCATCGCGTAGGCTCGGTTACCCAATATGTTCGCCGTACCAACGCCCTGAATGCGCTTAATTTCGGGCAAAATGTTGACTGTCACATAGTTATACAGAAAGTTTTGATCCATGCTGGTATCAGTGCTGTACACATTGACGTACATCAACATACTGGCCATGTTCTGCAGCACGATGATTCCTTCACGTTCAACAATCGGAGGCAAACGGTTCTTGACCATCTGAATACGATTGTTGACATTCAACACTGCAACGTTTGGGTCGGTGCCGGGTTCGAAGACAATTTGAATTGCTCCTTCACCAGCACTGGTCGCGGCAGAGGTCATGTAGCGCATGTCCTGCACGCCATTGATAGCCTGTTCGAGGATCACCAGCACCGAGTCGACCAAAACGTTGGCGCTAGCTCCAGGGTATGAGACCGCTACGATAACGCCGGCGGAGCCACCGATGGGAACTGTGAAAAGGGTACGTTTTGATTGCCAATCCTCCGGAGAAAGAGGATCAACAATGAAATAACAATTGCCAGTGCTGGCCGGCAAGAATCGTAAGAACATGAATCTGGAATGCCTATTCCGCGCGGTATTTCAAGTTGCCGAGAACTTCTTCAGGCTTGTGATACTCAAATTCGACTTCATCGCCATCTCGTACTTGCCGAATACCTTCGAGAACAATTTTGTCACCCACGGTAACGCCATCTTTGATTAGGTAGATGTCGTCTAGTTCACTATCTACGACAATCTCTCTTTGATGAACTACATTCTGATCATCCACGATATAGACGTATTGTTTCGCCAAGATCTCAAAAACACATCGTTGTGGTATCACGACCGCATTGGGGTGCGTTGTACTGAGAAGAATTGTGCCTGTTTGACCATGTCGCAGTAGACGTTCGGGATTTTTGAAGTCCGCGCGAAATGGAATGTTACCTGTTTGGTTATTGAAGTCAGCTTCGATGGCTCCGATCTTGCCTTCAGATTCGAAAGTCTTACCGTTGGCTAACTTCAACAGGATCTTGAATTCGTGATTTGTCTTTTGATCTTCCATGAATTCCAAGTATCGAACTTCAGGAACGTTGAAATAGGCCCACATGGTTGTGTTGTCAGACAACGTGGTCAGAATATCACCGGCTTCAACCAAGCTTCCTTGCTGCTCGTGCAGTCGGTCGATTATTCCGTTGAATGGAGCCTTTACCGAAGCAAAATTCAGTTCAGCTTGAGCAAGCTCAACGTTAGCCGTTGCCTTCGCCAACTTCGCCGCAACTATATTTAGCTCCTGTTCCGATACTCTACCCTTTTGTTGCAGTTTTTGCGTGTTGGTGAATTCGATCTCTGCCTGTTGAGCTTCGGCTTTATCCGAGTTCAATCTAGCTTGATATAAAGTTCGGATGACAGTGAATAACACGTCACCTTCATGAACTTCCTGACCCTCGTTGATCAAGATTTTTTCCAAATAGCCGCTTTCCAAGGCGCGAACCTGAATGTGTCTACACGAACGAATCTGGCAAACATATTGCTGTGTTGTGGTAACGTCTTGAGCTACTGGACATGTCACAAGTATCTTGTGGGCCTCGTGATGAACTTCATCATGCTCGTGATGACACCCCAGAAGACTGGTTAGCATCGCGATCAAGAATATGCGACCTAAAACCTTCATTGAAACTCGCTTACTAAAGAACAGTGTTTACTGAGCCCGAACGGGGCGCTTTGATCTTCTTCGCAAGTTCCATGCCAAATGCAGCAAGCGTGAGCAAGAAGAGACCGTGCAAGAACAGCTAACTGTAGGCAGTCAGTTAAATGCCCATCGCTACAAATACTGCGAAAATCTCGGCCAATAGCCGCAATAGAAGAATTCTCGAGCAGGGTCGAAATTTTCTGTCGGGGGTGACTTCGGACAAGTTCAAGGCCTTAAACTGGCAACATTTGGCCACGATAATCTTGCTCAAATTTGAGAATACGCACAGGAATTAGCGGGAACCGGATAGAAGTCTGAGTTGGTCGCCACCAAAGCTCTCCGGCAACCCAAGAACCCCAAATAAGGCCCCCAAATTACCCAGCAACTTTGCGATATCAAAAACAATCGAAGAAAAACTCAAAAAAGTCTAAAATGAAGCGGATACAATCCCAGGCCCAATCGGCCTGCTTTGTAATTGTTTTGAGTTTGAAGCTTGTCTGCAATTCGCGGAACAAATAGCACAAAAGTTGGTCCAAAAGCTTTGTTTCCACCTAACATTCGGCCAACGCGAGTAGTTAGACTGAGGCCTGGAACATACGGTCGTTTGCGGAATCGGACATGAGGATTTGTCACAAAACATGCTTGATCAAGCGCCTTTGGCAGGCAACCACCTGAGGTAGGGAAGCTGTTGTGTCTACACACTCAATATCTTCGGGTTTCATATCGACAATCAACTCGACCGTCGTCTTCGGCAGCGAGTCAGTCCAGATTTATTCAAGAAACGCCGCTGGAATAATGCGATTTCAAGAATTTCCGCGCCGGACGACAGCAGAAACTGGTTGGATGGCTCAGACGAATTCTAATTCATAACTTGATCACGATCTCCTTGAACAGAATATTCCTGAACCGAGAAGCGAGATGTACGTCGCGAGGTATCACTCGAACGGCTTCAGGACCCGGACGAAGATCGTGAACCGGCGGACATGGGCTGCCGTCCGATATCACTTCACCCGTGCCGCTCTTGTTCGTGGGTACGTCACAACTGGACGTAGCCCTTCAACAGCTTTCTGCGGACCAACGTCAAGCTTGTGGTGCTACGCGGCGTTGAAGCGCTTACCTTCAACGAAATCGCAGCTCGCATGAATCGGACCAGTGGAGCATGCCGAATGACGGCTGCGAGCAGCGGATCAACTTCGGCAGGTTCTTCAGGAAAGTCCAAGTTGATGAAGCTCAAAACGGTAGCAGGACCCGAAAGTCGCAGCGTCCGTTTCGTCAAGCTTGACACAGTTCAACTTGATCGTCTTGGCCAGATACCGGACGATCTGTTGGTGCAGTCCGAATCTGGACAAATTCCGGATGGAGGGGCTTGCAATAACAACTCCAGACTTATCCGAGGCCATTCGTTATTACCTGCGAAGCCTTTCAGTTGCTGAATCAAGTCGCCTTTGATGCCAGACCAGATTCGAAATACCCTTGAGCAGAAGCGGATATGAACGGGAAACTCAATCATCTGTCGAGTTCGCAACCAGCACCGGCTTTTGAACCTGAGTCGCTGAGAGCTTGGCGACTTTCGACTCATTCGCGAAATCGGTCGCGGAGGCATGGGAGTTGTCTATGAGGCTCGACAAGACTTCCCTGGCTCGCCGTGTCGCACTGAAGATTCTTCCATTTGCAGCCGTGCTCGATGGTCGGCAGATTGCACGATTCAAACGAAGCTCAAGCCGCTGCCAGCCTTCAACACCCCAACATTGTTCCTGTTTACTCTGTGGGTAATGATCGCGGTACCCACTTTTATATGATGCAGTATGTCGACGGACATTCGCTGGACGTAATTGTCGCGCAGTTGCAGCAGGACAGGCAACCAGTCTTACCCGGCGAGGAAACGTCCAGCTCGCTCGTGACGCAACAGTCGACCAATACAAATCACAATCCACTGTCAACGCGTGGGCCGAGGCCTCGACGGTAAACACGCATCGCTCAGCAAATTACATCGAGGGCGTCGTCAGTTATTTATTCCTGCCGCAGATGCGCTTCATCATGCTCACCAGCATGGAATAGTCCACAGAGATGTTAAGCCTTCCAACCTTAATGGTCGACAATCAAGGCAAGCTGTGGGTAACTGACTTTGCCCGCCTGTGGCGACTGGAAAACGAGAACGCGCTGGAGGCAACTTGACGCGTTCGCGATTTTCTCGGAACTGGCGCGTACATGAGTCCTGAACAGGCCTGTGGTAAGCCCCATTTACGATCATCGAACCGATATCTTACCGCTCGGTGCAACGATACAACTGCTGACGCTACAACCCGGGCGTCTGGCTCCCGGAACGCATGGAGATGATTCGTCAAATCGATCAGGGTGTGGTCCGTTCACCCAGAAAGCTCAATTCATCGGCAATTTTGCCGCTTCTGGAGAATATCCTTCTAAAGGCACTTTCAATCAGACGAGAGGATCGATACGGCTCAGCCGCAGAATTTGCTGACGACCTGAGGCGATTCCATACTGGCGATGCTCCATTGGCCAAACGACTAACCTGGCTCGACCGAGCTGGTCGCGTAGCAAGACAAAATCCCAAACCTATCATTCTTGTTCTTTGTTGCCTTACCACTTTGTTTGTCATCAGCCTTTCGATGGCAGCAATACTACAGCGCAAAAACGGCCAGATCAAAACAGCACTTGAGAAGGCAGATCAACATTTGGCAGTTGCTAATCAAGCAGTCTATCAATTTGGTCCAATGCAACTGCGCCGACTAGAACTACTGGCAGGCAGCGAAACGCTGCGGCTTGAAACGGCCAAGGAGGCGCTAAACTATTTTGAGCAATTCAGTCGATACGCAAAATCTGATGAGAGCTTGCAACGAGAAGTTGCTAATGCCAAGATGATTTGCGGTGAACTGGAACTTCAAATGGGTGGGCTTCCATCAGCCACCAAGTACTTTGAAGAGGCTGTAGAAATTCTTGAGCGACTTACAGTGAAACAAAGATCTGAACAGCGCGACGAATTGTTAATCGAACTGTTGCTTGCCCGCAATAATTTAGCAGTTTCACAGTCTCGTTCCGGTAATTTGGCAGCAGCAAAGTCGTCGCTCGAAGGTTCGCTCACGCTACTAGCGCAAAGCAACAATCTGCGAACCGCAAACTTCAGTCCAACTAACAATCGCTTAATGGCAGTCGAAGTACTGACTCGACTGCATTGCGGACAGGTTTCGGCTGACCTGGGCGATGCGCTGCGAGCTGAAAATGAATTTCGAAAAGCTCTGAATTTGTCGGACGGAATTGCTGTTCCCAGTAAACCTGCAGAAGATCCAATTACCATCGCAGACGAGATCTACAGCTTAATGATCGCGTCCTTGTTGGAGGTAAGTCGACTTGAACATACTTCCAAAGAGCAGGTAACTGCCTCAATCGAACTTGCCCTGTCACTGGCGGAAAAGCTGGCTATGGTCGCCGATCAAGATTCGACCACGGATACCGCTCAAAAATCCCAATTGTCCTACGCTCAGACGATTGCTCAACGTGACGTAGCGCTATGCCGAGTCGCGTTGGGGACAGACCTACTGTCCTGCGGCGAAACGTCGAAGGCTCGCGTTGTCTTGGCCAAAGCAGCCAGCGATTTTGAGAAGCTTCATCAATCAAGCCCAATGATCCAACAGATTGTGATCGATTATGCCACGGTGCTGAACAATTTGGGACAGTGTGAAATTGAACTTGGAAACACTCCGTCGGCTTTGGATTCGCTACGAAAATCGGAGCAGTTATTGACCCAAATCGCTGCATTCAGTACCAATTTCCTTGTACAACACAGCCTTGGTGGAGTGTATAACAATCTTTCGATCGCGAGCCAGATGAAGGGCGATCTGGATCAAGCTCTACGCTATGTTGACCAAGCAATTGAACTTCAGCAACAAGCACTGCAATTGTCACCAGGCAATGTTGCTTGCGAAGTCTTCCTAAAAGAACACCGTATCCAGCAGGCAAACTTGTTACGGCTTTCCGAAACACAAGCATCACCGATGCAAACTAGTTTAGAACACGTAGCAGTACCACCGTTCCATCCCAGTCATTCATCGCCGAGCACTCAATGATGGGCACATATTCCAAATCAGATCGAAAAAAGCGGGCAGCAAGTTCAGCAACTTCGACGCGATTTCGTAAGCTGATCTTCCAAGAACTCGATCGTCGGGTATGTTTCAATGTAGACTATGGCGATGCAGGTACTCTGTCCATTGATCTTGAATCCAGTCAGTCTTTATTTGAACAACAAATCTCGTTTCTTAATCAGATCACGGATCTAAATAGCGCTGGCGATATCTCCCTGCCAGCTAAATTCTCAAAAGCTGTCTTGTTTGAGATTCAGCAGTTGAATTCCCAACTGGAAGCAATCGATTTAGTTTCTAATTCTAGCGTTTCACAGAGCAATTCTTCTGAGTCGACTACTTCGAAGTCAACTAGTGATACTGTGATCTCTCCAACTTCCCAAGAGCATCTTCCACTAATCGGTGACACTGGTAGTGACCTTGTCACGTTGGATTGGGCCTTTGCAACCTCAGACAGTTATCATTTTCTTGCCGTTCGGCTTAGCGATGTCGACGAGGACACCCCTTCATTGACTCTAAGCACTGTGAGAGGCAATCCCGATGTACTCGGCACCACTGTGCGGATTGAAGTAACTCCGAGTCAAAACACAACGAATTCGGTTGGCCAAATTGCCTCTGTAAACTCGAATCCAACATCAGGAGTCTATACGGTCGTCGCTCCAAAGCCTGGACCACAATTGGATTCGAGTTTGCCGCCGGCATCCTCCTCAACTCCAACTTTACCTTCAGTTGCCGCACCTTTTGCAGCACCAATTGTGACTTCGCCGAGTTCATCTGAAACACGCTCAAACGGTCTATTACTTCAATCATCTTTGACGCTCGCAAGTCAGTCAAGCTTGGAACATCCCGAGAACAGTACGAATTCACATATCAGCCAAGGCTGGGGAGAAGCTTCCACAAGCTGGTTCGCAGGAAAAGCGGTGACTAGCGACAAAGACTATCGAAGAGATACAAGCAAATTGATCAGCTCTCGACAACAGCTTCCCGCGGCGCGAATGCAGCGGGCGCACATGACAATTTCTCGAAGTCGATCTGTAGCTGAAATTGCCACAGCCAAAAACGTGAATGTGAGCCAACCGATCGCCGTTGACAATTCTTCATCAGCGGCGCCTTCGTCCAGCGCGAGCCAGAACTCTTCCAACTCAAATGCGAACCTCCATATCAATGTCGGTACCACGAAGAGTTCGTTGAGTGATGCTCATGTCCTTCAGTCATCTAATCAAACGGCCAATTCAACGGAGAGCTACTTTGGTAATTTGGAATCTGTGCGTGAGGCGATTCAGGACAGCTCTAAATCACCACAGGGCTTGTTACTGCGTGAAACGCACGACTCGGATTTAACTTCCGTTCTCCGCAAGCAAATACCATTAGCTGCTGCCATTGCCGTGGGTACATTAGCACGACGTTCCAAAATCGATCGACCACATCTAAACAGACCAAAAGGCAATTTTCATCTCGCTGAAAACAGTGACATTTCTTACCCAGCCTAGCCAGTAAGTGTAGGCCGGAGAGTTTGTTCTCCGGAAAAGATACTACCAAGGGTTTTAACTATGGCGTGGCGAAATCTCCACAAAACCCTACGATCAAAAATGATTCGTAGGAGAGTTCCAGCGACCGAAATCGTCTTTACCGACGAGTTTTGGGCGAATCGCTTGAGCTTCGATCAATGATGGCTGCTGACGTGGCTGAAGCGATTGTCGATGAAGCTGATGCTTCTAAGGATGTTGCTGAATTTTTCACGATGGCTATTCCGATTGATGAAAGTACTCCAGAAGTTGCTAGCGAACTAGCGTTCACTGCGATGCTATTTGATGAATCTGGACTCTCGGATATCGATGTTCCGATTCAAATCAAAGCCTATTCTATGATGGGCGAGTCCGATCAGTCCGATGAGACATCCGAGTTTTCACCAGAGATGGTCATGCGCAACTTCTCAGTGGATGATTCCATTGATGGAGTTGAAAAAGAAGTCGCACTGTTCGATGAATCAGAGATTTTTGCAACATCAGTGTGGGACGAATCCAGCTCAATTGATGGTTCCATTGAAACTGTCACTCTTGATAGTGACAGTATCGCAGACAACCCGTCAGTCATCTATTACATGATGGGTTCAAGTGCCAACGACGAATCCGAAGCTCAAATCCAGGACACGTCGAATGACACAGAAATTCAGGTGATGAACTTTTCTACACAGAATCGATGGCACAACTTAAGCTTCCCAGAAGATATCGATGGCAACGATATCGTCTCGCCATCTGATGTATTGATTTTGATCAACGTAATGAACAATTCAGGACGTGGAGCGATTGGAGGTATCGACTTAAGCGCAGCATCCGCCGAACAATCCTACTTGGATGTAAATCGCGATACCGTACTCTCACCTATCGATGCCTTGATCGTAATCAACTATATCAATTCAAATCCACCTGGAACCGAATTGAACAACGAAGACAGTGATGCGAATATACAAGCAAGCCTATTCGCACCCGAGATTGGTCGATTGGCGATCGTAACAGGCGACGAAAAGATTGATATCGGCGAAGAAGGTTCAGAACTATGGTTCACCAACGCGGGCTCCGACACCGCTGAGGTCGTCAATGTAGACTCTTCAGCTTCGCGTATGGCCTATACGCTGATCTCCGAGGACGCGACGGAAACGGAGAGTACCCGGCTTGTTGACTCAGTCTTCGAGAAAGATCTCTCGGAGCTGCTTGCCATCTAGCGCTTCAAGTTTTGAAAAGAGCTAGCCCTAAGAAACGGCAACAGTTGACACACTACGTCCACTGTTGCTGTTATTCATCTTCCAATTCTTCTTCTGGCTCAACATTCGCAGGCTGAAGCACCAAAGAGTTCTGAAGCAATGGCCTCAAACTCTTGATCCCGTCGTAACCCCAGATCATTGCTACAAATAGAGCGGCCATCGTTGCCACCAACGCAATATTGACCGCCACTCCATTGATTGCAAAAAGCGCTGCAGCGACAGTAATCGCAATCGCCGATATGGCAAACTTCATCAAGCTTCCCGACAGTGTTCGACGTCTCGTACTCTTGTGAATCGCTGTTCGAGCTGTCGTATTCGCCAAATCCCGCAACGCCGAAATATTTTGGCTTTTCTCAGGAGCATTGGTCAAGGGAACATAATTTTCCAAATCCATCGGCTCAACCTGCTCACCTTCGTCGGGCTGCATTCGCATAGCTTGACGCAATTCGTAGGGTGATTGTCTGGCAGGTGCCACTGATACTGGGACAGGCGATTGAGTCGGGGCAATATCGGGTGC
Organism: Pirellulales bacterium; assembly: GCA_046349795.1. Taxonomy (GTDB): domain Bacteria; phylum Planctomycetota; class Planctomycetia; order Pirellulales; family Pirellulaceae; genus Aureliella. The sequence goes on along the minus strand of JAXMBP010000004.1, from coordinate 33,879 downwards.
TGCAACAGAATCACCTCGCATTCGAGCCAACAGATTCTTCATGTAGGCTTCAACGCTCTCCTCATCCTCATCGCCACTTTGAGTTGCAGGGGCAGAGTTGAATGAACTCTGCGGTACCTGCTGTGGCGATATCGGATTTTCGTACGATTCTGCTGGCTTTGAAGTGGGGAACTGATACTCAGGTGTTTCACCCTCATTCTGATCTTGCGCTGTGAAACTATCGAATTCCGATGCGGAACCGAATCGATTTGTGCCGGTGTCATCAGGCCGCAATTCAGATGTTGAGTTGGAGGCTGCAGTGAACCTATCAAACGCTGAGAGTCCCGACTCAGAATCTACGGCACTCTCAGATCCTGCGGACGATTCGGCTTGAATCCCCGGGTTGCTCTGCCAGTCATGTGCTATCGCTGGATTTTGGCTTTGATGCTCTTCCTCGTAATCCGCTAACGTTTGTTCACGCTGCATGAATCGATCGAACGATGAGCCGTTCGACGATGGACTGTTAGATGGATTGGTAACCGCCCGATCCCCGACGGCCTGGAAAGACTCAACACCTAAACCGAAAAACGCCTGTCCATCGCCAGCCTGAGTGTCCTGAAACCTTGGTTGAGCCCTATCCGTAGGCTCTGGTTCTGGCGTGGTCGCCTGATCGTGATACAAGTGGCTGATGTCGACCTGCGGCACTTCCAGTGTACTCGTAGCGACAGCGGCATTGTTCTGATGATGGATTGCGTTATTGTCCCCAGCTTCGTCGTTAGTGGTTTCCGTCCACCAACTTGGTAAAGCCGAGCCGCCGAGTTCCTCTGATACCTGCGAAGACGCGGATGGTCTTGTATTCTGAAGACCCAAAGTTGAGCTAGAATACGGTTGCTCATCGAGCCCCACAGCTCCAGCAGCTAGATCGTTCACCGACGTTGCATGAGCTTGCAACTGATTTCCGATTGCATAGTCGATCGCAGGTTGTTCAACCGGCTGATTGGATGGCAAAGGTACGTGACCGCTTTGCGATGAAGCTTCAGCCGGAGGTTCTGCAATCGCATTCCAATCAGCGTTTGGAAACAGGTTACTCATGCTCAAGTCCGGCAAGGACTCGTAGTTCTCCTGTACTCTGGCAGCCGATTCACTGGTCGGCATAAAAAAGCTTTGGCTCTCATGCACAGGTGGAAAAACGTCAGCAGAGGCGTTGATGGAATTGTCCTGAGTCGCTAGTCTTGGCTGTGGTGCAACAAAGTCGCGCTGCTCGATGTAATTCTGTTGCTCCAGATTCGAAATCGATACTTGCGGAAGATTCCAGGCCATCTCGCCAGTAGGTGCTGGCAGGTTTTCGAGGACTTCGCTAGTTGGTGCAGCACTCCATTGATTTCCAAAACCAACTTGGGAATCTGTGTTAGTCGTATGATCGGAGGCAACCTGCAGCGTTGGCCAAGTTTCGTTGTCTTGAACGGGCGTGTCGTTGTATGGGCTCGAATGTCCAAGTTGAGAACTCGCAGAATGCACCATTTCGTCGCTAACGATTTCAGGCTCGCATTGCTCTTCATAATTGCCCGAGCTATTTTCTGACCTTTCAAAACCATGATTGTCAAAGACAGATGGATTGCCAAAGCCAGATGGGAGGGAAGAGTTCTGGTCAGTAGATTGAAAAAAGTTATGCGTAGGTGCAGTCGGTTGTATATGCTGAACAATCGGTTGTTGAGCCCTAGATTCGAAGGCCGAATGAAGCAGCTCCTGCATCTCTTGTCGAAGCTCGGACTTCCAACTCTGAAGCTCTGCCAGAGTCTGTTCGTGCTTCGACTGAATCTCTGTAATCGCTTCGGCCAATTGAGTTGGCACTTGCTCTCGAACGGTTTCGGAATTCTCCTGCATCTTCTCTTGAAGAACGTCAAGTTGTTGTTGAACGCCTTGCTGCCAACGTTGGATTTCCGACTGGGCAACTTCGTGAGTTTGTCTCAGCGATTCGATGGCTTCCAACAATTCTGGCTGCTGATTGTTCTTGGCGATATCTGAAAACTCAGATACCGCAGAGGTTAGCTGTTGAAGTTGAAGCTGAACTTCATTCTTCCATGTCAAGTTATCATTCTGAGCTGCTCGCTGTTGTTCTTGCAGGAGCTTGATCGACTCTGAAACGCTAACCATGCCGACTTGAAGCTGTTCAATGGCTGTTTGTTGAACCGAAACAACCTTGTTGGTTTCGACTTTGGCGCTAGCATTCAGTTCGGCGTCTTGAGCAATGATTCGCTCAATCGTTGAAAGTTGACTGTTAACGTCGCTTATTCGCTCGGCAAGAGTCTCCATGTTGGCAGATTGCTGCGCAACCATGTTCACTATCTCGACCTCTTTAGTAGCACGAGACTTTTCGGCTGACTTGCGTTTCTCTTCTTCCAATTCGCGAGCCGCAGAAATCTGCGCCTGCAGCGACTGAGCCTGAAACTCGGCTAGAGGCAATAGCAGACTATCAATCTGTGCCTCTAGCGGTTCGATGGCTTCGCGAATTACATTGGCAACCCAAGGAGCATTCAGCGACTTGTCCTCTGGCTGGTGATCCTTGGTGATTTCGGTTGTGTTAGAAATTGACAATGGACGCGCCAATGCAAAACGCATCCGTTGGGCTTGAACTTGCTCTGCACGATTCTCCTCAGCGGCCTTGCGGATCAACGCGAATCGATAGCCGGCCAGTTCGAAGTACGATTTGTTTTCGCTCAGCAATAATTCGGAAGCTGGGATGCCATCCTGAGATAACTTGCCAGCTAGCGAGCGAACAAATGTCTGTCGGGCCCCTGTGACAATCAGAGCGTGTACCGGAGCAATTCCGGGGAGACCGCAAGCGATGGTACACGATTCAGCGCTACCCAAAGTACACTTAGGTTGCTTCAGAACCCAACTTTGCAACACTTGACCGTCGGCATCTGTAACAACCAGCTTCGTTGAACTTGAAGTGGTCCGATGAGTTCTAGCCGTTGGCAGGGGAGCAATTTGGCCGGGCGTTGCAAAAATTCCATTGGTCACTTGCGACATCATGTCGTTCCGACTCCTTAGCGTACTTTCATTGTCGATTGCCGTATCAATTTGCTAGCGATTCAGCTCTCAACAGAGAAACTCATTGGTCGGCTATCGACTGCGGAACTGCTGGGGCTATCCTGAAACGTCAGGCTTCCTACCAGGAGCAGGTGGGTTAATTCTGGACGTAACGATCGTTCCGATTAGGTAAGAGAACGGAATGATAGCTAAGTTAGGCCGCGTTACCAAATTTGGATTGCGAGCAAACCAAGTTGCACACATCTACGCCAACCTAGGCAAAGATGATAAAATGCCCAATCTGCAAAAAGTTCAGCAACAAAGTAGACCTCAAGGAGGATATTCAGGGTGACTCGAGAGTCAATCATGAACGGAGGAGAACTGCCACCGGAAGAGGGTGATGTTGCGCTCCGTCCCAAACGAATTGCTGACATGGTAGGTCAGCGTGAAGTTATTGAGGTGCTTCATATTGCTATCGATGCGGCCCGAAAACGAGAGGAGCCGCTTGGGCATATTCTATTTGATGGACCTCCTGGACTTGGCAAAACAACTTTTGCCACCTGCATTCCCAGAGAGATGGGCGTTAGCGTGCAAATGGCCAGTGGTCCCGCGTTAAAGGCTCCTAAAGATATCATTCCATACCTGACCAACCTGGAAGAGCGTTCCGTCCTGTTTGTCGACGAAATACATCGATTGCCCAAAGCGGTCGAAGAGTACCTTTACACGGCGATGGAAGATTTCCGAATCGACATTGTATTGGGTGAGGGCGTTAGCGCTCGAACTCTTAACCTACAGCTCAAGCCGTTCACTCTAATCGGCGCTACAACTCGAGCTGGAATGCTGAGCGGTCCACTTCGAGATCGATTTCAAATTCGCCAACACTTAGGGTTTTACTCGCACGCTGAACTCAGAGAGATTGTTACGCGCAACGCCGACAAATTGACCGTAGAAGTTTCTCAAGATGCAGCCGCAGAGATTGCAAAACGAAGCCGAGGCACTCCACGTATCGCTAACAACCGCTTGTTATGGGTTCGCGACTATGCCATGTCCAAGTCCGACGGAAAAGTGTCGCTAGATATCGCCGTCCGAGCCATGGAGATGACCGGCATTGATCCGGTTGGCCTGGACAAGCAAGACCGGCGTTACATCGAAACGATCATTCGAGTTTTCGGTGGCGGTCCGGCAGGCATCGAAGCAATTGCACACACAATGAATGTCTCGGCTGACACTCTGGTTGATGAAGTTGAGCCGTTCTTGCTACGCAGCGAGCTGATCATCAGAACCTCGCGCGGCCGCTGTGCCACTCCAAAAGCTTATGAACACCTCAAAATCGCGCCGCCACCCGACGATGATCTTCCTCTCTTCAAGTAGCACGTAGGCCGTAACAAGCTCTTTGTAGGCCGTTACAAGCGCAGCGCAGTTACGGCAATCGACAGTCTTAGAACTTGAACAAGTAGCTGGGTTCGCCAGAAGCTGGCCTGATCTGACCCGGCTCTTTCGCGCTGATCGAATCAACTTCAGTACAACGTCTTGCGGGTTCTTTCAGGCAATTCAGCATCATAAGCTTGGCCACCAACAGTATCGTTCGACACTGCCGCCAACATCTCTCCGGCGGTTGGCACCTGCCCCAGTCGTGTTGGACTATCCCACAAGCTGGAACGAATTAGAGCCCGAGCACATTGAAAAAACACTGAATCAACTTTGATCTCCAGAACACATCTGGGAAGTTTGCCATCTACTGCAAATGACTGGAGCAGATCTGCATCGACACAAATTCTGGCTTTCCCAATCAAGCGTAGGGTCTCGTTTACTCCAGGCACAAAGAATATCAGTGAGACTCTCGGATCGGTTAGCAGATTGCGAAGACCGTCAACGCGATTGTTACCACGTCGCTCGGGCAGCAGCAGGGTCTTTTCGTCAATAATACGCACCAACGGCGCTGGATCACCTCTGGGCGAAACATCCAGACCACTTGCCCCAGATGTTGCTATCACAGCAAAAGGCGAAGCTTCGATCCAGCGACGGTAGACGGGATGAATCGAGTTCACCTCTTTGCGAATTGCCGCTTCCGAAACAGTTCCAAACAGAGCGTCGAGATCACTAGTCGACTGTATGTACTGTGCAGGCATGAATGTTCCCGTTATTTGTGGTATTGAGGATCACATGATCCTGAGCTCTAAGCTCGCGAAGTAAACTGTTGAGCCTATTCGCAAGCTCGGCGACATCTGTATTTCCGAGATAGTTCAGTCCCGCAAGTCGTTCGCCGTTACTCAAGCGAAGATCCATTCGGCATTCACCGTCGGGATCTCCGATCGATTCGAATCCTACCACCTCGTGCAAAGGATAATTCTCCTCCCAGAGTATCCAGCGTGAAATCTGCGAGCGCTCACGATAGCCATTAGACGTTAGCTCGACCGTTCTTTTGTACAGCAGGGCAACGATCAACGCACACAAAGTGAGCCCCGTAATGCTCAGCGTTGTGATCAAAAAAGTTTGGTTGAACAAGTCGTTGACGTAACAGTCAAAAATCAGACCGAACTCGAGCATCAAGCCAAAGATAGGGAAGCCAAGGACCGCCGGGCTGCTGTAGCCTGGTCGAACTTCGCGAAAGCTCTGCTCGGACATTTTTTACCTAGTAATCGATTCTAAATCTTGCTGAAATCAGGTTTATTCCGCATCTAAATTAGCGAACTGCATCATAGGAACAAACACAAACAGGCCTGCGCTTATCGTGACATTGTTACGGACTGTCGGGTGTAGTGTCGATCACCCCATCCAGCTTGTTCTCCAAGTCTTTCGAGTGCAACCTTTACGGCCCTCCGCACGTAGAAAACCCGAGTTCCAGCTTCAGAATGTAGGGTAGTAGCGCAAGCTGGATCAATGAGTACAGATTTCAGTGCTATGAACCGTTTTCAACGTCTCGCAGTGCTTGTGGGTGAACGTTTGCGATTGCGAATACGAGGAGAAACAGGAGCGGAAGTACTGAGAATCGCCCGGCCAATCCACCTTCTGTCGAAAGTAGCTACCTATGGGATGCCGTAACCGCGCTTCGCTTGTTACGGCCTACGACTTGGCTTGACGGGGGCTTGCTTACGGACTACCATTTTTGTGACGGACTGGTCAGTCCGATAATTGACATTCCTTAGTTTTGCTTGCTTTTGAACCGATGTCCCAAGAAAAAATCGGCAAATTCGAATCGGCTCGCGGCCGTCCCAAGGAGGAAGGACTCAAGCAGCGCCGACAGGACGAAATCTTGACCGAAGCTACCAAGCACTTTTCAGAAAAGGGCTATGCCGGTACCGATGTCGAGTCGATTGCGGAAAGTCTGGGAGTTGGGAAAGGGACGATCTATCGTTACTTTCCATCGAAACGTGAGCTGATGCTCTCAGCCCTCCACAAGGGATTGACGGACCTGGATCAATTCGTTCAGGCTCGCATTGCCACAGTCAACGATGATCTGGAAAAGATCTATGCAGCAATCCGAGCCTTCCTCGAGTACTTCGATTCACATCCCGAGCTGGCCGAGCTGTTTCTTCAAGAACGCGCTTGCCTAAAGGATCAGGCTCAACCAACCTTTTTCGCGGTCTCGCAGGCCAACATCGAACCATGGCTTGACCGGCATCTCCGCCTAGTTGCCGCCAACAGAATTCGTGGCTCGCTGCCCATCGAATGGCTTTCGTTGGTCAATGAGATGCTTTTCGGCCTCATTCTGACCAACCACTTGCTCAAGCGACGAGGCCAACACGCTCAACAAGCTGAACACTTCCTGCGCATCGTCTTCGAGGGCCTGTGGACCGAACAGGAACACGCGCGACAGACACTTTATCCAAAGGCTGATTCCAAAATTGAATCAGTAGCTGAAAGGAACGATCGTAATGCGTAACTTACGCAGTCAAATCATCTCGCTTTTGGTCATACTGCTGGTGGCAGTGGGTGCGTTCGGCGCTTGGACCTACGCTACAAAGCCTCATTCCGACGATCCAAGCACATCGCGTGTTCGTACTGATGAGGCTAAGAAAGTAAAAGTGACCTTCGGCCAGATATCCGCTCGCGAAGTCGAACGCGTGGTCGAAGTCATGGGTACGTTGCACGCATTCGAGAATATTACAATCAGCAGTAAGTCGGCGGGCCACGTCAAGAAATTGTTCTGCGATGTGTCGGATCGAGTCGAGCCCAACGCAGATCTACTGCAGATCGATTCAACCGACTATGATCTATCGGTGCGACAAGCAGAACGATCCTTACAAGTCGATCTATCGCGAATCGGCTTGAAGACTCCTCCTCCTGCTGACTTCGACATCAAGCAAATTCCCACGGTCAAGCAAGCGTTCTCGAAGCTGAACCTTAGCCAAGCAAACGCTGAACGCATTCGATCCTTGGCAACCTCCCGAGCTAGTTCACAACAAGACGTCGAGAACAGTCTGGCCGAGCTTCGTATGTCGGAAGCCGAGTACGAAAACCAACTGCTAGTCGCTCAAGCCGCTCTATCCACGATTGCAATGCGAGGTGAGGCTCTTTCGATCGCTCGACAAGAGCAGGCTAACACCACCGTTCGCGCGCCTCTGCCAACTCAGCCGGTTACTTTCACCAACAGTTCCGCAGTCTATGCAGTCTCCGGTCGTCACGTCTCAGAAGGCTCCTACGTACGCCAAGGTACTGAGCTATTTCACCTGGTAATTGATTCAACGCTACGATTGAAAGTGCCAGTACCTGAGCGATTCGTGGGAACCGTACAAACTGGCCAGTTCGTGCGAGTTCATGTGGCTTCATCGCGGGATCCGATCGAAGGCAAGGTGACTCGGATCAATCCAACCATCGATCAAGCTTCACGAGCCTTCGAAGTCGAAATCATTATCGACAACCGTGACGGTCGCTTGAAACCAGGTGGATTTGCTCAGGCCGAAATCATAACAGCCACCAATCAACGAGCGGTTGTCGTGCCTTGGGAGTCGGTCGTTTCGTTCGCAGGAGTTACCAAACTTTTTGTCGTTGATCAGAGTATTGCCAAAGAGATTCAAGTGACCTTAGGCAGGCAAGGACAAGATTGGGTTGAGATTGCGTCACCGGATCTTCAACCAGGAACCGTTGTTGTTACAAGCGGCCAAAACGGCCTGGCTGACGGCATTGCCGTCGAAGAACGTAAGTTAGAGGCTAAACAGCCCAACAAAGGAGATGAACATTCAATTATCCATGCGGATCAGGCGACTGCATCATGAGTATATCCGAACTTTGCATCCGTCGTCCTGTTTTCACTTGGGTATTGGTTTCCGTTCCAGTTGTTCTAGGTTTGGTTTCCTACTTGCAACTTGGTGTCGACCTTTTTCCCAAAGTCGACTTCCCCTTCGTCTCTGTTCAAGCTGAACTGTCTGGCGCGAGCGCGGAAGAGATGGAATCGTCCGTAACTAAGGTCATCGAAGAGTCGCTCAATACGATCTCGGGAGTCGACGAACTTCGATCGATCACTCGCGAGGGCTCATGTCAAGTTATTGTTCAGTTTGACTTGGAGAAAAACGGTGACATCGGGGCACAAGAGGTCCGCGACAAGATTTCGTTGCTGCTCAAGCGACTTCCGATCGGAATGGAAATGCCGGTCGTAAGCAAGTTCGACTTGGATGCAGCTCCAATTATGACAATCACCATCTCGGGTAGTCGCGACATTCGCGAAATAACTGAGATCGCTAAACACAAGATTCAGGAGCCGCTGCAAACCGTTTCCGGGGTTGGCGCGGTGTTTCTGAGTGGCGGTCGCAATCGAGCGATCAACGTGTGGCTAGATGTGAACAAGTTAGCCTCCTACAAGCTTTCGGTCGATGACATTCGCAACGCGTTGATGACTCAAAATGTCGAGATCCCTGGAGGCGTCCTGCAACAGGGCCCGCGTGAACTTGTGCTAAGAACTATTGGACGCATTCCAACGGTCAAGCAGTTCAATAGTATTGTCGTTGCTAATCGCAATGATCGAGCGATTCGAATTGAGGACATCGCTCGGGTTGAAGACTCTTTCGAAGAGCCTCGAAGTGCTTCACGACTCGACAATCAAACGGCGGTCAGCCTGTTTGTACAAAAGCAATCGGGCACCAATACGATCAGAGTTTCTGACGAAGTTCAACAAAAACTGGCAGCAATTCGACCACTGTTGCCACCTGATATGCGAGTGGAGATCACTCAGGATCAATCTCGGTTCGTTCGCAACTCGATGGAGGAGGTTCGCTTCCACTTATTGTTGGCCGCGGTGCTTGTGTCAGCCACAATAATGCTATTCATTCGCGACTGGCGCACAACGGTGATTGCAACTTTGGCCATTCCTACTTCGATCGTGCCAACGTTCTTGTTCATGTGGTACATGGGCTTTACCTTAAACAATATCACCATGCTTGGCTTGATTCTGGCTATAGGTATTGTGATCGACGATGCCGTGGTGGTGCACGAAAACATCTTTCGTCATATGGAAGAGTATGGCAAAGACGCCATGACCGCCTCGCGCGATGGTACCAAAGAGATCTCGCTGGCTGTTCTGGCAACTAGCCTCTCGTTACTGGTAATCTTTTTGCCGATCGGTTTCATGGGTGGAATCGTCGGCCGGTTCTTCAGCAGCTTTGGATTGACCGTTGCCTTTGCAATCACGATGAGTCTTTTCGTGTCGTTTACGCTTACGCCGATGCTGTGCTCTCGATTCCTCAAGCTCGAGCATTCGGGCGGCGACTCCCAGCCGAAATCGAAGTCAGGCTGGATCTATCGAGCTTTCGATTACGGCTATGGCGTGACATTGCGTTGGTCGCTGCATCACCGCTGGTTGTTGGTCCTCATCTGCATCTTGGTGATACTATCCACAGGCCCGATCGCCATGCGCATCGGGATGAACCTGGTTCCCCGAGACGACCAAAGCGAGTTTCAGGTGACCTTTATCACACCCGAAGGTTACACACTCAAGCGTACCGACGCGATCATTAGCGAAATCGAATCTCGAATTAGCCAACTTCCTGGTATCCGCCATCACTACACGGTAGTTGGACAGAGTTCTGGTAAAGGTGTTGGAGATGTGACTCGCGGTTCAATCTACTTTCGCATGGTGGAAATTCACGAACGAGGTTTTACGCAGTTCGATGCCATGAGTAAGGCTCGAAAAGTACTATTGGATTACCCCGACATCCGATCAGCCGTTACAGACGTTTCGGCAATTCAGGCAAATGGTCAAGATACGCGACTATTCCAAATGACTCTTCAGGGCCCTGAACTTGAAAAGCTTGCTGAATACTCGGATCAACTTCGAAATGGTCTACAGAAACTTCGTGGCTTGAGCGATGTCGACTCGACGCTTTCGATTCGCAAACCAGAGTTGCAGGTGTCTGTGGATCGCGATCGAGCCGCTGACCTAGGTGTGTCGGTGCAAACAGTTGCCAGCACGCTGAATGTGTTGGTGGCCGGTCAGCCAGTTACTCACTTCAAAGAAGGCTCCGAGCAATACGATGTGTGGCTGCGAGCCGATGAAGCTTTTCGAAGCAATCCTCAGACGATCGACTCGCTGATGATACCAACGCCTAAAGCTGGATTGGTACCACTGAACAGTTTGGCCGGTTGGGAAGAGAAACGTGGCCCAAGCCAGATTGATCGACTGAATCGTCAACGAACGGTAACGATCATGGGAAATCCAGACGGCGTGTCGCTCAACGAAGCCGTTGCGGCTGCAGGAAGAATTGCCAAGACGCTTGAAATGCCTCCGGAGTATCAGATCAGCTTCGCAGGCCAAGCCAAAACTCTTGGTGAAACGGGCTATTACTTCATGATCGCATTTGTGCTGAGTCTTTTATTCATGTACTTGATTCTAGCCGCTCAATTTGAAAGCTGGATTCAACCCATCAGCATTCTGACTGCGTTGCCCGTTACAGTTCCTTTCGGACTGCTGTCGATGATGTTGTTCCGTCAGCCACTAGATCTTTATGCTCTCTTTGGTCTGTTCATGCTGATTGGAATTGTCAAAAAGAACGGGATTCTGCAGGTCGACAAAACGAACGAATTGGTTCGAAATGGCCAAGATCGCGAAGCCGCCATCTTGGAAGCCAATCACACTCGATTGCGTCCCATTCTGATGACTACTGTGATGTTGATTGCCGCCATGGTTCCGATTGCGATCGGTCAGGGGCCCGGCTCAGGCGCTCGCGCTAGTATGGCCAAGATCATCATTGGCGGGCAAGCGCTCAGTCTGTTGCTCGCCTTGTTGGTAACCCCTGTGACCTATTCTCTATTCGATGACCTTCGCAATTGGTCCAAGCGCTTATGGCGAAAAATCTTTGGAACGGGAGCTACGAATAACGCATTTGCCGCAACTCCTGCGGGGATCGCGATCGAAGATCAAAGGACCGCTTAAAGTTCAACCAAACGATTCCATCAGATCTCTCAGCCAACAATTGAAGTCGAATTCGTCGCGAATTTTGTCGTCGATCGACGCTTTCGCGCCCATCCAAAAATGTTGGCTTTGTAAAGTACAAAACACGGTTATCGCCAGTCACCATTTCACGATGCGAACGATAGCCAAATCTGCTAGGATGCAACTTGTGTTGATTGTCATAGCCAGTTGTACGGATCGGAAAGACAACTTTTTTGGAATCGGTGCTAAGATGAAAACGAAATCAATAGTGATTGCGTTTGGGTTGATTGCCGTTTTCACAGTAACTAGGGAGCGAGAGACTTCAGTGAGGGCAGTTCCCGCCGAAAATCCCTATTGCAATCCACAAAATCTAAATAGCTCAGTCGTTCAGGTTGCAAAAGGCGAAAACTACGCCCCGATTTCAATCGATTCGGAGCTTTCACTCAAAGATAAGACCATTACCGTTCAACATGTCAGCGGGCAATTCAAATGCACCGTCCTGGTGGGCGAAAATCTTGTACTTTTGATGGAAGGTTATCCAACTCAGAAGTTAGAAGTTGGTGAAAAATTAGCGATCGACATTACAGTTAAGATCACCGAATTCTTAATGCACGCCAATAAGACCTTCTATTACTCGGCGGAATTCATTAAGTAACTATCTTCTTGCTCAGTCATTACAGCTTCACCACCACTCGACCTGCAACTTCTCCCTTTGACATCTTCGAAACAAATTCAGGCAATTGTTCTAAGCCAACGACCGTCGACAAAATTTCAAGGTGCCGGGGCTTCCAGTTGGTCGAAAGCCTTTTCCAAATTTCGAGTCGTTGAGTCATGGGACAATCTGCCGACGCGACTCCACATAGGCTGACTCCACGCAGAAGAAATGGATAGACCGTCATGTCGAGCTGATGACCTGCGACTAAGCCACACGCGGTTACACAGCCACCATACTGAGTCGACTTGAGCAAGTTGATTAATACTGCTCCACCAACCGTATCAACTGCACCAGCCCATTGAGCTGAAAGCATGGGACGAGAACTTTCGCCAGCAAGCAACTCCTCGCGAGTTAACACACGACTGGCACCAATTGATTTTAGTGCTGAATGACAATCCGACTTGCCGGTCACAGCCACAACTTCGTAGCCAGATTGAGCCAGTAAACGCACAGCTAAGCTGCCCACACCACCTGTGGAGCCCGTCACAACGATTGGTCCGCTGCTGGGCGTTACACCGTTTCTTTCCAACGCGATCAAGCATTGTGCAGCGGTGAATCCAGCAGTGCCGATAAACATTGACTCAAAAAGGTCCAAACCGACAGGTAGTTTGACTATCCAATCTTCGGGGACACAAGCTAACTGCGACCAACCTCCCCAATGTCCTTGACCCAGATCGTATCCAGTCACTATGACGGACTCGCCAACTACAAACCTATCCGATTCGCTCTCTAAAACTGTACCGGCTAAATCGATCCCTGGAACGTGGGGCAACTTGCGTATGATGCCTCGGTGTCCCTGACAGGCCAACGCATCTTTGAAATTCAACGAAGAGTAGGCAACCTGAATTGTCACATTGCCCACAACAAATTGCTGTCGAGGCAAATGCTGAATCGACATCGTCGGCTTGCCGTCGACCTCTTCTACCAACAAGCAACGGATTGTATCAGCAGCATTCATGGATGAAGTTCGAATTAGGAAGTTTGAAGTTTGAAACGCAAAAGCTACAGGCAGTTTAGCACTAAACGGAATACAATCGAAGTAGTTGTCGGTTTGGCACTACCGAACGAAAACGAATAAAGTGGCTCGGAGCAGAGTCCACTAACAATAACATCGGAGATGATCGACCGCTTCGAAAGTTGGCGGGTTCAAAAATATGGGTGAAGCGTTTTTGATTGGACTTGTTTCTTCTTTCTTCATTGGAAGGGGCACACTCAATGTCCAGAGTTTGGCAGATATCAGTATAGAACGTCAGGAGTACTTCCGAATATTCGAGAGCCACATCGAACTATTGTCTTTTCGAAAGTTCTTACTGAGGCTTCTGATAATCTGTACTTCGATTTCGATCCTCAGCTTGGCCTTTTACGGTTGTTTGGGTAAGTTACAAGGCCAACGAGATACATACAGCGCAATTGTCGAATTCTTAACAATGCTGTCACTTGGGCATTGCACCGTCGGTCTAATTTGTTCGTTAACAGGTGCAGTTGCTGGCAGATCGCCTAAATTATTGGCTTTTTTGGCCGGTTTCTTTGTTATGGTACTTTTCAACAGGTTTGTGCTAAGCCTCTAACGATTGATTGAGGCTAAGTCCATCCAGCTTGTCGCTTTTGACCAATGAAAAAGTTGAGCTGATGGAACCAAAATTCAACAGCAACGGGATGGCAGTGAATGGCAAGGAGATTCAGATTTCTTTTCCAGTTATCGCCCGGGTGCCACTGGCCTTGCCAGTGCTGCCGAAGTTGGAAAGAAGCTTGCATCACCGATCCTCCAATGCCTCTTGTCCCTTTGAACAAAGCAATCGAAGTTTCCAAATTCTGCACCACAGAATCATGCTCGACCAGAGTAGCTTTAGGGCTCGAACAACAAGTCCTCCTGATCTTAAACATTCCAGATTCGACAGCAAACGGCCTTTAGGAAATTCCCTCAGCTATCCAAGACTGGTTACTTCGGCATTTCATTGTGCCCAAACTAGAAGGTTGGAAAAATCAAGCTTAGCAGACTATCAAACTCATCGAACACTGGCAGGGCCAGTGGCACCCACGTCACTTTTTCGGGAACTGGTTTTGTGAATCCAGCGTCAGTCCTGCTACTGGCATTGAAATCCTCGACAATTCAGAGCATTTCCAGCCTTTCCTTGAAAAACTCGTCTTCTAATCACCGCTTCTCTTGCACACAGAAGGGCGTTGCTATGTTTCGTACCGTAAGCTCCCCATTCAACCGACTCAAGTTACTGGGCCTGTTCAGTCTCGCCTGCGTTATTCCGACGCTGGTTCTTTCAACGCCCACAGGTTTTGAGCCTCGTCAAGCCGCCGCAATTGACGAACCGAAAAAGGCGGGCTCAACTACCGAAGACGAACTTTTGAGCAATCTCGGAGGCGTCGATCGCCATCAAACGTTTATCTCGACTGACAAACCGATCTATCGTATCGGAGAGCAGGTTTATGTGCGAGCGGTCCGGCTACACCATTCAACGCACAAGCCAATGGCTGATGGAATGGGCGGAATACCACTGTTTCAAATAACTGGCCCCAAGGGCAATGTAGTCGCGCAAGGATACGCTGAAGTTAAGGAAAGCGTGGCAGGTTTCAGTTGGACGGTACCCGATGGCCAGGCCGGCGGCGAGTACACGATCAAGGTAACGCATCCTTTCGATGGCTATGCTCCCGCCGAACGCAAATTTGATATCCGCGCTTATCGCGCGCCGCGATTGAAGACTCAAATCAAGTTTCTGCGCGATGGCTATGGTCCCGGCGACGAAGTCGTAGCGATGCTCGATGTCTCAAGAGCCGAAGGTGGTTTTCCGACTGGAGCCAAGGTAACTGCAGTTGGTTTAGTTGACGGAGTTGAAGTTGCAAAATCATCACTGTCGGTTGATTCAAGCGGCAAGTCACTAGCACGATTCTCGTTGCCGGAAAAAATGCGTCGAGGCGAAGGCACTATTGCCATGACGATCGAAGATGGCGGTGTTGTGGAAACCGCTTCAAAAACGATTCCAATCTTACTGCAAACCGTCGACCTTCAACTTTATCCAGAAGGCGGTGATCTGATCGCCGGGCTGAATTGTAGGGTCTACCTGGAAGCCAAAACACCTGCCAGGAAGCCTGCCGACATCGCAGGCGTGATACTCAATCGCGCTGGAGTACAAGTTGCAGAATTCAAAACAGAGCATGAGGGCCGAGGACGATTCAGCGTTACACCAAAACTGGGCGAAGCCTATACAC
This sequence comes from Pirellulales bacterium, assembly GCA_046349795.1. Lineage (GTDB taxonomy): Bacteria > Planctomycetota > Planctomycetia > Pirellulales > Pirellulaceae > Aureliella. The sequence goes on along the minus strand of JAXMBP010000004.1, from coordinate 18,568 downwards.
TGAAAATCACTCAGCCAAGCGGAATTGCTACGACCTTCAAGCTTCCCGAGGTCAAAGCCCAAGGCGCTACACTTCGATCATTGAAAGAAACGTATGCGAAAGGTGAACCGATTCCGATTGAGGTACGCACAACGCTCGACGCAGGCTACGTCACGCTGAGTAAACGCGAACGAGTTCTCCAGCGAATTGACGTAGAGAAGAAATCAACAGGCAATTCGCAAGTGTTGAGCTTCGACAAAATTGATTCGAGTGCTGACGGCGTGTTAATTGCGACTATTTGGAAAGACGCCCAAACACCGATTGCCGAGCGACTCGTGTTTCGCGAGCCCAGCAAGGCGGTGCGAATCGAAATCCAGCCAGAAAAATCAAAATTGACCCCAGGCGGTAAGACTAAGGTCAAAGTAATCACGACCGACGAAAATGGTAAGCCACTGAGCGCCTTGGTTGGACTTACCGTAACAGACGAAAGCGTTTTGGAAATGATTGACAAACGCGAGCAGGCACCTCAACTGCCCGTTCAAGTATTGCTTGAAAGCGATGTTCAAGAACTTGCCGATGCTCACGTCTACTTGAATCCCCTAGAACCCAAAGCAGCACTTGCTACCGATCTGCTCTTGGGAACTCAAGGTTGGAGGCGGTTTGCGGTGATTAAGCCAACTGAGTTCTTGGCCAACCACGGGGAGATTGGCCGACGCGTTCTGGCTCACCTCCTTCCGCCTTTGAGATCTGGCGGCATGGATGGATTTGCAGATCCCGGTTTGCCCGGTGGATTCGGTGGTGGTCGAGTCGAACGATTCAAGCTGAAACAAAATGACAAGCTGGCAGAGGGAGCATTGCCACAAAGAGAAGCTCCAGCACCGCTTGATATGCTTGCAGATAACAAGGTTGTTGCCGATGCCAAGAAAGATCAGGCTCCAGCGATTCCAGCGGGCGATCGAGCTAACGCAGTAGTTGCAGAGGGAGCTTTGGCAAAGCGAATGCCCGTAGTCGGCGGCCTAGGTGGTGGGGGATTGGGTGGCCGAGGTCGCGGCGCTAGCGCTTCTGAAATTCGAGCAAGCTTTACGACTGTACGAGTATACGCTCATGAAGTTTCACCAAATAGACCAGTCAATCAAAGAACCGATTTTGCAGAAACCCTGTTCTGGTCTGCAGGCCTACGGACAGACGACAAAGGCGAAGCTAGTTTTGAGTTTGCGTTGAACGATTCGATCACATCGTTTCAAATTGCCGCCGATGGATTATCGGCAAATGGCGGACTTGGCGCCAGCCGTACATCAATTCAATCCGTAGTGCCGTTTTACATCGAATCGAAGCTGCCGATGGAGGTTACGGCGGGGGATATCGTTGATTTGCCAATCGCTGCCATTAACGCGACTGAGCAACGCATCAACAATCTTAACTGGACCATCAATGCGGGAGACAATAAAGTCCAGGTAGGCTCAAGCTCATTTGAAATTGATGCCGATAGTCGAATCCGTCACGTTGCAAAAATCGAAATTGGATCGAAGCTCGGCGAACAAGTCTTGGAAGTTACCGCCGCGACACAAGCCGCACAGCCTAAATCCAACATAGATACCGTGTCTGATTCACAAAAGAAGCTTCGTTGTTCGTCCGCTTGGTTTCCCAGTGGAGCAGGGCCGTGGCGGCATGATCGGTCCAGGCGAAACGGTCAAACATGATTTTGAGATCGCTCAAGATCTCGTTCCAGGCAGCATGCAATCGCAAGTTGTAGTTTATCCTTCGCCTCTGGCGAACCTAACTACTGCTCTCGAACGACTGATTCAAGAGCCCTACGGTTGCTTCGAGCAAACCAGTTCAACTACTTATCCGCTCGTGATGGCTCAACAGTACTTCATGTCACACCATGGGGTCGACCCGAGCATTATTGAACGAGCTTCACGCACTCTGGAAACAGGCTACGGTCGATTGATTGGTTTCGAATGCAAATCAGGCGGTTTTGAGTGGTTCGGCCAAGACCCTGGCCATGATGCTCTGACAGCTTATGGATTGATGCAGTTTACCGACATGTCCAAGGTTCGATTCGTCGACTCGAACATGTTGAATCGAACCAAAGATTGGTTATTGGCTCAGCGTGATGGTAAGGGCAATTTTGTTCGTAAGACTCATACACTACACACTTGATATGCCGACGCCGAAATTGCAACAACCTATGACCTTTGGGCGCTGCTGGAGGCGAAAGTCAATGCAGATCTATCAAAAGAAATTACCTGGGTACGCGAGGCCGGTCTAAAATCTACCAACAGTTACGTCCTAGCTCTGGCCGCTAACGTGTTGGTTTTGGCAAAAGACAATGACGGTGCCAATGTCATGCTCGATAAGCTGGCGGGATTGCAAGAGCAAGCAGGTAACATTCGTGGAGCCACAACATCGGTTACTGGCAGCGGAGGAGAGGCCCTTGAAATCGAAACCACATCACTCGCTGTTTTGGCTTGGCTTCGCAATCGGAGCTACGCACCTCAGGTTGAACATGGCATGAGGTATCTGATGGAGCATTGCAAGTCAGGTCGCTTTGGCTCAACACAATCCACAGTGCTCGCACTCAAAGCAATAGTGGCCTACGATGCAGCCAATGCAACACCTAAGGTAGCCGGATCACTACAACTATTTGTCGATGATAAACCAGTTGGTGAGAAGGTGGCATTTCTTGGAGATGATCGTGGAGCCATCAAGCTGCCGGCGTTCAACCTGACCGCAGGCAAACACTCTATCGCTGTGCGCATGGAAAACGGTTCCAAGATGCCTTACTCGATGGCAACGAGTTATTATCGTATCAAGCCAGAGAGTAGCGAATTTTGTAAAGTTCACCTGGAAACACGAATGACCAAAACTCAACTCACCGAAGGAGACATCGCAAACATCTCAGTTTCTATCATCAATCGCAAAGGTGAAGCTGTGCCAACTCCGATCGCCATCATCGGCATTCCTGGAGGCATGGAGGTACGACACGATCAACTAAAAGAGTTCGTCAAAGCGAACAAGATCGCGGCCTACGAAGTTCGCGGCCGTGAACTGATACTTTATTGGCGAGATCTTGCAGCGGAAGCAAGAGTGGATATGCCCATTGATTTGATTGCCGCCATTCCTGGAAAGTATGCTGCTCCAGCTAGTCGCGTTTATCTGTATTACACCGACGAGTTCAAACATTGGGTCGATGGATCGTCTGTTACGATTCGCGCGAAGTAGAAATTGGTTCGCAGGGCGATGCTGCAATAATTCAAGTCTGCGATCGAATTACGAATTGGATCGCAGACTTGCCAGGGTTATACCCAGTCGTCATTGGCAGATTGTCGCATTAGAGTGAATGCTGTGTAAGTCAGCTTGTTATTCTGCGTCGAAGAACTCAGAATCGAACATGTGATTGATACGGCAACTCGTTAGGTGACAATAACATGTCAACCGATGGCCCCAAACTACAAATCTGGCTTTTTGACACACTTGCTGGTCGTCGACAACTCTGGAGATCTGAGTGCAATAGACACCAAATCTCGCTTCAGTGCTTTGAAGCAATTCAAACTTTCAGTACACCTTCAGAACGTCCGACTCTTGTGGTATTTGATCAGTCATTAGTTGGCGATTTAGCGCCGTTTGTAGATCAAGCGATTCGCAAATGTACTGATCGATTCCTAGTCTGTACCGACCGGCTCATCACCTGCGACGATGCAGTACGCTTAGTGCGATTGGGTGTTGGTTGGTTGTTCGATGATCAATGCAAGTCGTTTCCTAGAGAGTTCAGTACGATGCTGGGTCATGCTGAAAAGTGGGCCAAACAGTGGACTCGATATCGGCAACTCAACGGATACTACGCTAGTCTTACTGATGCAGAGAATGACGTTTTGAATCTTTTGCTCGAAGGAACCAGCAATACCAAGATCGCCAGCGACTTGGGTGTTAGTGTTAGAACAGTCGAGTCTCGGAAGATTCGAATTTATCACAAGCTACAGGTTCAAACGGTGGTTGCACTCACCAAGCAATCCATGGAAATGGAATCGCTTCGTTCAACGATCAGCCGCAACTCTTTGACTGCTTAAGTCGGGTGGACAAAGGAACAATGCCGTTACGCAATTCGAAGAGTGTCGAGTTGTGACTTGCGAAGCGGCTGATAGTCATAGGCATTGCGATTGGGACCAGCGATTTTCAATTGCGAGTAGCGAAGGTCGATTAAGCTATTGTCGCTTTCTCGTCGTATAACAGGCTTGGATCCTGCCGTCTTTGTGCTTCGATGTACCGTTGCGGTTGTTTGATCGTTTAGAATAACGCTGGAACCAATTGGATACAACGAACCCGATGAGATCAAAGCTTTGACTATCTCCGTATCATATCGACCATGAATTGCTTGATACATCAAATATCCTACCGCGTCAGCAGGATGAAAGTTCATCGCCGCTGGCATTGATTCAGGTTGTAATCGTCGAGTTAGCGTTAGAAAGGCATCAGCCACGCCGACCACTTTTGCGATTCGTTGGTATTTTCCGAGGTATACTCCCTGCGGATAGCCATCACCCAACATGGTTTCGTGAACCTGTGCGACAGCGCTGATTACTTTGGCGGGCAACCCAACGATGCCCTGCACAATTCGAGCGCTTCGCAATGGATGCTGCCGATAAAAGACCGATCGGTCAACATCGCTATCCAATTCCGCCATCAAAGATATGTCATGCAACATGGCCACTGTGCCAATCGCCTGGCACTCGGCAGGTACCAATCCCAATTCGTAAGCAATTGTCATGGCCAGCAGTGACATTTGCGAACAACGATTAGCAACTTGGATCGCTTCCTGATCAGTTTGTTTGATTAGAGATGAAGCCAGTAGAAATAGCGCAGCAGAGGAGTCAGATTGAATCGAGTTAAGCATTTCGCCGCAGACTTGTGCGAACTCCAAGCTTGTCAATGTGTGATGATTTTTCTTGTTACTGGCAACCGTCCCTATTATTTGATTAGCTTGATTGAGATTCCTTTCGAGCCTTTGAACGACATTGGTATCGTAGGCTTGAAAGTGAATATCTTCCTTAGCTTCGGTGACTACTTTGGCATAGACCCGATCAAAGCCAAGCTGACCCCAAGACGATTTTGTGTGCTGCGTAACGCGCTCGCCAAGACGAGCAATCTGCTCGCCATTTTCGCTGAAAATGTCGTAGCGGAGCGGAAGCCCTACATTCAGATCTGCTATTGGAACCGTCAGCCATGCCACCGAGATCATGCAATCACCTTGGACGATGAGCGACACCAGTATCTACGGGCTGACTGCGCGCAGAACGATCGCTACGTTAGGGTTGTTTGGGGCATCCCGATTGGCGACAAAAAGTCGCAACTGAACCCTATGCTAAAACCAATTCGAAGGCTGCGTCAAAGTTGCAGGAACAAGTATCCAGCGGATTTACGAGTACACATGGTAGCGATCATAGCGATTCTGCACTACGAAGCAGTAGTGGACGAGGTAACGAGTCCTAGAGCGGAAGAAAACTATCACAGTGCGGTCAGAACCAAACTTGATCGCTCCGCGGTCAAACTTTGCTGGCGCAGAGTTCGGGAAGATTCTTGAAGAAAGCGACTATCGCAGAGCGAGAGAACTGTAAAGACGAAGACGAAGATGAAGAGCCATAGAAATAGAAAACTAATCGCAGAGCCATAGGTTAAATTCTAGATCTCGAATTCATCTTCGGCAGTCTTGTCAGTATAAAGCGGCAAATGCCTGTAGTAGACTTCCAGAATCATCGTGGCCAGTGCGGTTTGGTACAAACGACCGCCGGCTCGACTGTGATGTCCCTGAGGATCCCAGCTTCCAGCGTCAACACCCGTCGTGATTTGGCCCTTAATTACCGTATCTCGAGTAACTGCATTCCAACGATCCCAATTGTCTCCACCGAAATGTCGCATCACTTGCGTTGCGTAGTAGGTGTAATACAGATCATCCATTCTTGGTCCAACGCTTCCCAAATATGCAACTCCATCTCGCAAACCTGGATGCTCCTTTGGCCAACCTAGATACATCCTGCATAGTAGCCCAATTGAAGTTTGTGCAGGATTTCGATCAGGGCGAGGTCCCGTGTAACCATAGAAAGCACCATTATCGGTACTAACGAAATCCAAAAAAGCGTTGGCCCTAATGAAGGTTGCATTCGGAACCGAAAGATTCCCCATTCGTCCGCTCTTTAGACCCATTAGGCACCATCCCACTACGGATGTATCTCCGGCTTGTTGAGGCTGATATCGCCAACCACCACCATTTTGATCTTGAAACCAGATGATGTAGTTCAGGGCAAGTTGCGCTGGCTGCAGCAAATCAGGATCATGCGTCATTGCATAGGCTTCGCACACCGTAATCGTCGCTAGCCCATGAGAATACATATTCCCGCGCGTCTCATGCCATGAACCAACTGGTGTACCGTTCTCGGTGGTAACTTTCATGTTGGAAATTAGCGAAGCCAACCCGGACTTCACAGTTGCTTTGTATTGTCCTTCCAAATGTGTTTGACCCGCGCCCAAAAATGGTAATAGTGCAAGCGCAGTAGCCGCGTTGGTCGAATCAACGTAATCACCTTCACCGCTAGAGTCTTCTCTGGGAGTTGCCAAACTGTGATTGAAGCTCCATGCGCCAGCCTTACCGCCTTTCTTCAATTGATGGGCCGCGATCCATTTCAGAGCTAGAGCGACGGATTTTTCGCTCTCGGCACTGCTGCCAAACTTTTGCAGCATTTGACTCTTGGTCATCGTCGAACGGCTGGTCAAAGCAGACGAAATCGACGAACTGGAACTGGACAGTACATTCCGATCCAGCAACTTGTCCGAGAGAATATCACTAGTTAGGTTCGGTAAGGTAGATTGAAGACTTGGCAATGTGGGTTCTTGAATTGCAGACATATCCACTTTCGGCGACTCGTTGGACACCTGCATCTGCTGTTCTTCGACTTGCTGTGGAGCATCCAGTTCCTGAGGCCCACTCAACGGAAATCCTCAATCTTGTCGATTCAGTTTCACTACCACCCTGCAGAATGCTTAAGACCTTATCTACAGGGTCAAGCGTAACCAAAGCTAGAGACACAATCAAAATCACGTGTAGAACCAAGCTGATTGCCCAACTGGGCGCCGTACCAAACATGATCCGGCGCCATTGCCGCCTACGTTCAATCTCTTGGTCGCTTAATGGTTCTGCCGGAGTTGGTGGGACAAGATTTGCGACGACACCAGCTTCATCTGCGATAGCCGCAATTGCAACTGGACCAGCGGAAGCATTGGCTAAAACTGGTTCCGCCTCGATCGCAGTCCACGGATCGCCTCCAGTTAAATCTTCATCAAACGAAACTGACTGCTCGGTGCCAAAGTCAAAATCAGGCAATCCCGTAGGCAGGCCTTGCTCTTCGTCAAGCGGCTGAAGCTTTAGTTCATCCTCAGAGCCAAATGGGTCAAACGAGGCCATTGAATCGATTCCGATCGGTTGGCAGCAGGCAGGTTTTGGGAAAAGAGCAGAAAGCTATAGATAAGTATTCCTCGAAGCTTCCTGACAAACTTTAGAGGCAATCTTAATTCTATGACGACAACGGCAAAACTCAAAGCGAAGGGTCACAAGTTTCGTAATTATTGTAATTTCCAGTAGATAGGGATTTCCGGGAATCAGCCACTCACACAGGTGATTTCTTTGCCCGAAACGCTCTATAACGCTACTGGTGGAAACTGCGATCAAGCCCGTAAGAACAGCCCAAAACTGGAGCAATTATGCCTTTCGCTGGCTTCGATGAGCTGTTAATATTATCGGACTTTTCACACCAAAAATACCGTTTTCGGAGGGTTCGAACATGACCAAGCCTCACCATAAGCTCAAGAAAGCCAACCACGGCGCTCGCCCAGCCAACGCCAAGACTCGCAAGCTAAAGCGCCGCAAGGTTCGCACCTAATTCATTGCCAAAACCAGAGTTTGGTGATGGTTTGTTGCCTGTAGACATCGGAGAAGCCTAGAAGTGTCTGTCCGCGAATTGATACTCGACCCGACAACGCTCGACTTCAACAATGTAATTGCTGATGCGGCCGAGATTCGTAAGTACAACCCGCAACGCTTCGAAATGGAGCAGTTGACGGCTATTGTTTTCGAAGATCTCGATCGTCACATCTGCGCTGGCTACAAAGACGTCACCAACAACGAATTCTGGGTGCGAGGGCACATGCCAAACATGCCGCTCATGCCGGGAGTGGTCATGTTGGAAGCTGCCGCACAAATGTGCAGTTATTTTTCTCAAAAGTATGACCTATTGGGCTGCGAAATGGTCGGATTTGGTGGCTTAGAAGACGTCCGCTTCCGAGATCCAGTTATTCCCGGCGACCGACTTGTTCTGATGTGCGAAATGTCAAAATTGCGTCGTGGCAGGATCGTCGTCACTAAGTTTCAGGGCTTCGTCGGCCAATCGGTTGTCGTTGAAGGCATTCTAAAGGGTATTCCAATTCCAGTTGAATTGGTCAACAGTCAATTGGCGGCTAAACAGGCTCAATAGATTTCCTTCTTGCTCGGATTGTAACCTCGTCGCTCCGCGACAGGTTTTCTCGCCCTCCACCCCGGACACAGAGCTGACCGCGGAGCGATCAGTTACATTCGTCGCTCGCTTCGTCTGGGCTTCTTTCTACTACATTGTAACCTCGTCGCTCCGCGACAGGCCTTCTTCCCCCGGTCTCAAAGCTGACCGCGGAGCGTTCAGTGACAGTGTAACCTCATCCCTCTGCCGACAGGCTTCTCTTCAAGGCTGACCGCGGAGCGATCAGGTACATGAATTGCTGGCCGCAGAGCGATCAGTAGCATTGCAGTGCGCCCAGCCAAAATGGATTATGATATACGCCATCGAACCTAGCATGCACGATGCCACTTCTCACCTTACGGCTCCCCACCATGAATCGAACTATCTTTCCAGGCTGCTTTTTGTTGCTACTGACCATACTGGCCGGAATTGCGCAAGCCAACGATACCAAGCGGCCGAACATCATCTTTATCTTCTCCGACGATCACGCTCAGCACGCAATCTCAGCCTACGGATCGAAAGTCAATCAAACTCCGAACTTAGATCGTCTGGCAGCTCAGGGAACTCGATTTGCCAACTCATTCGTAACTAACCCGATTTGTAGCACTCCAGCCGAGAAGCAACGCCGCTGACGGCCAGTATTCACACCTTAATGGCGTACCTGTGTATTCAATGCATTTGACGGTTCTAGAGATCACGTCGCTAAGCAACTGCAAGCCGCTGGCTACCACACTGGAGTCATCGGGAAATGGCATCTGGGTAGCGATCCCACGGGCTTTGATCGTTGGATCGTTTTGCCAGGTCAAGGTGCATATTGGAATCCCGATTTTCTGACTCAGTCTGGCAGATTGAAGATCGAAGGCCATTGCACAGAAATCACTACCGATTTAGGAATCGAGTTCATTAAGTCGAGACCTCAAGAGAAGCCTTTTTTCTTGATGCTTCATCAAAAGGCTCCGCATCGTGAATGGGAACCTGACACCAAGAACAAAGCCAAGTTTGCCGGTAAGCAGTTCCCCGAGCCAGTAACACTTTGGGACGACTATGCAACGCGGCCAGCGGGCTTGCCAGTTAATCAACAAACCATCGCTAAGGATCTAACTCGACGCGATCTGAAGTTAACGCCGCCTGAAGATTTGAAAGGCCCTCAACTGAATCAATGGCGTAATGAGAAGCCCACAGAAGTTGATGTTGACGGCAAGAAACTGACCGGTAAAGAACTCGTCCAGTGGAAATATCAGCGCTACATGCAGGACTATTTGGCTTGCGTGCAGGGTGTCGATGATGGAGTTGGTAAAGTGCTCGACTATCTGGATCAATCGGGATTAGCTGCCAACACCATCGTCCTGTACTCAGCCGACAACGGTTGGTACCTCGGCGATTTGGGAATGTACGACAAACGCTTTATGTATGAACCCGGCTTGAAAACTCCACTTCTTGCTCGCGGACCTGGCATCAAGGCTGGCAATGTACCTGAAGAGTTGGTCACGAACATCGATTGGGCACCAACCTTCCTCGATTTGGCCGGAGTTCCGATTCCAGCCAGTATGCAAGGTCGATCCGTGGCTCCATTGTTGCGAGGCGAGCATCCTACAGACTGGCGCAAGAGCGTCTACTATCGCTACTACCACGATCCAGGTCATCACAACACAATGGCGCATTTGGGTGTACGAACTCATACTCACAAGTTGATCTATTACTGGAAGAAAGACGCTTATGAGATGTTCGATCTGACGAAAGATCCTACCGAGCAGCACAATATGCTCTTCGATCCACTGGAAGCTGCGAAGCCTGAAGTTTCAGCCAAGTTCGCTGAATTGAAAGCCGAAATCGCCAGACTGCAAAAAGAATATCGCGACGAGAATCAATTCGCAGATTCTGGATCATGGCCTAAGACTAGTGCAGATGGTCCCTTCAATCACAAGCCTTTGGGAACCAAGTCTGTGACGGAAGCAATTTCGCTAACTTCGGCCAAGTAATCTGGCCAAAGCGATAGCGGCACGCGTCTCGTCAATAAGACCAAATCTTGTTCCTCCAATAAGAGAACGACCATGCTGTTTGGATTGCTGAAAAGCCTGACTCTGTGTGCATTTCTTCTGCATCAAGGTCCAGACCCTGTAGCGCATTGGCAGTTCTCGCAGCGCCACATCAGCGGCATGACGTTGAAGGCAAGACTTGGCGCGGATGGCGTATTTCAATCTACACCCAGCGTTGTCCGCGATGAGATGGGGGAAGCAGTCGTCTTCGACGGTCGCTTCAGTGAATTGGTGATTGGTCGAAGCGAAAAGGGCACACAGGCTATGCTACCCAAGCGAGCCTTTACGGTGGCTGCCTGGGTGGCCATTGATCAACCAACCCAATGGGGCTCGATCATCAGTCACATTCAAGATGATGGAAATGCTGAACGTGGTTGGATATTGGGCTACGACAATTCTAAATTCTACTTCGGCTTGTCGACTGAAGGCGGCAATGATGGCGATGGCAAACTGACATTCATTAAGGCGAGCACAAACTATGAAACAGGCCGCTATTATCACGTCGTGGGAGTGTACGATGGAAGCCAGATGCAGTTGTTTGTCAACGGGAAACTTGAATCGGAAAGTAGTGAGCAGTCAGGCGATATCCTGTACAGCCCGCCTAGCCAGTTAACGATCGGTGCTTTTCACGATACCAATGAGTTTCATCCGATGCATGGCCGTATTCGCGAAGTTTCTCTGTACCACATTGCAGCCAAGGACACTTGGGTCTCACAAGAGTTCGCTCGGCAAAATAAACTGGCTCAATTGGCAGCGAAAAACGAGGCGAATCAAGAACCCAGATTCTGGGTTGAACCTTTCCTACAGTTTGGTACTCAAACAAGTATGACTGTGGTATGGCGTACAGCCGGAAATAGTTCCGGCACGCTTCATTGGGGTGAGGATGCGAACTGCACTCAGCAAATTCAATCAACCTCGACAGGCGAATTTCACACAGTCCGAATCGAAGGCTTGAAACCTGAGACTCAGTACTTCTATTCGGTCGAAGCAAAGGTCGGCGACAAGAGCCTAAAATCCGCCGCGTCGACGTTTCAAACAGCTTCGAAACCCGGAACTCCAATCGCTTTTGCCATCGTAAGCGACACGCAGTATCAACCAGCCGTTAACGGCAGAATTGCTGAGATGACTTGGGCGAGAAGGCCCAATTTCGTGCTGCATTGTGGCGACATCGTTGACGATGGAACCAAGGAGTATCAATGGACCAACGAATTTTTCGCGTCGATGAATCCACTACTTTCACGAGTTCCTATGTATCCAGTACTGGGTAACCACGAGAAGGATGCTAAAGACTTCTACAACTACATGGCATTGCCTGAGCCTGAGTACTACTACACATTTTCATATGGTGATGCAGACTTCTTTATGATCGACTCCAATCGCAAGGTCGATTCCGAGAGCGAGCAGTTCAAGTGGTTGGATCAGGCTCTTGGCAATTCAAAGGCTACTTGGAAGTTTGTTTGCCATCATCATCCTCCTTATTCTTCAGACGAGAACGATTATGGCGACTTGTGGAAGACTAACAAAAGCAACCACGGCGATTTGAGGATTCGACAGCTCGTGCAGCTTTACGAAAAGCATCACGTCGATTTTGTTTGGGCCGGTCATATTCACTCGTACGAGCGAACCTGGCCAATCCGCGACGGCAGGGCAGTGGAGTCAGGTGGAACGATCTACATGATTACGGGTGGAGCTGGTGGGTCGCTGGAATCTCCCGGCCCCTTTCGACCTTTTTTCCAAAATAATGTCCGACGTGGTCATCACTACACAATAGTCCATCTGCATGGGCGAACACTGGAATTGAAGGCCTACACGCTTGAAGATGTGCTTTTTGACGTAACCAAGATTGAAAAGCAAGCAAACTAAGGCCCCTAAAGTGACTAATCGCCATTCAGGAAAAACGCGGTGGCTGATATAGTTGTCGCTTCTTGGATCGACCAATTTCTCAACAACAATCCCGCGTTTGCGGCATTCCGATAGCACAATGGCTAAAGCAGCAACTCCGACCACGTCGCCCATCTCCAATGCTCAGTACATTCGAGAGACCGTTGAATCGATTATCGTCGCCTTTATCTTGGCATTTCTGTTTCGTGCGTTCGTTGCGGAGGCGTTTGTAATCCCAACGGGTTCGATGGCGCCAACGCTAATGGGTGCGCACAAAGACATCACCTGCTTTGAAAGCGGCGAACGCTATCAAGTTGGCGCCAGCAATGAGTTTGACAAAGACACGGGCGAGAAAATTCAACGCTACGTGGTTGGAAGTACATCGTCGCTTAGCCGCGCCGTAAATCCCATCGACTTCGAAGATCGGAACCACGAAACTTTCAGCGGTGATCGCATTCTGGTCAGCAAGTTTGACTATGTACTCTCTAGTCCAAAGCGTTGGGATGTAATCGTCTTCAAATATCCAGCCAATGCAAGACAGAACTTCATCAAACGATTAGTCGGTCTGCCCAATGAAGAATTGATGATTCACGAGGGCGACATCTTTGTGCGACGCTCAGAAGCTGAACCATGGACGATCGCAAGAAAACCACCTCACAAGCTATTGGCGATGCGGCAACCCGTTTCCGATACAAACCACTTGTCGAAGAGCTTGATCAGTTTGGGGTTCCCCAGCCTGTGGCAAAATTGGTCCAGTGACAACCTGCCAGGCTGGACCGTTGAACAAAATGCCCAAGGTTGGACCGCGCAGTTGCAGAGCAGCAATTCGCCTTCGTGGCTGCGTTACTATCATAAAACGCTTTCGGAGAAGGAGTGGCTGGGAGTAGAACGTGATAAGCAGATTCCCCTAACCGCTCCTCAGGATTCGTCACTAGTTACAGACTACTTGGCCTACAACAGCTACAACGAGCTGCATCAGGCTGTCCAGATGGACGTGAAGTCACTCGTTGAAAACCTTCGACGCAGTGATAATGGAATGCATTGGGTGGGTGACTTGTTTGCCGAATTCAATATCGAGATACAGTCAGATTCGGGGCAATTAATGTTGCAGGCTTATGAATTCGGAATTGAGTTTCGCATGACGATTGAGGTAAAAACTGGCGAAGCCAAGCTAGAAGCCTTCGATGCGATCAAGCCGGACAGACCACTAATTCAAGATATCTTTTCCGGCCAGCCTGACGTAATTGCAGCGACGCAGATTCGCGGTAAGGGTAGTTACAACTTAGCCATGGCGAACGTAGACGATCAGATACTGGTTTGGATCAATGGCAGTTTGGTAAAGTTTAATCAGCCAGCCGAGTACACCAAACGCTCTTCGCCAAGCGACTGCTCGTCGGCCTTATTGGTTCGCTAGGATCCAATGGACGCCGTTCCATTAGGAATTGGCGGAAGCGGTCTAGCCATGAAAGTAACCCGGGCCAAAGTATACCGCGACCTTTACTACATTTCGAAGAGCACCATCATTAAGCGCAATTAATGATTTCGATGGCAGCCTTAGTTCGGCCAAATCCAAGGCCGGTAACTTGCTATCTAGTTTGGGCGATCAGGAGTTTGTCGACTATGTTTATTCTCACCCAGATACCTGGGAAGAAACGCAGTTGTTTGCTGTTCGTCAGGCCAACACGTTCATTTTGGGAGATAACAGTATTTTCCAATGGGTGACAACAGCGCTGCGAGCTTGGATGCTCGAATGTGGCAGGAACATTTCGTGGACGAACGATTCCTGCTCGGCAAGGCTTTGCTAGTGTTTTGGCCTCACCCTTGAATGCGCCAATTCCGTTTCTACCAAACTTTCAAGGATGGTTTGATTCGTTAGTTCATTTTTGCAAATGATGACTAACGGAGAACTAATTGCGATCAACTAATTTCGCTAGCAATTCATGATGAATTGTAGATGAAAGCTGTTTTGGAAGTTGAAGGTTTAGAAAAATCATACGGGCGGCGTCGCGTCAAATGACGGAGTCAGCTTGGAATGTTGGCGAAGCGATATCGTTGGACTGCTTGGCCCGGCGGAGCCGGCAAATCGACAAGCTTTAAACACCTGCGGTATCGTCAAGCCAGATCGAGGAACAGTCATTCTCAATGGACTCGAAGTTAGCTGACTGGGCTTCTGTTTCGACGCGCCAGTGAAGGTGGCATGGGCGACGGCACAGGAATCCAGTGTATTCCGAAAACTGACGGTCGAGCAGAACATTTCAAGCCTATTCGAACTGCTTGGTGTGCTGGCCCGAGAACGCAAAGAGCGAACTCAGCGATTGCTGGAAGATTTCGAAATCACACACATTCGCACCAACAAAGCCGGACGACTATCTGGTGGCGAACGGCGACGGTTGGAGATCGCGCGTTGCTTGGTTTCTGACCCAAAGATCATCATGCTGGATGAGCCGTTCGCTGGGATTGATCCAGTAACCGTTCAGAACATTCAAGTGATCATCGCCAAACTGCGGCAACGTGGCATTGCCATCTTGATCACCGACCACGCCGCTCGCGAGATTCTGGATACAGTCGATCGTTGTTACGTTATCAGCAAAGGTTCTGTGCTGCACGAAGGAACTCCCGAATCGGTCCGAAACCACCCCGAAGTTCGCAAAGAATACCTAGGCGATATCGGCGCGGAGACCACAGTGCATGCTGCACCCCACTTCAAAATGCCGGTTCGAATGCAAACCGAACCAACCACCAATACGACAAGTTCTACCAAGCCGCCTGACAGCGATCCACCTTCTCCCACTCGTCCAACTCTGTTTGGCGGCTCACGACCAACTCGTCGGCGCACGGATGTATAAGATCATGGATCGAGTTCCCGATGCAGATTGAACTGCTTGATTGGCTTCTACTGATCCTGGGAGGGATCGGAATTGGCTTTTCCAAAAGTGGATTTGCAGGCGTCAGTCTGTTGCACGTGGTTATTTTTGCCAGTGTGTTCGGTGCTAGAACCTCAACTGGCATTTTGTTACCAATGCTGATCGTGGGCGATGTTTGTTCGGTGATTGCATTTGGCAAAGGCGTACAGTGGAAGCACTTCGGCCGCTTGCTACCACCAGCCTTGATTGGCGTTGTGTTGGGCACGATGCTAATGAGTCGCCTCGACGAAGCCGCTTTCAAACCTCTCGTGGGTCTGATTATCTTGCTGCTTGCAGCTTGGCAAATCTATCGTATTTGGAAGCCTAATGCGCTGCAGCACCTACCGAACTCTAAGGCGTTTGCGTGGAGTCTAGGGCTTATTGCAGGAGTCACGACCATGCTTGCCAACGCTGCCGGTCCAGTCGTAGCTTTGTATCTACTCGCCGTTGCATTACCTAAGCTTGAGCTTGTTGGTACAAGCGCATGGCTGTTTCTAATCATCAATACATTCAAGGTTCCGTTCAGCTTCTTTGCCTTGGACTTGATTAACGCCGAAACGTTACGGGTCAACTTGCTACTCGCACCAGCAGTGCCTGTTGGATTGTTGCTTGGATCATGGTGCATCAAACGGATCAATCAAAAGGTGTTCAATGCACTCTTGCTCGGCTTCACAGTCATCGCATCCGTGCGGCTCATCTTTTTCTAGGCGATGCTTCCTACGTAGCGGCGCAAGCCTTTCGGTTCTTCATTCCTACGTAGCCGCGCGAGCCGCACGGTTCCCACTAAACATCTTTTGGTTTAGGTCGCACGAAACGAAAGAGCTTGGAGTAGTTTGATCGGGATAGCTGCTCTTGGACCCTCTCGCTCGCTGAAATTGGAAACGAAAAAACCACTCAATCTAGTTCGCGGGAGGGTCGCACAGCGAGTTCAACGAGCATTTGCGGGGAGGGCAATTGGAGTCGGGAATTGCGAATGAGTCTTGGTGTAAGCTTTGATCTTTGGCTCAACCAGCCAATCCGTCTCGCAGCGCAGACAGTGCTTCGACCACCTCACACACTCTGAAACCTGACCGTTCGCACAAAAAAAAACGTTTAAATCGCCCTCCCGGCGGCGCTCGTTCCTCGCTTGCCACCCTCCCGAAAATCGATCCATCGGCTGTAGATACACTATTGTTCGGGAGGGTCCGATCCGCCGCATATCGTTCACAAGCTGGGTACGTGTTTCGCTTGCCTGCGATCATGTTGTTGCGGCCGAGAAAGCTCGGCAGGAGCCTCGCCCGCCTCGCCCTCCCTGTACGCAAACTCGCTCCCCACGATTGACTCGCTATCCGCAACATCACGCGCCACATAAGAACTGGGACGCTCGCTCACCTCCGCTTTGAGCTTCTACTCCGGCTTGAACAACACACAAATTGGCGAAGGAGTAGAAATGATGCTTCGATTGTAGGTGATTCGCCCAGTCGATTCGTCTACTACGAAACAAGCTAGAGTGTGCGAATCTTGTCCGCCAGCCAACAACCATTTTCCAGTTGGGTCCAAGTTAAAGTTTCTAGGAGTCGCTCCGCGAACGGGCTCGACTTGAATCGAACTCAGCTTGCCATCCTCGGCTACTTGAAAAACAGTGATGGAATCATGACCTCGATTAGCCGCATAAACGAACTTTCCATTGGGATGCACTCGAATCTCTGAACAGCTTTTGAACTGCAATCGATCCAATTCATCCTTGGCTATCGTGGGGACCGTTTGACGTAGTGACATAGTGCCTGCTTGGCTATCCCAGTCGAACAGCGATACGGTGTAATCCAGCTCGTTCAGTACATAGATCCATTTACCATTGTTGTGAAACTTCATGTGCCTCGGTCCAGCTCCCGCGGCAGTTTGCCCGAATCCATGAGCCGTTAATGTTGCTGTAGCCGTATCTGCTCGATAGATCACTACTTGATCCAGCCCCAGGTCAGGCACGAAAGCAAATTTCTGATCGGGAGAGAAACCCGCCCAATGAGCATGTGAACTATCCTGTCGACCAGGCACTGCTTTGCTGCCGCCAGAGTGCTTGATCAATTGAGTTCGCTTCGAAACGGCGCCATCATCGGCTAGTGCAAAGACGGCCACGGAGCCGCCGCCGTATTGTGCGGTAATGAGTGTCTTTCCATTGCTGGAAACACTCAGGTGAGTAGCTCCACCATCTCCGATTGGTTGCGAGCTGACGAACTTTAGCGATGCATTCTTTCCAGTCTGCACAATCTGAAAGCTCGCTACAACCTGCTCACTAGACAATCCACCCACAGCGTACAGAACGGGCAGCTTCGGATGCATCGCTAGGAAACCTGGCCCGTTCATTTCTGCGACCAGCTTTGATTCGGAAATTTTTCCAGATGTAGTATCCAAAATGCTGTGGTAGATGCCCTGGCTTGGCTTGCCGCCAGTTCCAATCCACACATCTAGTTCCTGCGCAAGCGAGTCTCCAAGGCAACGCGAAAGCAATAGAACGATAGCGAGGATTGGAATACGTAAGCTTCGAATCAAGTGGCTCATCAAGAACTCCTCAGGCAGGCAGAACTAAACTGCTGACATGGTAACAACCCAGTCGTTGTCCAGTGTGTTTAGTCCAAGCAAGACGACGCAAATTTCGCAACATTCACATCCGAAACGATCAACCCATATGGACATCCCAAATGTTAAGCTGGATAAGCCCGAAAACAGCTCGATGCCAACAGTTGCAAGAAAGCTCGACAATTCTCCGGAGAAGCTAGGAGCGAAATTCTCGAAAATTTCATTCAAGTTCTAGGCCCTATTCGCCGAAGCGTTTTCATCCGATCGCGATCCCCCCACGTAAGTCTCGTATTGCAAGCCACTTACAGCCAGGCCCCTAAATGAGCTAGCCGAATTAGCACCATATCACTGACAGTTTTTCCACCAAGTGAGCGACTAGAAAACAAGTTTCTTGATTATGATGTCCGATGCCCAATAGTGGCTGGCGCTTGTAAGTTTCAGCCCTGGAAAGCAATACCCAAAAGCGGATTCTGGAATCGGTCCGGAATATGTTTGACATCAATGCAAGCAATCCTAAAATCGCCCCCA
This sequence comes from Pirellulales bacterium, assembly GCA_046349795.1. Classification (GTDB taxonomy): domain Bacteria; phylum Planctomycetota; class Planctomycetia; order Pirellulales; family Pirellulaceae; genus Aureliella. Next base: position 148 of record JAXMBP010000004.1, on the reverse strand, counting down.
CTTCGCACATATCTCAAGCGATAAACCGCAAGAGCTTTTCCTGTGAGTGAAGTAAGCAACAACTTGTAATGACGCATAACTCGTCTGACTTACGGAAGTAGACCCAGGCGAGCAGTAAGGTGGCCCTTCTAATTCGCATTACAGGTTG
>JAXMBP010000003.1:0-234262 GCA_046349795.1 Pirellulales bacterium | reverse complement strand
CTTTCAATTCGAAAGTGAGCGCACTAGGTTTTGGTTTCTTCAAGAGTTGATTGACGACGCGAACGCCTTCGTCTTTGGCAAACGAAAATCGGTTCTGATTCATCAACTCGAACATTGCCGCTGCATAAGCTTCTTGTGCCGCAGTTGATCCCTGTTCTAACCATTTCTGATACTTCGAAAGATCCGAATCCTCGTTACCTGGAGCGACTTGGAATTGAATTCCGTTTTGAGTCTGAATTACGCTGAAGCTACCACTTCGTCGCATGAGATCTCCCCACTGTGCTCCAATACGTCCCAACAGTTTGCAATAAAGATCTTCACCTCCTTCGTTAAAGGCGATCGTGGGTTGCTTCCGAACGATATTGAGCACTTTTTCAAGCTCTATGTATCGTTCTTTCGGAATTAACGCAGCAAATCGATTGCTAGACATGGAAAAGTAGTAATCGCTGAAACGAATGCGATCTGCCACAATAATTTTTTCTGGAGTTCCAATAGCTACCAGATTTCCCTCCTTGGCAACATCTAAACTCAACACCTCTTCATCGATAACTTCTGGTATGGAGTAATCTGAATTGATGAAATGAGCATCCTGCAGAAATGACTGCCACTTGCCATTTGGACCAATTCTCTTCCCAAGCATAACTGCAAAGGTGAATTTGTTTTCCAGAGTCACAGCCTTGGCATCCACAACCTTAGACATCATATGAACAAAGTTGGATGGCTCGGGCCCCGGAAACGAAAACTGCAGCGAACCTTTGGAGCCTAACCAGTAATCGCTTTCAACTCCAGCTAAGCAGATCGCGTTTTCAATCGCAACAGAGTTGATCCAGGCAAACTCAGGCGGCTGATTCTCGATCATCCATCGCCCCGCCGTTCTTGATTTTACTGCGATGTACTTACCACTTGGACTAATTGAAACAGACGAGTCCGTTATCTCGCCCACTTTGCTCTTGCAAATGGACTTGGCGTGATCATTCAGCACGTGCAGTTGAAGACCTTGATTGGCCTTAGTCACAACCGCAATCAAATCTGCAGATGCGGAATAGGTCGAAAAGACAATGGGATCGGTGAAATCTTGATCGTAGAGCGTCTTTTGAGTTGCAATCTCAATAATCGACACTGTTTTTTCACCGACTGCCAAACAATGCGTGGCCTCTTTCATGAAATAAGCTGACTGACAATCTTTGGGGCAGCAATACTTGATAGAGCCTTACCTGTTTCCAGATCCCAAATTTGAATTCGAGCACCAGCGATAATCTTCTCGCCGACTGCATCAAAGTGAAAGCCAGTTCCGAGGCAACTGCGGCGCCGGGAATCTCCTGCTTTCGATTCAAACTTGGATTGCGGTTAAAGTAGCGATTCAAATTGTAGACGACATCGCTTTCCAGTCCGGCAGTTTCCGCTTCGCTCAACTTGACTGCAGTAGGCTTCAGGTTGAAATCTTTGGTCAGTTCCGGGATCAATCTTCGAGAGAAGAACTCTAAAGGCAACTTACGCTGATAAACGAACGGGCTTCATCTCGCTGCCAGTCATAACCGCCACGTCCTTCGGAGGCCACGACAGCGTCCGGCAGAGTGTTAAGAAACGGACTTGATCCAAAGCGATGGCGGATCTTCGCAGCCACAAATTGCTACGACTAGGATTGCAAAAATTAGCTTCAGATTATTGGACATGTAACTCGCTCCCAATCTTTAGAATGGTTCAAACTGATTGGTTCGATTCCAGAATGCAATGTCACGCAACAATAAGAACACTCCCCAAAGAAATGGCTGTTTGTACACTCTTTCTTCCATCTCGATTTCGTCTTCCGCCATTTCGATAACCTGACCATCGTTGCCGATCATTGGCGTCATTTGCTTTTTTCGAGGCAAATAACGTTGCGGCTGCGCCCCTGCGAAAGTAAAAACGCGAATGGAAGTATCCCGAATCCCGAAATCTGCAAGCGAGTCCGTGGTTCGATAACTTTGCTGCAAACGATCTATCAGCGATGAGTCTGTTTTTATGCCCTCGACATCAAATCTAGTGCGCGAGGTTATTGAAGCTAAGTTCGCGAACCCCTTGGCGGCGACTTGAGAATTGCGAAGCGAAAGCAACCTAATGTCGAGGCGATTGGAGGCCATGTAGTTCAACGCGTCTTCGTTAACAGTACAGTCATCAAAGAATAGCTCAGCCCAAACTCTACGTAGATCCAACAAATTCGCCAATCGCAAGTCTATGGTTGATTTTCTGAAGCCTAACGAGGTCAGTTGTACGAATCTTGGGATCTGGTCGATGATTGCCGATGTTGGTTCATCGACACAAAGCTCCCTAACTGATGTTGGTAATTTGGCAATTAAAGGCTCCAAATCCTTTCCAACTGCGCCAGTCTGATCCAATCGCAAACGAACGAACTTGGAACTATCCATCTGAGCAATTTTTGCAATCACGGCCTCAGTCAAAGTCGTACCGGTCAAGTACAGTTCACTCAGATTCGGCAGCTCAGTGATTTTCAGGAGCGTTTCTTCAGAGAGATTACAATGAGCCAAGGTGAGCTTTTCTAGCGTCTTACATTCTAGTACGGCTCGGGCTGCTTCATCCGTTAGGTTTGCACCACCTCCATAAAAGCACTTCAGGCGATCCAAACCGGAAATCTTTGTCTCTTTGGGACACGGCCCCAAGAAATATAGGCCGCTTAACTCCGGCACATTCTCAATCTGAACCTGCGTTGCGTCCGCCGCTACCAACAAGTAGTCGGAGTATGAAGGAAGATTCCGAAGCATCACTTCGCGAATATTCGTTGGCGGTCTCTTTTCAAAACTGATTACAGATACGATGTTAGGCAGATCAACCAATTCAAGCCGTGTCAATGCATCGCTCGGAAAGCTGATCGATTTTAGGTTCGAGAACTTAGAGAGAAGCGTTTTGAGTTGTTTCGCTTCCAAGTAGGCCGTGGGTAGACTCAACTCCTCAAGACCTTGAACCTTCTCCAGTTGCTGAATGTTCCGAGGGGTTAGCGAAGAGGAGATGTTCAGCCTCTTTAGTCCGTTGTTGGACCCTAGTGGAGCCCAGTCAACATCGGTCATGTCGCATTCACCGATCAGCAGATTCTCAGGTCCTTCCGAATTGGCTAGCGAACCGATAAGCTTTTTCAACTCATGCTTGGAGAACTTCGGTATCTCTGGCCGTACGACCTGCCCCGTAGGAGAAATTTGAACGTTCCTAGCATTGAAAGAAGCCGCTTCAGCCTGTCGCTGCAGCAGATCCGTATCGCTAATCACGACCCTCAAAGTAGCCCCATTGCACTCTTCAAATTTGGCGGACTGGATCTTGGAGAGATCAAACGTCAAAGTCGAATTATCCGCCAATGCCTTGGCGTTTATTTTCCGGATTTGCGGCGATCGAGGCAGATAATCGCTTTTCCTCGATACTCGCTGTCGTTCAGATTCATCTCCCAATATTTCCAATGCATTGGGGACGCTATCCAACGTAAGGTCAAAAACTTGCAGAACGTCCAGATTGACCTTTTCGAGCGCCGGCAGATTTCGCAGTACCAATTCCGTTGGTGATTCATTAAGACCTTCCGCGCCTCCAAGGCAGTCGAGCAATCTAAGCTTAGGCCAACCATCAACAATATGTTTCGCAGACTGCCCCAAAGTCGGACGCGGCAACTGAATCTCCTCCAGATTTTTTGACCAAGGCGGTGCTGTTTCACTGTCAAATTGAACATCGGTATGCGCGAGCCCCAACACTCTCAGACGGGGCATCTCTCCGAGTGCTTCTAGCCCTTGCCGTGTAACATTGGTTCTAGGCAAGCAAAGCACACTCAACTGCTTCATTTGACTAAGAGTTGATACGAATTTGGCATCAAGCCTTCTACCGCCAACTCCGATATTGCGTAGGAGAGGCTTCCCAAGAAATTGGTCCAGTAGCCGCAGATCGTAGTCGCCGCCTAACAGATATATTCCTTGTAGCTGAGGAAGATCCAAGACCTGCTGAATCTGTTCATTCGTTGGATGAACTAACTGAACCACACTGATCCTTTCGCAAGCCTTGTCCAGCCCAAGGCCTGCTAGCGATTTTAGCGGCGTTGGCAGAAAGGCATTCATCGAGCAGAATCCACCCTGTGAACGCACTTTTTGAGCAAACTGCCTCTGAATGGCCGCTCGTCGATTGAGCATTTGAAAGTAAAACAGCACGACAGCAACTGCGACCATGAACATTAAGCCATCCGCAATCCTTAAGGTCCACTTCGTACTGCTTTGAACTCGACGCATACGGTATCGCTTCAGGATAACATACGATGTGAATACGAAGCCCCAGATCAATAGATTGGCGATCAGCCTAGAATAACTGATCACGGAATCAACACTCGCTTGATCTCCTACTTTCAAGAAGTACTTCAGCGGCCAACCAGCCATACTGAAGTTCTCAAGATTTGGCGAAACCATCCAGGTTGACTTGATCCCAACCGATGAACTGACACGGTGATATTGATAGGGCCAGTTACTAGCAACTGCTGCGACCAAGATTATGGCCATCACCAGATACTGAGTAATCGTGAATCGTCTTCGAGGTGTTACAGTTTTTGAATCGTTAGGTTGTTCGACGGTAGCGTCGGAAGAAAAAATGAAATCCTGATCTTGAGCGTTAGTCATAGAAGACCTTTGAAAATTCTCAGGTAGCATCCACGGTTCGATATTTCCGCCGAGATGCTGATAGACTTTTCTTAGAAGCGGGCGTCTTAGGTTACTGTCAAATGCAGCTAACCATAATGTTATCCGATGTTTTTTGGGATTCAATCATTGCCCATCAAGCTTTGCCGCAATTTGTAACATTGCCAACTCGGGAATAACAATAATCTCAGGTGACAAACAATATTTTTTCATCTGGAAATTCGTAACTCAAGCTTGCGAACTTCATCGCAAAATCAAAATTGTTCAGCAGAAAGACAAGATGTTCTTGACGGCTACCCTGTGGCAGTTGGGCTGCTGTTCGTAGAATATCGGTTGAAACTTCGTTCCTTCCGGCGGTACGGCGCAGCCGGCCGCTACTGATGATTTCGCAACTGGAAAGACCGCGTTGAACACTGGCAAGCAGGAAGCGTACCCCACGAAGAACCGGATGGCTTCGAACCGCTAGAATCCTAGAGTTTGCGACCAGCCTTTAGCAGACTTCACAACCAACCACTGATCTAACAATGACCAATAAGACTCCTGACAATTGGATTTCAGACCGCAGCAAGCTGTTTGATAGCAGCGGAATCCGTAAAGTGTTTGAACTTGCTGCCAAACTCAAAGATCCATGCAACCTCTCCATCGGCCAGCCGGATTTTGATGTACCGCAGTCGGTCAAGACCGCTTGCATCGATGCCATCCAGCACGGCAAGAACGCCTACTCGCTGACTCAGGGTATCGCACCGCTGCGCGAAAAGCTACAGCAGCAGATCAACCAGCGCTACGGTCATGAAGATCGCCAAGTTTTCATCACGTCGGGCACTAGCGGCGGTTTGGTGCTAGCCATGCTATCGATGGTCAATCCTGGCGATGAGGTGATCGTATTTGACCCCTATTTCGTCATGTACACGGCGCTGGTGAAGATGGTTGGTGGAGTGCCTATATTGATCGATACCTATCCCGATTTTCGAATCGACATCGACAAAGTCAAAGCGGCGATTACTCCGAAGACGAAGTTGATCCTCTTCAATTCGCCGTCCAATCCAACGGGCATTACTCCGACGGCCGAAGAGACTCGCGACTTGGCTCAACTGGCCGACAAACATGGAATCGCGATTATCTCCGACGAGATCTACAGTCAATTCGTTTACGATGGCTCGCTCAATACACCCGCCGACTCGAATCCCAACACACTTGTAATCGACGGATTTTCGAAGAGCCACGCCATGACGGGCTGGCGAGTTGGTTGGTTGCACGGCCCCAAGGCTATCATCGAGACCATGATTAAGATTCAGCAGTACTCGTTCGTTTGCGCTCCACAACCTGCGCAGTGGGCAGGACTAGCCGCGATGGATGTTGACATGGCTGGCTATCGAGCTGACTATCAACACAAGCGTGACATGCTCCTGGAAGGGTTGCAAGGTTACTACGAGTTCACGAAACCTGGCGGAGCCTTCTATCTGTTCCCCAAAGCACCCAAAGACATGAGCGGTACAGAATTTGTTACCAAAGCGATCGACAAAGGGCTGTTGATTATCCCCGGTAATGTATTCAGCAGTCGAGATACGCATTTCAGAATCTCTTACGCGGCTGCGGATTCAACCATCCAACGAGGCATCGAGATTTTGCGACAACTGGCGAGCTGATTCATAACTGACCCGAGCATATGATGGCTGCGCGGGTGGCAAACTCTAAGCGAGTAAATTGTGCGGCACGGATCGAACATCAATCCCGACAATCGATTCAACAGCATTCATCAAGCTGACGATTTCGAACATCTGGATGTTGAAGATAAGGCCGCGCTCGAAGGCGATCCACGAGTGCCCATTCAGTACATCTCTGACGGTAGTCAATCGATCGTGTCCGAGAATGATTCGCCCGACATTCCATTTCGATACAGCCTGAATCCGTACCGAGGTTGCATCCACGGTTGCTCCTATTGTTATGCTCGACCAACGCATGAGTATCTGGGCTTTAGCGCTGGGCTAGACTTTGAAACAAAAATCGTCGTCAAGGAAGATTCGGCCAGACTGTTCCGCGAATTCCTGCGACGAAAAAGTTGGCAGCCCGAGCCGATTGCCTTTTCGGGAGTAACCGACTGCTACCAACCGGCCGAAAGACACTTCCAACTCACTCGCTCCTGCGTGGAAATTGCTCTGCAGTGTCGCCAGCCCATTGGAATTATCACCAAGAACGCCCTCGTAATGCGAGACCTGGATCTACTGACCGAGATGGCCAAGCTTCGTCTCATTCATGTAGCAATCTCAGTAACAACACTTGAACCCAAATTGGCTCGCGAAATGGAACCACGAACGAGCATTCCGGCTGCGCGACTTGGAGCAATTGGAAAGCTTACTCAGGCTGGTGTACCGGTTCGTCTGATGGTGGCACCGATCATCGTGGGCCTTAACGACTCTGAAATTCCCGCAATCCTTCAAGCTGGCAAAGATGCAGGTGCGACCGCAGCCGGCTACCAATTGCTCAGATTGCCTTGGACTGTTTTGCCGGTATTTGAAGAGTGGCTTCATCGTACTCAGCCGCTGAAAGCCGACGCGGTACTCAGCAAAATCAAGTCCACTCGCGACGGAAAAATGAATGACGCTACCTTTGGCCGACGCATGTCGGGTCAAGGCATTTTTGCAGAGCAAGTGAAGTCGATTTTTCAGCTCTTCCAGCGCAAACTGGGCTTCGCAGACGAGCTACCCGAAAGAGATTGCTCGAAGTTCGAGCCTCCACTACCCGAGTCCGGTCAGTTGAGGCTATTTTAGTTTTGCTCAGACCTAGCTATGCGATGCGGCCCCGAATAGCTATTTAGGGATCTACGGTTTGTGGCACCGGGGGCAGCGGATTGAAATTCGCTTCACAGGATGCCTCGTGTGATTCAATCTCCGCCACGTACGACCGCCATTGATGCGCCAGGGCCAGCGTCTCGAAAGCAAGACTTTTTATCTCTCTTATGGTTTCAGAGACTAGTGTCGATGCGATCGACTCTCGATCTGATAATATCTCGAATACGCTTCCACTGACAAATGCAGTCAGGCAATCCAACCGAGATCTCAAGGAACTCCAAAGATCAACAGTTTCCCTTACTAGAGATGGATTGAGTTCAAGACGCAGCCAATCACTTTGAGTCTTATGAATTCTGTCAAGTGCTCCAAACTGCTCAAACATACCAGCCAGTTCTTCTGAGATTGATTGCAAGTTCAACATCTCTTTAGAAGTGTAAATCGGATCTTTGGCAACATTGTGAACGATCGTCTGAAGCAATTGAACTAACTTCCATAGCTCTCTTTCAAGGTCTCTGGCTTCTTCCTGCTTTCTCGTAACGAATTTCAATTGATCCTCAATCAAATTCAAGCTATCCAGAAACTCAATTGGCCACGGCCTGGCGGCGGGGGCAAAGTTCAGTGCTGCCGCGATAAGGCTGCACAGCTCATTCGGGATGTCCGGACGCAGCTTTGCGATTCGAAAAGGGACTACTTGATCTGAGAAATGGAAATTAAGAACGTCTAGGCTTGCTCGCGATCGCGCAGAGCGTCGGGGATGCAAAAAACTCATGAAACTCGGCGGAAAGCCGATCAAGGCTGCATAGAGTGTTGCGGCCAAACTGTAAACATCAGACCTTGCATCAGACGTGCCATTATCGGCGTACAACTCGGGTGCGATGTAGTGCGGTGTCCCTGCTGCTCCACCCGTGGCTGGATCTCTTGTCAAGCCAAAATCAATCAGCACAGCTCTGTCATTTCCGAGGATGATGTTACTTGGTTTCACGTCCCTATGTATCCAACCGTGACGATGTACCTCAAGCAATGCATTTCCGATCTCCAATCCGATCCGCACAACGCTAGCAACGGTGAGCCGCCTCCTACTGTTGATTGAATGCTCAAGAGAGTTCCCCTCGACAAACTCAGTAACAAATACTCCAGTACTTGAGTCCATCGTCAGCAGTCGAGCGATGTTTGGAGAGGATAAACTTTCCAGCCGAGCGATCTCGTCTAGGCTACTCGACCTAGAATCCTTCGAAGGAATCTTTATCGCACCAAGAGATGATCGATCTACGTCGCTACGACATGGACAGCCCAACCACACTTCGCCAAACGAACCTCGACCTAATTCCTGAATCTTGAGCCATTTTTGCCCTGATACCCATACCAACATTGATTCATTACATTGGCAGTCAATTGAAGTTCGCTGTGCAACACTAAGAAATGGTATTTTCGAGTTAGCAAGCTCGAATCGATTTTTCAGACAAAGGAGATCCAGAATCTGGTGCTCAGTACGGACATCGCTCAGAAGTAACGAATCCCACTGCGATTTCGAAAGAATGCACCAGTCGTCAATAAGCAGATTTTTGAGTTCGTCAATTGAGACACTCATGCAACAGATTTAGAGGAATAAGACGTCGGTTCAGTTACTGGTCGTCCATCACGAACGCTTTGACACTTGCTTTCAAATTCTTGAATACGCTTGCATACAGAATCTCTGTAGACATTCTCCCCCATTACCTCGATAGCCTGGTTTAATACCCCTTTAACGTCTGCCTCAGCAGCATCGTCGATCTTCTCATTAAGGATGACCCACGAGTAGAAGGCAAAATACAGGCTCCGAGTGGCAAGACAAAGATCCATGTCGAGCGCTTGACGCTCAGGGTACTGAGCAGCACTCGCCAAAACCTGTCGAGCCTTCTGCAAGGGCGAAGCAATTCGTTGCTGGCAGGCGGTCAAATGATGGGTAGTATTGGTCATAGGATCACGAGTTGTTGACATAGTAAATCCTTCTTAGTTTACTCAAATTGGTTCGCTTTGGACAGCCTTCACTCATCCTTGAACCCTATATCCAAGCCGGGACAAAACATCGTGTATCGCCAATTGAAGTTTTTTCAACTCATTCTCAGCTTCATTCTTCTCGACAAGTACAGCAACGTATGGACTGACAGTCGAGAAGCAGGGCTCCAGCAATAACAACACTTTTTCACAAGATTGCCGAACCATCTCGACCGCCGCATGTAATTCATCCCTGTAATTACACTGTGTGGAACCAATTGTTCCCCAATCCTTGATGCTCTCTAGTAGGTCATTTGCTTTTTCGCAAATGGACTTTGGACCCTTTGGATTATTCTCTTCGTCAATGTGGATTCCGCCACGACGTAGCAGCATGAAGAGTTTTGGGCAAAGGCAATTCTCGCTGGGGAGCAAATCCCGAAATCTCAATTGCCGATGTTGATGCACTATTGGGCTTCCTACGCCAAAGGCTGGTATGTTAACTGAACCGAGCCAGTATTATCAGCAGCCCCTTAAAACCCGTCAATATAGGGATTACATCTCCTTTCCAAACAGTTACAGTCAAAAATTAGCTAGCTAAGATGTATGGCTCGCTGTTAAGATGGATAAACAAACAGAGAACTTTAAGATCCAAGTCTGCCGGTTCATCATTAAATATTTGCGACCGTCGTGAGTGACACCGGGCCTACTACTTCAAAAAATGCGGGTCAGCATAATGAAGTGGGCTTGCCACGATTACCGCGACTTTGTCGTTGCGTTCACCCAGCCTGAATTTGTATAGTCCGTCGCGTTGTAGGCTTGAACCACAAACTGATACTTTGTTGCCGCAGATAATCCAGTAACTTTCACCGAGGAAGTGATTGAGCTTACCGTTCCCAGCAAGACTGCTCGCAAACCGTTCCAGTAGTAGATTCGGTAGCCGAGTGCACTCGAGCTAGTCGTCCAGCTTAAGTTAATTGCCGAAGTCGACACCGCTGTAGCTGTAACTTGAGGTACCGAAAGTGAACTGCTGGACGTTGGAAGAGTGACACTAACGAGGCTCGAATCAGCCACGGTACTTCCGTTGTAGGCCTCAACTTGATACGAGTGAGTCGATCCAGCGATTAAGCCGCTAACGGTGAGTGAAGTAGATGCGCTGCTCGTCTTTGTTCCGACCAACACTCGAGTTCCATTGTCGACCTGATAAACGCGATATCCCGACGCTGCTGAAACAGCACTCCAGCTAAGGCTTACAGTCGATGAACTTGTGGCTTGCGCTTGAAAGTTTTGAGGTGCAGTGAGCGCTGGTGCTGCTGGTGTTGTGACCGAAACAGGACTTGAATCAGCAATACCCAACGAGTTATACGCTTCTACCATTAACGAACTGGTTGTACTAGCAGGTAGTCCAGTTACAACAGCAGATGTCGCTCCAGCGTTGGCCGAGCCGATTTGAGTTTTCTGCGAACCGCTCACCAAGTAGATGCGATAGCCGGACGCACTATTGACTGCGCCCCATTTCAAGCTAGCGGAATTGTAGCTGAGCACCGTTGCCGAAACATTTTGAGGAGCTGTAACTGGAGTCGTTACATTGCTTGGAAGAATTGTTTGGTCGCTCTTATTGACCACGCCTTGAACCAAGTAACCATTCAGTCGAGTAGTCGCACTGGTCAGGTCGCCAATTTCACCATTGAGTTGATCGTCATACCAGCCGATCGACTTGTAGTTCACATCGGGGTCTGTAACAGCTTCTGCTAGTTCGTGAGTTGTCACCGACGTTAGTTGATCCAAGGCAGATGCGAAACCTTGAGAGGAGGCAGATGGGTTCGGCGATCCGGGATAGGCCATTACTGCGTAGCGAATATCAACAGACTTACCCGACGCATCGCGACCTCCGAATGCCCCGTGATAGCCCAAGAATGAATTGATACTCGAATCGCTCGCGTCAAGATAAACCGGAGTTCCAGGTTGAACATAAACAACATACAGTCGGTTTGCATCTGGCGTGGCTAGTTTACTGGAGCTTATCATCGACTGTAGCTCTGATTGAATCTTGCTATCGGTGATACCAACTTGCTTATTGATCGTAGTTGCATCGACCACACCGGCAGATGCCGAGCCTCGTCCAACTCTGTACCCAGCTTGATTCAGCATGTCCATATAAGGGCTTTGCACGATGTATGAAGCGAAGGAATCCAGCGAAGACCTCTGAGTGGCCAACGTCGAACTGTTCCAGTCGACCCCCAGGTAAACCGGTTGTGCCTCGACGGCGGAAAGCAATGCCCCGCCATGATAGGTGACGGCCATCAAGTCGCGAGACTCAAGGACTTCAAGCCGAAGCTGTTTTCCGATGCTGCGGCGTCGGTTGTCCGACAAAAAATTATCGGCTTTTGTACTTCGACTACGTTGAAACCATTTCAAGAAGCTTAGGGGCCAAGGCTTGTTCATCGCACTTGATCTCCAAAATGCAGATGCAGTTACCGTCTTAGGAAAGCAAACTATGCAATCTAAAAGGACGAAATAGCGGGCCGTTTGCTACAGTCGTGAAAAAGAATTTAACTGGCTTCCCCACGTTATCATTCAGCGAAAAACCCGCTCGGCGATTTAACTTCGACTGACTGTGGCGGGCAATGCTCTCTGGATCGCCAAGAACAGCATCAATATACGAAAAAATGCTAGCCCATCACGAAGATCGACTAGCATTTAAGGGGTGAGTGAAGGGGATCGAACCCTCGACAACTGGAGCCACAATCCAGCGCTCTACCAACTGAGCTACACCCACCGCGTTGTTTGGGTAGCTTGGGACGGTTGAAAACCTAAGGGACCATTCCCGCAAAGTTTCCTCACACCACAAGTTTGAGTAAATTTAAGCCGTTCAAAAGCGTTCGTCAATGGTTAACGATCAGGCTCGAAAGTGGGGGAGCCTGATCCATGATGGACACACTGGCAGCGATCTGGTTCGCAATTTGCTCGACTTGGCCCGAACTGCCGTCGAAAAAGAATCGGATAATCGGCTGCCCCACTTCGACCTTGGTGCCAATTTTGGCCAGCATTTCTAAGCCAACTTGATGATTAATCGGATCTTGCTGTTGCCGACGACCGCCGCCCATTTCGACGACACAATGCCCAAGACTTTGGCCGTCAAAGCTGTCGATGTAGCCAGCTCGTCCTGCCGTAACCTCATGCACCCTGGCCAACGGCAATCGGTCGGCGAACTTTCCACCCTGAGCTTCGATCATCGTTCGATAACGGTCTAAAGCTTGTCCATCTTGAATTGCCTCATGGAGAGCACGCCGGGCCTCATCCACGTTGGCAGCACGCTTGGTATCGACTAACAAAGGAATGCACAGCTCAACGGTCAGCTTAGTCACATCCTCAGGCCCCTGCCCTTCCAGAACCTCCATCGACTCGTTCACCTCGCAAGCATTACCAACCATTTTCCCAAGTGGCTGATTCATGTCGGTTAGAAGCGATGATGTGGCTACGCCCACGCGCCTGCCTGTGCGCACTAGACTGGCTTGCAACTCCTTAGCCTTATCTATCGTCTGCATAAAGGCTCCCGAGCCCCACTTCACATCCAGCACCAAAGCATCAAGCGTCTCTGCCAGCTTTTTGCTCATGATGCTGGCAGTGATCAAGGCCACAGAAGGAACCGTGCTGCTCACATCTCGCAGCGCATACAACTTTTTGTCGGCTGGTGCGATCGATTGAGTTGTACCAGTGATAACGCAGCCGATACTATTGAGCTGCTTATTTACCTCTTCAATTGACAGGTTACATCGATACCCTGGATAGGCCTCTAACTTGTCTAACGTCCCGCCAGTGATTCCGAGGCCACGACCGCTGAGCATCGGAACATCAAGATCGAAACATGCCAAAAGCGGCGCGAGAATTAGCGAAGTCTTATCACCGAGACCGCCGGTTGAGTGCTTATCAACGCGAGGGCGATCTGAACAACGTGGCAGTCGTTGACCGCTATCTAGCATCGCAGTAGTCAGCGTGGCTGTTTCAGCTTCGGAGATCCCACGACACAGTACCGCCATAGCCCAAGCTGAAATCTGATAGTCTGGAATCGAGCCATCTGTGATTCCATTGACCATGTGTTGTATTTCGTCAGCCGAGAGTTCGATGCAGTCTCGCGTCTTCGCAATTATCTTAGTGGTTAGCAATGGAAACAAACTCCTGGTTTCAATAAATCAAATACATCTGCCAGAAGGAGCGTAACAGGATCGCACTTCCTAGGATGGCAAAAATATCGATGACTAGCGCTCCAATTAATCTTGTCATTTGCTGCTTGGTCCAAGGTGCTGGGTGAAACATGGCCTGAAACACCAACGTTAGAGAGTAGGCGTGCAACAGCACCGGTAAAGTCAACAAGCCGATAATAGCAGACCGCCATGCGCGGGCAGAAAGATCGGCTGCAACATCTTCAGCTATTTGGTGAGCAGCTTGATCGCGAGCCTGCGGGCCAAATGCTGAACCTGTAGAATTTGCTCCGTTATCCTCGGCTCCAGGCGTCTGCCCCTCCACCTCACTCCGTTCCCCACCACAAGACCAACAACACTCGAAACTGGGTTCGATAGTCTCTTGACACTTCTCGCAATACCAGGGATTAGCATTAGTTGGTGCCTCAAATTTTTGCAAAATCGCCTGAGCTTCAGTCAGCTCAGTCTTATCCACCATCAAGCGTACGCCGCCCGTTGCCGCGCCAGCGGAAAATGTAGTTGCGGCACTGGAGGACTCAAGAACAGCCTGGATTCCCTCCAATTGCAGTTCGCTCTGCGCCAGCGTGGCTTCCTGTTCAGACAAGTAGGTCTGAACACAAATGAACTTAATAGCATGTTTGGATGTCACATTAAATTCCCTTTGAGGAATGGGCGTCAGCCTTTCCTGGCTGCATTTAAGCGGCTGATTCTATCAGCCAACAATCACCCGAGATACCCGATCGGATTGAGTTCCTTGAGCGACTCGCCGAGCCGGTCAACCTCTGGCCCAAATGTGGCTGAAGTTGGGCTCCATGCTTTAGATTATTTGACAAAAATCAGCAACGCCGGAATCTCAAGTATGCTGCATAACGGTGAGAACACGCCCCAAAGCCGCCGTTTTCGGCTTACAGAAATGCTTGCCGACCAGTTACAATGAACTGCTCGCACCTCGGAATTCAATTGGGACGATAACGGTGCAGTTAAACACCTAAAAGGCAACAAAAATGGCCAAAGAGTTCAGCACAATTCAAGCAGCCGTCGCCGCGATTCGACGCGGCGAAGTGGTCATTGTGCTCGATGCAGAAGATCGCGAAAATGAAGGCGATTTTATCTGTGCAGCGGAACTTGTGACGCCCGAAACCATCAACTTTATGCTCAGCGGTCGAGGTCAGTTATGCTGCCCAGTCTTGCCGACAACTTGCGATCGATTGCAGCTCCGACCGGTCGTGGAGAGCAACGACGCGCCGCTCAGAACTGCGTTCATGACACCCGTTGATCACGCGGGCTGCAAAACTGGCATTACTGCTCACGAACGCGCCGAAACGATTCGACGCTTGGCCAGCTCCACTAGCTCTACCTCCGACTTTGTCCGACCTGGTCACGTCTATCCGTTGTTGGCTCGCGAAGGTGGCGTACTGCGCCGAGCTGGCCACACTGAGGCGGCCGTAGATCTGCCTCGCATGGCGGGACTATCTCCTGCCGGAGTCCTTACGGAAATCCTTGATGATTCCGGTGATCGTGCCACCAGAGACACGCTACTTCAACTGGCTGATAAGCATGGACTAGAGATCATCACCATCGAGCAGTTGATCGCTCATCGTCGTATCAATGAAAAGTTGGTGACTCGATCGGCTCAAGCGAACCTGCCTGCACGATTGGGCGATTTTCAGATAGCTGTCTACGAAGTGCAATTTGAAACGCAAGAGCCAATTGCGATCTTCATGGGCGATCTAACCGCTCCGGGACCAGCACCGTTGGTTCGAATGCACAGCAGTTGCTTCACGGGCGACTTGATTGACTCGCTGCGATGCGATTGCGGAGATCAACTTCGACAAGCCCTGCAAATGATCGCCAACGAAGGTCGCGGCGTGCTGGTCTATCTACCTCAAGAAGGTCGCGGCATTGGACTAGCTCAAAAAATTCGTGCTAGCTTTGCAAGAGGAAGGCTTGGACACGGTCGAAGCCAACCACGCCCTGGGCTTCAAAGCCGATATGCGCGACTACGGTATCGGCATTCAGATCTTAAAGGACCTTGGCTGACGAGATTCGGCTGTTAACCAACAACCCCAAAAAGACTGAAGCTTTCAATTTGCGCGGATTCGATCTTAAAGTAGTCGATCAAGTTCCCATCGTCGCTGAACCCAACCCGCATAACATCGCGTACCTTGAGGCTAAACGCGAAAAGATGGGACACAGACTTCCAGTCATTGGTAGCCAACAATAGCATGGTTCATCGATCAACTTTGACAATACGGCAATCTTCACCAGAACAGTGGCAGACCTCAGAAGTTTCATCGACAGGCTCGTCGGCAGGCAATATCGATGCTGCGACAGGACTAATAGTACAGGCTAAGCCTCTGCAAATTGGGAACTTGACGGTAGACCTGCCGCTTTGCACCGATGGCTGGCTATACCAACTATGCCTATCGCCAGATTGTGCGAGACTACGGCGGAGTTGGACTGCAGGCAACAGAGATGGTGAACGCGCGGGGCTTCGCTTGGCTAGATGAACACGAAGCTGAGCACCCTGATCGACTATGGGGGGTGCGTGAAGAACCGCGTCCGCTGGCCGTTCAAATATGGGACAACGATCCTGAAGTTATGGCGAAGGTTGGTCGACGTTTGGTCGAAGAGTTCCAAGTCAGCGTCGTGGACATCAACTTCGGCTGCCCCGTAAAGCAAGTTACCGAACGCGCTCACTCGGGCTCTTACTTGCTCAAAGACCCAAGCCGAATTCACGCCATCATTAGTCGCATGGTGGCTGCTTGTGCGCCGACTCCAGTGACCGCCAAGATTCGCTTGGGATGCACTAGAGCTTGTGCAAATCCGGCTGAAGTGGCTCGAGTGGTTGAAGAAGCAGGTGCCGCAGCCTTGACGGTGCACGGTCGATTTGCCGAAGACTATTTTCGCGGCAGCGCCGACTGGCATCAGATCTCAACGATCAAAGATCACTTGAAGAACATTCCTCTGATCGGCAATGGCGACATCGATAGCGTCCACAAAGTTGTTCACGCGTTTAGGAACTATCGAGTTGACGGAGTGATGATTGCTCGAGCTGCACTCGGGCGACCTTGGTTGTTTGCTCAAGCTGCTGCGGCGCTCAAGGGATTGCCCGTTCCTGCCGATCCATCCTTAGAAGAGCAACGCCAGTGCTTGCTACGTCACTACGAACTTGTCATCACTCGCTTCGGAGTCACCAAAGGCACTCACCTAATGCGTAAGTACGCCTGCTGTTACGCACAGGGAATCCCTGGGGCTCGCAATTTTCGCGCGAACGTTGCTCACCTAGAAACACCAGAAGACTTTTACCAAGTCGTCGAGCGAGACTTTCCAAGAGATTGAGAGAACTGAATGTCGGAACGAGAAATCGAGTACTTTGATCTGTTTCCAGAGGCCGTAGGAGAAGATGTCAAGGAGCGTCCGCATCCGGCAGACGATCCAGCCGAGGTGAATCAGCCAGTTCAGCCCAAGAGCGATATCTGTGCTCATATGCGACAAACGGTCGATAAGCTAGAGGCCGAGGGCACATCGCGCGGTGACCTCAAAATCCTCAGCAAGACTCTTAGCGAACTTCGCTATGCATTTCGAGTCTTCCAGCCGTATCGTCGACGACGCAAAGTTACCGTTTTCGGTTCAGCTAGAACGTCACCTGACAATCCGAACTACCAACAAGCTGTCGCTTATTCTAAGGCTATGGCCGGACACGGCTGGATGACCATTACAGGTGCGGGCCAGGGTATTATGGAAGCCGGTCATGTCGGCGCTGGCCGCGATCTGTCCATGGGCTTGAACATTCATTTGCCATTCGAACAAAGCGCAAATCCGGTGATCGAGGGCGACCCCAAGCTAGTGACGATGAAGTATTTCTTCACTCGCAAATTGATGTTCGTTAAAGAATGCAGCGCAGTGACTAGCTTGCCAGGCGGTTTTGGGACGCTGGATGAAACTTTAGAAGTTCTCACCTTGGTACAAACCGGCAAGCAAACGATGCTGCCGATAGTACTTCTGGATGCTCCAGGCGGTGACTTCTGGCAACACTTCGGCGAATTCGTCAATCGCACTTTGAAAGCTGATGGCCTTATTAGTAAAGACGATGATCAGTTGTTCTTGATTACCGATAGCGTTGATCGAGCCGTAGAAGAAACTTTAAAGTTCTATCGAGTCTATCACAGCATGCGATACGTCGGCGATCATCTTGTGTTGCGAATATGCAAGTCGTTTACCGCCGAAGTTTTAGATGCACTTAATTCTGACTTCGCCGACATTGTTGTTTCGGGCAAGATAGAGCAAGTTGAGGCTTTGCCCGAAGAACGCAACGAACCCGAGCTAGCAGAACTACCGAGACTGAAGCTGAAGTTTGATCGCAAGCATTTAGCTCGACTACGACAGTTGATCGATCGCATCAACGATAGCTGCCCAACCTGTTCGACTTCATCAGGCTGTTGATTCCGGCGACGCCCTCGACTAACCCTTCTTTCTGCGCCGAGGTTTCTTAATGAGGCCTTTGGATTTGGGGCGGCGTGAGCCACGCGGTGGACGATCGGAATCGCCGCTGGCCGCTGATCGCACTCGACCGATGTACTCCGAGGCGTCCTGAGCTGATGTGTGATTGCCCACCACGCTTAGCAGCAAAACTCGGCGCGGTAAATCGATCTTGTCAATCTTGACCGTTAACGAGTCGCCCATTCGGAAGCGATTGCCGCTGCGGAAGCCTTCGATCACATGCCCGTGGCGCTCGAATCGATAACGATCGTTGGGCAGCGATGTGATGGGAACAAATCCTTCGGCAGGAAACTTCGTTCCTCGGACGTAGAAACCATCGGGGACGACTCCACTGATTACCGCCGGCATAGTTTCTCCGACCTTCTTATTCAGGAAGTGAAGCAGCTTGATCTTGATGATCTCTCGCTCGGCCCACTCGGCATTTTGCTCTTTGTCCGAACAGTGATGGCCGAGTGTGATCAGCACAGGCAGAGGATCGCCAGGAGTCGGATGTCCTTCGATCAATCGATTGATGGTTCGATGGACTTGCAAATCGGGATAACGGCGAATGGGACTGGTGAAGTGGCAGTAGTGTTGAAAGTTCAACGCATAGTGCATCTCCATCTCAGGTTGATAAACAGCTTTGCTCATCGACTTCAGCACAGCGTAGTTCACCGCGTACTCGGTCGACTTACCTTTGACGGCCTTTACAACCTTTTGGATCTCAAAGCGGCTCTCCAAGCTATCAGCCTTGATTCCAAGCTCGCGAACAAACTCATTCAGCTTCTGCATCTTGCGACGCTCGGGTGGCGCGTGAACGCGGCGAAGGAACGGAATGTTAAGATCATCCAGCCACGTCGCTACAGCTTGATTGGCCGCCAACATGAACTCTTCGATTATCTGATGGCTTTCGGTGTGTTCGACAATCTTGGCGCCTTTGACCTTGCCAGCCTTATCGAGATCGATCTTGATCTCAGGAAGAACAAGTTCGATAGAACCATCTTTATTGCGATTGCGGCGAAGCGTCATGGCCAGTGTGTGCATGTCACGCAGCATCTGCCAAACTTCAGGCGTTAGTCGATCTCGCCAGATTTCTGGATCGGCCAAGTACTGATCAACCTGTTCGTAATTCAATCGCTTGCGGTTGTAGATAGCCGAATTGAACACTTCTTGATGTAGAGTTGTTCCATTGTCGTCCATCTCCATCAAGACGGTTTTTGTCAGTCGCACTCGGTCGGGTTGCAAGCTGGCCAAGTGATTGCTGATGATTTCGGGCAGCATCGGAATTACGCGATCGGGCAAATAAACGCTCGTCGCCCGATTCTTGGCTTCTTCGTCCAACGCAGAACCGATGGGGACAAAGTGTGATACGTCGGCGATGTGAACGTACAGTTCCCAGTTGCCTTTTTCGTTTCGGGCGAGCGAGATAGCGTCGTCGAAATCGCGAGCATCAAATGGATCGATGGTAATCGTGACCATTTGAGTCAAATCGCGGCGACCTTCGGGAATCTCGCCTTCAACGAATTTGTCAGCTTGAGCTCGGGCGGATTCGATCACGTTGTCTGGAAATTGTTCTTCGAGGCCGAACTGCCGCATTACGGCCAGAGTGTCCACGGCAGGATTTTTGCTCGACCCGAGCACCTCCATGATGACGCCTTCGCCTGGGATGACGCCTTCGGGGAACTTTACAAGTTCGACGATCACCTTATCGTCTGGGCTGACTGGCAAACCTCGAACATCGCCTACCCACACCGGAGCATTCAAGCTGACGGTATCGAGCCACACGGCCGCCTTGCCGTTGTGGGTGCCGAATGTACCCGCGAACTGACGACGAGCACGCTGTAGAACTTCGACGACTTCACCTTCGCTGCCTCCGCGACGGCTGGCTCGAAGCCGAATACTGACTTGGTCACCTTCCATGGCTGATCCAGTTTGGGATGCTGGAATGAAAATATCTTCCACTGGTCCAAGTGGACCGGAGGGCAGTGGCCGCACAAAGCCGAAGCCAGCAGCAGCCTGTCGAAAAGTACCTCGGACTAGCTTGGGTGCACCTGAGATTTGATTGGGGGACATCACCAAGTGGTTAGCCGCATAGGCCAGTTGTCCGGCTGATACAAGCCGTTTGATGGCCATGCGGACCGCTGGGTATTCATCGTCGGGCAGGTCTAGCCCATTTTGAATTCCCCTAGCTTTGGTAGGTCGGTAATTAGGATGGTAAACGTAGTCAAGAATTCGTTGTTGAAGACTAGCTGAATCGCTATCGGTCAATATCGCACCAATTTCATGGTATTTGAGAGGGGCAACTGACATCTCATTGAGCCAAAAGCCGTCGCATGACGAGCCAATTTCGGCTTAAGTTGTTCTCTCTGGGTTGGAATATGTCTATACTTGAATCTTACTCTGACGCAGGATGTCTTGCGTGGCGAGTGTTTAGTTGTGGAGAATTCTCGACTGGATGAATTTTAGGCAGGGAACAGAGTCTATTCTGGTTGAACCTCGCCGAGAAAGTCTGGAATTCTTTCATTTTTCACTTTTTGCTCGAAGCACCATGAACGCAACGGATTCACAAAGCTCCATCGACTCCACTTCAGCCCTAGGGCCACACGTCTTGCTGGTTGACGACGATGCAGAAATCGTCGAGGCCATGCGATACGCGCTGGAAGGTGCTGGCTTCAAAGTTTCCGTGGCTCGCGATGGCAATCAAGGCTTGGCGATGGCGGAAACGCTGACGCCCGATCTCTTGGTTTTGGACATGATGATGCCCAAGCGAAGTGGATTTTTAGTCATGGAACAGCTTCGGCGCGACGGAAACAATCGAGCAAAAGTGATCATGATTACCGGCAATGAGGGTAACCGACATCAGCAATATGCCGAGCTTTTGGGAGTTGACGAGTACATTCGCAAGCCGTTTCCAATGGAACGTCTGATTGAATGCGCCCGTCGCCTTACATCGACCGAGTCTGCGTCATAAAGGTTCACCTGGTGTTGCAAGTTCTGCCATGTCCACAGTGTGGTAAACAGTCGTTAATCCCTCATCAAGTCTCCCTAGAAGCCTCGATTCGCTGCCCACACTGTGCAGCTCAACTTGTGGTTGGCGAGGTGTTACTAAGTCAATTCAGCAGTTGGGAAATTATCGACGATCCGGCAGAAGCTTTCGGCCAACCGCCTCGAAAACTGGACCCAGGTGTGGTCGTACCTGTTCCTACGGAAAACGTTGAAGGGCAGTTGTGTCTAGCTCCGTTCAATCCCGACCAGGATCCCGTTTCGCCACCCCAAGCGTCAACACTGGAATCTATCGCGCGATCGGGCAGCATGTCCGAATATGAGCGTCGAAGGCGAAAACAAAAGTCGCCGATTTGGAGCGTGATTCCAGTCGTGCTTGGTGGTGTTGCAGCCTTTCCGATAGCTTTATTGATCATTTGGCACGTCCTCGGCCGAGATATCGGAGGGCTTGGTCCCAAGGTAGCCGAGTTCGCTCCCTGGATTGTGCCCAAAAGACTGCATCCCTTTGCTGCGGACAATAACAACGCAAACGTTCGTCCAGTTGGCGAAGGACGCGGCCGAGCGGTACCGGAGCGTGGAGCGAGCGGTTTTAGGCAGTTTGACGATGTTATGCCCGAGCCGAAGAAGGCTCCCGAGTTGGATGATGCTGGCGACTCAGGCTCCGATGCGGCAAAGGAGGATAACTCCGACTCGGCTTCCAATTCTTCTGCCAAGGCGATTCCTCGTGCTCCAGTGACGAACGCCGATTCGAATCAACCAGATTCAGCCGTTTCCAATAGTCCAGGAATGGACCTGTTCAGCCAAATTCGAGCCAGTCGTAAGCTTATCGATGATTTGGCCAAATCTGTCGAGGCGGAGCGTTCCGATCGGTCCCAGTTGGCACGCGAATTTTTTGAAAAGTTGCGAATATTGGCCCAAGCCTTTGGCAATATCGATAAGCAAAATCCAGTATGGCGAAAGGTCAAGGACGAAGCTGGTCCATTGGCTAGGCAGATCACGCAGAATGCGAAGATCGCTGATGTAATGACCGGGCTGGCTACCAAAGCCGCTTCTGATGCTAAGAAGGTTGAGTTAACGGGCGATGACAGGCTGTGGCTACCGACAACTTTGGAAGTTACTTCAGCCGAATTGGTCGATTCGGTTTGGATAGTCTCTGGCAAGCATGCCTTCGATAAATCGACTGTCGTTGAAATTCCACGGTCACTTTCGCCGCAAGTGATGCCCGAACAAAAGCTGTGGGTTCTAGGTGCTTTGAAATTCGCTAGCGGAGATAGCGCAACGCCGGCAACTTTTCAGGTAAGCTACCTATACTCCATGTGATTCGAAGGTCGAGCAAAGCCTGTTCGATTACGTTCACTCTGCCCGCATGAGTAGGCTCGATATGAGCAGTTCAAAAAACAATCCAAAAGAGTCTACCCAGGTCGACAGCAATCTTCCAGCCGCCATCGACATGGACAAGCAGACCGTCGGCGAGGCGCTGACATCGCTTCAACGGCTGATGAATTACTCGGCAAGCTTGCCCGAGACCCTTCGAAGCGCTGGGGCCTATGCCAGCGAGAAAGTGCGCGAGTCGGCTAACTGGTTAGTGCCGTCAGCATTTCGCAATTCGCAATCGTACTCGGTTTTCGTTCAGCAGATGATCGATTACGTGGTCAACGATCTGGCTGGAGCTTGGCGTGGGGACAATTCTTCCAAGGCCAATGCGACTTCAACCGAATCTGCCGACTTAGCCGATGACACCTCGGATCAAGTTTTGCTGGCTAGGAAGACAGTGGACAGTCTACTGGATATGACCGCGTTGGCAACCTTTCATGTTTCGCCACTGCTAGTGCTGGCCGTGTTTTCCGAAGTTGCCTATCAGTCACAGGCCGTCATGCGTTTACTGGGTGTGCGCATAAAGCAGCAGGGGATCATTCCCGAAAAAACAGTTGTTGAGGATACGAACAGTTTAGTGGCAGCACTTGAAAAGGCAGCTCGGATTGCAGCCAAAATGTTTGATCAACCGCCTTTATCGATCGCGGGAATTCAAAAGACCATCGAACAAACAAAGGCCACTGTGGCTCAGGTGAATGCAGAGAAGTTGCTTTCGTTTGCTGAGATTAATCAGTTGTGGAGGCAGATGGAGCTTGCTGCCCGCGATCAAAAGGCCTCGATCTGGGACGTTTCTGCAACTGTCAGTATTGTCGCTCTGAATAACATCCAAGCTATTGATGATGGCGGCCTCGTGAGTCTAGAGATCACGGGCAATATGTATCAAGAACAGCTCATCGATCACTATTGGGAAGGGCTACGAGCCATAGAACGTGACGGCCTGCTGCCCACTCTATCCAGAGCTTGCCAACCGTATGTTGAAACGGTTTGGACAAACTATTCACTCGATCGAAAGACGTGGACAGAGCAATTGCTCAGCGGTGAATTGATCAAATGGGGCTGGAGTCAACTTAGCTGGCCTAAACTGACTCGCAGCACCACTAATTAATACCTACTTTATTGGCGAATTGCTATATCTTCAATAGAGCAGCAACATCAAGTTCATCAAACTTGGCGAACACCGCATCCACAGTAGAGTTCGATTTATTGTTCGCACTAGATGTGGTTCTTGAAGCATTGGAGGTGTTTGCGGCTGCACTAGTCGAGTTGATGGTACCCCCAGAACCAGTGTTCGATCCGTTGGATACCTGCATCAAAAGAGGTTGGCCACCATTACCGCTTTTCGAGCCAGTAGTGTCGAACAGAGATATGCTTGAACCACCGCCACCAGTATTGCCACCAGATTGATTGCCGGTCCCGCCACCGCCAATCAATGGTGCCCCGAAGAATCCTGAACCACCGCCGCCTCCGCTAACACGACCTTCATCGGCTGAACCGGCAACAGGAATGGTAATAAGTCGTAGACTAAGCCCAGCGTTTACGCTATTGCGAACGAGCACTCCGTCTGCGTTGAGTACAAATCGGTTCTTGTCGATATCGCGGCGATCAGTGACAGTTGCCGCTCCGCCAATTGGATTAAGCTTAGTTAGATCTGCGTTAGTCACAAAGAGTGCGCTACCGATTACCTCACCGTTTAACTCGCCTTGAAGGTTTCCTGTGTAGAAAACTTGAGTCACTGGTAGACCGGTGCTCGTTGTATTAAGAACTTGAATTTGCAACCATCGATTCGCAATCTGCCCGTTGGTCCATTCAACTCGAACTTGAGCCGGAGTAGTGGCCGTCGCTGGGGTGACAAAAATGCCCGTCGGACTTGGAGCAGTGGCCCAATTACTTGGTGGATTAGCCGCCGTACTAAACAATCCTTGTGGGCTCATTCGAAATACGAAGTCCGAAGCGTTCAACGACGTGCCGGGCATTCTGGCAATATTAAGAACTACGCCGCTAACTCCAAGCGAAGTGCTGGTCAGGTTGCCGAATCCCAAACCGATTGCACTTGATCCTGATCGAACAATTGGAATCGATGAATCCAGGGCTGCATTAACTCCCAGTCCTGCAAAGGCCGAGCCTTTGTAGTAAATGCTCGTTCCCGTTACATCATTCACAGCGGTGATGTTCAGCGTAACCGGAACGTTGACGGAAACCTGGCCATCGGAAACCGTAGCCGTCAAGCTGTAGCTTGGATTAAGCACTGCATTCAGACTGGCACCGGCCGCAACGGTGATTGCTCCTGTCGAAGAATTCACCACAAAATTGTTGGCCCCCGAGCCCGATAAGCTGTACAAAAGCACGTCACCCAAGTTTGGATCCGTCGCTGAAACTGCTCCAACTGCGGTCCCTGTGGCTGCAGTTTCTGGAGTGGAGAAGGTGTAGCTTGCTTGTCCAAAAACGGGAGGTTGATTAGGTGCTTTTGCGATGACGATGTTGTCAAAAACGAAACCATCAGACGCGATTGGCTGGTTGTCAAACTGCTGAAACTTGACTCGAACATCGGAGCCCAGGGATAACCCTGCTGCAAGAGCAATCTGTCCAAGATTGAATGTTCTGGTAGTTAGAGTGCTGGTCGAATTGGAACCGGTAAGACTGATAACTCGAATCCAGTTTGTACCGTCCACGCTCATCGCTACGCCGTCGGAGCTGGACGAACCGGTGAATGTTGCAGGCATAGTATCATCTTCATCACCGAACTCTCTTTGATCGAAGCTCAGTTGTACATCTTGGATGCCACCAGAATTGAAGTGCAGAATGGCTTCATTCAGGCTGTTGTTAAAGCCAAAAAAAGTATCCATCGACATTTGTTTGCCACCCGCTCCACCACTATCGCGAGAAAGAATTCTTCCATTCGAATTGCTGAATACTTCCCATTGTTGATTGATACCAGACTCAAAATCGACGTTGGTAGGCAACGTGCTAGGAACAATTGTTGGATAGACGGATTTGAATGCGTTGATCAATCCTGCCCCCGTCAAGTTATCAACACCTGCGGTGCTAATATCCAGAGCCGTTTGCTTCAAACGACTGTAAACTTGCGACGCAGTAAAGGCTGGATTGGCCTGTCGAACAACAGCAGCAACTGCTGCGGCATGTGGTGCGGCTGCTGATGTGCCAAAAAAGTTTGGTCTGCCGTCGCCTTCGGCATCGCCGCCAAAGAACGTATTGTTGGTACCATCAATGGACGCGATGTCGGGTTTAGCTCGAGTGGTCGGAGTTGCTGGTGTACCATTAGAGTTAAAGAGAATGGTCGCAGGGCCCAATGACGTAAACGACTCTGGCGTTTGTTGATTGAAGTACGGGTTTGCTCCAACTGACATTGCATTAGCTGCGGCCGAATGTGGCGTGATTGTTGGGCTGTTAGTGTCATATTCGATTGTATTAATAGCTCCAGTGCTGTTTGCACCGAAATTAATCCATTTCAGTCGACCAGGATTTGCGCCGCTGAAGCGATCTACAATGATTTCGTAAGTCTTGGTTGATCCGGAATTGTTGGTATATCCCAATATCTCATCGGGTTCGTCTGAGCCAATATTATCCGCTGCGGAAAAGGCGACTAGTTGGTTGGTCGCCTGATCGACGAGGTAAAAATCAATGTCATTGTTTACACTAGAATAGAATGGCGAATCCCACTGCAATCCCAATAATGCCTGTTGACCATTGTTCAAGGTAATTGATTGTCGAGCGTCAATTCCAGCACCTGGGTTTAGGTCCAGAGCCGTGTTAACCGTGAATGATGCCACTCCAAATGCGGAGGCTCCAAAAGTGACAGGCGATCCAGCCAGTGTTGGATTCAAGATTTCAAAAGCTTGGTCCGCTAAATTGCCAGCAGATGAAAAGTAGGCTACATCTGAATTTTGAACTACGTTATCCACAGCCTGAGCAATGATACCATCTTGGAAGTAAGGTTCGGCAAAGTAGAAAATGTCGTCGACAATTACGTCGGCATTGAAACCACTAGAGCTAGCCAGGGTATTGATGTTGTTAGCGAAGCCTGCTTGCCCGCCAACAAAAGCTGTTGCAAAGGCATAGGTCGCGCCGGGTGCGACGTCATAGGCCAATTGCATCATAGCTCGACCTTCATCAGTCCCACCGCTACTCAGGTCTTGAACCACAGTGACGGTTGATGGTAGGTCGCCAGAGGTTACATCGGTTGCAGCACCATTCTTATTATTATAGCTATCGCTAATCACTCCAATTCTTATCCCCGAACCGTTGTACCCGGTGGGTGTCGATTCACGAAGTCGTTGAGTTTGTAGCACTACATCTGCTTCGCTTGTCACCGCGCCGACAGAGGCCATCGGACGCAAATTGGGAGTCACGCCTACACTGAAGTTCGAAACGATCGTATTCAGTTGCGGTATGGCATCTACAGGTAGATAGCCGTCTAAGCTCTGATGAGCAGCGTCCACAAAAAGCGAATCAAAACCGATCTGCTTTGCCGACTCCAGCACCGCAAGCACATCCTGCCCAGAAAAGTGAACATCGACTCTTCCTAGATTGTCGAACATCAATCGATCAGCCAGAGTCGTATCGCTTGAGATGGCTGGGCTTGCACCGGGATTGGCACTTCTTGCAAATAGATCAATCAATATAGGTGACACTTTTGATTTCACCAGCAACTGAGTACCTGTACTAGGCAATGAGCCTTCCAAGTCCCCAGCCATCAAGGTTCGGTTCTCAAGCAGTTCAAACATAAATACGCGCTGAAGCGTTTTGGCTTTACGATTTGAAAGACGATTGCGGCGATTAGTTTTTCGAGGCATAGAGTTACCACCTGAGAATACAGTCTGGTTAATAGGGCCATTTTCGGAGCAGTCTAAATACCACCCGAAAATGATCGGCTTAGAGTATCTGCCCAAGATCGCAAATGCAACTATTCGCAGAGCAATTGCAACGATCTAGCCCTAGATTCTCAGCAAATCACAAGCTCAGTTGCGTTGCGATTAAGCCTGCTACTGAACTGCGTCAGCCAATGCTTTATTGATCGTTTTGGCAACCAATGAGTTCTCGCGAAAGAAACCTTCGCGGCCCAATTGACGCAAACGTTCATAGCGGCTGTCGTTGGCTAGTACCGCAAGCCGCGATTTCTGGTCGGGCTGATCTAGAAAATCTGTGCGAAGCTCGTGATATAGACGCTGAAATTGAGCGATCGATACTTCGACTGCCAAGTTTATCTTTTCAAGTTGTTCCGAGCTTAACCCCGAATGTACGTACTGTTCCATTTGACGCTGAGCTACGGTACGCCAATGGAGAGCTAGTTCCTCTAAGTCTCCATCGCCGATCTTTTCCCAACCGCGATTCTTAGAACGGCCCAAGAAAACTAAAACCTCTTGTCGATTATTGCCAGAAGCGTCGGTTGCATTGCTGAGTACTAGTACCAGTTGATCAACCGATGGCAGGTCGATTGCGCGAAATCCCTTAAGTCGTTCTAAACGTTGGGAATTTGCATCAGTGGATTGCACATTTGCTTTAGCTTGTGTCTGAGTCGCGTTAGAATCTGCCGGAGTTACAGTCTCTTGGCCAAATAATGCAGAGTCGGTCATCCAAAGTGCAAGCACCAGCGCCGCGACGAAACGAAATCGCCCGCTGATCCAATCGAGGCAATATTCAGCATGTAAGCCAATTTCAGCCATACGAGTCAGCGAGCGAAGAGTTGAGATAGCGGGTTGATTTCGTGGGGCAGAGTTCTGATGCCACTGCCGGAAACTCTGTCGAGGGCCTCTGGTAATTACCTTTTGCAGGAACACTGACAGGAACTCTGGCAAGTCTCACTACGGTATCCTGGCGAATTCAACTACCGGGGAAGGCCGAAACTAGGTCAACTTCGTTGTACCGGGCATGGCATGTTTAGGTGCTGGAAGTGAGCCGTCCCACTTGAAGTCTCCAGGCCACAAATCGAGCTTCGATTGATTGGCAACGAAATCCCAAGTTACCTTCTTGCCCGTGTACGCGGCTAAGCGGCCCATGACTGCGGTCAACGAGCTGTCGGCTGTTTGCTTCAGTTCGACGATCGGCTTGCCTGCTCGAATCGAATCTACCAAATCCTTGTGTTCTTGCTTGTAGGCATCGTCGATACTGCCCTTGAGCGACCAAATGGTATCTCCAGATCGATTAACAATTTTCGAGGTTCCACTCATCGCTGGAATGTAGCAGGTGCCTTCTGTACCGTGAATGACGCTGCCATTGTCTGAATCGGAGTCCGGCAGTTGTCGGCACATGAAGGAAAGAAGTTTGTTTCCAGGATAAACGTAGTCAATGCACATGCTGTCCCACATTTCGCTGTCGTCTGGACGAGTGAATCGACCTCCGCCACCATAGGCTGTCTCGGGGTTTCCGCCCATGACCCAGTTCATGGCATCGATGTTATGCACGGCTTGCTCCGCAATTTGATCACCGCTCAACCAGATAAAGTGCATCCAGTTATGGATTTGGTAATGAACATCGCTCATTTCAGCCTGCCGAGCTCGATACCAAATTCCCGTTGAACAGTATCGGCTAGTCGCGCTGACAATATCACCGATGGCCCCGTTGCGAATCTGCTCTACCGCACCCACATAGTTCGTTTGTCGACGATACTGGGTTCCTGTAACAATGGCTGTACCTTTTTGAACCGCCAGTTCGTGCGCCTTCAAGCAGATACGGTAGCCCGCTGGATCAACGCAGGTCGGCTTTTCTGCAAAAACATGCTTGCCAGCTTCAACAGCCTCAAGTACATAGCGAGGTCGAAAACCTGGCGGAGTGGTCATGACTACCAAGTCAATTTCTTTGTCGTCAAGAATTCGCTTGTAACCATCAAGGCCTCCGTAGATCTTATTTTCTTGTAGGTCAATCTTGTCTGGGAATTGACGCTTCAGTGCTTCAGCTTTGCTCTTCGGGGATTGCGTGTCTACGTCGGCTGCAGCAATCCACTTAATGTTCTCGTTGATTTTCAAGGAGTCGCCGATCGCTCCGGAACCTCGACCACCGCAACCAACCACGCCGATACGAATCACACGCTTCTCTTCTTGTGCTTCGAGCGAGGAGTGGACCATTATTGAGGCCGCTGCCGTACCGACCAGCGAAGTGCCAAGGAAGCCGCGGCGGTGAGTTGTATTGCCGTTTGAATTGTTCTCTGCTGGATTCATGTGATTTGCTCGTCGTCGAGGTAGGGGAAATTTTGGTTGGCAGGAGGCGGCGAAACACTCCGTGTGCATGGCCGCTTAACAGACGCTAACATTGTAACTGGAAACTCGGCCAGTTGAACCAACCAAAAAAACTGCATCCAAAGATGGAGTTTCTTGTGGAGATGCTACCGAATTTATTGAGAAGATAAGGGACGGGAGGCAGAAATCTATCCACTACGTGCGAAACGGTTTGCGATCCTCGTAAAGCGCGCGCCTCGCTTCAAAACGCTGCATTTGGGCCTTGTTCTTGGCCAGATTGATGGCGTAGTCGATTGTCTTAAGAGCATTTTCGAATTCACCAGCCTCAGCATAAGCGGCTGCAAGCGTGTCTAAGTAGGCGGGCGATTCCATCTTGAGCTGACAAGCACGTGTTGCGTGTTCGATAGCAATTTTGCCGTCCCGAACAGAATCGTCTGAGCAGGTCGCCAATATCCATGCTTTAGAGTTGTGATACAACGGAGAGTTCGGATTCTGTTCAATCAACTGGTCAAATTCTTCCACTGCTCGACTAAATTGCTTTGCGTTTTCAAGCTGAACCGCCGCTTGCAAGCTAGCCGCTGCCTGCAGGTCTTTCCGTTTATCTTTGTACTCGGAGGCATCGATTCCAGCTACGGCCGGAAGCGAGTCCGGCGCTTTTTCTCCATTCCTCATTTGTGCCAAATATTTTGCGTTCAACTCCTGAATAGCTTTTTCCTGCTCCAAACGCTGTTGAACATTATTGCCTTGGGCAACTTGCTTCATTGCCGCAGCCGGCGTTTTCTTCAAAACAAGTAAGCCGACGATGCTGAGTGCTGCAAGCACTGCGCCTATTGTAAGAGTACCATTCGATTTGGTCGCAGCGACAGTGGACTGACTTGGATATTCGCAAATGCGATTGGTGGATGCTTGATTTGAGCGATCAGAAGTTAGTTCTTCAAATAACCGTTGCTCGGGAGGCAACGTCACATAGTCCTTTTGTTGACCGTCAGCTTGTATCTCTTGGTGATCAGCCAAATGGTCATCAAAACGCTCGGATTCAACCTGCTGGTAGCAATTGGGACAGCGGATAGAAGGCATGATGAACAGCTTCAATCAAGTCTGGGATGGGGCAAAACCAGGGCACTTGACCAAGGATTATAGCAGAGCCCAATCCGATCTGCCTATTTTTCCGTTCGCTTTTTGATGGAGCTACAGGGTGCTGGTTCGCAAGCTTCACGCTTCATGCCTGAGTCGCACACATGTCGGAACCCTATCGTGGTAGCTCGAAACCTGCCGGAGTTGAACCAAGCAAAATCCCTGCAAGGTGGAAGCGGTTTAGGAGGTTCCAGCATAGATTCGACGAGAAATTATCTAGTCCCGATAGGGTTGGCGGTCTTGGTAGAGCGACCTTCGCGCTTCAAATCGCAACTTCTGAGCTCGATCTTGAGTGAGTTCGATTGCCTGCTCCATTTCCTCTACGGCTGCTTCAAAATTCCCGTCTTCAGCATAGGCCGCTGCTAGCGTGTCGATATACTCTGGCGAGTCGTCGAGTTCGCAAGCACGTAGAGCATGCTCTACGGCCTGCTTGCCATTGCGAACGGAATCGACTTTGCAGGTGGCTAGAAGCCAAGCCTTGTAATTGTGGAGCGGTGCTAAGTCGGGCGACTCGGCAATTAGTTCATCGGCTTTTTCGAGAGCCTTGCTGAATTCACCAGCGGCTTCAAGTTGTTTGGCCGCAGACAGTTTGGCTAGTGCTTGTAGGTCTGCTTGTTTGCTCTTGTATTCCTCGGGGTTAATACCCGCAAGAATTAGGAAAGCGTCGGGGACATCTTCGCCTTTACGAATCTGCTCGCGAAACTTTGCATTCATCTCTTTTGTCGCCTTGTCTGCCTGTTGCTGCTGCTTTCTTGCCGCCTCGTTGTTCCCCACCTGCTTCATTGCTTCGACAGGGAGTTTCTTCAACGCGTATCCGCCCAGAATTACCGCCAAACCAACTAATATGGTCCACCCGGAGAAAGAACTATTGGTCGGCTCGGCTTCAGTTCTTTCAGGCTTTAATCGTGGTGTAACCGGCTTTGACTCCGCTGGCACATAGGAGTGTGCATTTCTCAAACGGTCAAAATAGTCTTGAAGGTTCTCGCGAGTTTCATCCCAATGGCATTCTCGGTTTGGCACTTGCTTTGAGCATCCAGCACAAAAGGTTGTGTTTGCTCCATACAGAAATGGATTTTTGAGATAGCTTCGTACAATTTCCTCTGGCATCAATGTTCCAGTACCACACACCTCATGGATGTAGACCACTGGTACACCGACCAGTTCCCCTTCGGTTCGCTGCTCCGGAGGTAACGTTACATAGTCTCGCTGCTGCCCGTCGGCTAGAAGTTCTTGGTGATAGAGTAGGTGAGAATCAAACTGCGATGCTTCAATCTGATGATGGCAGTATGGGCAGGGTTTGGTAGACATCGATAAACAACCTTTGGCTCTGTTCAAATCTTTCGGCAATATACCCCTTGGATTAGCGAGAAGATTATAACAAAGTCAATTGTGCGTTTGCTTGTTTAGATATGGGATTTTTCATTTCGTCAGTTTGATTCCTGCATCGCACAGTTGTCGAGCAAGTTCTGTCGTGGGCGCCTCAGCTATAAATCGCACGATTGGCTCTGTATTACTTCCTCGAACCAAAAGCCAACGATCTGGCCATTCGAGCTTCAGTCCGTCCATTCGACTGACTTGAGCACCGGGCATTCCTGCGATTAGTTTTTCGAACAACCGGGGAAGTTCAGAGCCATCCAAAGTGACTTTATCCTTGACCATCGCCAGTGGCGGCAGGCTGGCCACATGCTGCGAGACGGTTTGGCCCGTCTGTGCTAACAGACAAAGAATCCGAGCCATTCCCACAAAGCTGTCTCGCACATAGCCGACAGCAGGGTCAATCGGTCCGCCGTTGCCTTCACCACCAAACACAGCAGCGTTGGCGATCATACAATCAGCCACGTTTGCTTCGCCGACAGCCGACTGCAAAAGTTTGTGACCAAACTTCTCTGCCACGAACTTTGAGACACTGCTAGTCGCACAGTTAGTTACTACATATCCAGCAGTTTTGATCGAAGGCAGCGATTGAAGTAGGCATAAAGCCAGCGTCAATTCTTCACCGATGAAATGCCCATTCTCGTCGATAACTGCTAGTCGATCGGCATCCGGGTCTTGGCAAAAGCAGACGTCGGCCTTTTCATGTCGAACTCGATTGGCAACCTCAACCAAGTTTTCCGCCAGTGGTTCGGGCTTGTGCCAAAATTGTCCATTGGGCTCAAGGCCGAGCACGGTGAAATCACATCCTAGCTCCTGCAACAATCTTGCTCCCAAGATTCCACCGGCTCCATGATTGCTGTCCAGTACCACGCGGAACTTTTTTGAGCGTATCAAGTCGACATCAACTGTATCCAGTACTTTGCCGAGGTGGACTGCATGTGGATCGGCCACATGAACGGGCTTGCCAAGGTTATCGACATTGACCCAGCGATGCGCGTTGTTGCGATAACCGCTGAGCACATTTTCACCGAGGTGCTTGGAGAGAACTCGACCGTCACTGCCGAACAGTTTCAGTCCGTTGTATTCCTTGGGATTGTGGCTCGCCGAAATTTGAATGCCTCCCACGGCTTTTAGGGCTCGCACTTGGACACCAACCGTTGGTGTGCTTGCTGGGCCGAGATCGGCTACATCTAATCCGTGTGCTTGCAGCGTCGCCGAGACTACAGCAGCCAGCATGCTCCCACTGCTGCGACCATCGCGTCCAATCACGACCGTGCCTTTAGGCAATGTGGCTGCCAACGCTGCAGCGTAACGCGCGGCAACCAACGGCGTAAGCTGATCGCCGATAGTACCACGTAATCCACTAACGCTAATGATCGGTTCGGACATTTTCGCTGGCTTTCGTGAAGGCGTTTGTAGGTTGTTGTTTGGAACAAATTGTCAGTTCAATCGCCTGCGGATTATATCGGCAATCGATGTGGTAGTGCGAGCCTAAAGTAGCAGACTACTCCTACGATCTGCTTTGTCGTAACCTTTCTTGCGTCATGGAGTACGAGCCCTACTATCGACTCCCGTATTGGTTTGTGTTGACACGGATTGAGAAGTGAATAGATCTTTTACTGGTTGAAATAGAAGCTTGCGAAAAGGGCGATGACGGCTAGGAGGTCCCGCTTGAGCCTCCATCGCGTTTGAACTGCCAGTTTTGGGTCTGAGAAGTCCAATGCCGTTTGTTCACTCGCTCGGCACGGTCAACGGAGCTGGTTTAAGAATCAGACGCAGTAGAAATGGCAACACTAAAATGGCTGTTCCAAATACCCGAAAGAGCACACTGGGGTACGAGTTTCTAGCGATCGAAAACAACTGTTTTGTCGTCACAAACGGATACAGACCCTCATACAAAACTGCAGTCAGCAAGCCAGCGATCAGCAAGATCATCAACCACCGCCAGTTTGCTAGTTGAACCAGCAGAATAACTCCGGCGCTAACCACTAAAACAGCTTCCGCAACGAGTGCCATTTGAAAGTTACTATTCCAAAACTGATTGATCTGAGCCGATCGAATGAGTGGCACGGCAGCTCCTAGAACACATGCTGCCAAGGTAGAGGCCAGAAAAAGGTCACGCATAGGCATCTTCAGAACGCTTGTTCTTTCCGGAGTTGATCTTCGAAAGATCGTCGGCAACCATCGAATGCACAGAAAAACTAAAGCAGTGGGAGCACAACTCAGGATCGTAGTAACGACTGCTTCGGAAGCCAAGGCATCGGAGCTGATCATGCCGCGAACCAATAAGATCAAGCAGACTATGATGGCGATGACTGGAATGGATCGAATCACCAGCCGTTCAGCCCGGTAAACAAATGTGGCGATACTAGCCGTTAATGCGGCAACAATAAAACCTTGCAGGTATTGGTGTAGCTCAAGCGGCCAGAGGTCATAGCCCCACCACAACAAATGAAAACACAAAGGCCCGAGAAAAAAAATGCTTAACGCGACAAATCCCAACCATTGTGATCGAGCACAGCAACCGCAATAGTTGGACAATCGCCAGCTCCAAATGGCACCACACAACGCCATCAATGGTAAAGCCCACACAAACCAGGCCATCGGTTGCCTGCGGTGTAACGTTTGACCTGTGATCTGGTCAATGACTTCGAATGTGCCACCAAAATCTTGAGAAATGAGTGTAGCTCGACCTCCCGACTGATCGTAGGAGATGATGTTGTTCTTGAACGGCCGTCGCCAGAGGGCCGTGTTGTCGCGAATGCTTAGAACGCTCAGCCAAATCTTGTCATCAACGTACTCGGCAATCAGCACCAAATCCTCATGGTCTTTGACTGAAGTTAGGTAGCTTACGTTTTCCGGCGACTTGAGTGGGAACATGTCTTCGAGTCTATAGAAGAAACTTCGACTGTTGCCCGACGTAAAGCTTATCGTATTGGCATCCAAACCTATGTATCGGTTAGCAGTACCTGCACTTGCGAGCAAATCTTGTGCTTCTTGAGGTATCGCTAGCTTGGAGAGAAACTGGCCATCCTGTGCGCTAAAACACTCAACATCTTTAGCAGATTGACCAACTAAGTAGATTTTGTCACCCAGGGCTTCTACACTCGCTTGTCCGTATAAAGGCTTGCTCCAGACATTCGTTAATTCTCCATCGCCATCAACTTGAAAAAGTTCAGCGATAAAAGGTGCCGTGGTTGCGTTAGCTCCGCCCGCAGTAGCGTTGTTTTCGTAGACACAGATAAACTGGCGTGAAGAGTCGTTGTTACCACTACTTATTTGCAGGGTTATTGGTAAGAAAATGCAAACTTTACCCGCTGGTAGCTGCAGAGTTGCAGATTGCAGCTTTCCACTGACAATATCCAGAGTCACCAGTTGATCGGAACTTGGAATGCAGGCTAGCAGATTCCTACCAATCAGTTGCGGATTGGCAGGCGTCTGAAACGGATACTCCTGTTGGACTCCGTTAGAATCGCGAGACTCCAGTTTGCCGGTAAATGCAATTGGTTTGTCAGTTGCATTCGGAACCGTCAAAAAGACTCTTGATGGTAATTTGTCATCTGGTTGGCTCAGTGAGGGACTCAGCAGCGATAGGTTCTTTTCTCGAACGAAGAAATAGTCTTCAACAATGTTGTATTCAATGGAGCGTCTGATGTGCCCAACTTGGCTTAGCGTCGAGACGTCGACCATTTCGGACTGAGGGTTGAACATGGCCTGGTAACCGATAACCGGCATTTTCACGGCCATCCACATCGTGCAGGCGAAGAGTGCAACTCCAATCAAGCAGAAAACAATCCAACGTCGTTTGCCGCCTTTGGACTTCA
Source organism: Pirellulales bacterium (assembly GCA_046349795.1). Lineage (GTDB taxonomy): Bacteria > Planctomycetota > Planctomycetia > Pirellulales > Pirellulaceae > Aureliella. The sequence continues at coordinate 198,267 of JAXMBP010000003.1, read as the reverse complement.
AATTTTCGGTGGATTCAGCCATTCGTTATGCACAATTCATCAAAGATATCAGTTCAGACATGAAGATCTAGCGGATCATCGATTTCAAAATGTTTGGGCTACCAGAAGAGACGCATCAAAGCCTGCGTTTTGTCTAAAAACTTGCCCACGTCGCGAACTAGTACTAGTTCGGCTAGGATTCTCCAACGGGCGGCATTGAATTGTATTACAATCAAGTCTCGGCTTTTGACCCGTTCCTGGAGAAAATCCAATTCGCGATCCATCTGCCTGGAAGCAGAAAGGTCGTAACTTAAGTTTGACTATTCGCCAATCAAATTTCCAACAAAATGAATGAACCATACTACAGGCCGAGAGTGACAAGGCTGCTTCCACTTCATCAGCCTAGATGGAAACTGCGTTTGGTTGTTGGCCTTTCTTTCGTGACCCTTGCTCTAGCGTGGGTGGATGCGACCATGGACGGACCACTATGGCAGATCTACACGCGGGCTCCAGTTTTGAGTAGATTCGAGTTACCGAACGGGAAACGTTAGTGTTTCACGCAGTCTTGGGAAGCAACAATCATTCAAGCTCGTTCCGTGGTATAGAGTTTAACGCTCATGGTGAACAGGCTCACGTTGGTGATGAGCTGCAAAGATGAGAAAACCGGCCACCTATCGGACTGGAGCTGGCTAAAGCACATTGAGGTGGAAGATAAGTATGGTGCAATAGTGGAAGTGATGATTTTTGAAATCATCCAAAAATCGCAGGGTGTGGCCAACACTAGAATGGGCAAATTCAACAAACTAGATTTCCTAGATAGGGAAGAGGTTTACTGCGTTTTCAAAATCCCAAATCTTGAGACTCTAAAACCCTGCGAGTACCTGGTGATTGATACTAACGATGAAGTTGTCGCAACTATCCATCCCAATATACCTCCGCCACAGCCTATCAAGGGCTTCTACGAACACTCGCACAACCTGCTAGCCGAAAATGGACCTTGGAAAGTAGAGATCGTGGAGATGAATGCAAGCTGGAGCCCCGCTCAAGATGACTCTCCTGCACATTTCCAGCTTAATCCATCGAGTATCAACTTTGATTACAATGGGACCAAGGTTGACCAAGAGAATTTGGTTATCAGAGACGAAAAGCTGACGAACGCCTTAGGAAACTTTGCTGGAATTCACCCTCAATTGAGTAACCAGCCACTCTGGAAGTACAGTTCCCAAGTTGCTCGCAGCGACTACCTGACGAACCGACAAGATACGGATCTTAAGCCACTTGGGCGAATCGACGATCTCAAAACAGCTATCGAAGTTTCCAAGCTGGAAGGCTTGAATGAAGCAAGATCTCTAACCTTCATGCCAATTGGCAGGCACGAAAGAGTAGTTGCCGATGTTAGCAATTCCAAGTACGGGTTCATACAATTTTCAAGTCGATATACCAAACGCTCGAAGTTCCTTCATGGCAGATCGGGATCTGGTGGTAGAAATGCATACGAAAACCAATCAAGTTATCATTTCTCCAAAGGTGATAATGTTCTCAATACAAAGATTGTTTCCAAGTCTAATCGGCCAACGCAGTTATCCGTGGACACAAAGCGCCCAGTGGTGATGTTGCAACTCGAAGAAACATCCAGCGACCATCTGATTAACCTATTTGCCTTCGATCAATTCAATCGAGCACTTCAGGTCGATGCACTGCCAAACTATGTCGATAAGCTGCCAATGTTCCTGATAGATGCCGATAGCGATACAGAGTATTTGGATTTGTACTACTCAATTGAACCCATTGTTCCCATCGAGATTTACATGATACCTCCTACGAAAGGACTGGTTTTTCCAGAGACTGGTACAACTTGGTACACCCTTGCTGGACGTCGCGATGGATGGACTCTCATAGATCAGAAAACGTGGAAGAAATAGTAGTCAAGTGTTTCACCGGGTACCAACTTCGAATTCAAGCCATGAAAAATAATCCTTTGAGGAGACTTGTTGCGAGTATTCTTGGGGTGCTGGCAGTATTTATCTCAAGCACATCGCTCGCTCGTCAAAACACCGATGCTTCTACTCCAGAAGTTCGCGTTGTCTCGTTACGAAGACTGTTTCACAATGGCGAGCACAATGCGTTTACAGATCTTTGTAGATTTCAGGGAAAGCTGTATCTGACTTTTCGCAGTTGCCCCGACGGACATATGGTTCATCCGACTTCATCCATCTTGATCCTGTCCAGCAGCGATGAAGGCAAGCAGTGGGAACAGATTCACCGGTTTAGCGTGCCGGAGCGTGATACTCGCGATCCACACTTTCTGGTGTTCCAAGACAAGCTGTTCGTTTACACAGGAACTTGGTACAGCGGAAAGACAACTCTGCCACGCGATGAGTACGACTTGAACAAGCACTTGGGCTATGCCGCTTGGTCCGAGGACGGAACGAACTGGCAAAACCCTCTGATGCTTGAAGGAACTTTTGGGCATTACATCTGGCGAGCTGCAACCGATGGAAACAAGGCTTACATGTGTGGTCGTCGAAAGCCAAACTTCGAAGTTCGCCCACGCGGGGAACCTCGCAATGTCGAATCGTTGATGCTGGAGAGCGATGACGGCTTGGTGTGGCGCAAGCGAGCTGTTTTTCAAGAAACGGTTGGCGATGAAACGGCTTTTTTGCTCGAACCTGATGGCAGCGTCTTGGGAGTTGGCCGACATGGCGAGGGCAAAGCTGCGCAGCTCTTGCGCTCGAAGCCGCCGTACCAAGAATGGCAGCGAACAAGCTTGGATCGTTCGATCGGTGGACCACTGATTGTAAAATGGGATGATCATTACTTGGTTGGCGGGCGTAAGACCGTAGATAAAGTTCCAAGCACTTCGTTGTGCTGGCTCAATAAACAGGATCAACTCGTCGAGTTTACGCAATTGCCCAGCGCTGGCGATAACTCGTATCCAGGCTTCGTGGCATTATCCAAAAGTCGAGCGTTGGTATCGTATTATTCGAGCCACGAAAAGGAGGAAAACGGCAAGCCGATTACCGCGATCTATATGGCGGAGCTTGAGAAAAAACTCTGAGATTAACACCAGGTTGTTAACCAAACTCAAGAATTGCTTTCATTGACTTACGCTTTTCACTACAAACCACTACCATCCTAGTGGTTTTACTACCGCAGGCTGTTAAGAAATTCCGATTGCAGAGTGTGTATCGATGCAAACGGAGGTTAACGCCTATGAACAATGCCTCAAAGAAACGGCTGCTCGGCTGGTGCCTGTTTGTACTGGCTGGCCAGATCGGCAGTTCGACTTGTATTGCTGTGGATGGAAATGGACTTCACGATGTGGAGATCATCGAGCCAGGCAACTACGTCGTTCAACAAGCTCAACTGCCTCAGCCATTTACAGTCTCCTGCAGTTTGGCTTCTCGAATCAAATTGCCTGGGCAAGTTGCAGTTTATCCGTTGGCTGAAAATAGTTCGGCTACCTTGTCCGCTCATAACTGTCCGACCCACGTCCACAATTTCTATTACAGTGGCAAGTCGGACTTTCAATGTCCGATCATCAAAGGCGGAAGAACTCGAATCGTCACAGTCCATCCGGCAACGGGCGAACCGGTCGAGTTCTTCGTCATGCTCGCCGCCGGTGCGCCACGTGTTGAGTATTGCAAGAAGCATTTTGCTTATGTTTATCAAGATCATCGCACTGAAGTTGCATTTCCATCGATCGGTCCCTATATGCCTCGCGTAGTCTCGCGACAGATCAACGGTAAATCGTTGTCGCAGCGTTGGGATGCCGTTGAGAAACGTTTCACCGAGGCAGGCGACAACCTCAACAAGACCAATACCGTGCAGGCAATGAAAGAGCTTGCTGATGACGAAAAACGCCAATTTGCTGGTTTGGGAGTGCTAATCGATCGAGGCGTCGGCGGGACCATCAAGGCGACTAAATCGATCTCCAGCCTGATACCTGGTAAACAAGCGCTACGATCACTTCAAGAGCAGCGCCCGGAAGACATGCGAGATGCCGAAGCGCTGCAGGCTCAGCGTGACACGATCAGTCAGCGAACCTTTATCAAAGCGCCTGAGTAGAGCGAGCCTTCGATTCGCTACACCTCAAATAGCCCTAGTTTGTTAGTGTCAGTTCAAGGTAGAACAACTCATGCCCAAACTTGTAACTGTTGTTTCGAGTATTCTCCTCTTCGTTTTTATCCATCATGGCACCGCACAAGCCGATACGCTGAAGTTAGAGACTGCTTTAACTGATCAACTCTTGAGACTCAACCAATCCACCTTGGTAGGTAAAGCTTCGTTCAAATTCAAACTCGATCGAGTGCTAGGTACTTCGACGCAATTGCCGACTCTGTTTCTGAACTACAAGATGGGAGACAATTCGCTTTTGAGCGCTCTGGAAAAACCTATTGCACCAGCAACTACGATTGCCGCCGCGGACGATTTCAACTTCTCAGGCGTTTTTTCCGGACTGCCGGAGAGTTCTTTCCAGGTACTGCAAAATTCCACCTGCTAGGCGTCGATGACACCGGGAAAGCAATCAACGCCTTCTCGAGTTCATTCAAGATTTTCATTGATACAACTCCGCCACGAGTGACATCGGTTCGCCCAGTCGAAGATGCGTTCGGTACCAGAACGATTATGATTTCGATTTCGGATCATCAGCTTAAGGATAGGTATCCCAAGGCTCACTTTAAAGTCACCAAAGTCGGCGATGACAATGCAAATCTGATAAGTTCGAGTATGCCTACAGACATTAGCCCCTCAAGCAATGAGTTCCGGCTAATCTTAAACGATTCTATCAACGGCCCTATCAAAGTTGAGATTGGCAAAAACGGCACGGACGATTTTGTGGATGAAGCTGGCAATGTTCTTCAGCCCGTTGCGGTTGTCGTAAGCGCCAGCGGAGTGAGAGTCACAGGGCCTGCCGTCGAGTTTCCACCCAACGTGGTTGCTCCGAAAGCCCCTGGGCACTCTGATACGAATGAGATTCGACCATCCAGTCGAGTGGTGACTCGCGTGGTTCGACTGTACTACTACCGCAATGCTGACCATGTGGCGGAGATCATCAATCGTAGAACTCAACAGTACAACTTGGCTCAATCCAACGCTCGAAAGAGCTTAGCTGAACAGCTTGGCGAAAAAGCAGAGGACGCCACCTCAGAACGCCGCAACTCTGAACGACTGGCTGAACAGGCCGCCAAGAAAACTCGAGAGGCTGAGAAGGAGTTACAAAATCTGCAGATGGATGCCGAGGAAGCCAAGGGAGTACTCCGAAATCTTGCAGGCTATCCTGACACCTACCAGATGTTTTCAGATACTCAGGGAAATCTCCGGGTACTGACCCCAGCCGAAGCAAGTGCTAACAACTTAACGGGCCTTATGACGGTCGCTCAATTTCGACAACAGCTTACTGGAGTTGTAACAAAATTCGATGATCAGCAAGCAAAAGTTGCGGACCTTCGAGCAGCCGAATTCGAGGCCAACAATAAAGCCAAGCGTAACGAAGACCTTGAATCTCGCTTGATTCGTTCGCAGTTCTTGAAAGAGGTCGAAGCAGCCGAAACCGACCCAGCTACATATGCTCCTGGCGACATTAACTCCATCGATCCTGTAATGCAAACCAGCGTCAGCGTTATCGGCGAAGGCGTATTGCAACTGCGAGGTCCTATCGGCGGGATCAATCAGATTCGCCGCATGATCCATCAAATCGACATGCCCGTGGGTCAAGTAAAAGTTGATATCGAAACCGTGCAGATCAACGGCGAAAAGGGACCTGAACTTGAGAAGTCGGTGCAATTGGTGGAAGGTTACATCAACGTCGGTCGCTTCCTGACAAACCAGTCATTGGTATTTCTTTGCCGCAGTGTGACTGAGATCGCGGCAGAAGTTGCTCAAGAACATGGAGAACCTTGGCAGCGTGACCAGTCTGGGCGCGACATGCGTTACTTGTACGGATTCTTCGGCCAAGATTTTATCGATACACTCCACCGCATGGATAGCGAGTTTCTTCATTCCGAGAATCAGATCCTGTCACTGCATTCGATGGATGCGATTTCCCGAAATCGTGCTCTGCTCTTAATTGGATTGGCCAAGAATTCCGTCCGTCAACGAATCCTTGAGCGATTCCAACAGTATGTGAGTTGTACCTTACCTCAGATGGAATATCAGTATCGCACCATCAATCAGGCGATTCCCTGTAAGTATCTGCCTGAATGTTGCGAGGAGTGCAAGGAGTCACTGCTCAAGGTCATCCACATTGGCCATAAAGTCGAAGTGATTCGTTATACGCCGGAGTTGGCTTGCGAGGATGCCGCCAAAAATTATCAGTTCCTCAACTTCTACAATTTCTTCGCGCAGGGTATTTGGCACGACGCCTCGCTTAACCCAGTTCAACGGGAGTTCATTCGCCTTGCTCAAGTCTTCAAGAGCCAGTTAATCTCTGAAATCGAACTCAAACAACGTATTGTCGAACGAGGTTTGATGGATCAGAAAAGTTCAGAAGACAAGGTTGCTGACCAAGAAAGTTTGCTTGACCTTCGAAAGAAGGCAGTCAAGCAAAAGAACGATCTACTATTGAAAAACACTGAAGCTACCAGCCAGGTTGCAAACACTGTTGTGCTCGCAATGAGCAATATGGAACAGATCCGAAGCAATTTGAACAACTATCGAGAACAGTATCAGCAGATATTGGCAATTTTGGTTAGAGCTGAACATGAAGATAGAAGGCTGGAAGATCAAGAGATGGCGGGCGCTTTAAGGTCTATGGATAGTATCTATGAAGCGGCCAGGCAGATTGACTCCTACTTGGTTAGATCCAAGGAAAGTATCGAGTTACTAAGTCGTATTCGCGCTCAGCTTGCGCCCAACTCCAGCTTTGGGATCATTGCAGAGACACTGAGAAACTATAAGAATCCGTCGAAATTCTCCCACGATTCTTTGGATACCCTACGTAAGAGCAGTAGTGTTAAGATAGACCTCGACAACCTTCAGCGAGACATTCAGTCGTTTATCGAGTCCATTACGCACACCAATCGCTACGTTGAACACCAATATGATCAAGTTTTGCGAGAGCTGGAAACATTCAAGACCGATTGGAAACCTGTGTTCCAGGTTATGCAGGACCTTGAGCCCTTCATTCCAGTCAGCTCAGAGCAATGGCGACAACGTCATCATCAGGCCACCGCTGCTATCCGCGAAATGATTGTAGGTCAGATTGCACTTAAGGCTACACAAGACTTTTTGGATCAGAACCGACTTTCGCTGCCTCAGTTAAAGCTGCTGGATCACTTGATCGACGAGCACGAAGAGAAGTCGATGAACCTGCTCGAAGGAACTCGCAGTCACATCAGTGCCATCGATAACTTCCTGAAGCGAATGACCTATGCACTTGAGGACGATTTTCAGATCCAGTTCTATGATCCCGCCTTGGTGTGCATGCGTGCTGCGTCTCGCCAACGCAGAGTTACATTCAGCCAAGTAGAACGGACAACCGTGTTAGGTAACAATCGCTCACTGCTGAAGGTATTGCCTCAAGCCACGATGGAGTTCGACCTACCGAATCGCAAACTACGTGTGACCGAGGCCATGCAGGGAGCCAAAGCTCTTGTGGATGACTATGGTGCTCTACTGAACGACCCAACCTTCTTGGCTGCCTTCCAGATGATGGGCGGAGGTGCTCCAGCCGAATCGGTACGAAAGGTACTGCCTGGTCTGCCTTCAGATTCAAGCCAAAAGTATCACGCTCTACCTGCTTCGCAGAGCGGCGATCGTTTGGGCGCCTCTCTTCAAGGACTTGTGCCAGATCCCGAGATCTACCAAATAGAGACTGGCACAGGATTTGAGGTTCGTCCGGTGATCCAGCCCGACGGAGACTCCATGGTCTACGATCTAAACTATCTCTATCACACAGAGATGCGAGAACCGGTTCGAGCCGATGAGAAACACTTAGGTCGAATTAAGCGTCATCTTCTTCACACTCAAGTTCAGACCAGTAGCTTTGAACTGCGGGAAGTTGGCAGATATCAAGTTGCATTGAAAGTCTCTCGCACGTCAAAGGGTGTTCCCATGCTTGAGAACGCTCCGGTGGTGGGAGCCCTGTTTCGACCGGCCCCAAGTACCGAATCCAGTATTCAACAGAATATCCTCTTGGCCAAGAGCGTTATCTATCCAACTCTCTACGATCTAATGGGACTCAGTTGGGCTCAACACGTTGCCGAGCTAAATTACGACAGTATCCGCAATGCTGGTCACGTTTCTCGTGGTCGCCAAGAAATGATAAGAAGCCACGTCTTCGACGAATCGAGTCGCAACGTTGATGACTTCCTACAGATTAAAGACGATGCGCCCAATCACCGGCCCGACCTTTATCGCGAATACACGATGCCATCGCCATATCATCCGAACGGATACGTTTATCCAAAAGTTCGCGACGAACAAGATCCAACTCGCCGCGGCTTCCGAGTTCCCGAAAATCGACCTGAAGCCTATCGAGCTGGTTCAGAAAATGGCGTACCGGCACAGGAGTTCGACAATAGATTCCGATTACCCGTTCCACAAGATAGCAGCTCGGGAATGATCGAAGAGTTGCCAACACCGGGAACTAGCATATCAGTACCTCGGTCAAATTCTTCTTCGATGATCCGAACTCCGCCGGTTCGAGAAGGTGTAGAGCCTTACACGGGATCCGCACGCCAACGTCCAGTTGGGCAAAGTTCACCAACTGGATTCAACGTCCCTGCTGTGAGTGCGCCAAACGGTTCGCCTGTCATGGGAAGGCCATCGTCCAGCGCTCAACCCGCAACTCCCCTGCAGTTGAACTCCATCAATCAGCGTCAACCTATCAACGGTGGCTACCAACAAACAGTAGTTCCAGCAAGTGCAACAGTGGTACAGCCATTCGCTCAGCCCAATGGACATCTCCAACCGCCTACGATGAATAACTCGCAGACAACCGTGCGCCAGCCGTCACTGAATGCTCGACCCATTAACGGAGTTCGCCCTGCAGGTCAGGCTGCCGGTCCTGGATCGTCTTCGGGAACGAACGCAGCACCAATTCAGCCGAGGCAACTGCAAGGCCGCAACACTCAGCCAGCACCACTGCCGCCAGTGGGTGCCGCGCCGGTAGTGCCTGCGAGCTACCAGTTTGAATCATTGCCTCCACCGCCAGCACAGCGTTAAGGTCGGCCAGCCACTTATTTCACAATCACCTCAAGCTTAAGCACGCTGTTTTCTGTAGTTGTAATTGGCGGAACTGAATTAACCGGCATTCCATCCAGAGTTCCATTCGTTGGCATGATGCGAATGTTGGTGAGCTGGCATTCAATCGTGCAATTGTAAGTAAAAGCAACTAAAAACTTGCTAAGCTCGGACCCTGAATTTATCGCCTCAAAGAAGTCCGCTTGAACCTCAAAGGAAGCCGCTTGTCGCTTGACGTTTAGCGTGCGACCATTCACTAACGATCCAGCAATCATCACATCCTTCAAATTCTTAGTGTCGATTTTTTGTGCACCAATTTTAATGGTGGCTTCAATGTCGGCTTTAATGTAGCATTGAGTGGCTATGGACTTCATCAATTGCTCAGAACCTGTTAATCGAAATAGATACAGATACCGTGGGTCTGAATTGTACTTTCTTGCTTGACCATCCCAGACAAGTCTTGCAGCTTGAGGGTAGGTTTCCACATTGATACTGGAAATCTGGTCGGGTTGTTTTGTAAGTATCTGCTCTGCTGGCTGAAGACGCGATTCGTAAGCCATGGAACTCTGATAAGCCGTCATGTGTGCAAGTTCGTTTTTCGAGGGGTTCTTTCTCATTCGATCACCGAACTCGCGCGCATAATCAAACTCGACGGTCATACCTGGAACTAACTGAACGATTTCTGACATGCTCGTCTCACTCAGTCGAATCTCTCCTGGACTGCTAGCTGTCTTGATAATGACTGTCGGTGGAAAAACACTGTGTGGCAGGTGGAAATGAACGCAAACATCCATCGTATTATCAAAGTTCTTGTGCTGATAATACGAGCCTTCGATTTCGATCCACGCCCCATACGGGATATGCAACAGCCTGAGCGGGCAAGCATAGTGTTGGTTGTTTCGGGCAAGTACAAACTGAATTCTTGCGGGGTTATTTGATGGCAACGTTTCAGAGAAAGGAATGAAAGCAGTTCCTGCGTGATGATGGTGTTCATGACGCTGATGACCAAGGACTGTGTTTCCAAATTGATCAATGTTTATAGGCCCAGGAGTAGTGGCGGCCCCTTTTTCAAGAGCAGAACTAAGACTTGAGTTGGCTAGTTCCGCATCATCCATTGGAGGTTTTCTTGTAGAGCGAGGCTCTAATTGAACTGGATTCGGTACTGGCAGCGACTCCGTGGGACTTTGCACTCCGAAAGCAAGAGAAGAAGCCAACAAACAGGCTGAGATTATGGCTAACATTCGAACTACATCGATAGTGCGGCGTATCATGACGAGCATTCCTCCAAAGATACCGGACGTCCCAAATGCGAGAACCATGCTCGAAGTCTAATTAAGTAAAAGCCAATTTCAGCCTTTTGAGAGCGATTATTTACTTAAATACCCCATCCTTTCGCAGCAAATTGGACGGCGAGATCTACTCCTAGGCACCAAGAGCCAAATAACGGTTCGTAGGGCCGCAATCCAAGAATACGAAAGGCTAACTTCCGGAAGTATTCTTCGGCCAATTTCGAGGCTACATCGAACCGGAGTGGTTTTGGCTTAAAAGCTGCAGAAAGTCGCCGCTGAGCGCCTACTTTTTCTCGGGAATCAACTGAATCTGCCGAACGCCTTTAGAATTGGCAATTGCGAAGGACATTGCCGGAGTGTTATGTCGCGCCAGGACATTGCCTTCATGATCAACACAAATTACTCCGCCGCAGTCGTCCGGTAACAGAGCGATCGTCTCATCGGTGGCCGTTGAAAGACTCTTGCCTGCATATTTCATTCTGGCAGAAATATCACTGGCGACTCGATGTCGAATGAACTCCTCGCCAATGCCCGTCCCGGATACAGCACAGGACTTGTTATCAGCATAAGTGCCCGCACCAATAATGGGAGAATCTCCAATTCGACCCCAACGCTTCCCAACTAAACCGCCGGTACTGGTGCCCGCTGCAAGGTTTCCATGCTTGTCCAATACGACAACGCCAACGGTTCCGTAATACATTCTAGGCTCGTCGCGCGGACCTGAACGTTGAGAATTGTCGCTGGTCTTTTGCTTGAGCTTCCAGCGCTCCAGTCGTTTGATCTGCTCGGGCGTGACAAAGTGCTCTGGACCAGCTTGCTCCAGCCCCTTCAGCTTGGCAAATTGATCTGCACCGGCACCGCTGAGCATTACGTGACGCGTTTCGGTCATCACCTTACGAGCCAGCGAAATGGGATATCGCGTCGTCTTAACTCCAGCAACCGCTCCACATCCTAGCGTCTTACCGTCCATGATCGATGCATCCAGCTCGTGCTGACCTTGCTCGTTGAGAACACAACCACGCCCCGCGTTAAACAGTTCGGAATCCTCCATCTGCTTGATCAACGCTTCTACGACATCCAAACCTTGAGCCCCATCTGCAAGCATTTTTGTGCCTTGATCGAGCAACTTGTTTAGTATTTCGATCTTGGGTGCTTGATACTCAGGTTCCGTTGGCTCACCTGCTCCACCGTGAATGGCAATGGCATACGGCGCTTGAGCTGACGCGAAAGACAAGCCAAAATGCGCCGTAGCAACTATCGCAAATACTAGAGCAAGTGATCGCATGTTGAATACCTATGAGAAGTTATCGAATGGGAGAATAATCTGTAGCCTTCATGAAAAGGCTTTGAACCCCGTTGGGCACAGTCAATGAACCTCCCGCCTTTTCTTCAGACGCCTTTCTCGCGGCAACCCAGTCGGCATCCTTTCGGAACGCATCGAATGATGCTTTGGCAGCATCCTGGCTTGCATGCGACAGGATGTACAGCAGTGTAACCTTGGCATCTTTCTGATCAGCCATCGGCGTCCAGTAGGCAACATTGGTCATGCCATGCTTTTCAAACAGCTTACAGGTGTGATCACGAAAGCGAGCCAACAGCGCATCTAGATTGCCATCGGTAGTCGTATAAGTTCGCATCTCGAAAACACGATTACCTTTTGCCGCAGGCTTAATGGCTGCTGAAAAATCGGTGGCTTGCAGGAACAGCACGTCAACTTTGGCTACAAGTTTGCCGTCCACTTCACTGGCCTTGTAAGCCGCTTGCCAATCAGGGTCTGCCATGAAAGCCTTCCAAGATTTTTCGCGAGCTTCACGACTTGGGTAGGCTAGAAAATAGATCAGCTTTCGATCTGGGTTTTCAATCGGCTCGAAGTAGCCGATGTTTTCCATGCCATGCTTCTCAAACAACTTGCAAGTGTGATTGCGGAACCTAGCGTTCAACGCTTCCAACTTGCCTTCGGCGGCATAGTAGACTCGCATTTCGTAAACTCGCTTGTCGGGTTCCGTTGCTCGAAGTTGAAGAGCGGAAAAGGCCAACAAGCTGAAGGCCATAAGGCTGAAGAGTCGAATCATGGTAGGCTCATTTGCGGTGAGTGTAAGTTCGGAGAGAGAGACTGAGGGGGCGAAGCTGGTCATTATAGTAAACGAATCATCCAAGGATATCGGAAGAACTCGCCATTGTTTGCCTTGATACCAGCCATAATTGGCAGCACAACACCAGCGATTAGCAAAGCAATCAAAATTGGAATTCCAATTAGAAAAGCCGAAAGCACTCCCGCCACTACACCGTAGATGAACATGCTAATTAGGAAATTGACCACCTCTTTTCCGTGAGCGTCAATCGCTGGAAGCTGCTGTTTCTTTAGCTGCCAGATGAGGATAGGTGCGATCAATCCAGCAAAGGGGACTACATACCCTGCAAATACTGAAAAGTGTAACAACATTGCCCATGTTCTGGTTTCTTGATCCATAACGACCTCTCCAGTACTTCTTTGAGTAAATTAACGATTGCCAAGAGTCTAACCGACTAATCCCAGGGGCTTCAAGCAGTCCTGATTAACTCGTTTCTTCGCAGAATATGTTTATTGGCATTGGCGTCAACCGACGTTCGCGACTCGTCCTCCGTGATTCCGAACACGACGCAGCAAGGTATGGAGCTTCTCGAATGTAGTTGATAGACCTCTTTGGATTTGCAAAGTTGCAATTTTGCGTCCCCTACGACGAGTTTTTTTACCGATCACGACTTGAAGAAAACGTCTATTTCCTTGAATTTTTGCTTGAGAGTAGCCACAATACTCAGATTCAGGCCTTGCGACCTTGAACTTTTCACCGATTCAACTGAGTTTTTCTCCGCTCCCCGCCAACTGCCATTCTCCTCTCGCCAATTCACATCCCTTCGTACGATGCGACATCGTGTTGCGCTACTTATTGAAACTTCCAATGCTTACGCGCGTGGGCTTCTGCGAGGCATTTACACTTATGCGCGGGAGCAAGGTTCGTGGGCCACGTTTTTGCCTGAGCACAGCCGAGGCGAGTTGTCCCTGGATCTGCTCAGTCGCTGGCGCGGTGACGGAATCATAGCCAGAATTGAAAACCAACAGATCGCTGAGGCAGTTGCCAAACTAAAGCTGCCAGTGGTCGATGTTAGCGCGACCGGTGCACTTCCCGGTGTTCCGTGGGTCGAGACGCACGATGAGTCGATCGCTCAGTTGGCCATCGATCATTTTCGACAACGGGGATTTCGGCATTTCGCCTTCTGCGGTGACGATCGTTTTGCTTGGTCACGTTATCGACGCGAGGGCATGCAGCGACTGTTGGAGAAGTCGGGCATCAAGTGTCATACTTTCGGCGCTGCTACCGCTCGAAGTTTAATCGAAGACGAACAACGCTTGGCTGAATGGGTAGTTGATCTACCCAAACCGATCGGCATTCTCTCGTGTTATGACATTCGCGGCCGACAGCTTATCGAAATCTGCCAACGCAATCAGATCGCCGTCCCCGAGCAGGTTGCCGTTCTTGGAGTTGATAACGACGAGCTGGTCTGCAATTTGGCTGAAATTCCTCTCTCAAGCGTAATACCCAATTCAAACGGCGCTGGATACTTAGCGGCGAAACTGTTGTCGCAAATGCTCGCAGGCCATCGAGTCGATTCGACGGCGCACCTGCTAAAACCTCTGGGTATCGTAACGCGGCAATCCTCAGATTCACTTGCCATTGACGATGGCGAAGTGATTCGCGCAATGCAGTTTATTCGTGAACATGCCTGCTCCGGAATTAAGGTTGAAGATTTGCTTCGGACCACCAAGCTTACTCGCCGAGTCCTAGAGAGCCGCTTTAGAAAGCACTTGGGTCACTCACCGCACGATGCGATCCAAAACGTGCGACTCAGACGTGCAGAGGAACTACTCACTGAAACTGATCTTCCACTCGCGACGATCGCAGATCGCTGTGGCTTCCTGCATACGGAGTACTTCAGCGTGGTTTTCAAGCGATGGAAAGGAATTACTCCCAGCCAGTTTCGGCAGAATCATCAAGCTTGAGGCTTAGGGTTTAAGTCTTAAGTCTTAAGTCTTAAGATGTAAGATGTAAGATGTAAGGTGTAAGGTGTAAGAGTGAGAAGTGAGCTTAAGACTAAGACTAAGACTAAGACTAAGGCTCAGGCTCAGGCTGTGCTTTCCAGAGGTACGGCGCGAGTCGTCCGGTTCCGCTTTAAACTTCTTTTCGATTGTAGTCGCACGAAAACGGGAGAGTGCCGCTCCTGCGAAGCCATTATTTTCCGCCGCCTACCGTTCACAAGCAGTGTTTGCGCCGCTCAGCAATCTTAAACCTAAACCTAAACCTAAACCTAAACCTTACTCCTTACTCCTTACTCCTTACTCCTTACTCCTTACTCCTTACTCCTTACTCCCGGCAGTTGAACTTCGAACGTACTTCCCTGTCCTGGTTGGCTGCGAGCTGTAATCGTACCGCGATGTAACTTAACAATCGAACGACAAATAGCTAATCCCAGACCTGCCCCACCAGTTGCCCGAGTTCTTGCAGTATCAACACGATAAAATCGATCAAAGATTAGTTGTAGATCCTTTTCCGCTATTCCTTCACCCGAGTCGATGACCTTTAAACTAACTCTGAGTGGATCGTTTACAACGCCATCTACTGAAGTTTCTTCATATGCATCATCGCAATGCAACAGCACCTGTATCGAACCACCGCTGGGAGTGTACTGCACTGCGTTTACCAGCATGTTCGAAACAACTCGAGCTAGCAACGACTCGACGCCGCGCACCATCACCGGTTGCAACGAGGCACTGATCGCGATTGACTTCTGCTTCGCCAGCTCGTCAGCCTCTCGAATCTGCTCAGTCACAAGATTGCTTAAATCAAATTCCACTAACTTCGCTTCAAACGAAGCCGCATCCAGCCGAGCTAACAACAACAGCGATTCAACAAGACCTTGCATACGTCTGGCGGACCGCTGGCAGACCTCCAACTGTTCGCGATACTCATCATTAGATCTATCTCGCGATAATGCATGTTCCGTAGAAGACAGCATCACGGCCAACGGCGTGCGCAACTCATGAGAAGCATCTGCGGTGAACTGTTGTTGCTGCTGGAAAGAACATTCGATCCGTTCAAGCATGCCGTTGAGCACTTGCCCCAACTGGGCTAACTCGGAATCGACCTTACCCAAGTCCATTCTTCGATGCAGCTCGGTTGGTCCAATCTTCTCAGCGGTTGAGGTCATTTGAAAGATTGGTTGCACTGCTTTTCGGCTCAGAAAGAAACCACCTAGCAAGCCAAACACAAATACGCTCGATGCAGTCAGAAGAAGCATTCGATCGCTATGGTTTGCATGATCTTGATCGGTAGCGACCGACCGGCCAACGCAAATGATCGACTGCCTTGGCCCGCGAATGTAGATATTTCGAAATGGCCCTTGCTGCAAGATGATATAGCGTTGCTGCTTGAATCGCTCGTCGCCAGCATCGAGCGGAATTGGCGGTTGAGGCGGCAAATCGGATTGATGTAGGACAACACCATCCGCTCGCCAAGCAACGTAATACATCGGAACATCAGTATGGCCAAGCCGACTAGGTAAGCGATCTGGAAAGTTCAATTCCGCCAACCACTGCGATTCGGGTTTAGTCTCAACATCTTCGGCCGCGAATTCGTCAAGATTGAATCCAAGATCCCTGCGATTCGATGCCGAATCCGAGGGAGCATGAATCGGTGGCGCCGGCCTATCGCCTCGACGCCCTGGCCTCGGCGGTTCGACAAATCTACCGCGAGGTTCATCAGGTCTACCACCTGGCTCGTCAGTTCTACTCCGAGGCTCATCGGGCCTACCACGCGACTCCTCAGGTCTGCCACGTTGGCCGTTACGAACCTCCAGGCGGGCATCTGGACCGGGCGGAAAGCTCATGTCTTGTGTCAGACTTTCCAGAATTGGCCTTGGAACTTGACGCAAAACTCCTTCGATAATTCTGGCACCCGAGACTAACTCTTCGTCCACGTGAGTCCAATGTAGACGATGTAATTGAACGCGCAGGGCAGCGCTAAAGCCACCTACGACCACGAGCAAGATGACCGCGTTCCAAAATTGCAAACGCCAACGCAAAGAACGAAACAGCTCAGCCATCGAGAATGTATCCCAATCCGCGCCGCGTTTCGATCAACGAGAAACCCAGCTTCTTACGAATGTGCGAAACGTGAACGTCGATGCTATTCGAAAAGGAATCGTCATTCTCGTCAAAGATATGATTGCAGATCGTCGTTCGGCTCACTAGCTTTCCGCGATTCACCACCAGCAATTCCAAAATCGAAAACTCGCGAGCCGTCAGTACGACTAAATCTTCATTACGAAAAACCTGCTTAGCAGCCAAATCAATATTTAACTCACCAATTTGAACCGCGTTTGTAGTCAATTGATGAGATCTGCGAATGAGGGCTCGGACTCGTGCTAGCAGTTCGGAAATGTTAAAAGGCTTGATCAAGTAGTCGTCAGCCCCTTGATCAAGCCCATGCACTCGATCCGCAATTGAATCTCTCGCCGTTAGCAACAGCACGGGGGTCGCTTTCTTGCGTCGAAGACTCGTTAGCAGATCGATGCCACTAATTTCTGGCAACATCCAATCAAGGATCAGTAAGTCGTAGTCATAGGCGAGTGCTTTATGAAGACCCTCATTGCCAGCCTCGGCAGTATCCACCGCGAATCCATCTTCGCGCAGGCTCTTGGCAAGGATTTTCAGCAAATCTGGTTCGTCTTCAACAATCAACAAACGCATAAGTAAACAACTTCTAGTCCTGTGTAGGGTTGCGTGTAAATGCTCCACGCCCTGGCGAGCGTAGCTGCTGCGGTTTAGAAACAAACCCTATCTGCGTCGCTTGGTTGGATCGACCTGATCCATGATCGCGTCCACCGCACTAGCCAACATAACAGCTTGACCTGAACCGCTCGGTGGAGCAACTGCCAAATCGACGATCATCAACTGATCACCGCGAGTTATGGCAACCTGCTTCGAGATTGACTTGATTTGCTTTCCATCCGGAGCCTTCACGGCTGAGACTGTGTACTCGCCCGTGCGAACGCCAGATTGTACATCAAATCGATAGCGACCAGCAGCGTCTGTCACCGCAGTTGCAACCACACCTTCGTCATTGCGCAGCTCTACGGTAAAGCCAGCGAGACCACGATCGCCGCGATCCATAATCTTGTTACCATTGCCGTCTCCAAACACGGTCCCAGCGATCCCTGCATGGAAGAAAAAGACGTTTTGCTGAAGGTTCTGAAGTGGCGTGTTACGCTTTAGAACATCCGAGAGTCGAGTCTGATCGATCTCTCGCAACAGATCCCCGGCAAACTCGTTTTGGTACCAGAAGCGATCTCCGTCTCTCATGCGGCGGAACTGATCGGCAATGATCTTTTGGCCAGTTGGTCCAATGCTGCCGCCAGCGACTGGATCTTCCGCCAATATGCCAATCCATAAATCAATGTTGTCCACCGTTCCGTACAGTTGCTGTAACTTGGTTTGAGTCTCTTTGTTTCTAGTGATCTCTGCAAAGCTCTTGACCTTAGGCAATCCAATCGACGCTCGAGTGTCGTTGTAGTCGGCCAAGCCATGATCGCGACCGCGCTGAATGTTCAGGGCTGCCAAATCGAAACCGCCGGCGCCTGGTGGTCCGAATAGAAAGTTACGAACGCTACCCACCAGCTTCGTGTCCAACTCGGAAGCAGGGTCCGAAGCCAGATACTTGAATATCGATTCGATCGTGTGATCCTGTAGCAATGTTGGATTGAAGAAAGCGTCCTTCAGTGCCACCTCCTCGGCTTCGGGTAATCCATTGTTATCTAAGAATTCGACATCATCGCCCAAGATGCTATGACCAAATCGGAATGCAGCCGTCGCAAATTCATTGCTCAGATTTGGATTCACTCGAGGATTATAGCCGCTGTATCTGGGCATGGCGTTATTACCCAGAACCGCTGGCAGCCACTCGTTATAAGTGATCGATTGAATTTCAGCGATCACTACAGCTCGCGCTCGCTCGTAGATCTCTTGATCACTCAGCTTAGGATTGAGCTTGGCAATTCGATCCGCCCAGCGATTATGCTCACGGACAAATACCGTATGCAAACTAGTCAGTTCGATATTCTCATTTGCCCGAACATCTCCTGCTGCGTACAACTGATCATCGGGAACACCACCTGGGATGTTGGCTAGATTCACGGTGCCATTGGGGAAGTTGGCTGAGTTGTTCAATGGCAGCATTCCGCTCGCTTCCATCTTCAGCTTTCCGCCGCTCATTGTTCGAAGAGCGTTAGCGGTCGCGCTGTCCGAACCATATATCATCGACGCGTCCATCCAAGCCGTTATCGCATTCATCTGCTGACGAGGATTGGCGGTTGAGGTGCCTGTACTTGGGTCGAACAAACTACGGGTCATGCCGATGATCTTGGTAGCTGTTGCCGCCGGATCGAAATAGGGATCACCCTTGGGAACGGCAATATTGAACGACTCCGACGTTCCAGTTGGAGTTAGGCTAATATCGTGGTCGATGAATTGCCCCCAAGCATACACAAAGGCAGACATGTCTTGCTTACTAATGATATCTGCGTCGCCTTGATCCGATAGGACGTTGCTAATCTCTCGCCCGCTAGGTCGATTCGCGCCTGTTGGTGTCGAAATGCCGTCACCATATTCGGGCTTCGCCAACCGCAAAAGATCCTCGTTCGTACTGCCCCATTCGGTTTGAGTTTTGTTGTTACCGGTTCCGTCTATCGAGTAGGTTGATAGTTCACCCGGTTTTGCTAAAGCTGCTAGGTCGATCGCCATTAGCTCTCTGGCTTGTAGCTTTTCCAGTTGCAATAGACGAGCCTTTTGAGTCGGCTTGGATCGTTTCATCGTGGCACCTTGAGATAAGAGTCTGAGTGCGTCGGCATCAAAGAGAAGAGAGTAAATCGAGCCGACTCGGGAATAATACGGCTGTCTACCTTAAGCAGCCATGAAGCGAACCTTAAGCTCAGATGAAGTTGGCAAAAATTGGACAAAATCGAATCCGCTTGCGATCAAAAGAAAAACTTGCGGGGTTATGCTGTGACCGATATGACCCAATGCCGTTCAATTAGGCTTCGATTTCTAGCGGAGCAGCGCGAGCTGCCCGGTAACGGTCTTCGAAAACGCTGGAAACCGGACGGCTCGCGCCGTGCCGCTGGAATGAAATTTCGCACTAGTTAAACGGCATTGACGTTAGAGTTAGCCATTGGGCACGCGCGAGAATCGTCCATCCAGATAATCGATTGTTTGAGAATTGAACCATGCAGCAAAAATCGAGCATACACATTTGGGGCAAACAGTTTCTCAAGGCTCTCACTTGGATTGCTGTTTCAGCTCTACAGCCATCGACTGCCTCTGCACAAGAGCTGCTGCCAGCTAGCCTGCAACGACTAAGCCTTCAAACGCAAGCACCCATCGAGATTCAACTTCAAGGAGATGCCGTATTCTCTGCGCTCGGAGACCAACGCCGCGAGCTGAACGGCTTTGGCATCGTATTCGATGCTGCCAACGACCGAAACAACGACAGCCATAGATCTGGTTCAGTAGCTCTCGATGCCAAAGTAAGCCAACAGAATGGTCGCTGGTTTCGCTTTCGCATTCGAGGATTGGCACAACCAGGATTCGCAGTGGATCAAGATGACCTATGGCTGAACGTCGATTTTTTTCGCGATGGTGGAACAAACTCGCTAGATCATATTCGACAGAGATTTTACGAACGGGTCGAACTGGATCGTAAATCGCTTGCAGACAAAGGTCGCAATACAAAGCTAGATGAGGCCGTGTGGCGAAGCTATGAAATGGTCTTCCGCACGCCGTACGCAGAAGTCGACAAGCTAACGCTCACTGTTGGTTACGATCACGGCAAAACGAACAGCTCCAAATCACAGTTTTGGATCAACGAGATTTCACTGCAAGCGATCCCCGTTCCTGATTCCTACGAAGCTCCTCAACCACCGGCTCCAGGTCGCCCCAAGAGCGAACTTGCCAAAATGATTCCGCTAGGTGGTCGTTGGTACTACGATCCCAAAGACTCGAGCGATAAACCACCAGAGCAGTACGACTACACCAACGGCCATCGCCTGTATTATTTGACGGACAAACTGGAAGCCCCCTTTGCCGACAACATGACGGCCTGGCGACGCAAGGGCTATCTGGATGTAGACGGAAATGCCATTCAACAAGACGAGTTCGTTACCGACAACGTGTTGGTAATGTTCACTGGCAAACACCTCAATATCCGGTCTAGAAACCTGCCTAACCATCCCACAGCCGTGTTCCCAGATCGCAGCCGCGGATTGGATGGAAATCCCAATTACATTCAAGAACGCATTAGCACTACGCGAATCCCTTTGGAGCCTCAAGAAAACCCGAATCGAAAGGCGATGGCCGGTGGCACGAATGAAAACAGTGCACTGCCCAAAGGCCCCGTCGGCATTGCGGTAAATGGCATCGTGTTTTTTAACCCTTTTGATCACTTGCAAACGGAAGATGCAATTTGGAGGCTGGATCGTTGCTGTGGCCATCCCGCTCCGGACTATCAATATCACTACCACAAGTATCCCGTGTGTGTGAAATCGCCTTGGTCTGATGATGGAGCTGGTCATTCGCCTTTGATCGGCTTTGCCGCCGACGGTTATCCTATTTTTGGCCCATATGAGTCTCAAGGAAAACTTGCAAAGGACGACACCGACAATTCGCTCAACGAGTACAACGTACACTTCGACAACCAGCGTGGTTGGCACTATCACGTAACTCCCGGCAAGTTCCCGCACATTATTGGCGGCTATTGGGGAGTCGCTGAATCACGTCGCCGAGGCCCCGGCGGAGCTGGTCCTGGCGGAGCTGGTCCTGGTGGAGCTGGTCCTGGTGGTCCTGGCCCGGGTAGGCCCGGTCCTCGCGGAGCTGGCCTCGACGATCGTCGCCCACCCAATCGCCCACCGCGACCATAAGTTTGGACCAGAAATTCTCGATGCGCATTGCTCGGATTGCAGGTCATTTCTAATTGTCTGTGACTTTCTTGATCCTCGAAAGCTGCCAGGAATTAGCAAACTATTTCGAGAAACTTGCGCAACCCTCTTTCAATCACCTACAACTGACGGTATTCTCCTACAACTGTAGGAGATAACTGATTTTCTCCTATTTGCCTACGCTCTGGGAGAGATACCATCAGTCCGAACAATCCACCACCGGCGCTGAGCGAAGCTCAAATGGAAATCATGCACGAGGTCTGGACTCGTGGTGAGGCGACCGTGACAGAGGTTTGGCAAGCAATCACCACCAAGCGTGAGGTAGCCAGGAATACTATCCTGACTCTCATGGAAAGGCTGGAGCAACGCGGTTGGCTGACAAAGCGTCAAGTCGCTAATGCTAATCTCTACAAAGCAGCCGTTAGTCAGAAAAGAACTCTTGGACGAGTTGTCAAAGATTTTGTCGATCAAACATTCCAGGGCGACGCTGCCCCATTGATCGTCTCCATGTTGGAGAACTCAAAGCTCTCAAAGGGCGAGCTTGATGCCATCGCAGAATTGATTGAAGAAAAGAAAAAGCGACTTTAGAACCACACTCTTTCGCAGAAGGGGATTTCCATGCTTTCCTGGCTCCTGTTGATTGCGATTACAACAACCATTTTGATCTTAGGTTTCCTGCTGGCCGAATTGTGCTTTTACAAACGCCCAGGATGGCAAGATTTGGCATGGCGAGGCTGCCTGGTCGCCTTGTTCATCATCCCACTTGGATTGTCCTTACGCCCTCGGCTAGGAAAGGTAGAAGTCCCAATCCACTCAGATCTTGCCGGGCTGAATCTACAAAGCAATGTTCTTTCTCAATCTTTAACTTCGTCAACCATCACCGATCGGTGGCAAACACCCATACAGGTCGCACCCGGCGAATTCATCGACCGTACCGCTAACGGATCTCCCAAAGCAATCGACAACGACAATTCGAAGCATGCACTATTTTCACCCAAAGATATGCCGCTGGCAGTCGCCGATCAGCCGCCACAATCCGCATCGACGCATTCTCAGCCGATAGAATCTAAAACAGCTAAGAGCGAAGTTACTGTAACCTTTGTCTTATCGCTCGCAATGTTTGTGCTTTGGCTCAGCGTTGCGATTTTCAAACTTCTTGTGCTCCTACGCAATTGGTTCCGGTTGCGACGAATTTCCGCCGCCGCTAAATCTGCAGCCGATAATCCATGGCAAGTCGTTGCCAATGAGCTTTCAATCCAACCAGCAATTCACGTCGCGTTCAGCAATCAAATTCAATCTCCCATGGTCAGCCCCCAATTGCGTCAAGCCAGGGTGTTGATTCCGGCTTCGATGAGCCAGGAAACCGACGGCGATTTGATTCGACTGGTTTTGAGCCACGAATTGGCACACATTCGCAGACGAGACTATTTCTTCGGAATGCTAGTTTCGATAGCCTCTTCGATTCTCTGGTTTCATCCACTTTGCATCTGGATGAAACGCCGCATACTGTGGCTTCGAGAAATACTGTGCGACGCTCAAGTTGCAGCTCGATTCGGCTCTGTACCCTATGCGGAAGCTTTACTCAAGGTTGCTACGCATCATCACAACTCGCTTGAAATGGCCATGGGAGCGCCCGCAAGTTTAGTGAAGAGTCGAGTTGAATTCCTGTTCGCGACTTCAAACATAAATCGGCTCGCCGTTCCGCGCGCCATTTCGCAGTTCGCTTGGGTTGCCTTAGGACTATGCGTCTTTGCAATCGCATTTCTTAAGCCATCGGGCTTGGAATCACCCTCGGACGCACCCTCGATCTTCGAACCCACAGCAGAATTCACTAAGGCAACTCTAGCCACTGAACAACAAACTTCGACCGCAGCCAAACTGACAGGTACCGTGTTCAATCCAGACGGAACTGCGGCGAAAAATGGAAACGTGTACCTAATCTCACGTAGCGAAGGAAGCTACACATTACCCGTCGAATTCAAAGCTACGAAAATCAGTGCAGATGGCTCATTTCAAATTGCGGACTTGAAGCCTGGCAAATATGTCGTGTGGGCTGAATCAGAATCGTACAGCAGTCTGACGGGTTTCCTCAAGGGTGACCGCATTGAAGTTGCGGCAGTTAATCAAGAGCAAGATAAGAAGCTCGATCTAAAGCTGTTGCCAGCGTGCTCGTACAAAGTTCTGGTTAAAGACAAATCTACCAAGCAACCGATTCAAAACGCGGAGATCTCCTTTGCTTGGACAGATATCAATCGATCCTACAAAACTGGTGCGGATGGAGTTGCCCATATCCGAGGGCTAGTTGCCAATGACTGGTATTTTCGAGTTCGTGCCGATGGCCGTGCTGCGACATTCCTGAAGACTCCTTCTCAGTCCGTTGGCTCTGTCACCGAACTGGAATTTGAACTGGATGTCGGATCTACGCTTTCAGGCAAGGTCGTCGATCAAGACGGCAAGCCGATCGCAAAATGTAAGATCTATCCCGGTCTTGCAGATCGTGGGATGTCGCCTTACTTTGCAGACAAGCTAGAAACCGATGCGCAAGGACAATTCTCGCTTTCGTCATTACCTCGCGACACTCGGCTGTCCTTTAGTTTCGATAGCGAAGGCTATGAGCGATATCAGCGCAAGGAGTTCACGATTCTAAAAACTCAAGAAACCTACTCCTTGGAGATACAGCTTAAGAAGCTTGCCTACGGCGGAGACTGTAAGGTTCTAGTGGTTGATCAGGAGGGGGATCCTATCGCTGGCGCGGTCGTCTCGAACCACGGACGCAGCAGTGACGAAGTTAGAACGGCAACAACGGATGAAAACGGCCTGGCACTAGTGCAGAATCTGTTTTCGAGTTTCGATGGTATGCGAGGCGCTGTGCGGGCTGAAGGTTTTGTCCCTAAAGAATTTAACCTTGAGAAGGGCACGACCGAAAAGCCAGGAATGGTGACAGTCAAACTCGATAAGGGACATACAATTCGAGGTCGAATCGTAGATGCCATGGGCAAACCGGCGGCCGGTCTGTGGGTCTTTTACAACAGTGGAGAGAACGGCGCAACCACTGGCGGGAGAGCAAATTCTGATAACGAAGGACGTTTCACGATCACGGGACTGCCGTTGAAGTCACACTTCACGATCTATACCCTGGCTCCCCATGCGCCCTTCGAAAAACTCCCATTGCCCGTTGGAGAAGACGAAGAGGTCCTGGTTCACCTAGAACTTGAAGGTGTCATCCAAGTCCGAGCAATCGATAAGGCCACCAACCAGCCGATTCCTCAATTCAACGTCAAAATCAATAGAACGACTGAGCAACGCCCCGGCGATCCCAAAGTCAATGGCTTAAGGAGCGAACTGATCGAAAACGGAACCAACATTCTCGGTGACGCCAAGGAATATCGCCTGGGACAACTCAATCCTGGTACCGCATTACAGGTTACCGTTTCAGCCGATGGATACTCGCCAGCAACACTAGGGCGAGTTGTTGCGACGCTTGAAGCAGAAGGCAAAACAGTAGATGTTCTGCTCGAGAAAGAAGATCCATCGCAGTGGAAAGAACTAAAGGGGCTATTGCTGAACGAAAACTCCAAGCCCGTTTCAAATGCCTCTGTCATTTTGGTTAGCAGCACCAAAGATCCAATTGCGCTGAACTGGACAGGCTATCGTTGGGATATGGTCGAGCGTGGGCAACTAAAACAAGACCCCAAATGCGTCAATTACCTGCGAACCGTGACGAATGAGAAAGGAGAATTTGTATTCCCGAGAGTTAAAAAGGCGGAGTGGAATGAACTGTTCATCTTTGGGGACAATCTAGTGAACTGCCGCTTTCCGATTGAGACTACCAGCGACCAACTGCTCAAGCTGCAAATGCCTAAGCCTGCGACCTTGAAACTAAACATTGATCCTAGTTTCTGGACCAATGCCCATAGCGTTAGGATTAGTCAGAGTGAACGTGATTCAAGCTTTGGCTACAAGACAATTCCAATCGATCCGACCAAGGATTCGATCACTGTTGAAAATCTACCACAGGGCAGTTACTCAATAAACATCCAAGGCAAGCCAGAGCCGTTAGGTGGAGGAACCTTCACCACCAAGACTCTCAAGACTTTACAAGTCACCGTCGAGGAAGGCGAAACTCTTGATGTTGATTTCTGATAGGCTGTTGATCTCTGACCAATCGCCATTCAGCCTAAAGCGCACTCTGAGCCTACAGCGCTAGCTGAGGGTTTTGTATTGAACCCTGAGCCTACAGCGTTAGCTGAGGGTTTTGTATTGAACCCTGAGCCTACAGCGCTAGTTTTGATGTTGCACGGCTTGGTTTTAAGGGCGCTAGCTGAGGGTTTTTACATCGAACCCTGAGCCTACAGCGCTAGCTGAGGGTTTTTAACATCGAACACAGCTATCCGCGAACTTTGAACCTCCCTAGCCCGCTAACCTCAGAACTACCAGTTCAGGCCTCCTAACCCACGCAACTCAAATTCCAATCTCCACACAACACAGCATCAGCCCGCAGTCTCGTCGTCGTCACCAACAATCGTGGCACCACAGCTATCACAACGAGTTTCAGAATGCAACATCTGGCCGCAATTGCTACAGGCCCAGAAAACCTCGATGTTACGATTTGCGCTAATGTTACCGCTGTACCCTAAACCAGCTATCTTTTTCAACAGTCGAATAATCTCAGCTAGGGCTCGAAACAGTATCCACACGACGAATCCAGCCAGAGCGGTTAGGCCAGAGGAAAGTACACCAATCAAGAATGCGCCTCCACTAACTTGACCAGCCGCAAACATGGAAAACATGAACTGCAAAAAGGCAATCACTAGATCTATCGCGAGTAAAACGCCCGCCAATAAATCTATAGTGCTTTCAATTCCCACAGTCGAATGAGGCCGTCTATCTTTCACTCGTTTCGCAGATAGCATTTTCTTCTCTTCAGATTAGCGGGCAAAAACGGAAGCTGCATTGCTCAACCCCTTCAATGATGATTTGCCAGCTTTGGCATTGGGTGCAACTTCCACGCTCAGCGAAGCTACAAAGCGGTTCAACAGTTATCAATGTCCATCAAGACTGGCGAAGGGCTGACCTACCAAGTATCATCTGCAACCCTGGCACAGCAACCTCAGCACAGCAGCCTTGAGCCGCTGACAAGTCAACAACATATTACACTATCAAACATTCTCCACAGCATGATACTGTATCTAATTCGGCACGGCGAAAGCGTATATAACCGTGAAGGAAAAATTCAGGGACAAACGGACGTCGAGCTAACCGAGTTCGGCAGACAACAGGCTCAAGCCATCGCGCTCGGCATGACTCATCTCAAGCTCGATGCAATTATCGCTAGCCCCCTTCAACGAGCTTATCAAACCGCTGAGGCCCTAGCTCAAGAACAGGGCTTGGAGATACAGACTCACGACGGGCTGAAGGAGATCAACGTCGGCAAGTTTGCTGGATTGCGATGGCCCGAAGTTGCCGATAAGTTCCCCGAGCATGCCGATGCCTGGAACGCTCAAGAGTTCGACTTTGTGATTCCCGGCGGCGAATCTCGTCGAATGTTGCAAGTTCGCGGAGTCACTGCATTAACAGAAATCGCGGCCCTGCCCTACAGTCAGGTCGCCGTGGTCGCTCACGGAGGCATACTCTGTGCTGCGTTGAAAGGCATTTTACGTATACCTGACGAACTGAATCCATTCAGCCTCTTCAATGCATCGATCAGTCGACTATCTTGGGACGGCAAATGGCAGTTATTGACGCTCAACCAAACCGAGCATCTCGTCCGCGCCGGGGTGCTCAACGAAACCGGCAAAGGCAACCTCTAGTAAGCTCTGCCATCGCTGCAATGTATCCTATCGCTCCGCGGTAGGCTGCCCTCGGTCACCACACAAAGCCATGTTGCGCAATGCGCTTCGACCTGTCGAGAATTACCCTCACGGTTCGACATCAAACCCAAGTAATCCTATCTGGAGCGACGAGATGAGCATGGCTACGTTCGCCAGAACGTGGGCGACAGGACAACCTGTCGCGGAACGACGAGGTTACAAAGCTCGAGCTTTTCACGGACTTAATGGAATTGGCCAGAATCTCCATCTCGCACGAATTCCAAAACTGCGAGCCAATCTAGCTCTGCCGCGAACCGAAGTCGAGTGATACAATGTCTTAGCCTACCCGCCCCCATAGTTAAGTGGATATAACGAGGCTTTCCTAAAGCTTAATCACAGGTTCGAGTCCTGTTGGG
This sequence comes from Pirellulales bacterium, assembly GCA_046349795.1. Classification (GTDB taxonomy): domain Bacteria; phylum Planctomycetota; class Planctomycetia; order Pirellulales; family Pirellulaceae; genus Aureliella. Next base: position 170,565 of record JAXMBP010000003.1, on the reverse strand, counting down.
GGTATTTATTGCGAACGCCTCAGTTGGAAAAAACTTCCCAGTCGCCACTACAGCGCTTGTGGTAACTGCAAAGACAGTTACTTCGATGACTTTTTGAGAACTAATATCTCCCAACATAAACACTTCTGTACGTTAGGCCTCATTACACAGCCCGCGCCGGACGCGTTCGAAAAACTGTTCCAATCGTACTCGAAACGGGGAACTCGTTGTCGAACTCGGTGCCAAATCGACTGTAGCATCCAATAAACAGTTGGATGGCGGTTCGCAAATCAAAGCACTCAGGTTCTCTGATAGTTTGGACTCCAGGACATGCTAGTGATTGCCCAAGCGATCAGGACAACTTCATTTTCAACTGCTCTGCTAGTACGAATCGTCATACCGCACCTCTATTTTCCATGGCAGTACCGATCTACCCCAGTGGAAATGCAATTCGAATAGTTAACGTATTTGAATCGTAACTCGCGGCCGGATACACTACGTCCTCAAGATATCGACTGAAGCTCCAGCGACATGAAGCACTGCGCGAATCTATAGACTCGATCAAATCAACACCTATCCCAGGCTCGGGGACTGTCTCTTGAAAAATAGTGAAACGTGTCATTTTTGGGCTGGCCACTTTGCCAGCATCGAGGAACTTACAGCCCTCATTGAGGAAACGTATGCTGACGATGAAGAAACACCAATCTCGCCATTCGCTGCTGCTCAGGATGAGAGCTTCTACGATCACGATTTTCTGGAATTCGGATTCTCAGATTCTGCTCAAACAATTCAAGAGTTGGTTGAGGGCTATTCGTATTCGGAAGAGTGGCTGGAGGAATTCGAAAACAAAATTAGGACACTTGGACTTTCGGACGTGAATGCCTTCGTTTTCATCACGGCAGATGAAATCCAGAGCCCCAAGTCGATGGAAGTTTCTGAGTCCTCCTACCTACGATACTTGGGTACAATTTCGTTCCCGATCTGAATACGGAGTTGACCGATGGTTCCTAACGAGATTAGACGGAAACGCGATGAGTTGGCGACGGTTGATTGCCAGGTGAATTGGTGCGATGACCAAGCGCTCGATGACGAGAACATGCCTGGAGTCAGCCCGGGAGGTGATGTGAACCTGTTCGGCTGGTACGTCATCGGCACCACGATTGGCGGCAACGCGGTGGTCGTTCGTGCCGACAACCAAGGAGTCTACTTTGCTGACCACGAGTGGTGCGGCGATGGAACCGCAGAAGGTGTGTTGCGAGAGCTTATCCAATTGGCACCATCGTTCGAAGAATTGCGGCGGTCAGTGGAAGAGTTCGATGCCCGCTTAGACGAAATTGACTGAGTCTAACTCCAGGGATAATTCAGAGTAAGTTGAAGGTGGCTAAATGAAGTCCGTCGTTAAAGCAATCTTACTGATGAGAATCTCGCTCAAATCGCTTCTGGTTGTAGTTGCAGTGATCTCAGTTTGCCTAAAGCTTAATCTCATCGAGCGGCGTACGGTTGTGGGACCGTATATGCCCGCTGGCTCAACCATGCCTACCACATTTAGCAGTATGCTGATGGATGTTCGCTATCACAAAGGATGGCCTTTGTGTTTTGCAGAACACATTGACACGTTTGTCGCTGCCAATGCTCCAATTTGGCTGCATCAAGATCGTTGGAAACTAAGGCCACTTTCGGATGCGGAGTTAGAAGAAGAGAGCATTTTAGATGTCAGACAACGCGGACCATTGATACTTCAGGTAAGCCCGTTTAAGGTGGCTTGCAATGTCTGCATTAGCCTACTACTGGGACTTGGGTGTGGTATGGTACTCAACTTACTTGCCACGAGAATTCAAAACAAATTCTCTCGACTTGCTAGGTCTGTCTAGGTTGTGCTAGAGTCTGCGCGAGCTTCTTCGAAGAATTGCGAAGATTCTGAACCTTGGCCGGATCAGCTACGATTGCTGAACGGGCAAGAAAACTTAGCTGTGGTCGTATCAGCCACGTGAAAACTCGCTTCAAATCTGGGGAAAAATTGGGACCGGAGTTTTTCTCTGACTGCACATTCAGCTAAGATATTTCGACCAAAGCTCATCTCAAGAAAAGTCTGATCGAAATGGCCTCAGAATCTTCTCCCAAAGCAACCGATTCCTTGTCCGCACTAAGGATCGACCGAAGCAAACAAACTGTCGCGGTTGACCGCCCAAGTTGGTTCACTCCCGGGCGATTGTTCTTAGGTTTCTTGATTCTGCTGCTGTCGGCTGGAGGTTACAGTTACTACGCAGGTTGGATTACAAAGGAGTCTGTGACTGCATGGGTTGAAATGCCCAAAGTACTCCGCACCAAAGCGGATGTGCGAGTTGTTCGTCCAACCGTTGAACGCGGTCGAGCGGCCGACGCAGTTGTTACGGCTACAGGATATCTTGAATCGCGTCGACAAGCCAAGATTGGAGCGAGAGCTGTTGGACGAGTTCAATCAGTTTACGTCGAAGAAGGCTCGCGAGTTAAACAAAACGAAGTACTCGCAGTGCTCGAACATTCCGATTTGGATGCTTCGTTGGCTGCAACGGAAGCTACGCTAAGTCGATCGAAAGCGGCCATCGATGAGCAGCAGGTATTGATCAATCAAACGAAACGCGAGTACGAGCGAGCTAAGGACTTGATCGCATCACGCAGCGTGTCGGTCACCGAGTTTGATAAGGCTCGATTCGATTTCGACAGCGCGGAAGCTCGTTTGAAGTCGCTCCAAGCCGAAGTTCAATTGGCTGAAGCTCGATTGCGTGAGGCTCAGCAACTGAAAGAAAACATGTTCATTCGAGCCCCCTTCGATGGGACCGTGATTTCGAAAGATGCTGAAGTTGGTGAATCGATCATGCCCGGTGGAATGGGCGAAGCATCAGGACGTGGTTCCGCAGTTACCATCGCCGATCTGGATCACCTAGAGGCAGACTGTGATGTTAAGGAAGACTACATCAGCCGTATTCGAGTTGGCCAACAAACAGAAGTTTCAGTGGACGCTGTTCCGCAACATCGCTACCACGGTGTCGTCCGTAAAATCATTCCGATGGGCGATCGTGCTAGAGCTACTATCAAAGTTAAGGTAACGTTAACCGATATCGACGATCGGTTGTTTCCGAATATGAGCAGCACCGTTTATTTCTTGACCGATTCGATTAGCGAACAAGCTACGAGCGATAAGCCACGAATGTTTATTCCCGAAGAATGCCTCGAAGCAGACTCGACAGAAACTGCGGTCTGGGCCGCTGACAACCAAGACCGCGCCAAAAGAATTGCCATATCTATCGGGCCGCGGGCGGATGGTCGAGTTGAAGTTACAGGCGGACTCAAAGGCGATGAAAGACTCATTGCCAATCCGCAAAAACTGAGCGACAATCAACCGCTTAAGGTTTCGCAGTAAGAATCTGCCTATTTACCTCTAAATCAACCAGGGATCAACTGTGAATTCCAGCTCCGAGCCGATTGTCATCGTTCGAGATGTTACTAAAGAGTTCAAACGTGATACGTTTGTCATCCCGGTCTTGGCTGGTATTAACTTGACGCTCAACCAAGGTGACTACCTGGCGCTCATGGGACCATCTGGTTCGGGCAAGTCGACGCTATTGAACTTGGTTGCTGGACTTGATCGTCCAACGACGGGCGATGTAATCGTTTGCGGAACCAACCTTGGTAAAACCGCCGAAGGCCAGTTGGCAAAGTGGCGAGCCAATCACGTTGGCTTCATTTTCCAGCTCTACAATCTTATTCCTGTTCTGACTGCGTACGAGAATGTCGAACTTCCACTGACGCTGACCAACCTTAGCCGCAAAGAACGCGATCAACACGTACGAACGGCGCTGGATGTCGTCGGCCTGAGCGATCGAATGGATCACTACCCTCGGCAGTTATCTGGAGGTCAGGAGCAGCGTGTATCGATCGCTCGAGCCATTGCCACCGATCCAACGTTGCTGGTTGCCGACGAACCCACCGGCGATTTGGACGCAAAGAGTGGCGGGGAGATCTTAGACTTGATGCAACGATTGAATCAAGACTTCCAAAAGACGATCATCATGGTCACTCACGACCAAAAGGCAGCAGCTCGATCCAAGCGAATTCTACACCTGGAAAAAGGCGTTCTGGTAGAAGATGTCGTGTTGAGTAAGTAATCCTAGCCCGATTCGAACAACCACTAAAGGAGAGGTACCTCTCATGCAGTCGCTCAAGTACATTTGGCGAAATGTCCGTCGCAACAAATTGCGATCGATATTGACCATGATGTCTATCGGCTTTAGCCTGGCGCTACTGACCATTTTAACTGGCTATCTGGCCATGCAAGATCAGTGGGGTAATGAAGCTCAGAAGTATAACCGCATCGTGGTGATGAATGTACAGGGATTCTCCGGTGCACTTCCCATGGCTTACGTTGACCGAGTGCGTAACATGGAAGGCATTGAAGGTGCCGCGCCGTTTTCTTGGTTCGGCGGAAATTACAAAGATCAGCAGATGCCTTTCGCTCAGTTTGGCACTGATCCCACCTGCGTCTTCAAAGTGTGGGACGAATATAAAATCGATCCCGATCAACTGAAGGAGTTCAGAACCAATCGTCAAGGTTGCGTCGTTGACCGAAAGCTGGCCGAACGAATGAAGTGGAAGCTCGGTGAACGAATTCCACTGAATGGAACATTCTTCGATGTAGATCTCGACTTAACTTTGGTCGGAATGTTTGACTGCCCGACCGCCAATGACTCACTTTGGTTCGACATCGAGTATCTACATGAATCGCTCAGGGCCAAAAAGTACGAACGACAAGCAGGCAATGCAGGTACCATTTTTGCTCGAGTGAAGAACTCTGGGGATCTCGCTCCAGTCTGCAAGGCGATTGACGATAAATTTGCTAACTCCAATGATCCCACCAGAACTCAGACTGAAGCTGCTTTTGCTCAGATGTTCACCGACATGCTCGGCAACATACGCTTCTTCGTCATGGTCATTGGCTTGGTGGTCGTATTCGCTCTGACGCTGGTTACAGCAACGTCGATGGCCATGTCCATGCGAGAACGGACAACGGAAATTGCAGTACTTAAGGCTATCGGTTTTACCAAAGGAAGTGTGCTTTGGTTTGTGTTGGGTGAGGCCTGCTGGATTTCATTACTGGGCGGCATCTTTGGAATTGGATTCGGCTGCATGAGTCTTGAAGGGCTGCACAAAGCAAGCGCCGGTTGTTCCGTTGTCAGTAAGCGAGTTTGCGGGACCGTGGATGTTGGGCCTGGTCGTTGTGGCCGTCTGTATTGGAATGGTTGGCGGTATCATACCAGCAATACTTGCTTCGAAGCGTCCGGTCATCGATGGCTTGCGTCGTGTTATTTAGCCTTAAGGACTAAGAACTTGATTCCAGTAAAATACAACCTTCGCAATATTCGAGTTCGCTGGGTTACTAACTCGATGACGGTCATCTCGACCGCACTGGTTGTGATCGCATCCATATTGACTTTCGGACTGACCGAAGGACTCAAACAGGCTCTGTCCCTTAGCGGTGATCCTCTGGACATCATCGTCATGCGTAAAGGCAGCGATAACGAGACATCAAGTGCAGTCGAAAGCCAAACGGCTCGCGAGGTAGCGAATCTTCCTGGTATCGCCAAAGACCCGGATGGAAATCCATTGTGTGCAATGGAGTATGTTACCATCCTGACTAAGCCTCGCCGATCGGGAGCTGGTGATGCGAACTTGATTATTCGTGGGGTGCAGCCGGTGTCGCGGCAGTTGCGCCCCGGCTTCAAGATTGCGGAAGGACGGGATGTTAAGGCTGGAGTGAACGAAGTCATTACCAGTAAGCAGCTCGCAGATCGCTTTGAAAATCTTCACATTGGTGAAACGCTGGAGATTAACAAAGTAGACTTTAAGGTGGTGGGCTACTTTGAATCCGCCGGCAGTTCAGTCGAAAGCGAAGTTTGGACCGACATCAACGATCTGACCGGTGCTCGCCGAATTCAAGGTGCAATTTCAGTTGTCAATCTTCGAGCAATTGATCTAAGCAAACGAGATGAGTTGTTGAAGACCCTGACCGAAGACGAGCGTTTCAAATTGAAAGCAGTCCCAGAGTCGGCCTACTTCGAAGGTCAGATGTCTGCGTCGATTACGATTCGCGTTATCGGTTTCATTATCGCGGGTTTCTTGACGTTCGGAGCTATGTTTGCAGCCGCCAATACGATGTACGCTGCGGTTTCAAGTCGAGCTAGAGAGATTGGAACGTTACGCGCTATCGGCTTTAGTCGCATGAGCGTTTTGGTTTCGTTCATCCTTGAGTCATTGGTGCTGTGTTTGATCGGTGGGTTCTTGGGTTGCTTGGCAGTAGTTCCATTCAACGGTCTTTCAACAGGCACGATGAACTTTTCGACCTTCAGCGAGTTAACCTTCCAGTTTCATTTTGGACCCAAAGTACTTTTGCAGGGTGTACTGCTTGCATCCATGATGGGCCTGCTCGGCGGCATTTTCCCTGCCGTCCGCGCTATTCGGCTCAAGATTATTGATGCCCTCAGGCAGGTCTAGACTGAACCGCAGGCGGTAGGGCGCTAACCGCAGTCAGTACGGCCGGTCGTCTAGACTGAAGTCAGTACCGCCGGTCGTCTTGACTGAACCGCAGGCGCTAGTTTTGATGTTGCACCGTTCCTGGGATTTCGGGCCGAAGGCCCAGCAATTTACTTAGCCCAGCCCATCGGGCTGGTGGACGGAGCAGGAACATAGTAAGGCCAACGACCCGACGGTTTGAGCTCAAACCGTCGGGTCGTTGGCCTCCTTGTTCTTCTTGCGAATTGCTTTCCCAGCCCTACAAGGCTGGGCTAAGTAAACGGGCAGGGCTTCGCCCCTAAGACCCAATACTGCAACATCAAAACTAGCGTCTGCGGTTCAAATTCAAGAGGCTGCTTCAGACGGCGGCTAGCGCCCTAGCGCCTGCGGTTCATATTCACGCTTCGATACAGTTCTATCTTAAATCCCAGTGCCACCAATACGTTCCGTCGTCTTCCAACTGATCCATATCCCATAGGTCCGGCATGTTGTCTGAAATCTGAGAAGCCTTACGACTATCGAAACTCCAGATCACCGCGCGTACTTTGTATTTTTGCTGCTGTTCTGGCGAAGTGAGTCGATAGAGTGGCTTGCTGTCGTCAACAGCCTTGAATCTCTCCAAATCAATTCCGAACTCAGTGAGTTCATTGAGGGACTGTGGCAAACGACCATGTTTGTTTTCGTACTGTCGCGTAACTAACGCCAGTATTGCCAAGTCATTAGCCATTTTGTGTTTAACAAGTGCGTCGGAGAATGCCTGAACGACTGGGCTTATCTCTGCGTTAATACCTTGGTCGAAACTGAACTTGCTAAAGCTGGAGGAGATATTTGGGCTTAACTTCTGGATGTGCTCTCGAAAGGCTCGAAGATCCTGGGTATTGGCTTCCAAGAACTGTTCCACGAACTCTGCATGACGAAGTGCAGCTCGCTCACCGAAGCCAGATTGAACGGCCAATCCGGATAGCGGACCAATCTCCTCCTTCGGCTTGTTCGGATCAAGCATTGCGACAGTTTCGAAGCCCAGCTCGCCGTTCAGTGCGATTCTGTAAATAGAATCGATGTCTGCAAGCTTGTTCAAGCGATCTGCGAGCTTTGCGTAATGTTCGGATCGAAGTCGATTGCCTTGCACAGCGTACTTTAGTCTAATTCGAGCGATATGGCTCATGGACACGCTCATGATCTGCGAAACAATGAACGGTTCGCCTTGCAATGCAATGGAACAACCCAGCATCGCATTGATCGCACGATACTCACGATCTGCATCACCGTTTCTAGCCGCAATGTGAGCCTCAAGAAGCAAAACTCGAATCGCTGCTCGGGTATTCTGAGTGCATGTAAGTTGTGTCACTGCCGAATTAAACTTGATGGGGTATCGTATCGGCCCAATCTCTTGAGTGATCTCAATTAGGCGTGAGATGCTTTTGTCATGCTTGATCAAAAACTGCTCTACCGCGGATTGCTCCAACCATGCTTCACTCATTGGCGGAATCGATGGCCCATTATCCGAAACAATAGGCAGACCGGCACAATCAGCTCTAAAGCTAGGACTTGAAATGAAGTCCAACAAGCTAGCCAGCTCTGTTGCATTCTCATTAGAGGTCAGGCTCGCGTGATACTCGGCCATCGATTGATCGTCGACGGGAATTCCTCGAGCCCTCAGTTCATCGAGCTTTTCTGCAAAAGCCTTTTGTGAAGTTCGTTTGGCAATAAACCAAGTTGTGATTGATCCACTAAAGCAACAGAACATGACCAGGAACATCAAGATCCAGACGGAGCGAATCGGCGTCTTGCGTAAAAGTTGCGTCATAGTGTTTTCTGTGCGATTATGTTTGCGTCGCCTGGGAAGACCAGCCGACAGCCGTTAGGCTCCGGTTCCCTACGGATTGACATAATGTGTTAACTAAAGTTTTAGCCAGATCGAAAACTGCCAAATGACGGTTTTGCTATCCAGTTAACCGGACGCTAACGCGTTGCGGCTAGTCTAAGCCGGATGCAGTTGAGCTTACCTTAAATCCCAGTGCCACCAATACGTACCATCGTCATCTCCTAGATCCAGATCACTTAGTTCCGGCATGATGGTGGATATCTTCTGAGCCTGGCAAGTTTTGACGTCAATCCTAAGATAATAATGCAGGATCGCGGCCGTTTTGTTTTCAAAGCTCCAACTTTTTGGCCACTATTGCTGCTTGAACGTAAAAACAACATTTAGGCCCCGGTTCAGTCAAGCCATACGCAAAGCGTTAGAGTTAGTCAACAACCACCTCAACGTCAGCACTTGAGTCCGAAGCTGGCTTCTCGGCCGCTCCCGAACGAACTTGCAACTACAGCCGTACGATCAATTTTCGGGAGGGTGACGCAGCGAGGTACGAGCGGAGTCGGGAGGGCGACTGGAACGCTTCCTTTTTTGACGAACGATTTCGCTCCGAGTTTGATGTTGCCAAAGTACTACTTTTGCAGTGGCGAGACGGATCGACTAGTTAAGTCCAAGATCAAAGCTACGCCAAGACTCAAACGTAATTCCCGGCCTTTTTTCCTCCCCGCAAGAGCTCGCATTACTCGCCTTGCGACCCTGCCCGCGAATAAATTTCAGCGGTCGTTCGCCGGCCTCAGCGCGAGGGTCCGTTGATCGGTTTCAGCCGGTCGTCCGGCAGCTCCGGAAAATGAACAACGCGCTTCCGGCAAGTTTGGGCAAAGCTATCGCTTTCAATCCAGTTTGATTTGGCAATTGACATCGATGGAGTCAATAAAGTCGCGGTCATGGCTGACGATCACCAAAGCTCCGGGCCAACTTTTTAGTGCATCTCGTAACGCGGCTAACCCAACAAAGTCCAAGCCAACAGTTGGCTCATCAAGAATCAGTAGTTCCACCGCAGGTGTTCGATGGAAAAGGCAAATCAATGCAGCTCGCACCCTTTCCCCTGGGCTAAGACTTTGCAAAGGCCTTTCGGCCAAAGCAAACGGAAAGCGATGAGCTGCCAAGATCTCGGCAACTTTTTCCAGTGAAGAGTCGTTAGCCAACTGCAGATGCTCCATCAGCCCTAGCTCCGATTGCCAATTGGCGGCTCCTTGTTCAATCAATCCAATGCGGGAGAAGTCCCCGATGACAACTCCGTTTGCGGGCCGCTGAAGTCCCGCAAGCAAAGATAACAGAGTTGTCTTCCCCGATCCATTTCGCCCCGAGACAACCAAGCGATCTGAACGCTGCAGGCAAATCGATACGTTTGAGAAGATCTCACGACCTTGGATGACCGCTGAAACGTCGATAGCTTCAACAATTTTGGCGGCTGAGTCCGTCGGCTGCTGAGGCGCAATCAGTTCAAGATCTAGCTGAACACTCAGAGCACGGCGAGTCGCCGCTGCCCACGCTCGCGCACCAGTGATTCGTTGCTGCCAAAGCTTCTTTCGTTTTCCTTGCTTAACTTGAGCATAGGAACGCTTCTCGTTCAGCTTAATTCTGGCAGTACATCGCCCCAATTCATTCAGCCGACCACGATTCTTTTTTCGGTCGTGTCGATTGTTCACACGCTCATTCTTCTCCTCTTTCTGGATCAGTGCGTTGAGATTACTAACGTATTCACGTTGCTTTCGTTGCTCTTCCAGCTCTAGGTAATCCTCAACCTTCTCTAGCCCACCCGACAGATACTTGCAGCCAGACTCTGCGATCACGAAAAAGTGATCGAAATGACGGAGCAAGTTCCGGTTGTGCGAAACAACAATCAACCCACGCGACCATTTTGAAAGCCAGCCCACGAGCCAGTCGACCCCCTCCTCATCCAAGTCGCTGGTTGGCTCATCCAATACCAACAGCTCTGGCTGAGCTTTTTTGGCTGCCAATAGATGCAAGCTCCGCTGCTCTCCTGGGCTACATTTATCCTGCGTCAAAAGCTGAAAAGGCAATGCAGCCTCCGCCAAATCGGCCTGACAAAGCATCGACCTCGCAGCGAGAATCGAATTCGATGATGAGCCAAGATCTTGAGGCACCAAACGGGCCGCCGTGTGCAACTGAACCTCTGGTCGATCGACTTCACCAGCGAGTATTCTCAACAGAGTCGATTTGCCGACGCCGTTGCGACCGATGATCGCTACTTGATCATACCCGATCTCCACATTAAGACCTCGGAACAATGGACGTCCACTAGGTGTGAAGATGTCTAGGTTTTCGGCTGTGACTAGTGCTGTAGAGTTTTGCGTCATTGCTCTGCCCTCCATTTCTCATTCCGATCAACCTGATCAACCACTCTCTCAATCTGATCCATCACATAGGGCTCGGCTTCCAAGCTAAACAGCAAACCAGTCGGCTTTGTCTGCGTTTCTATCACGCGGCAACTTCGATAAACGATCTCCAAAGCTGTTGACGCTTCGTAAGGGACATACACTTGGGCTCGTTTCAATTCCGCACGTACACGACGAATGAGAATTTCTTTGAGTTCGCCGACAGCACCTTTGTCCCGATTGCTAATCAGTCGGTAATCATAACCTTTCGTGATTTGTCTGATGACTTCATCCGTTGGAAGTTCTGTCAGGCGATCTGTTTTGGTGAACACATAGTATCTTGGAATTGCTTCCGCGCCCAATGTTGCGAGCATCTGATGAGTTGTTGCCAAGTGCATTTCCCATTCCGGGTCGGATGCGTCCACTACAGGTACAATCAAGGTTGCCTCACGCAACTCCGCCAGCGTTGTTTCAAAGCTGGCCAGCAAACGCTTCGGCATGCGGCGGATGAATCCAACGGTATCGCTGAGTAAGATGTCTCCTCCATGACGAGTCAGACAGCGAACCGTAGTATCAAGCGTCACAAAGGGCATGTCTTCAGCGACCAATTCAGTCGAAGCCAGATTGTTCATCAGCGATGTCTTGCCTGCGTTGGTGTATCCAACCAAAGCGATTCGCTTGCACTGATTGCGTCCCTTTCTTTGCGACTCGCCCGCGCCCTGCACGCGCACCAGAGCCTTCTTTAGCTCTGCTAGTCGCTTGTCCAATCTACGTGCCAACAGTTCCGAAGCAGTCTCCCCGGGACCACGGCCACCCATGATCCCTCCGGCTTGTTGATCCATGTCGATCCCTAGGCCACAGATTAGCGGTTTAAGGTAGCTCAAGTGCGCTATCTCGACCTGAATCCGAGCAGTTTGAGTTTTGGCATGACGCAAAAATACATTCAGGATTACTCCTTCTCGGTCACAAACTGGGATACCAGCTAGGTCTTCCAAGTTTCTGATCTGCGACGGTTTCAGCTCCGCATCCACAATCAGCATGTTCGCTCCAAGGCCAACAGCTCTGTCGGCCGCCGCCTTGGCCTTGCCGCTGCTTAAGACGGTGGCTGGGTCGAAATGCCTTTGATAGACCGTCTCCGATCCAACCACTCGATCTCCCTGTGCTTTGGTGAGACCGACGATTTCAGCTAGTTGTGCGTCGCGGCTATAGTCTGCCGACCAATCACCAACGCATACTACGTAACAATCATTCCCTAACCTGTGACTGACCTTTGGCCTAGCCCTCCGCTGGGTAAATCGCTCGACAAGATTATCAAGCTCGCCATCATCGGCGAGCGGAACTTCCACGTGTTCATCTATGGGTTTTGATTCAAATCTCATAATACTTCTCGATAGTGCATCTACACAACGATTTCGTAGACGCAAGTGAATTGCGAAAAAGAAGACTCATCGACTCAAACCATGAGTCGGTGAAAAGGCGCAACGTGATCTAGCCAGGAATGACTAGACGAATCGAGAAGTAATCATTTCAGTACTTGAAGTCGAAAGCTGTTTTTGTTTTTCGAAAGGCTCGCAAAGCCAGCGATGCCGAGGTCTTTGACATAGACACTTTTTAACGAGATAGGTTCGGTAATTGCTCAAACTTTTCGGTTGCCGAAGTCAAGGTTGCCGTAACTGCGCTAACGCTTGTTACGGCCTACACAGGCGACGGCCCACGACGGCTTGTTTCGGCCTACGAAACTCTTCAACTGCTCACAGCCCGAGGGAAAAGTGATATTGACGATCATTCGAGAGCTTGATGAAGTTGATAAATTGCTTTCGTTGATCTTCGTTCAGCAGATCTTCGATCAAGGTAAATTGGTTCAACATGGAGCAGCTTCGCAGGATCGATTCAGCGGAAACGTTCGGGATCTTCCCTGACCATAATAGGCGTTGAAAAATCCGGATGTCGTTGATTCTCTCCTCAAGTGCCTGTTTCTGCTCCTCCGTTATCGCCAGGCGAGTTACACAATCTGGATGTAATAAGCCAGCAGGACCATGTTTGCGAAGATAGCGGAAGAGGATTGTATCGCATTCTTGACCTTCAAAGTCCTTGTGGAACATCTCTTCGAACGGTCCATCATGAATGTTTGCTTGACGAATACACTCGTCTATAAACGGGCCAAGCTTTTCGTAGCTACCTCCGCGTAATTGCTCGTGATCTTTTGCCAGATCCAGGGAACTGGTTTTCTGCAACTGAGCGTATTGCTCGCGAGTTTTAGCAAAACCATTACTGCCCAGCGAACACATCAGGCTACGGTAGATCAACATCGGCGTGCAGGCCTTGACCACATTTGATCCTGGATCGATCGAAGTCGGTAAAGCCCGAGTACGTTTAACTGATGAACGCCAGGATGCAAAAGCTTGAGATAGCTCCTGAAGCTCCGATTCAGCAAATCCCTTTCCTTGGAGAACTGGCCGGATTTTCTCTGCATCTAGCAGTTCAGGAGGCACCTTGCAATTAATGGCAATCCAATCCAACTCGATCCACATTCCTTCGTGTTCATTTTCAAGATAGGCTCGATTTGGTAGTACGATTCCGTCAATGGTCTTGTACGTAGTGGTGACGCGAACGTTGGCAATGTTTGTTCGAATCGGGCCAGAATTTCCATCTTTCTCGAAAACTAGAAAGCTACCGTAGGTCCCAAAAGCACGCCCGTCAGGTTGAACATGCGGTGCTTCTTGTTCAAACTGAGCTGCTATCCTTTTGGGGTTGGCGTAGTAATGGAGTTCACCGAAAATTCCAATGCCAAAGAAAGCGGATTGAACGGCCCAAAGACCATTGTCGAATCACGTTGAGCCATCTCTTTCAATTCGGATCGCTCGAAAACTTTGGCTCCCACCTTCAATCGAATTGTTGAACTCTCAAAGTCTTCTACATTGCGAGCCAAACGCTTATTCTCGAACGAAAGTTGACTATCGATGCTTATATCGGCTACGTAGTCGCAAACGTTGGAAGTCACAAATGTATAGGTATCACCAAATGAAGTTGTGGTTCTCCCGAATCGAAAGAAGTAGGCTCTACAGACGTAGCTTTTTACAGAATCCAGATTCCTCACATAGGACTGAAGTTCATTGAGCTTGGGATCATCCTGAGCCAATCCAATTTGAGCCAGTAGTATGACTAACGCTGCAAACAGGAGCCTCGAGCTAGATAGGTTTCGGACGGTTGCAGGAATCGTGGACATGTTGAGTTCGCTGAGACGTTTGGGTTCAGTTCGATTTAAGGTTCGTTGAGGTTTATGGGCTTGTGTAGATTATAGGTTAGTTGCTAACCGCTGCTCGTAGCATAGTTATGAAATGTAGATGCAATTTTTCTGCACCTGCCATTCGTGAAAGCAACTACAGCCGTTAGATGTGTTAATGAGAGGGGAGAGCGCCGCCGGGAGGGTAGGCGGCAGCCCTTCAAACAACTATGGAAAGCGAAGCTTTGCCAAAACTAGCCGCCACGCGTTAGCGTCCGGTTTTGCCTGATTTGAAAAACCGTTTATGGGCAGCTTTCGATCCGGCTACATGAAATCGAATGAACCGGAGCCTAACGGCTGGCGGCTAGTCATTCCAAAAAGGACAGTCTCTAACGGGTGGCGGCTAGTCTGCTAGGAGCGACGACCTATGGCTTCATGATGTGCTTGCCGTTTTCAAATTGCTTGTGGCAAGCATTGCAATGATCGAGCATTCGTATGTAAGCTTCTTTGCTGGCCGCAAAGTCCTTTTGCTTAGCTGCTTTGACAATGTCTGCTCCAGCGTCGCGAGAAGCGATACTGTACTTGAGCCAATCGGGAACGTCTTTCTCCGGCTTGCGAATAAGCAGTAGGTTGCAAGCCTCAGCCAGAATCAGCGCATCAGATCGCAAGGCTTTCCATCCCGGTGGATCAGTGGGTTCCTTTTCCATCGCAGTCTTCAAGCGACGATATGGAACTTGAAACATGCCTTCCATAAAGTCATGCATGTTCACATCCACGGGTTTCATTTCTCCATCGGCTACAGCAATAGGTTCTGAAGCAGAGATCTGGGGTTGAGAGTTCACCCAGACAATCGAAAGAGTCGCGCATAGGGCAAAGCAGATTGCCACTGGTCGTTTCATCAGCATTTCTCCAGTTTTGTAATGAGATGGAAGTTTTATCCAACACTATTTGAACTCGAAGATGTCGGGCTTGCCAGCAGTCAAGTAGGCGTGCACGCTCGGAATCCCGCCCAGCCGCGCGGTTTTCATGGGATTATCCCGGATTGCAAAACGCAAAGTGGCCGCATGCCCTCCAATTGATCGGTCAATATGTCGCACTGCTGCCGTGGCGGCGTAAGCTTGCTGTTTGGTTGTTTTTCGCTAAACTGTTTGCCGTGAGGAGCGGGCTTTCGTGTCTTTGCGGAAGACGCCAATTTTGAGACTGATCACCGAGAAAAGCAATGATCTTAGACCCGCCCGTTGGGTTCGGGCGGTCGCTGCTGTTCTTTTGTCGGTCCTACTTTTCTGCATGGTCGGCGTACCTTTACCTTCTGTACGCTCGAAACATTCCCAGGAAAGATTTCCTTGCGAAAACTCCCCTTGCAGTTGCAATTCGGCTGCCGCCTGTTGGGATCATTGCTGTTGCCACACGGACGAGGAAAAGCTGGTTTGGGCTGAAAAAAATGGTGTTAAACCGCCTAAGTTCCTAGTTGATAGAGTGGCTGCGAAACGAAAATCGCTCAACGACTCGGACCTGACATTTGCTTCAAGTCAGGCCAATAAACCTGTTACAAAATCCTGCGGCTGTAGCGTGAAAGCGACGAATTCTCAAATAGCAGTGGACGACTGCAGCAGCTATAAGAAGAGTTGCAACTGTTCAATATGTGCTAAGGCTACGGCAAAGAGTACAGTTATCAACTACGTCGGTTCCTGTTGTGGCAGCAGACCTGAAGAGACAAAGCAGGACTTCTGTGCGAAGTCAGCCAACTGCTCTGAAGGATGTTGCGGCAAGTCGGCCAGGCAAAAGTCAGGCAAGCAAGAGTTGGCCGATCAAAAACTGGCCGATCAAGAGTCCGATGATCAGGCTGCATTGGCCAAAACCGACTCGAAAAAGCTGAAGCTTGTGCTGTTCAACGCAGCCCTTAAGTGCAAGGGAATTCAGCTTGCCTTTAGTATTCTCTCCAACTGTCTTCCAACGAATCAAACTGAGTTTGTCTATCCAACGCCAACTCAAATCGACCTATTAGCGGTTGAAGACGAGACGGCGTTTTCAGTTTGGGATCTTCCTGATGATCCCGTCCCGCGCCAGTGCGCGTAGCGAGAACAAAGTCTTCGACTAGAACTTGAATTGCTCAGCTTGGATTTGCAGAAGCCGCATTTAACGGATGCTTTTCCCATCTGCATATCTTCGCAATGAAAAAGATCTCCGGTCGTAAGCGAATTCTCTGTTTTCTCGCATCTGTCTCACCTGCTTCGTTTGCTGTATGCCCTGCAGCATACGCTTGTAAGTGTCTTAACTCGGATTATCGATTGACTGGCATAGATCGCGCTCACGCGGGCGTGAAGCAAGGCCTGCTCCTCACAAAGCCCTAGGCTAGACCACGCTCGTTGTGGGCGCGATCGTTGCCAGCAATCCATCCATGATTCCACTCGCTTTCAAAGTTCCTTGAAAGCGTGACCGCTGAAGGTATGTACTTAGGCAATCTTGCCTCAAATCAATCATCCACACTCGGATATTCAAAAATGCCTCAAATAACTACCGCGGCGATAAGCAAACGTCGTCGAATCAATCTTGGTTTCACACTTGTTGAGCTGCTGGTGGTCATTGCCATCATCGGAATTCTTGTCGGACTGCTACTACCCGCAGTCCAAGCGGCCAGAGAGGCTGCGCGGCGAATGAGCTGCGGCAACAACTTAAAACAACTCGGGTTGGCAGTTCACAATTACGAAAGTGCTCTGAAGCGCATGCCGGCAGGCTATAACGGTACGCCTTACCCACCAAGCCCTTCGACTCACTTTCGTTGGTCGTCATTGGCGGCGATGACACCCTATCTGGAACAGACAAACGTTTACAACGGCATCGACTTTAGAGTACCTGTCTGGGCTCCAGCCCCAACCTTTGCCGTATTTCCTCAAAACGTGGCGGCAGTAGCGACTGTGGTGCCAAGCTTTCTGTGTCCCAGTGACAAAGGCGAGGTCATCACTAGCGGGCACGCGCCAGGGAATTACGTTGGCAATAGCGGTACGGGCTTGAACGGAGGCATTATGTACGACACCGATGGGATGTTATTTGCCAATTCATGGCGCAGATTCGCGGATGTAACGGACGGTCTATCCAACACTGTTTGCATGTCCGAAACGATCATCGGCTCGGGAGCCGCAGATTCCACAACATTGCCTGTGGGCAATGAGTGGAAGCGTGCATATCGCGTTTACAACGGTGCCATCACTACGCCTTTGACAGATTCGGTCTGCAACGCCATCACTACCTATCGGTTCAATCGTGGCTATGCCTGGGTTGATGGTGGAGCCGTCAACGGAATGTACAACCATTATTACACTCCGAATTCGAAGTCTGCAGACTGCATGGGGCGCACTTCACCAGGCTGGAAAGCCGCGAGAAGCTTTCACACAGGCGGAGTGCAGTGCTTAATAGGTGATGGGTCGGTTCGATTTGTGAGCGACACGATCGATCTGACCATTTGGCGCGGCGCCGCAACGAGAAGCGGTGGCGAGGTGGTAAACCTGGACTAGCGAGTTTATCACTGAACACCAAGGAAGAATCTGCAACCACAGATCATTTCTGCTGCAGGTTCTATGTCACCGCGGTAAGCCAGTTAAAGAAAATCTCACCAAGTGCTATCTCCATCGCAGTTGATTGAAACACCTAAGGCTGGCTTCCGCGGATGCCTTTTTTTGCAAGTTGTCCTACTACGAAATCCATTTACAAAAGAGTTATCCTCATGAAAAAGTCTGTCTTCTGCTTTTCGTTGTTTCTTACGTTGCTCTGTTGCTCGCCGTCAAAGGGACACGACACTTGGATCGAGGCTGGTCCGTTGGTTCAACAACTGGGCGAGTACACCTATGTCAACTTGATGCTTGGAAATCACGGCAATGAGCATCGCGACTTTAAGCTTGCCAGCAAGATCACGTTGACCCACTGCACGTTAACATGCACTACTCCTTCAGCTACTGTGCTAGATCTCAAACCTAGAATCATCGATATGGGAAGTGCTGCCAAGGAAGGCTACTGGGCTGCCCGCTGCGACTTAATGGAGCCGGGAGTACATGAGTTTCTGCACACACTCAACGCGCTGCATGGAACAGTGAAGGCTGTTAAGTCTGCCAAAACATACGTCATTGCTGAGGGAGCATCTAGCTCGCCGGCCGCAACCCAGTTTCAACCCAAAGTTCTTGGGCTTGGACTGGAACTACAACTGCTTTCGAACTTGAACCAAGTTGCTGCCGGAAGCCCGTTGAAAATTCAAGTACTTCGATCAGGAAAGCCATTGGCCGATGCTCGCGTTACCTTCGTACCTCGCGGGGTGGTGTTAGCTGAAGGAGTTGATTCGAAATACGAAAAGATGAGCGATTCAAAAGGCATTGTGAGTTTCACACCCGACCAAGGAAACGTAGTGCTGGCCATCGTTCATCATGTTGACGAATCAGAGAAGGGCGAAGGTTTTGAACGAACTCATTATGGCGCCGCCATGGTACTTCCCGTTCGAAACAAACCCTCCGTTCAAGTTGAACGCCAATAGCGTAGAGGGAATTTACCATGAGAACTCAGATTCAATTTGGGCTAGGAGCCATCACGGTAGTAGCCTTGGCGTTAGCGTTGGTTTCAGCCGCAAAGCACTTACTGCGAGGATTTTTCTTGGCCGGCGTTCCTCAGCCGAATCAGAGCTAATCCTATCTCGTGGATATTAGGCTGAAATGAATTCCCGTAGATGCACGAAGATTCGCAGACCTGTTGAAAACGCGCTCACTATGATATGATTGATAGCGACACTCAGCGATCAGAAACCGTTTTCCAATTTCTCAAACTATAAAGAAGAATCAAAATGAAAAAGCTAAGCTTAGCCAAAGTTGTTTGTCTATTCGCGCTATCTGCGGTTGCATCGGGTTGCATCGAAGTTAAGTCAACAACCACCTCAACACCTGCAACTTCGAACTCAGCTACATCTGCCGACAAGAGCGTTTTGGTTTCCAAGTTGCAACAAGCCGATCAACTTGATGGCAAAGAGGATCATGTGATTGGCAAGTGCTATGTCTGCGGGCTTGGAATGGACGGCAAGGCAGATCACTCTGCGGAATTCGAAGGCTATACAGCTCACTTGTGCAGCGACATGTGCTGCAAGCACTTCAAGGAGAATGCGGAGAAAGTTATTACTGAGACCGACGTTCCCAAGACTGCTGCCAAGTAGTTTTCAACGAGGCACTTCCAAAACGTGGCATAGGCTTCCAGCCTGTGTAGATCTCTGGGTATTGGCTTCCATCGCTTCTTGCCGGTGTTCAAACGTGGCATATGCTTCCAGCCTGTGTTAATTTCTGCAAAATTGCTAGATCCATCCACTGCTGTGTTTCTATCGTTTTCCAGACTCAAGACTTCCGCCTAACTCCTAAGAACAAACACAGGCTGGAAGCCTATGCCACGTAGGTGAAATATGGAGATCAACAACGGATCATTCCGGCGTAGAAATCTTCCACATTGGGATGTTGAGGGAAAGCCAATTTTCATTACGGCATGCTTGCATGGAAGCCTTCCGAGTAAAGGTCTTGCTCAAATCAAACGCTACCGACAAGACCTTAACTCAAGAAAATGTCCAGCCAATATTTCTGCTGAAGACTGGGAACTCATCAAGCATAAACTAGTCTTCAAATTTACGGACAGGCTGCTGGACAACCATTCGGTCGTCTTGCATCTGCGGAATGAGCGACTAGCAAGTATCGTTCAAAATTCGATGCTTTACTTTTCTACCGAACGATACTACCTGTATGCCTACGTCATAATGCCAAGTCACTATCATTGGCTCTTTGTACCACGACCAGATTGGGAGCAAGTACTAAATCAACGGCAACTTGCCGATGACCGCAAGTTAACTCCACGAGAAGTCATTTCTCATAGCTTGCAGAGCTACACGTCCAATCAGTGCAATCGTGTGCTGGGCGTTACTGGCACTTTCTGGCAGAGAGAGACCTTCGACCATTTTGCTCGAGACGAATCTGAATTCATTCGGATCATTGACTACATCGAGCAAAATCCGGTTGTTGCAGGCCTAGCCAAGTCAGCCGACGAATTTGAGTGGTCGTCGGCTAGTATTCGAAAGAAACTTGGTTTAGCCGTGGGCGAACCCATCGTCGTCAAGGCCCAACATTGAGCTACTTTTGAGGATAGGCTTCTAGCCTGTGTAGCACTCGTTCCCTAGGATTCCAAACCGAAAAAATCGGACTGAATATTTAGCCTTGAATAGGTCCTATCAACTCAATCGAAGTTGCTGAGTAACATGAACACTAAACCAAAATCAACATTGACTGGTCAACAACACAGGCTGGAAGCCTATGCCACGTTGAAAACGGACATGCGAGACAGCCTTCATTCAGAACAATTCATTCGGCAATGCCTTGGGGTCCTCATCGCCGGTCTAATCAGTGTCGCTAACTGGAACTCGATTGCGAATAGTTTTGGACAAACGATTGGTGCGAGCTTAAGCAACCAACCAGAGCGACGCTATCCGTCCAGCACGATGGTGGTCGATGTGACAAAGCCGCCCTACAACGCTAAGGGTAATGGCACTCATGATGATACCCAAGCTCTTCAACAAGCCCTAGACGATACGATGGGCAAGCACCAACTGCTTTACTTGCCAAGCGGAATCTATTTAGTCTCGAAAACGCTGCAATGGTCCAAGAAAAACTCCGATGGTGGCGACGCGTGGGGCTTCAATTTTCTTTGTGGCCAAGATGTGAATCGCACAGTCATTCGGCTCAAGAATGCAACGTTTACTAATCTCAAACAGCCGGCAAGCATCATGTGGTGCGGAGGTTTTGGATCAGCGGATTGGTTCCACAACTATGTCGAGAATCTGACGTTTGATGTTGGGGACGACAATCCCACTGCAATCGGACTTCAGTTCTACTCGAACAATTCGGGAGCCGTCCGCAACTGCAGATTTGTGGCTGGGGAATCGAGCGGGTTGATCGGCTTGGATCTTGGTCATCGCGATATGAATGGTCCTTTGCTGGTTCACAACTGCGAGGTTGTGGGCTTTGAGCGTGGCATCAGCGCTGCGGGAGCCGTGAATGGTCTAACCCTTGAACACATTACATTGCGCAATCAACGACGATTTGGTATCGATAACGAAGGTCAATCTCTGTCCGTACGCAGTCTGCTTAGCCAAAGCTCATCGCCGGCATTTCGAAGTTATGGTTCACTTTGTCTGATCGAAGCGAAACTTGAAGGCAATCCTGGTTCTGATCGTTGGCCAGCAATCATCAACTATAATGGCGGTAGAGTCTTCGCGCGAGATATCGATACATCTGGTTATTCGAGGGCGATTGGGGATGTAGCTTCACCCGACTGGTTCGCAACTACCCGCTTAAGCGGCGACGACAAGCCCGGCAGTCTAGGGCCGAAGGTTACCGAGTATTGCTCGCAGCAGGCGTCCCAAGCCTTTCCAGCAAGCACAACTTCGCTTCGATTACCGATCATGCACATGCCCCAATTTGAACCTGATCCAGTTGAACATTGGGCCAACGTAGATGACTTTGGGGCTGATCCTTCGGGAAAGAAAGATTCCTCCGAAGCTATCGAAAAGGCGATGAACTCGGGCGCGTTCACAGTCTTCATGCCAGGTTCGTATGCGATTAAGTCGACAGTCACCGTCGGCCCCAAGGTACAACGCGTGATCGGTATTGGCGGTTCCATTGACTATCACTCACAAGCCAAACCTGATTTTCGAGTTCCCGATGGCAATTCTCCTACGATCCTCTTCGAACATTTTTCGAACATACATGGCGGAATTGAGATCAACACGAATCGAACTGTATGTTTTCGTAGCGTTTCCGACTGCGATCTTGTTTTTGGATCGAAGGGACAAAATGGCGATCTTTACTTCGAAGATTTCGTCACACACAACTTATTTCTACAGCAGCATCGTGTTTGGGCCCGCCAGTTGAACGTAGAAAACGAGGGAACCCACATAGTTAATAATGGCGGCCAACTTTGGATACTTGGCTACAAGACGGAGCGAGGTGGCACCTTGTTGGATACTCGCCAGGATGGTAAGAGCGAAGTCTTGGGCGGGTTTAGCTATACTACTACGGCAGGCGGATTAGCGCCGATGTTCGTAATCGATAATGCGTCACTGTTCACCTTCTTTAGCGAAGTCTGCTATAACGGCGATCCTTTTGTTACTCTGATTCAGCAGACGAATGGGCGAGAGACAAAGTCACTCAAGAAAGGCGACGCCCATACAGTTCCGTTCTCAGCCAAGCCATAGCAGTGATTTCGCGTGTTGTTGGATGAGTTGCACGAGTGTGGGAGCGTCGCTAAACATCTTTTCGCTGCTGAAAGCCGGGTGGTGCTGGTTAAGCTATAAGGCACAGAGAATAGGCTCCGCTTGAATTTTCTACTCTTGTGTAACGGCAAACGCCGGCGAGCATTTTTCCTGGAGGTACTAGCTAGAGGCTGCCGTCAAAATCATGTGGCAGAGGCGGCGTCCTCCCGTTTTCGTGCAACCTCAAGCAAGAAGTTATTTGGTTTGGTCCCTCGCTGCACTCCGATTTTCCATGTGAAGCTTCGAATTGCCGCACTTCAAAAACTTGACCTCGTAGTCCAGTTTACCTATCCTGCTGCGAAGACAAGCTCATCAGCCGTAGATTCTAGGTCTACATATTCACCTCAACTTTGAATCCAGTGAATCGCGACTTGTCCAACTGCTCGCGCCGCTTTGTCGAATTTTCCATGAACAGTCTCACCTCCCACTGCAACACTCAAGAGTTCACTAGAATTGGCTGGCTCAGGCAAAGCATGAAGTTGTTTCTCGCGACTTTTTGCGTGCTCTGCGTTTGCAAGGCTGCAGTTGCACAGTTTCACATCGATATCGACAAGCCTCCCTTCAACTACTCCGATACGGTAGCCGACAATCGAGTAAGCCGTCTGATTGCTGCGATCGAAAACAAGGATATCGAACTATCGCACAATTGGAAAAACGGCTATCTCGAATCCTTACTTGCAGCTCTGGATATCGACGCTTCTTCACAAGTCCTCGTTTTCTCCAAGACGAGTCTCCAGGTGCGTTACATTACCCGCAACAACCCGCGGGCGATCTACTTCAACGATGACACTTATGTTGGCTGGGTCAACGGCAGTTCACTCATGGAGATCTCGACGGTCGACCCTCGACTTGGAGCTGCGTTTTATCTAATGGAGATGTCGCCGCGCAAACCACAAATAAAGCGTTCGGGCTATGAATGCTTGGGCTGTCACGCGACTTCAATGACTCAAGGAGTTCCCGGACATGCTGTGCGAAGTGTTGTGGTTGGCTTTGACGGCGCGATCCGACCTCAAAAGGAATCGTTCGTCACCGACCATAGCAGTCCATTTTCAAAACGCTGGGGTGGATGGTACGTGACCGGCAAGCACGGCGAGATGGAACATATGGGCAACACGTTTTTTCGTAGCGAGCAGCTAGAGATATTGCCTAAAGGTAACATCGATAACCTGGAACGCGAGTTCAATACGGGCAACTATCTGTCTCCTTACAGCGATATAGTGGCTCTCATGGTTCTGGAGCATCAATCGGCAATGCACAATACACTTACACGAGCCGACTTCGCAATCCGTCAGATGAATTTTGATGATTCGAAGTCGAAGACTCCTCAATC
This sequence comes from Pirellulales bacterium, assembly GCA_046349795.1. Lineage (GTDB taxonomy): Bacteria > Planctomycetota > Planctomycetia > Pirellulales > Pirellulaceae > Aureliella. The sequence continues at coordinate 146,958 of JAXMBP010000003.1, read as the reverse complement.
CAACGATCAAGAGAATACTCTGCAGGTTCGAACTCTGGCCAAATCGATCGTAGATTGCATGCTGTTTGTGAACGAGTTCAAGTTGACTAGTCCAGTGAGTGGACATGAACAGTTTGCCAAGCGATTCGTCAACGGCGGTCCAAAGGACTCGCAAGGTCGTAGCCTACGCGAGTTTGATTTGCAGACACGGATGTTCAAGTATCCATGCAGTTATTTGATCTACTCAGCGGCGTTTGATTCGCTGGACCTATCGCTTCGAAGGGAAGTCTATCGTCAACTACTACAAATTCTTCGAGGCGAAAATGACTCCGAAGAGTACAGACACTTGGATAGTCAAGATCGCCGATGTATCCTTGAGATCCTCACTGAAACAAAACCGAGCATCCTGTCACAGCTCTAATCCCCGTGCATACAATTGAGTATTGCTACACGTGAATTTGTTTCAACGCAAGAACTGACTTTGGACACGTTGGCGAGGACGAAAAATGGCAACGAAGAAATTAGTCGATGGTGCTAAGTGCAAGGTTATTGGTGGAACTCATAAAGGCAAGAGCGGAACTGTGCGGGACATCAACACCAGCAAGACCGGCCAAGTGACAATTACCGTAGTTCAAGATGACGGCGAGCGATTTAAGACGCTCGCCAAAAACGTTGAAGTACAGTAGCGCAGGCGTTCCGTAACGCAGTGAATGTGAGTCAACGCTTTCTACAACTTCAATTGATTCAAAAATTTTCTCGACACTGTCAGGCGGATCGAAAATCTCTGTGCCTTAGTGGCTCGGTGGTTAGTTGAAATTGACCCGCTTGCGCTCACCTCGCTTGAACTTAATCGTCGCCGAAATTTCCTCGGCCGTTCGATTTGTTTTGGAAGCGATCTTCCTTGGCTTGCTTCTCAAGCAACAAACTCAACTCATACAATTCATCGGCAACCGCATCCTCGGGCAAATCAGGATCTCGCTGAATCGTAACCGCTGTCGACTTAACAGTCTTGCCGTCGACTACTAGCTGAATTCGATACGTTCCATTTGGCATAGGTCGCTGACCACGAAAGCCTTGGAATCCTTGAGGCGGGCGACCACTAGCGGGTGCGTTGCCTTCTCCTCGCGGTTCGGGAGTTGCCTCCGCATCGCGTTCTTCTTGCTGTGCTGACTCTGGTGGCTGAGTTTGATTAACAGTATTGGCCGCATTAGTTGATTCTCCAGCGGATTCTGTTCGAGCGCCCTCCTGACCTGGTGCTTCACCACCAGCCTGATCACCGCCACGACGACGACCACCACCTCCAAAGCCACCACCAGCACCACGGCCTCCACCACTAGGACCAGCTTGGCCGCCTTGACCTCCCGCACCACCTTGAGGACCACCTTGGCCAGCTTGACCACCAGGACCAGCTTGTGGAACAGAGCGGTCATCGTTGAATCGTCCACCGAAACCAGCGGGACGATCACCTCCACCTCCAAAGCCAGCACCGCCGCCAGCACCGCCGCCGAAACCTCCAGCACCGCCACCGCCCGGACCGCCAGCAGCACCACCGAAGCCACCACGACCTCTATTGTTGCGTTGGTTCGAAGTTAGATCCCAAGTAACTTGGTGAAGACCCGCTTCTGCATTTCCGTTAACTTCGCTAATCAACTCGCCTTGAATATTCTCGATCCGCAACGAGACTTTTTGAGCCTTTTCGGGCAGGGTGTACCAGATCTTTGCACCTGGTGTCGGATTCTGGCTAACGTAACGACGATTTGTTCCACCTCTGCTTGGCTCACTGCGCCAGCGAGTCACCGTTTGTGGATCATACAGAGCGATCTCTTTGGTGATGTGCTCCGACTTCAATTGCCGCAAAGCTGACGCATCGCAAGCCCATAAACTGCGGCCGTGAGTCGCAACAACGATTTCGCCATTGGTTGGATGAATGGCCACTTCATGGACCGCTACGGTGGGCAGATTCTGATTGAATTGGGCCCACGTTTGTCCGCGATCCACCGAGACCCAGAAGGCGAACTCCGTTCCAGCAAACAGCAGATTCGGATTCACCAAATCCTCTCGCAAACATCGTGTCGACCCCCAAGGCAATCCAGCGTGGATCGGCTTGAACGTAGTTCCATAATCTTCCGACACAAACAAGTACGGATTGTCGTCGTCGGAACGGTGTCCATCCAAACACACAAAGACTCGACCAGGAGCATGCCTCGATACTTCTATGGTGGCTATCCAGCGTGGACTCGGCAAGCCAAGGTTCTTGGTGATGTTGGTCCAGTTGGCTCCACCATCGCGAGTCACCCACAAGGCTCCATCATCGGTGCCTACATACAACAGATTGGAATCCAAAGGAGACTCCACCAAGGCTGTCGCTGAACCGCGTTGAGTCAGCGTAATCTCCGGAGAGATAGCTCGCAGATCGTTACCGCGATCCAGCGAACGGAACACGTAGTTGCCCGCGCTGTAAAAGATCTTGGAGTTGTGATTCGAGAGTATAAATGGTGTATTCCAATTGAATCGATAACTTTGACCTTCAACACGCACTGGTCGAATCGATCCACGATCGCCCGTTTTCAAATTTCGCCTAACGATAGCACCATTCTGGCTTTCAGCATAAAACAGGTCTGGATCTTTGGGATCAGCCCGACACACAAACCCATCGCCACCGTTCAAGTTAATCCAGTCTTCATTCACCGCCCCGCCACTTCGACTGATAGCTGGACCTGCCCAAGATCCATTGTCTTGCAATCCACCCGCAACCCAGTACGGATTTCTCAGGCTGATCGAGACGTGATAAAATTGACCGATGGCTGCAGTGTTGATGTGATCCCAAGTAACACCTCGATCATAGCTCACATAGATACCACCGTCGCAACCGATAATCATGTGTCGACCATCTTTAGGATTGATCCACAAATCGTGACCATCTGCGTGCACTCGGCGACCGAAATCCTCCGTAAAGGTCACGCCGCCATTGGTCGATTGAGCCTGAGCAACACCAAGCACGTAAAGAAATTTTTCGTCACTCGGGTCAACCTTCACCACACTAAAGTACATAGGACGAGTATTCAGCGAGTTAACACGCTGCCACGAAGCGCCGCCATCGGTGGATTTGTAAACACCGCCATACTTGTACCCATCTGCACCTTGCTGATCTTGAATGTTCGCCAATTGTCCAAAGTAGGAGTAGGTATACGGCCGCGTTGAAGAACCACCACCAAGTCGATCAGCCAGTTCCACTTCGATCTCCAGGCTTTGATCACCTCGTTGGATCTTGAGCTTCATTTTATCTTGTGGCTTGTGCGAACGGATTTGCTCGATGAGTGCTTGGTAACTTTCAATCTTCTTTTCATCAGCTTGAACGACGACATCCCCAACCTTCAATCCAGCCTTTTCAGCAGGAGACTCTTCAGTGATCGCATTAAGTTTGGCACCACTTCCCCCCAAGTCTTCGCCCTGCACGCCTATAAACACATTGCTTTGAGCTGGTGTCTGATTCTGCGGTCCAGCAGGCGATGTAACTCGCTGCTCGAGTGTAACCGTGGCTTCAATTGTTTTGTCGCCGCGAACAACAGACAGCTTGATCTGAGTTCCATCAGACTTCTTTTGCAGATCTTGCATCATCTGGCGGAAGCTGGTCGGTGCAGAGCCATCTATCTGAGCAATGACGTCACCGGCCTTAAGCTCTGCCTTACTGGCTGGCGAATTATCGACGACTCGCTGCAAGGTAACCTTTCCATCGCGATCTTCGCCTACCACGCCCAAGTAGATCGATGGATTTGCCTGCGGTGTGCCGGGGCGTCCCGTAAGAAGAATCGAGAATGATTTTTCTTCATCGCCTCGTTTGACTTTGATGGTAATCCTAGAACCAATCTTCTTTTCGCGTAACACATCCAGCAATTGGTCGAAATGTTGAATCGGCTTGTCTTCAACACTCTGCAGTTGATCTCCAACCTTCATGCCCACCTTCTCCGCAGGGCAATCGGGTAGCAATTGAGTAATCACGGGCTTGTCTTGCACATTATTTCCAACAGCTCCTAAGAATACTGGAAACGGTTTCGGTCCCTTGCCGATATCTTCGCAATCGATGATGGCAAACAAAGCATTGGTTCCGCCTGATTGCCAATCCAATCCAATTCGGCCAGTTGCACTAGGCGGCAGACCGTTGCTGATCTTGTTCCAAGTCTTTCCACCATCGGTAGTTCGAAAGATCCCACCACTCTTGCCCCATTTGCGAATCGGGTCATAGCCGTCAACTCCGTCGGGCTTGGGAACTGTTCCTGGCCAACTATCAAAACCATCTCGCAGTCGATCCCACATGGCAACGACTATGGTATTCGGATCGGTAGGATGCATCGCCATATCGATGACGCCTGTGTTGTCATCCACGTAAAGCACATGTTCCCAGTTCTTTCCTCCGTCAACGGTCTTGAACACACCTCTTTGACGATTTGGTCCATATAGCCGCCCCGCCGCACCAACATAGACCGTGTCTGAGTTTTTCGAATCAACCAAGATGCGGGCGATCTGGTAAGACTGATCCAATCCTAAGTGCTTGAAGGTCTTTCCTCCATCGGTCGTTTTGTATACACCATTGCCGTAAGATACAGAGTTGCGTGGATTGATCTCGCCAGTACCGACCCACAGCACATCCGTGTTGTTTGGGTCAGTAGCGATGCTTCCGATAGAAACTACTTTTTCACGATCAAACTGATGCTCAACAGACCCACCGTGATTGATCGACTTCAGCAATCCACCTGAAGCTGTTGCAATCCACCACAGCGAACTGTCTTTCTCATGAACTGCGATGTCGGTGATTCGACCTGACATGTTGGCCGGCCCGATGGATCGCCACTTCATTTGATCTAACCATTTTGATTCAAGCCTTTGAGGAGCAGGTAGAGCCAACCTCGCATCCTCTCTAGCCGCTCTAGGGCCTCGACCGACCTGCCCTGTTTGTGGTTGAGTTGGTGCAGCTTGAGTTGTTGCGGTTGGTGTGGTAGAAGCCGAAGTCGATGCCGCAGGTCTCTCATCGCGAGCCTTGAGTTCTTTGGTAAGCTCGTTAAGCGACTTTTCAATTAGCTCAAGTCGCTTCTGCAGATCATCAGCCACAGCCGATGCGTTCTTCGGCTCCTGCTGAGCACCTTCAGCTTTCTTCTCTTCTGGCTTTGATTCTGCAGGTGCTGCTTCGGCCGGTTTGGTCTCCGCAGGTTTAGCCTCAGCGGGCTTCGCCTCGTCCAGTTTCTTTTCCTCTACTTTCGCTTCCTGCGATTTCTGCTCCTGAGCTGGCGGCGTAGCGGCTGCAGCGAGCTGTGAAGCTTCTGCCAGCGTTGGCGACTCCTGCGCATTCACCTTTAAACAAAGGCCACAATTCAGCAACAAGGTTAAGCAAACGAGCGACACTCGAACATAGCGAATCAATGCATCTTGTTTTGCAGCAGAGCAACTCATGGATTCTCTCATGTAGTAATAATGTGGCATATGCTTCCAACTTGCGAATCCTTGCCGCAAATACAGGCTTGTAGATACACATCTTGGCGTAACTCCAGAATGCGAAATCCTGGGAATCAAACAAGCTTATCGAGTATGCAGCTATCAGGTGGCAAGTTGGAAGCTGCTAGCAGAAAACATGTTAGTCAATCCGGCCAGGATTATCCTAACATGTGGCCGATTCTAGCACAGAAATCGGACTTTCCAATAAACAGGCGTACTACCGCAAGGAAATATTAATCGTCAGAAAAAGCATCGCTTGCCGACCACAGACAGTCATGACTATCTGTCAAGCCTGCGAAGGCTAATCGATTGAAGAGGACGTACAAAATGAATATCGGGATCGAACCAACGAACAAGTATGTAGTTCCAAACACCGCCGCCACGTTGGTTGCGACATCAAATACGAGCAAACATCCGAGCGATGTTAACAAACAAAGCTTCCTCAGGAGAGGCGGCGTTCCATTGGTGCGCATTCGCAGTTCTGTCGTCACCGCATCGTATCTCATCAGGAAAACGATTGCCGTCGCGATGATTCCAAATGTCTGAACGATCACCATCCCGATAATGAAATGCCTCGGCGGTGCAGCTCCTTGCGCGATTAAGTTCTTAATAATTAATCCGAGCAAACAGAATATGCCAAGCGGAATCGCTGCTACGGCGAGAGGGATATAGATCTCCCCGTTTCTAGATTCGGTATTGTAGCTACTGAGCACGTGATGGTCCGTTCTTTGTACACCTTTGGGGTTTGGGAGAGCCTTAAGTTTCTAAGTAGTACGCTTAGTCTCCCGATTCAGCGACTTATGATAACCGTTGGATTTTCATGTTGCTCAAACTTCCGTGTCGCGGGCCGAAGGTCAACAATTTTCTCAGCTCAGCCTGAAGGACTGGGTATCAGACAATGTCGGCGATTCGGGCCGAAGGTCCGACAGTTTGAATTGCCTCGATATGCAATTTTGGCCCTAGTTGGTATCATTTAAGCGCCCGAGCTTCTTGACGTAACAACTTTGGCTGGAGTAGCATTCGATGAACTCAGCTCGCACTTTTTTCGCAGCTCTCATTTTGTTCTTTGGTCTAACAACTCTGAACAACACATCAAAGTTAATCGCCCAAAATCAACAGGAGCCCAAATCGATCGGCGCCTACGATCGCCCATTCGGACCTATTCATCAAAGCCGATCCGTGGTCACGGCCAAGAAGGCGATGGCCTGCACCAGTGATCCCCGGGCAACCGCGGCCGCACTAGAAGTTCTTCAAAAAGGTGGCAATGCCATCGACGCCGCGATCGCTGCCAACGCTGTGCTCGGTGTAGTTGAACCGATGAGCTGCGGAATTGGCGGTGACCTCTACACCATTATTTGGGACGCAAAGACTCAATCGCTTCACGGATTGAATGCCAGCGGTCGATGCCCAGAACAACTCAATCGAGATAAGCTGGCTCAAGCTGGAGTCAAAGAACTTCCGCTCTACGGTCCGCTCACTTGGAGCGTTCCTGGTTGTGTGGCAGGCTGGAATGATATGCATAGCAAGTTCGGCAAGTTGCCCATCGGAGAGGTCCTAAAACCAGCCATTCGCTTGGCTGAAGAGGGCTTCGCGGTCTCGCCGGTGATCGCCGGCTATTGGAATGCTGCTGCTCCCAGACTGCGACGGAATCCCGACGCAGCTAAGACCTATCTACTCGATGGCGAACGTTCACCCAAAGTCGGACAGGTCTTCCAAAATCCTAGACTCGCCAAAACGTATCGCAGCTTAGTTGAGCATGGGTTATCGTCCTACTACACCAGCGAAATTGCAGATCAAATCGTCAAGTTTAGCCAAGCCAACGGCGGCTACTTCACCAAGGATGATTTCACTAAACACAAGAACGACTGGATTCCACTAGTTTCGACCGACTATCGCGGATATCAAGTTTGGCAAATTCCGCCCAATGGCCAAGGACTTTCAGTGCTACAGATTCTGAATGTGCTCAGCCAGTTCGACGTTGCCAAGATGGGTTGGGGCTCACCCGAGTACTGCCACCTGTTTTTGGAAGCTAAGAAACTGGCCTACGCTGACCGCGCTAAGTTCTATGCGGATACGGCCTTCGAGAAAGTACCCATCTCGATGCTGAACTCGATGGACTATGCCAAGTCACAAGCCGCTCGTATCGATTTAAAACAAGCTGGCAAAAACATCGCTGCTGGCGATGCCAAACTACGAGAAGGTGATACGGTTTACTTGTGTGTGGTGGACGAAGATCGTAACTGTTGTTCGCTCATCCAGAGCAACTTTCATGGATTCGGCAGTCAGATGGTGCCCGGCGAACTTGGCTTTGCATTGCAGAATCGCGGCAATCTTTTTTCGCTCGATGCTTCACATCCAAATCGCTTGGAGCCCGGTAAACGTCCATTCCATACTATCATTCCATCGATGGTCACCAAAGATGGTAAACCTGTCTTTACGTTTGGAGTAATGGGCGGCGATATGCAACCGCAAGGTCAAGCTCAGGTTTTGGTTAATTGGCTAGACTTTGGCATGAACATCCAGATGGCCGGAGACGCATCGCGCATGCGTCATGAAGGTAGTGCTACACCTACTGGTACTCCCGAAACGCCGCCTGGTGGCACTGTATTCGTCGAGTCAGGCATGCCGGAGGCAACAGTCGCGGCACTACGCGCCATGGGACACGACGTGAAATTGGCTCGAAGTTCGATGGGTGGCTATCAGGGCATCTTGATCGATCATGAAAACGGCACGCTTCAGGGCGCGACCGAAAGCCGCAACGATGGACTGGCGCTTGGTTTAGACTAGGCTTCAGAGTTCACCATTGCAACGATTCGCAACCGCATTCGTCGTTGCGCGCTGTTGATTGTAGCGTTGGATAACTGCTACAATCCATCCAAAATTTGCTTCGCGCTCTCTTCAAAAACTCTTTGCCACTCAGGTGCAACCAAGCAATCACAATCCTCCTGCGCAAATCCAGTATTCTTGCGTTGATTTTCCGTGGGTAAATAAAAGTTGTAGCCATTGGTGTAGCCTGCAACATAGGTATTGGCTGGCTGAGTCTTCTTTAGCGCCAAACCAATCTCCACAGTCAATTCGCCGGGAAAGGTTAACAAGCGAAATTCGCCAACTCGAATCGCGGTCATTTCGCAGGCGATTGTTCGCAGCGCAACATTGGCTTGCTTTTGCTGATGCATCTTCAACAAACTAAGGTTCGCATTTAATCTCGTAATCTCTTCCATCTTGCGGATATTGGCCAGATAGGTCTCAACCTGTAATTTCTTTTCTTCATCGGAGAGTTTCAATTGCTCCTGACCTTGCAACTGATCGTTGATGTATGTTTGAGCACTTGCCGATGGGAATTCCGGGGAAATCCGCTGCTCAATCAACAAGGGCAAGAACGACTTGAAGTTAACATTCGTTCCTTGAAGAGAATCAACCAATCGCGTTCGCAAGTGTTCGATGCGCTGAATTCGCTCAGCAAGGTCCGCTGCTCGAGGAAGGCTGACGCTTTGACTCCGTAGAGCTAACTTTGCTTCTGGATTCATCTTGATATTCCGGAGCGATTCGACAATTCGAACTCCCAGTTTCAGTCCCAACGGTTCGGCATCAGGCAGCGTCGTAGGTTCTTTGTAGTGAACTGGGTTGATATCGCCGCCACAGCCCTGAACAAAGAAGGCCATGGACTCATCTCCCATCGCTTGCTCGATCACTTTTGATGCATAGGCTGGAAAATCTGCCGAGGAACCTTTGTTGGGAGGATTCATAATCGGATGGCAGGCGAAGTTGTAAACGACGGCAACGTTCTTGCCCTCAACAGTGTCCAGTTTCAGCAATCCAACTTGCGGATCGATCGGTCCAATCGAAGCAATTTGATCGTCCCAGGCAAACGCATAGGCTCGGCGCATGTCCACTTGACTGCCGTCCTTCAAGAAGACTCGTCGATTTTCGCTGATCCGATTTTCAGTGGCTGAGCCAACTCCAGCAGACACTTTCACTAGATTTCGATTGGCTCGCCGAACCAACTCCACAACGTCAGCTTCGCAATCACTTCGAACGACACCATGGCAATGGCTGGCATTTACGATCACATTCTCAGCGAGAATTCCCGGATCTTTCGCCAAATTATCACGTACGGACTGTAGGAACGAGTCGCGAATCGAACCAATTCCACCAATAGCAACGGCATCCACAGTAATCAGTGCAACTGTAGTTTTGCCCTGTTTGAGCACTAAGGCTTTGGCGTAACTTGGATCGTGAACTTTGGCAGTGGGGTGAGTGATATCGACCTTAGCTGTGCCCGCATAAAGCGGTTCGGTGGCTACCGGCTCAGCCAACTCGACCAGCTCAGCCAACTCGTTGATACCGCAAGCCCTGATATTGCCAGGCGCTATCACCAAAGTTAGCACTAATAACTGGATGCCATTCAGGGTCCAATGAACAGCCCTGCGACGGATGGTTTTGTTCGGTGAAGGATTCATCATGATCGCTGAATATTCGCAGGTTCAAGTGGTGGTCTGAAAACGAGGCTCTCAACAAATTGTTAATAGGCGTAATGCACTATTTTCCTCTACTCATCAACTCTTACCAGTGCCGCTCCCTCGTTCAATGATGAAAAGCTACTCTGGACCTTCGCCACTATCAATTGGGTTCGTCCCTTGCAGGTAGGCTGATCCGCAACCAGGCGGCCAAATCCACTCCTTCCAATGATATCTTTCAGCGATGATCTCGATACATCCATCTCGACCATCGATTAGAAAGTGATGATGCGAGTGAAACAACGCTGGTAACCCAGGTATCCATGTTGAATTTTCGACTTTGTAAAAACATGGCGATGGGCAGAGTGCGCCGAACTTCCAATTTTCGCACCTAGGCCAGCATTCTTTCCTTGATTCGATGACTGTGTAGCCAATTGATTCAGGTCCTGAACGATCGTCGTGCCAATGTGTTTTCGTAAAGGCTCCACCGACGAAATCTATTCGCACTAGCCGACTATCGAGTAACCCATCACGCGAAATTCTAGATGCTGGAAACGTCACATAACATATGGGAGCCGTGTCGGTCTCTTCGTATAGCAAGCAGATCCCGCCAGAAGGCGAAACCGTCCATGGAACTCGGCAGTGTTTCAAAACATCGGACACAACAGACTCCTTGGGAATAACGGAACATGCTACATCACTAACGTGCGTTGCTAATTGTTGTCAAAACCGATGACGACTTGCATTGCTTGCCACTTCTTGGCGAGAGTAGCGTTTGAATTGGGAAAGCTAGGAGCCTCTGGCTTAGAGCTACCCTGATGGGACTCGCACCCACTTATTATCAATCCAATTCCAGTACGCACGTGCAACGGATTGTTAGCTGGTTTGTTTCGATAGCGATCGATCGAAGAACTCAATTAGCTTGTCCGTAACGGATTCAACATCGGGGTAGTCGTAGTAGTGCATGTATTGACGATGACTCATCCAAGTCGGAGGCTTGAAGTCATCATCAGCGTATAGCTTGAGTGGAATCATCGACATCTCCGCCATGTCACGTTTTGCGACCATCTCAAGAGCCTCGTGTTCGCAGTTGCGGCTCGCAAAGTAACTTGAACTGACGAGAGGAACTCCAAGCGTTGCAACGGATAGCTTGTCAAAAATCTCTTTAAGCCAAGGCTCGCCTGGCGTGATTGACTCTCCATCCTTATAATCGAAGACTTGCTGAAATCGTTTCTTCAACTCCCTGCTGATTTTTGACGCGAGCTCGTAATCCCGCCCCGAGTAACTCAGGAATACAGCTTCCTTCCGCAACGATGCCCGGCGGAAGTAGGATTCGGCCTCGCTAGGAGTGTTGATTCGTTCGACTGGCGCAGTTAACACCATAAGTCGTTGATCGAGTTCATCTTTTAGGACTTTGGGATCGTTCCAGATCACAACATCTTTGGGATATCCGACTTCAATTCCACCAAACAACGGTTTATACGCTTTGTGGGCGTGGACTCGTTTACGTGAGCTGCCCGTTTTGATGAGGCGTACCATGGGGATGAATCGACCGTGCAAATAACCGACGATTCCCGCATTCATTGTCAGTTGGCCGATGTCTACGACTAGCCAATCGAGGGCTCCGTCTGGGCCAAATACTCTTGATGGAGAACTGGTGGCCATGGAAATTGCTTGATTGGCAAGAGGTCACGCCATGTTCGCCCAAGAGTCTCCGTTATTGCCGCGATGTGTTCGGTTCGTAACGGGCTTCCTGTGCTTTATCATCTGTCGGTACAATGATTCCAACCTGCATTTCAAAGTACGGTCGACGTTTCGCGGCCGTAGCCGTCATCATAGCGCTTAATTCATCGCAGAACTCAAGAAATACCCGACGAAATCTGGGTCTGCTTGGCGAACCTCCCTTTCCCGCAATCTCTTGGATGTCGAAACTCTCCACTCGAATTGATGGCGAAAAGTCAAAGTAGGGAGCGTATCGTCTGTCGAGAAATACAAGCGATGGTTTTCCGGAACGAATTGCGAGTTCGCATTCCAGCCGAAAGTACTTCGAGGCGTTTCGTAATTCATCGGCGCTTGCGGTCTTTTTTGGATCGCCAGGAAATGGATAGATTCCAATGAAGGCGTCCGCGTCACGAATCATCCGCTCAAGGCGAGTAACATTTGTGGGTAAAGACCCGATGTCCACTTCGAACTGAATTTGTGCGGATTCAGCGAAAAGCTCGTGGAAGTATAAGTTGACCTCCGGCGACCTATATCGGTGACTGAGAAATGCTTTGAGTTCCACGAGTGCTTAACCAAACGGTCGTGTTCAATTCGACCAGCTAACGATTGCGATGACCGCGGTCGCCGGGAGCGATCATCCATTGTCAAAACGGCCGGTTCGGCGACTCCGGTCGATCGCGTCGTTCTTCGATTCCCGTTGAATGTCCGCGAAGTTGTAGTGTATCGCACCGAGAACCAGTTTTCAAATGCGAGGTTCAGTTTTTGGTTGTTCCAATGGCATCACAGTTTGCACCGGATCTTCGAAGCGTTTTACATGCCAGCGATCTCTTCAACGATGTTCGGATGCCAATAAGGCTTGAATGGCTACATTTGTCATCGAACCAGTCTCATCGAAGCACCAGACCGAATCATCTTTTCATCATCGGAGGCGTTTTGATCTTGGATCTATCCCAACGAATCAAAGTTCTTTTTTGCGAGCATGGTTTTATCGAAGAACGCCAGCGGTAACCGATGCCGCGGGAGTTGATTGTCCATTACGAAATCGCCCGGTTACCGCGGATTCGGTTCACCGCTTGGTTCGTTCAGTTTTTCTGAATGCTGCGAGCAGTGCTTGAGGAATCTTGCGTAGTTGCCGAACTTCGCACCATCCATGCGTACCTTCCATTTTTTATTTTCAAGAACACACGTAAGCATCATGGGCTCAGAGGCTTCTTCGCCGAGTTCGCGGCAGACAATTCGATAGACGACATGGCATGTTTCGGGAGATTCAGTCACAGTGCCAAGTGCCTTGACACTGTTAAGTTTGTTACCAAGCTTCTTTCCTTCTTTGCCAAGCATCGAGAAATATGCCGCAAACGCCTGTTCACGAGTCATCTTGTCAAGTTCAGCTGTAGTCAGCCTACGATAGAATACGCTGTCCGTCAGAACTGGCGATGCGCTCCCCAATTCGCGCCGTGCCAAAATGAGCAGAGATTCACCGATCTTTTGTAGCCCCTCTTCGTCTTGATGTTTTGCGACGGTCTTACCGTCACCTTCCCAGCAAGCTGTTACGTATTCAACAACGACCTTCTCACAGGTCACTTCGGTGTCGTCAGTTGCCGTGAGCAATATCATCATGGCTAGGAGAAGCATCATTGTCTCTATTCACTCAATGGACGAACGACACCAATCACGCGGTTGCGGCCAAGTGACTTCGATTTGGAGAAACGCCCGATCCGCAACTCGGGTGCATTGGATTGTTCAAGTAAGCCGCTGCGCGGCAGTTGTGCGGACGTTAGTGTAGCCGATGATCGATGGGTATTTCAACGACTTTTTAGAAGATACATAGAAGAATTGTTTCATAGAAACAATCATCCTTCAACTCCTTGCTCCAGCTTGTTTTTGTCGCGTCGCTCTTGGCGGGCTCTGGCTGGACACGTTCTCAAGGAGTTTTTCCTATGTCGAAAGACAAAAAGCCTCAGTGTCCCTTCATTCAACGTTTTTCTGAAGATCTTAGACTAACCGGCAAGTCCGAAAGGACCATCCAGTCCTACTGCCGTAACATTCGCAAACTCAGCGAGCACCTCGGCCACGATCCCAATCAAGCCGCCGAAGAGGACATCCGCAAGTACTTGCTCTACATCACTGAAGAGAAGCAGTGGAGTTCCAGCACTGTCAACGTGGCTCTTCAAGCTATGAAGCTCTACTATCGAGTCACATGCCCGCGCGATTGGGCAATCCTCAAGCTCGCTCGCGTCAAGGTCGAACAGAAGTTGCCCGTCGTGATCTCCATCGGCGAAGTGCTAACGCTTCTTAAGCTGATCGAAAAGCCATCCATGCAGTGCTTCTTCACTGTGGTCTATCATCTTGGCTTACGCCTGAACGAAGCCTTACACCTTCAGATCTCCGACATCGACTCCAAACGCATGATGGTTCACATCCATCGCGGCAAGGGAGCCAAAGATCGTAAGATTCCTCTACCCGAGGCTACGCTCGAAGTTCTCCGCAAGTACTGGAGCACTCATCGTAACCCTCGCTTTGTGTTCCCCGCTGAAGGTCGCAATCACAAGCAAGCTCCAACGGCAAACAAACCAATGAGCGAGTCGTCGGTTCAAGACGTCATTACCGCCGTACTGGCTCAACTGAACTGGTCCGAGCGTGGCATCTCTACTCACACTCTACGTCATTGTTACGCCACACACCTGCTCGAAGCCGGTGTGAGCCTGAAGCTGATCCAAAAGTACTTGGGTCACAAGCACCTGACTTCGACGATGATCTACCATCACGTCACAACAGTGGGCGAAGAGGCTGCCATCGCCAAGATCAACGCTCTGTTCAAACGCAAGAATGGTTAGCCAGAGTGTCTTGCACAAGCATGTGTCAAAACACTACGATGCCTGAGCGTTCCGCCAGCGGCGAACGCGACAAGCAGTGGACCATCAATGATATCTTGCGTCAGTTCGGCCCAGCCTACTTACAAAAGTACGGCAGCCAGATGTCACAAGATCAGTTGAAGGCTCTCCGCGCTTTGCAGCGCTGTCGGCAGCCTGAAGCTGGATCGGTGATGTACTATTGCCAAGGGTGCAGCAAAGTTCACCATGTGCCTAAAGCGTGCGGCAATCGGCATTGTCCGAGTTGCCAAGGCGATAAGGCTCGCAACTGGCTGACTCAGCAGCAGGCTCGCTTGCTGCCCTGCGCCTACTTCATGCTCACCTTTACAGTGCCTTCCAGGTTGCGAAGCTTCATCAGGTCGCATCCCAAGGAGTGCTATCGAGCGTTGATGTTGGCAGCTTTTCAGTCGATGGCCACGCTTGCCAAGGACCGTAAGTACATGGGCTCAAGCAACATCGGAGCGACTGGAGTGCTACATACGTGGGGCCGTGATATGAACTATCACCCTCACGTGCACTTCATCGTTCCCGGTGGAGCACTCAGCAAGTCTAGTGATCAGTGGTTGCCAAGCCGCACCAACTACTTCGTTCCTGTAACGGCTCTATCGAAGATCTTTCGAGCCAAGTTCAAGGAGATGATGCAGCAGTGCGGCTTGCTCAATCAGATCGACAGTGCCATCTGGCAGCAGCCGTGGGTCGTCAACAGCCAAGCCGTTGGAGATGGCAGGCTGTCGCTGAGGTACTTAGCGCCGTATGTCTTCCGAGTTGCCATTGGCAATTATCGGATTCGCCGAGTCGAAGTGAACGCTGACGGTACAGGCAAAGTCACCTTCATGGTCAAGCCTAGTAAGCAGCCCAGCTATCGACCGATGACGGTGACAGCCGAGGAGTTCATACGGCGGTTCTTGCAGCATGTGTTGCCAAGAGGCTTACAGAAAGTACGGCACTTTGGATTCATGCACAAGCGATCCAAGGTGCGAAGTTCTTGGCTGTCGATGTTGGTGACTGTGACGCTGAACATGACTTACACGCTGATGGTGGGAGCGGAGCCGATTGCGATGAAGCGCCGGCGGCTCGTTGTCCAGAGTGTGGTGGCGAGCTTGAATGCCTTGGCGTTGGCGAACATGCCATGTTAAGGCTGAGGCTCATCGCTGCTCGCGCTCAATTGGTCGACAGTAGCTGAATTGCTGCTGAACCGGCTTTGAAGGTTGACGCTAGAAGCTGAAGCTTAGGCAGTAGAGAAAAGTTTTTAACGACAATTGGCTCGTACTGCGTGGAAGGTACGCCTGAGCTGAAAAATTGAGTATAAAACACAAGTCGATGAACTACACTACCGATCAACAACTCATCCCAAAGAACAGTCGAACGAGAAATAGCCTGCGGAGAATGGAGTTTAGACGGCCATTCGACGCACTCAAACTATCACCAAGCCGAAGTAATCCCTAAGGAGCGACGAGTCGATAGAGTTGAACCAAAAGCGGAACACTCGAAAACAGAACTGGCGACCAAAGACCCTGTGCGAGACGACGATATCGCCAGATAGCGAAGAGCGATACAGATCCGAATCCAGACGTTGACCACAACGACAACAAACTCTCCGCACAGCACAAATCAGAAAGCCAGGCCGGGTGAAACTTGCGGCCCACGTCCGCACAACTGCCGCGGCCTTCTCGAACGTAGGATTAGATGCTGGCTGACTACTCTACTGCCAACTCCCACGGCTCCATCAGACACTTCCTCGCCGCCAACTCTCCACACTAGCGACGCATCATCTAATCCTTAATATGTTCGCCCTTCACTCGCCGGAATTCGTTCCGCGACAAACAAAGCGGCTTTCAATTGCGATTCGAGCAAGACGGCATCTTCGTCGGACTTCGAAGTGAGCACAACCGATGCACCGTTAAGACAATTCTCGACAATTTGTTTGGCGTCACCAAGCCCTATTCCAAGGTGTTCGCGAATTGCTTTGGTTGCATCAATCTTCCTCGCACCGTAGTTGTAACCGGAAAGTCGCACTCCACGTCCGAGGCAACCATAGGGGTCGCCAGTGGTTCGGTAATTGTCGATGTAGTGTTGAACTGGGTAGGCAGTACCAGTTGGCACAATACGGCCGGACTCACGTTCGACAATCAACGGCGCGTTTCCAGCGATCGGTACACGATCTGGATCGCTGGAGTTGTAGTAGAACAACCAACCGAAGTCGAACTCTTCCGTAGCGTCGCGGACCAGTTCAAGTTCAAAGCCGTCAAGCTCGCAACTTTGTGTCAGTGTCGCCACATATCGTGCGGCAATCGCCTCAGCTTGGTTGCGCGTAATCATGACTATATCTGGGCGAACAATGTAAGTATTAGTACAAGGAGTATGCGTATCTACGTATTGGAACAATATCAGTACTCGGAGTACGCATATTATCAACCACCCAAAGATACTGCATTCACTTCCTCGTTACAAGCTAGCAACTCTTTATTAGGGACAGAAACTCCCATCACTGGCAGTTGGTTTCGCTGGGAGCGTACGTCGTTGCTCCGATGGATCTCGAGCTGTGAGTTTGTTAGCGGGACAAGCTAGCAATTCATGTTCTGGCGCTTAGCGATAACGCTCGGCCTCCAGGGCCGCGCTGCACTTTGCCCTCGGCTATATTGTTTTTGACCTTTCAGGCCGGATACCAGTGCAATAGGGGAATATGTAAAGAACTCAGTTGGAAACGGGGGCGACTGACCATTGCGGGCTGAACCGTGGCCGGATCAGCTACAAGATTGCCACCACGCACTGGTGAGCGTACCTACGGGGATGGATAGTATCTGCGACCACCGTTGACGTTAATCGTTTGGCCACAGATGAACTCTGCTTCAGAACTTGCCAACCAGCAGATGGTCGCAGCCACGTCATCCGCTCTGCCCCATCGCTGCAACTGTGATTCATTGGTGGCTCGACGATCCCAGTACGAGCTGGCTTCATCGTCACCCCAAGCGGTACGAATCCAACCTGGAGCCACCGTGTTAACTCGTATTGACGGACTAACGGATAGCGCTAATGAAGTTGAAAATGCTGCGATGGCTGCTTTGATAGTGCAAAACAACTGACCAGGTTCGTCTTCCATACCCAACTGAGCTTGATCCCAACTGATGTTGATGATCGATCGCAATTGTTTGGATTGAGGCATCGCCAACATTCGATCTGCCACTAAGCGACTTAAGCGTATCGTGCCTTTGAGATCCACGGCCAAGAGCAGCTCTAGTTTCTCATCAAAGCCCCATTTGCTGGACTCTCCTGTCAGCACATCTGCTCCGGCATTGTTGACCCACACATCAACTCCGTTTTTCCAATTGAAACAGGCCTGAACGAGACTCTTACAAGCTAGCGAACAGCCAACATCGGCAGTAATGCAAAAGATATCACAGCCGCTTCCGAGCAGGGGAAGTAATTGCTTGGCGGCTTGCTGCAGGCCAGACAGATTCGATTTTCCATGTAGCACTACTGAATAGCCTTGAGCGACGAAACGATGCGCAGTGGCTAATCCAATTCCTGAAGAACTTCCGGTAATTACTGCAACAGGCATTACTGGGTCACATTGAAAGTTTGGGTTAGTGAGTTGATTGTTAGCCTCAATATTCTAATCGGTTGGCCGTGACTTTAGAGAACGTGCCGCTCAGGAAGCGAAAGCAATTTCGAAACAAGCCGCTACACGTTAGAGTCCGGTTTTCTTGGGGATCGAGGTAATGTCAGTAATCGGAATCGCATGTAGCCAAATCGAAAGCTGCGCAATTACGGATTTTCAATGGTGGCAAAACCGGACGCTAACGCGTTGCGGCTAGTTTTGGCAAAGCTATCGCTTTCTCAGCCTGACAGTCTCGAACGGCTGGCGTCTGGTCTTTCTAAGCTGGACGCTCCATGCAATCAGGCACTATGACCACACAGTAGCGTACGCCTACGGCTGACGGTTAAACAAATTAACTCAAAAAAGAAAAACCGCCAAGGTTATTCACCTTGGCGGTTCTCTTCAACTGATTTGCCGGGTGAGGCATTCAGTGACTTGTCGATTCAGATCGTTCGAGTGGGCGTTATGAACGTTACTCTGAAATGATGTTGATCGGATATTCGTCTAGCGACCTGGTGTTACACCAAGCTCCGCATTGCCACACATGTGGAAGTGGTTATGGTCGATGTACAGTACTTCTTGAGCTTCATCGTTCTCAAGCGTGTATGGCATGGGCCAACCATTGATCGTACGCTCTGTGAAGTAGATCGTGCACTTGTAGTGTGCATGGTGCAAGCTTGCCATTCCGATGGTTGGAATGAATCGAGGTGGATCGACATAGTCGGCGATCTTCTCTTTCACTATGCGAACGTTGTTTCGTTGCTTTTCGTGTAGGAGAGGAATGCCACCGCGAACAGGACGAGCACGCTCCAGGGCTTGCATCACTTCATCGTCGCTTGGCGGATCAAGTGCAATGACCGGACCACCTGCTGTGGATGGGCCTAGAATTGGCACTCGAGCGTAGCGCTTGTAGTTGTGATAATCCAACTCTTCCTGGTCTTGGAAGTAGGGACTTACAGGAACTGGAATTGCAAACGGCCCTAAGTTGATTCCAGGACCTAGGCATCCTGTGCTGGAGATTACGCAGACCGATAACATTAGGCCTGCACCCATCTTGCTGAATAGTCGTGACATCGAACGATCCCTCGTATCGATTGAATTCTGTAGAGGGTATCGGCAACCCGTTGCCCACCCGGCGATTCTCATACCGCCCCGCATTCATCAACTGTCTGCGAAACGAAATTGGGTTGCTTCCCTCTGAACTACAAGGGATTATCGTTGTTAAGGTGCGTAGAACTTGCGGGTTTTTCTCTTTTTGTCGGTAGAATTTAACGACCTTAACGACTGCATGGCCACGTTTTGCTAGCAAAGAGGAGTGAAGGGAGTGTGAAGTGTGAAGTGTGAAGTTCGAAGCGGAAGTTGAAGGTGGACTGCTGACTGCTAAAGCCTGAAGCCTGAAGCCTGAAAAAAAGCACTGCGATTGGAATCGCAGTGCTTTCTTGTTTTTGTTGCTCGAACTAGATGATCAAGCTTACTTGATGAGTGGACCCTCGCTTCCCAAACCACCCTTCAACTCTTGAGGCTGCTTGGCTTCGGCAATCTGTTGCTGTCGCTGCTCTTCACGAGCTGCAGCTTCTTCTTGCTCAGCCGCCCAGTCAACGCGCTTGCGGGAAAGTCCAATCTTGCGCTCTTCTGTGTCGACTCGCAAAACCTTGACTTCCAACTCGTCGCCAACCTTGACCAACTCTTCTGGATTCTCGACCTTTTCGTCGGAGAGTTCAGAAATGTGCAGCAAGCCTTCCAAGCCGTCTTCCAAGCCGATGAAGACACCGAAGTTGGTAATCTTCGTAACCTTGCCAGTGACCTTTTGGCCAGGCTGGTACTTGGCTGGAATGGTTGTTGCCCATGGATCGTCATCCAGTTGCTTTAGACCCAAAGCAATACGGCGTCGTTCGCGGTCGACTGAAAGCACTCGGCACTTCAGCTCTTGACCCTTGTCGACGATTTCACTTGGATGGCTAACCTTGCGAGTCCATGACATGTCGGAAACGTGTAGCAGGCCGTCGATTCCTTGCTCCAACTCGATGAATGCACCGTAGTTGGTCAAGTTGCGAACCTTGCCAGTTACCACGCCGCCCTCTGGATACTTGTCCATGACTTCGTCCCAAGGATTGGCCATGGTTTGCTTCATGCCCAAAGACAATTGCTGACCGGCTGGATCAACGCCAAGAATCTTGACTTCGATCTCATCGCCTACAGAAACTAGATCCTTCGGATCGTTAATGCGGCGAGTCCAGGACATTTCGCTGATGTGAACCAGACCTTCGATGCCTGGCTCAAGCTTAACGAATGCACCGTAGCTCATTACGTTAACGACTTCGCCCTTAACAACCGTGCCCACAGGGTACTTCTCTTGGATGTTGTCCCATGGGTTGTTTTGCTTTTGCTTCAGGCCGAGAGCGATTTTTTGCTTTTCGCGATCGACTTGCAAAACCTTGACTTCGATCTCTTGATCGATTGCCACCATCTCGCTTGGGTGCGAAATTCGCTCCCAGCTCATGTCGGTGATGTGCAACAGACCATCGATGCCGCCCAGGTCGACGAACGCACCGAAGTCGGCGATGTTCTTGACCACACCCTTGCGGATTTGGCCAACTTCCAATTCGCCCAACAGATGCTCGCGATCTTCTTCGCGCTGACGTTCGATCAGCGAACGACGGCTGACGACGATATTGCGTCGAGCTTCATCAATCTTCAATACTTCGCACTGAACGACGCGACCGATATAGTCGGCGATATCATTCGGACGGCGAATGTCTACTTGGCTAGCTGGCAAGAAAACGTTGACTCCGATGTCAACCAGCAAGCCGCCTTTGATCTTTCGGGTCACAGTACCGGTCACAACTTGACCTTCCTTGACCTGAGACATCATCTGTTCCCATTCCAGGATCTTTTCCGCCTTGCGCTTGCTCAGCGAAATCATCCCGTGAATGTCATTGGCCGGTCCCAGCGAGTCTTCCATCTCCTCGATCAAGACCTTAACGGTCTTACCAACGATAGGCTGCTCTGCGTCGCCTTCCCACTCGCTGATATTGATTGCACCTTCGCTCTTGAAACCAACGTCGATCACTACAAACTCACCATTGACCTCGACGATTTTGCCGTCAACAATCTGATTGACGTCGAATTGCTGGTTCAGTTCTTCCAGAGTTGGAAGAATCATGTCATCCAAATCATCTTCGGACAACAGAGCGTCGAGTTGCGACGCTATCGAATCATCTTCCAGCGAGCGAATGAGGTTGCGATTTACCATAAACGAAATTTCCTAACACAGTTGGGCTATTTAGAGTTGAGCTTTCCGACCTAGGCCTACAATAATTGAGGCCAAAGGCGACCATTGTCGACACTGGAGAGTTTGACTCTGCCAACGGGTCTCAATGGTGGTCGTTGAGCAGCCAAAACCGCTCGAGTTCAATCCAATACAGCCCCAGAAAACGGGGTTAAATGCCTCCCCAGCCAGTCGGAACATTCCGAACTGCCAAAAGCCGAGAGACTCGGGCGTAAATCTAACCGGCTCAACCAATTACAGCAATGTCATCAATCGCAGTTTGTCCAATTAGCCGAACTTTTTGACCGCCGATTTTCGCCCTGCGGTCAACCCCAGATACTCGGAATCAACCAAGTGACTCAACAATCAGATCAACACTGGCTTCATCAGGCATCCTCGTGGCTTGAAGAGGAGCAGTCCAACCAGGCTACCAGCACCTTGATTTCCGCCATTCAGAACGCGGAAGAATCCGAGCTGGAAGTGCTAGTGGACATGATCCTCCAAAAAGATCTGGCGGATAAGCTGGTTGCTACCCGAGCCCGCAAGCTGGTGCAGCACTTGGCCTCACGGCTGGTTTCTTTAGCCAGACCTATTATTCCGGCTCAAACGTTGGAAGAACTCTATCGCAAAATTGCTAGCGTCGATCCAACGGCTGGGGGACACACCCTCCAGTGCCTCGCCGCGCAAGCCGACCCGGATTCACTTGCCACACTGGCTGATTTGCTGGCAAACCAGCCTCCGGACTCGTGGCAAACAGTTGCCTTGGCAGTCAGCCCCTTGTGGCGGCTGGATCAAGCGGGACTCAGCCTGTTTTTTGATAGCCTGGAGGGCTCGACCATCCAGCCCAGCACACTGACTGTTCTGCTCGACCTAGCCAATCATTCTGTGCGAACTGGCAAGGTCCAACAGCATCCTTGGCTTGATCGAAACGCCGACATGTCAAAGCTGCTCTCCCAAGTCGTCGTCCACTTGGAGAAACTGCAGAGCGATCCACGACAATACGGCTCTACCGTCGAGGCGGTACAAAAAGTTCTGGGCGACAGCGTGGCGCTAACCGTTTCTCTGTGCGACACGCTGGGCTTAATTGGACTACCGGAGAATACGAAAGCTCTTGAAGAAGCAATGGGACTCGCACATCGCCGCATTCAAGCTGAAGCGGCTGCCGCGTTGGCTCGCATGGGTCAGGAGAACGGGATTGCTCGACTGGTGTCGTTGGCCGCAGATCCGGTGTGCCGAAGTCGAGTCGTTCGGTACGCGGAAGAGTTGGAGTTGAGCGGCGCGATTGCCGAGCAGTATCGGTTCCCTCAAGCTTTGGCCGAATCTGAACTGGCATCGTGGCTAGCCAGCCCCGAGCAGTATGGATTTCCTCCGTCGAGTATCGAGCACTTGGAAACTCGAACGCTCTACTGGCCCGGCTATGATGAACCTCGCGACTGTTATCTCTTCAAGTTTACCTATCAACTTCCTCAAGGTAGCTTTTCCAATATCGGTGTGGCTGGCCCCACAACAAAGGCCTTCGCCTGTGACATATCTGAACTCTCTCGAGACGATCAATATGCATTGTTCGCAGGCTGGCAGGTGGATCATGACGAGATCTACGAAGTTCCTCGAGCTGAATTCAATAGCTCACAGCGAGCCGAAGCTGAACGACTAGCCAGCCTGATGTCGATGTCAGGCTATTCTGTCGATTCGATGATCGCGCTGACCTTTATGCTCGGCGAGTCGGCTTTATTGGCTAAGTTAAGCAAGGACAATCAAACCTACTTCGGCATCAGCGATGGCGAAAGCAGCGTCAGCCTACCGAGCAGCTCAAGCCCCACCGGCTACACGCCCGACATCGTTCTCGCCCTCTATCGCGGAAGAAAACTGCTCAAGGCGTTTAATTGATTCGAGCGCAATGGCAAAATTCGAGAATGGCCGCTCAAGTGGCACGATTCCTATTCCAGCCAATGGTGCGAGTGGGACGGTCCCTATTTCCAGCGTAACGGCGCGAGCCGTACGGTTCCCCACGCTCGACTCAACTTCACCCGTAATCAAATGCGCTACATAAGAACCGGGGTGCTCGCGCACCTCCGCTTGAATTCGATTTCCAGCGTAATGGCGCGAGCCGTACGGTTCCCCGCACTCGACTCAACTTCACCCGCAATCAAATGCGCTACGTAAGAACCGGGGTGCTCGCGCACCTCCGCTTGAATTAGCTAGGCAAACTTGGAACCACCTTCGCCTTGCGCCTCCAAAGTGTAGATAACGGCCGCCTCAAGTGACTCATTATCAAACAACAATCGCACGCAGCCCTTTTTTGTCCACCAATGCTCTCGAAGTCTTAAAAGCTCCACGCCTGCCATCGTCCATTGAAGTTCCTTCAGCTTCCGCTTACACCACGACTTAAGTTGATCCCGCACTTCGATCCCTGCTCTATCTTTCGCAGTAACTACTACGTGACAATGATTAGTGCGACAGTTCTTCGCATGCAAGTGCCACTGTCGTCGCTGGCAGTGATCAACAATCGTGTTCTCCACAACCTGCCTTTGAGCTTCGTCGAGAAATACAGGTGGCTCTAATAACTCCTCTCGAACCCAATCCACCAAAAGCGGTTGAGGTATTTGCTGGCCCTTTTTCCACTTGAACCCTCCACGATTATCTCCCGGCAGCCATGTTCCATAGCAGGTCCATGTGATGAAGTAGGCTAGTGGATCACCGTACATGATCGTTTCCTTAGGCGAGAGAGTTCGAGAAACAATTGACAGAAGATGAGGCATCATCGAAACAAATTCCAGCGTAATGGCGCAAGCCATACGGTTCCTATTCCAGCGTAGCGGCGCGAGCCGTACGGTTCCCAACGCTTCGACTCAACTTCACCCGCAAGCAAACGCACTGCGTAAGAACCGGGGTGCTCGCGCACCTCCGCTTGAATAACAATCGCCGCTACGGTGCCTTGGGCAACTGCGATGCCATTGGGGCTGCGGTCTGAAGATTAGGAGTAATATCAGCTTCAAACTGTCCCGTTGCCCATTGCAAGCCACCCACGGTAATCGATTGAAAAATCGCGTTGGTCCAAACATCCTCGCGATGTCCCATCGATGTGTAGAAGACGCGGCCCTTACCATGCTGACGAGCCCAAGTGGCAGGAAATGGCGGACGTTCGTAATCTAAGTCAACCATGCCCTTCGTTTCTTGCACCAATAGCACATGCATGTCACTAGCAAAGTTCTTCAACGAGTACCATTCTTCAAACATCTTAAAGCCAGCGCCCGCAGGTGCCATGCCTTTGAACTTCGCATCAACGACTTGCATTAAAGCCTCCTGCTGCCGTCCATGCCGAATGAATTCACCGCCGATCATGTCGATGAAGGAATCTCGCTTCGTTTGATTTTCAAAGGCTGGACCGGCTGAATGGAACGTATCAGAAGCAGCGTGGAAGCCGAAGAAGCCTTTACCAGCGGCGATCGCGTCAAGCAGATTCTGCTTACCTTTAGCCGACATCGGCTGCGAATTGTCGACCGCTTTTTCTTGAGTCAAATCACCAGTGGTGTACATGGCGATTGCATCGAAGCTGTCGAGCTTCTCGTCGAAGATACGTCCATCTTTTGTCTCGACAAATTCGAAGCCCGCCGAGCCAGCGAACTGCTTCAACTGCTCTCCAGCATGACTTGTACCATCGTTCTTGAGCTTAATGACCGAGTGTTCGAAAGTTTGACTACGAGTAAAAAACAGAATCTTCTTCGGCGCGGCATTTGGTTCTGCCAGCAGATTTGGCATGCACCGAAAAAAAGGAATCGCGGCTGCAACTTGAGCGCTAGTGCGCAACAGTTGTCGACGATCAAAACGAGTAGTTTTCGAATTTGTTGTGTTCATGGTGGGATGCTTTCAATGGGTAGGTAGTAGTGGGATTCGCCAGAATTCCAGGTGCGTAGGGATTCGCCAGAATTACATTGGGTTCTCCGCTGGATTATGGTCGGGATTATGGTCTAGCGGGTATTTTAACCTGTTTCAATATTCGGATGGTGGGAACTCTTAAGTTCGCCCTCCCGGCGCGCTCGTTCCTCGCTTGCCACCCTCCCAAAAATTGATCAGTCGGCTGTAGTTGCATTCTCGTTCGGGAGGGTTCGCGGAACTGAACAGGCTTGAGGCCAGCGAAAAGGAATTCTGGCGAATTCCACTACGATTCCACTACGATGCATGTGGTAGCTCGTCGGCCATATCGCGAGCTGCATTCTCGATCGCTTTCTCCCAAGGTAGATGCTGATACTTGGGTAGTTGGTAAGCGAAGATAATACCTCGCGAGCTATTCACGATGGCACCTAAACCACGAACGTCGAACCCAACGGCCACATCGGCTGCGGTACCACCTTGAGCACCATAGCCGGGTATCAAGAGCCATGTATTGGGCATCGCTTCGCGCATTTCAGCTAACTGCTGCGGATAGGTCGCGCCGACTACTGCGCCGATATTG
The DNA here is from genome assembly GCA_046349795.1 of Pirellulales bacterium. GTDB lineage: Bacteria > Planctomycetota > Planctomycetia > Pirellulales > Pirellulaceae > Aureliella. The sequence goes on along the minus strand of JAXMBP010000003.1, from coordinate 121,124 downwards.
CCATAGCCCGATTGACCTTTTGAGTCTTCCGCAGCGATCTGCACAACCTGCGAAACGCGATAGTACAAACTGCGTCCATCAAAATTTAGGTCTTGAATAAATCCGCTGCCAGGATTTGATGTCTTCACCAGCACAAAGATGCCGGCGCCGCGATCGTTAGCCGTTTTGATAAACGGCTGCAACGTATCATCACCCAAATATGGATTCACTGTCAGAGCGTCGCAGCCCCATGGACTGGTCAAACCCAGATAAGCATCCGCATAGCCCTCGGCGGTCGTTCCAATATCGCCACGTTTTCCGTCAAGTAGTACATCCAATCCTTGTTGGTGACAGTATTGAATCACAGCGTGCAAGCATGACATCCCGGCGGGCCCAAGTTGTTCGAAGAAGGCAGCCTGAGGTTTAATGATCGCCGCGTGATCGAATACGGAATCGACAACACATCGGCAGTAGCATTCGGTTGCCTTGGCCACGGAGGCCAAATCTTTGGGATCAATTCCAGATCGGATGGTGTCCGGCAGCGATTGCCATCGAGGATCAAGTCCAACGCAGACAGCCGATTGCTTGGAACGAACAGCTTGAGCCAAACGATCGCCAAAATGAGATTCAAACGACACTTAACAACCTTCAACAAGATGAGTTTTCTAAACAGTTCAAAATAATAGATAGATGACTGATCTGGCAACTAGGGCTGAATGGACCGCACCGAGCCTGGCACGATGGGCTGGCCGGAATCGGCACTGGCCAATGCAGCGAAGCAGATCTCAAGGCTCTTTAGATTATCACTGGCTGCAATCGATGATGGTCTCTTCTCCTCAATCGCACACAGCAACTCGCCCATCGTGCCATGAAATCCATCGGGAAACCAACAGCCCGACAACTGAGGACACCATGATCCTTTCGACGAGATCAATTCGACTTGCTGACTGAGGATACTGGGACCAGAGCTAATCAACGTCGCCTGCGTACCTGCAACGTAACTCCGATCCATCTGACCATGCGCTACTCCTGCGTCGAACACCAACGAAGCCTGAGCATCTTCAAAGTTCAACACTGCTTGAGCGAGAAGATTGGGCGCTAAATCTTGTCCTGGAACTCTGGCCGTCGATGCAAAAACTGACTTCGGTTGCCGCCCATGCATGAAGTAACGCACAAGATCGAACCAATGAATGGCGTAATCATACAAAACCAAATGCCGAATCTTCTCAAACTCGGTGCCGCGGACCCAAGTATGATCCCAATGGCAATCCAAATGTACGGCAAAAACATCGCCAAGTAGACCGGATTCTATCGCTTTGTGCATAAAGCGATAGTGCGGCGCCCAACGTCCATTTTGATTGACCGATAGGTAAACATTTTTCTGATCAGCCAAGTCGACCAAGCTATAGCCAATATCCAAATTTGTCACGAACGGCTTTTGGCTAAGCACATGCTTTCTAGCCAGCAAACAATCGCGAATGATTTGTAAGCGCTGAGCAGGATGAGTTGCAACGTCGACGACCTCGATATCATCGCGACGAAGTAAATCTCGATAGTCCTGGTACACGTCGGCTTCGGGGAAAAACTGCGAGGCCCTTTGACGAGCTTGATCGAGCCGCAAATCACACAGAGCTGCTATGTGAAAGCCAGCTTTGCGATAGGCCGAGAGATGTTCAACCGTAATGCCCCCACAACCAACAAGGCCTATCGCTGGACGATAGGCCTTGGGTGTAGATGGGCGAAAATCGATGGTTTCCAAATCGCTTGGAGTCACCACAGTCGTGCTTGCTTACTTCTTGATGTCGTAGCAGGAGATTTGATCGCCGTCACGCACTAGCAATTTGCCATTGGCAACAACTAGGTGAGCCCAACTTGGGAAGTCGCGATTACCTTCTGCTGTGAAGCTACTGACCTCCTTGAATCCACTTGGATCAGCTTTCGCCATGGCCACCACGCCGTTGGAATAGTGAATAAACAGCTTGCCGTCAGCCGCAATTACAGAGGTAGATCCCTGTCCACTTCCGCGCTCTCGCCACTTCTTCTCGCCCGTGACCAAATCGTGGCAGTACACCGAATTGTTATCCGAGACTCCAGCATAAAGATTGTTACCAACCAGGATTACACCACCGTGCTTGTTATCCAGATCTTTGTTCAGGCCATAGATTTCTTTTACGGTAACCGCACCGTCAGCTCCAGCAACTTGTTGTATTAACGCTCCGCCAGTACCGTATCCTGCTACCGTCAGCACGTAATCATCTTTGATCACTGGTGAAGGGATGAAGGCAGTGGGTGGCCTGACGGGATAGCTCCACAACAATTTACCAGTTTGTGCATCAATACCAATTGGACCACTGGCTGTGTTTTGGACATAGATCTTGCGGCCACCGACATAAGAGATCACGATCGATGAGTGGCCTGCACCAGCATCATTGGGATTTACGCAAGTCCACTTAGTTTCGCCAGAAACTTTATCCAGCAGCGACGGTGGACTTGGTGCCACCAGGTGTGCATAGAAGCAACGGTCCATCTACCGTTGGAGACTCTCCATATCCCCAAGAGTCAGCCTTCTTGCCACCGAAGTCATCCTTCATGCTCTTTTGCCAGTTGATTTTGCCATCCGCGGTACTCAAGCAGATCAAAGTTCCCGTCGCATGAATCGCGTAAACTCTATCACCGTCGATGGTTGGTGTAGCTCTTGAGCCGTTCCAAGTAGGATTGCGAGCGTGACCATTCCAAGCGTCGCCGATTTGCTTTTCCCAAACTAGCTTGCCGGAATTGCCATCGAAGCAACTGATGAACTCACCACCATCGTGATCACCCATAGTGTATACGCGGCCTGCAACAACGGCTGGACTTGAGTAGCCATTGCCAGCACCTTTGGCTTGCCACAACAGCTTGGGCCCATTTTCAGGCCAACTATCCAGTAGTCCAGTTTCGGTCGAAACGCCAGTGCGTGCTGCGCCTGGAATGTTGGCCAATCTTCTGCTTGAAGTTGCGAAAACCCAATGGACAGCAGTCCAACAAAACTAAGCAATAAAGACTTTCGGGATCTTAGCACTTTGAAAACTCCTGGATATTCAGGTGATAGTTGTATAAGTTAGGACCTTCGTCGGTAACATAGCAGGTCGCTGTAAGCAGCGAAGCCGTTAAGGCATTTTCGCGTTTTGTGGACCGGTCAGCTAGGGGGCTACAAAAGTCACTGCCTCGCCAACCTTTGACGAGGCGACTCTTTGTAGGAATACGGGCGGAATCGTGTACGCCTTCGGATGACGGTTAAACAATTTAGCTGAAGTAACCTACAGCATTGGTGAACACAGCCAACCCGTCACCGTGCTCTGGCTGTTGCTGGCGACGTGTCCAAAATGGATGTTGAACGGGGTCGATGTGTCTTTCAGGGTGAGGCATCAATCCGAAGATTCTTCCAGTAGGATCGCTAATGCCGGCTACATTGAGTTCGGCTCCATTTGGATTCACCGGAAACGGTAATGTATCGTCAGTCACCTGCCCCTGATCGGTAGAGTATCGAAGTCCAAGTTGAGCCTTCTGAAGCAAAGAGGCCTTGCTGGCTTGATCGCGTATTACGAACCTGCCTTCGGCATGCGCCATCGGCAAGTACATCTGCTGGATACCTCGCAAAAATACACTATTGGAGTTCGATGTAGCCAAGTGCACCCATCGATCTTCAAATCTTGCTTGACGATTCAGCGTTAAAGTCGCTGGTGGTGTTTTTTCTTGTCCAGGAAAAAACACTCCCAGGCGCATCATGATTTGGAAACCGTTGCAAATCCCCAATATCAATTTGTCCGAACAACGAAACTCTTCAATCAGATTGCTCAGGTGTGTTTGAAGTCGTTGAGCCAGAATACGGCCTGCGGCAATGTCATCCCCATAGCTAAAGCCTCCTGGAAAACAAAGAATCTGAAAGCCCTTTCCAGCCTGCGGATTTTCCGTCAAAGAGTTGACGTGAATGGCAGTTACTTCGGCACCTACTCGCTCGAAGGCGTAGCCTGTTTCAACATCGCAGTTAGTCCCAGGAGCTCGAAGAATCAGTACGCGAGGTTTGGCCATGGTGAATTAGTAATTAGAAGCCTCGGGAAACGGAGTCTCTAGGTTACCAACTTTGCCAAAATCGACCAGTACACCTTCACCGGTAGGTCGCAATCGAAGCGTAACAGACCATTTTCAGCGTAACGGCGCGAGCCGCACCGTTTCAATCGAGCGTAACGGCGCGCGGTACGGTTTCAATTCTAGCGTAGCCAAGCAAGCGCACCTCCGCTTGAATTATGCTACTTCAATGGTCTTATGCTAAGCTTCAGCATCGCCCAAACTGCCTCGGCGGTTTCAGCGCCTTTGTTGCCGACATTGCCTCCGGCCCGATGAATGGCTTGTTCCATCGTGTTGCATGTCAGTAACCCAAATCCGACGGGCTTACCCGTCTTGATCATCATTTCCATTAACGCTGTGCTGACAGCACGATTGATATGTTGATCGTGCGTTGTCTCACCACGGATCACTGCACCAAGGGCCATAACCGCATCGACCGAGTGAGAATCGAACATCTGCTGGCAAGCTAGCGGTAACTCCCAAGCTCCAGGCACTTCTGCTACCAAAATGTTTTGATCGCAGATGCCCGCAGACCGTAAAGTCTGAATTGCACCTTCGCGAAGTCGCCGAGTAATGTTGCTGTTGTAGGTTGATACAGCGATCCCAACTTTGCATTCAGCCAATTCCGACATCGACTAGGTCCTTAGGCTCATCAAGAATTCTGCATTGCTTTTTGTCTTTTGCAAACGTTCTACCAACTTTTCCATCGCATCCGGCGGACTCATTTCCGACAATGCTCGCCGAAGAGCAGTGACGCGACGATGCTCGTCAGCCGTCATCAAGATTTCGTCGCGACGCGTGCCACTAGCATTAATATCGATGGCTGGCCAAATTCGCTTATCTACAAGCGAGCGATCCAAAACGATCTCAAGGTTACAGTTCCTTTGAACTCCTCAAAGATCACATCGTCCATGCGACTGCCCGTCCCCACCAAGGCTGTGGCGATGATCGTCAGCGAACCACCCTCTTCAACTTTTGCGCAGAACCAAAAAATGCCTTCTGGCTTTTTGAAGAGCATTTGCATCTAGGCCACCGGTTAACAGCTTACCGCTCTGAGGACACTCGCTATTCCAAGCTCGAGCGACGGTGATACCGTCAGGAAGATTACCACATCGATTCCAAACTCAACCATTCGCTTAGCTTTTTCTAGAGCGATGTGAGCCACATGGATATGCCGCGATGAATGCTCATCGAACGTACTGCTGATGACTTCGCAATTCGCGCCTTGAACCTCGCGCTGCATGTCCGTCACTTCTTCTGGACGTTCGTCAATAAGGAGCATGATCACGTGAGCGTTCGGATAGTTCTGCAAAACCGCTCGAGCCATCTTCTGCATCAAGATGGTCTTACCCGCCGGGTGGACTGACGATGATACCACGCTGTCCAAAGCCTATCGGAGACACCAAATCAACGACGCGGTTCAATCACATCGGCAGTAGTCTCCATCATGATGCGCTGATTGGGATGCAGCGGAGTCAGTTCTTCGAACGGCTTGGCCTTATTACGCTGATCTGGATCGTGGAAGTTGATAGCTTCGACACGCAGCAGCGCAAAGTAACGCTCGTTCTCTTTCGGCGGCCGAATTTGACCTGCCACAGTAGACCCAGTTTGCAAACCGAAGCGGCGAATCTGACTGGGTGAAACGTAAATATCGTCTGGGCAGGAAATGTAATGATGCTTGGAGCTTCGCAAAAATCCGAATCCATCGGGCAGAATTTCCAATGTGCCTTCGCCAAACATCAAGCCGTTGTGTTTCAATCGAGCCTTGATGATTTGGAAGATCAGCTCGCGACGATTGAGGCCCGCTGATTGAACATCTTCCTGCTTGGAAACTTCAAGGAGTTGCTCGTCCGTCAACTTCTGCAGCTCTGCAAAAGTAGCTTGACTCTCGGCGGCCGGAGTGCGCGAACGACTGCCCGAGCCTGCTACTTGGTCATGCCGAGACTCGCGGGAGATCTCTTCCGCTAGGCTCAGTGGCTCGTGCTCCGCATCCAATTCGCGCATTCGCTGTTCAGTTTGCGGCGGCACAGAGCTTGGGCGCGGTGGTCGGTTGTTGCGGTTAGGACGCTCTCCGCGCCATCGCGGGGGTCGCTGACCAGACATGATGAAGACTCCTATGCCGTCAATATTTGAATGGTGAAAGAATTGGCGGCGGGCCGGTGAAAAGTTTCGAACGTTTGATTGGGGGGGATGCTGTATGCCGAACTTGGTATGAACGAAGGTTTCCCCGGGCAAAAATTTGAGGACACCATCAGGTCCAGCTCGACGAGACAAGGTATTCGCAGAAGACCTTAGCCGTATTGGGTTCAAGGCCGTTGCTTGCTTCAGTATAGGCGCGAAGGCCATGAAAATGAAGGACAAACGATAGTTGCTCGATAAAATGACATTCTATGTCGGGATCACTCAATGGGTGACTTTCAGCACTTCAGAGTGGTTTGTTTCCAAGAATGAAGTCTGGCAGCCCTAATTTCGAGAACGAGGGGAATAATATCCCCATTTAGCTGCTAAATAGAGTAGAAGAGAGGCGTCGGTGGGAGTTGAACCCACGTATGGTGGATTTGCAATCCACTGCCTTAGCCACTTGGCTACGACGCCCTCGCTTCCAACAATGGTCCATGTTCTACAGTTGGCTAACTTTGCCGTCAAGGGAGAGCTTGACGGTTGTATCGGCCAATTCAGTCAGCGACTTTTGGGAATTTCCTCACAGACCAAAACAAATAAATCTAGGTTCATCGATTGACTACGATGCTCCCCCTTTAGTAGGATGGTGGGTTTTCCATTCTCTAAGACATCTTCAGCCTTGGCAATCGCCCGCGACTCAGGGCAACTCGCAAAAACAATCTGCAAATCAACGTGATAGATAATACGGTAAGTAACGAGGCAATTTCTAAAGCCGACATCCTGATCGAAGCGATGGGATGGATACGTAAGTTCCGCGGCAAAACAACCGTAATCAAGCTCGGCGGAAGCCTGTTAGAAGATCTCAACGCCGTTCGACACTTGTTGTTGGATGTCATCTTTATGGAAACCGTTGGCATGAAGCCTGTCATCGTGCACGGCGGCGGTCCAAGCATCAATAAGGCGATGGATCAAGCTGGCATTCAACCTCAGTGGGTTAAGGGCCGCAGGGTAACCGATGAAAAAACGCTCGAGATCGTCGAAAAGGCTTTAGCTGGCGACGTAACTGCCTTTCTAACCAGCGAGATTGAGCGGCTAGGTGGTCGAGCGGTGAACCTGAACTTCGCTGGCAATAGTAATGTCCTACATGGTGAGAAACTGCTGCTGGAAGATGGCGGCGAGAAGATCGACCTGGGCTTCGTCGGGCATGTCACTCGAGTTGATCAGAATGTGATTGAGAGTATCACTTACGCCAATCAGGTTCCGGTGATACCTTCGATGTGCATCGATCAACATGGACAAAAATACAACGTCAATGCTGATACTGCGGCCATGGCTGTAGCGCAATCGCTAGGCGCTGAAAAGTTGGTTTTTGTAAGTGACGTCAATGGTGTCCGACGTGACAAGAAAGATCCCAACACTCGCATCAATTCGTTGACTGCTGCTGAGGCTCGCGAATTGATCACCAGTGGAGTGATCGATGCTGGCATGATACCCAAGATCGAAGCTTGCTTGGAGACTTTGCGGCGCGGAGTTCGTAAAGTCCACATCATCGATGGAAAATTGCGACACTCATTGCTGCTCGAGATTTATACGACCAGTGGTGTTGGCACAGAAATCGTCAACGAACGAAAGGTGATGTAGCTGTCGATCTGATCACATTTTGCCTTGAAAGGCAGCGGCTGAGTCGCTGCCTTTCTTGCGTTTAAGGTACTAACTAGCCCGGGCAGTTTGATCGACTAGTCAACTAGACCAAATACAAAGGAGATCACTTCCTATGAAACACTTAAGCTCAACTGAAACCGACTCGCTGTTCCAACGTTATGTCATTGGTAACTACAAACGTTACGCAGTGAACTTGGTACGCGGCGAAGGTTCGCTTGTTTGGGACAGCGATGGTCGCGAGTATTTAGACCTGTTTCCTGGTTGGGGCTGCAACCTGTTGGGCCACTGCCCGCCACGCATCGTCGAAGCTGTTCAACATCAAGTAGCTAATTTGATTCACGTTCCGAACACTTGGGAAACTGATCTGCAAGGACTGTGGGCCAAGATGCTTGTCGAGCGTAGCTTTGATGCTCAAACTTTTTTCTGCAATAGCGGAGCCGAAGCTAACGAAGCCGCCATCAAGTTAGTCCGACTACAACAAGGCCCTGATCGTTACAAGGTAATTACGTTTCAAGGCGGATTCCACGGACGAACGTACGGCGCTTTGGCCGCTACCGCACAACCAAAATACCACGAAGGACTTGGTCCTATGCTGGCCGGATTCACCTATCTGCCGCATGGTGATTTGTCGTTGGTCGAAAGCCGAATTGACTCGGCAACTGCGGCCATCATGATCGAGCCGATTCAAGGAGAAGGTGGTGTTCGTATTGCTTCGAAAGAGTTCTTGTCGGGGCTCCGAGCGTTATGCGATGAACATGGCCTGCTACTGATATTGGATGAAGTTCAAACAGGCTGTGGAAGAACCGGCGATTGGTTTGGCTTTCAGTACTTCGACGTTCGTCCCGATATCATCACCTTGGCCAAGAGTCTTTGCGGCGGAATAGCCGGTGGAGCCATGCTAGCGGATCGAAGGATTGCAGGCAGTCTGCGTCCTGGCATGCACGCTTGCACTTTCGGTGGCAATCCAATCTCGGCCGCAGCCGGTATCGCGATGATTGAAACGATCGAGCAGGATCAATTGCTGCAAAACGCTCAAGCTAGAATTGATCGCTTTGCATCTCATCTAGCTCAACTGCAGCACAACTGTGCCCACGTCACAGAGATTCGACAAGCTGGCTTCATGATTGGTGTTGAACTATCTGTGGAAGGTGCGTCTGTGGTTGCCAAATGCCTTGAGCAAGGAGTGCTAATTAATTGCACTCAAGGAAACGTCCTGCGACTTTTGCCAGCCATGAACATTACGCTCGAACAGATCGATCAAGCCATGACCATTTTCTGCGATGCAGTATGTGAAGTTACCGGACAAACGGTCGCCACTGCAGCAGCGAGCAACTAAGCCAAAGATTATTGCGCTTCAGGCGCACGTGTATGTGAAAGTTCCTCTCATGCGACATTTTTTAAGCCTATTCGATATCAATCAAACTGAACTCAACTCTATCCTCAGCTTGGCTGCTCAAGTTAAGGCGCTGCTTAATCGTGGTGTACGGCCGAATTGGTTACCAGGTCATGTGTTGGCGATGCTCTTTGAGAAGCCCAGCCTAAGAACTCGGGTGAGTTTCGAAGCGGGCATTGCGCAGCTTGGCGGCACAAGCATGTATCTAGGTGCTGATGTCGGTTGGCAAAAGCGTGAGTCTTTGTCGGACTTCACTCGCGTCTTGGCCGAGTACGTCGATTTTGTGGTTTGCAGAACGAAGTCGCATCAGTCGGTAGTCGACATGGCTAGCTTCAACTGCGTGCCTGTTATCAACGGCTTGACCGATACCGCTCACCCCTGCCAAGCTTTGGGTGACCTGCTGAGTATGCTAGAGGTTGACTCGAACCTCGGCGGCAAGACGTTGGCTTTCGTTGGCGATGGTAACAACGTGGCTCAGAGTTTGGTTCACGCATGCGCAATGATGGGCATGAAATTCCGCTTGCTAGGACCGGCTCAGTACTTCATCAAAGATTCGTTCGTTCAACAAGTTGCCAAGGTTTATCCAAACCTTGATTTTGTTCAAAGCGATAAGCCCGAGAAGATCCTGCCTAGTGCGAACTTTGTGTACACCGATGTTTGGATCAGTATGGGACAAGAGGCTGAGGCGGCGGAGCGTATCCGCGCGTTCAGTCCATTCCAATTGTCAGAGAAATTGATGGCCCTGACCGGAACCAAGAGCAAAATTATGCACTGCCTGCCAGCTCGTCGTGGCGAGGAGATTACCGATGGGGTGATCGACAGTTCCGATAGCATTATCGTCCAACAAGCTGGAAACCGGATGCATGCACAAAAGGCTCTGCTACTCTGGATGTCGCTACAACACGGCACGCTAGACTCAAGCCAATTGAGCAAAGAAGGAATCATGCTCTAGCAGAGCAATTCGGGTTGCGATCAAAACGGCTTTAGTCTTGCTGGACACCTTAATACCGAATTGCAACCCCTTAATTCTGAGGGTTTTTGGCCTCCATACTGGATCCATTTGGATACAACTTCAGACCACAATCGCTTCAGCAGCATGCAAGTGAAAACAGTTCAAGGAACAGGGCAAATTGACAGCAATTCCACCCATGCGGCCCTTTTGAACTGTCTTAAACAGAAAATGTCGACGTCCAGGAATCAATAAAGCACTGGCTGCGACAATTTGCGGTGCCTGCCCAGTCGGCTTTTTCCTAGAATATTCCAATTGGATGGGCACAGTGCAAGCTGGCGGAACAGCTACTCCGTCAACATATCCCACCTAAAAATCCCTACCCTGAAAACTCGATTCGTGAATCTGATGCAAATGAAGCCGTGGGCTTTCGTCTACACATTATTAATCACCGCATTGGCTTGCGGTTGTTCTGAAGACACCGAGGTTCGCTCGTACAAGGTCGCCAAGAGACCGGTAGAGCGACCCGAAGTTGTTTCCGCGCCATCCCCAGGTCAAACTTTGGGTGTGATCTACCCCAATATGAATACCGCCTGGTTTTTGAAACTGATGGACTCTCCCGAAAAAGTTGAAGCTGCGGCCAGCGAGTTTCGGCAATTGGCAGACTCAATCAAGTTCGACAACAACGGACAGCCCGAGTGGGCTCAAATGAATAACTGGAAAGACGAGCGACCTCAGCAAGTTACAGGTTTCGAAGCCTTTGCCAAGTTCACACACTCCAGCGGCGTGTCGGCAACCCTAACGAAACTTGGAGCCAACACGACTGAAGCGTCCAAGTGGCAAGACTACCTCGTCAGCAACATCAATCGCTGGCGCGGCCAGCTAAGCCTACCTGATCAAGACTGGGGATCGATGGTTGGCGATCTGGAAGAGTTTCCCAATCATTCGGTTGGTGATGTGAAGGCCTACTTTGTAAATATCAAAGGCATGAGGAAAGCATCCGGTGGGGGAATGGGTGGAGCTCCATTTTTGGAACGCATGCGAGCTCAACAAGCTCAAGCACAACCTCAAGGCCAAGCACAGCCACAGGGTCAACCAGCTCCCGCAGCTACCGACAATCCTATTGCTGCAGTGCCCTCCAATCCGCCAGCTAGATTGCAACTCAAGTACCAAGCACCTGAAGGCTGGCAAGAGTTGCCAGCCTCTGGCATACGCTTGGCGTTATTTCAGATACAGCAACAAGATCAAGCTGCCTCTGTTTCAATCAGTACTTCTACGGGCCAAGTTCCTGCCGCAGTAGAAATGTGGTTACAGCAACTGGGTCAACAACCCGATCCGCAACAAGTCGAGCAGATAATCAAATCTTCGACCGAGGGCAATGTGAACAATACTGGCTATCGCTGCTATCAATTGCAAAGTGATGCCAGTCAAACGGCGATTCGCGTTGTCGTCATCCCTGTTAACTCGGCAGAAAACTTGTATGTCAAGATGACTGGCACAAAGTCGCTGGTGGAACTGCAGTCACCGACCATGGACAAGTTTGTTGGTAGTTTGACCTGGCAGTAAACTGAACTTTCGAACTGAAAAAGCTTTGGAGCATTTCAATATGTCAACCGGAACATGGTCCAGCGCCTCAGCCGCAGATAAGGTGTCCACTCGTCAGCAAGACTCTGTGACGCCTTTTGCGATACTGCGCGCCATCGGATCGCTCAAAATCACTGTCACTCTGTTCGTGTTCGCCATCCTTATCGTCTTGGTTGGAACATTGGCTCAAGATGATGAAACGCTGGTGGAGGTGAAACGAGAGTACTTCAATTCGTGGGTGGCATCGGTACCACTCGATGTTTTCGTGCCCTCGACGATGTATCCCCATACTCGGATCCCAGGTTCAATCCCGTTACCTGGCGGCGCACTCATCGGCGTGCTGCTGATGATAAACTTGATAGCTGCCAAAGTCACACGGTTTACGATCTTTGCCAAGGGGTTGAAGCTTATAGCCGGAATTCTAGTTTCAGCCTTAGGTGGTTTGTTAGTGACCGCTGTGATCATGACTGGACATGCTGTAGATGGATTACAAGGCAAGCCGCCGATCAGCTATGACCAATTGTGGACGATGGTGAAAGTTGGCTTAGTTGTCATCTCGTTGGCAACTGCAGCCTATGCGATCGTGGCAACAGGACCCAGGTTATTTAAGATCCCACTTTGGGCCTTTGTCGTCCTCTGTGGAGCTATGTCGCTCACCTTATTCGCAACCGAAATGCGGTTGGATGATCCTGGCCTACGCATTGTTTGGCAACTGGCTCAAGCAACGGTTGCCAGTAGCGTCGTGCTAGCCGGATTTTTGATTCTGTTCGGCAAGCGTGGCGGCAATATGCTGATTCACGTTGGCATTGCCTTGCTGATGGTAGGCCAATTTGTGTTTGGTGATCGGCAGATCGAACAGAAGGTCTTTCTGCACGAAGGTGGCTCATCGAACGTGACGCACCTTCCCCGACCAGTTAGAGATTGCCTTCATAGACACAAGCGATGCTCAGTCTGATTCAGTGACAGTTATTCCCGACGGTCGAATTAGGGCTGCGGTTAACTCGAACGGAATTATCGATGATTCCAAACTACCATTCATTGTTCGCATCGACAAATGGATGCGGAATTCCAGGCTTGATAGCGGAACTGACCCAGATCATAAGGTGAGCGTCGGAACGGGCTTGGTTCAAAAAGCGGTTGAAATCGCGCCCAATGGTGGAGCTAAGTCAGCACCGAATTTTGCTGCGGCCTATGTGACGCTACTGGATCGAAAAACAGAAAAGCCGATTGAGTCGTTGTTGTTGGCGCAAGAGCAGAACGATGGCGCTCAGATGTTTCGCAACGGTAAGGATAAGTACGAGCAGATTTCACTGCTCGGCAAGCCGACCGAGATCGCTTTGCGCTATCGGAAAGAATACAAACCCTACAACATCACACTCAAAGATGTAGCTCGCCGCGATTATGCCAACTCCAACACTCCCCGAGACTTCTCTTCGGTAATCACTATTCGCAACGCCGAAACTGGCGAAGAGGTCACCGAAAAGACGTGGATGAACAACCCAGTTCGATTTGGCGGCGAGACGTTTTATCAAAGTGACTATTTCCCAATGATGCTGCCCAACGGAAACATGGTCGAAGGCAGTGGTCTGCAAGTCGTTAAGAATGCTGGCTGGGTCATTCCTTATGTCTGCTGCATGATGGTTATGGTTGGAATGATCTCGCACTTTAGTGGATCGTTTCTGAGGTTTGCAAATCGATTCGCCAAAGAACAATCGGCTAATGAGAAGCTGTTCAGTCAAGATTTTTTCATGTACGGAGCTGCTGGGTTAGTGATCGCAGGTTTGTTTGGAATCTATGGACTGAAAGGTTCTAAATACGGCGTTGTCGAGGCAGATTGGGCCGCAATCGGCAAGCTGCCGGCAAAACAGGATGGTCGAGTCAAACCGTTAGATACAGTGGCTGGCTATACATTGCAGTCATTAAGCGAACCAGTGTTTGGTGGCGTCGCCTATGTTCTTGACGTAGAGGAAAACAAACGGTCTCAAGTGGAATGGTTGTTGGGTGTGATGACCGATTTGCCTTGGACGAAAGATGCGCGAGTCTTTCGAGTTTACGCCAAGGAGGTTCGAGAGCTGTTAGACCTAGACGAATCTCGCAGCAATTTCCGCTACTCCTACAACGAAATCACCAACAACCGCGAGGCTTTTTTTGCCGAGATCGACAAGCTGAGAGAAAAGTCTCGCAATCAAATTGAATTCAATTTCCGCGAGCAAAAGATCTCTGATTTCTACCAGAAGCTTACCTCCTACGAACTTATATCGGCGGCCTATGATGAACCTAACTTACCAAAGTTGGACTCCGGTAAGGAAGAGGATCTTCAAAAGGCCCTGATGCGATTAGACGAATTAGATCGTCGCTACAAGATTATCGAAGACATGAAGCCTCTAGCGTTGATTCCTCCAATCAGCAATGACAAGCCAGTCGATGCAAAGCAGGCCGAAAACACCTGGGCTGCATACGGTCCAGCTCGATTTGACTCCATACTGCAGAAGGTAAGAGGCATTGAACCGAATCCGGCAATCGAATCGTTTTCGAAGCTTCTAGAAGCAGTCAGAAGCCAGAACGCTCGCGAGATCAATCAAGCCGCTCGAATGTACAAGGCTCAAATCGCTGGATCGGATGAAGTAAGTGCTTCGCAAACCAAAGTCAATGCCGAGGCTTGGTTGAACTCCTTCAAACCGATTTCACTGGGTGTAATGCTGTACATCATTTCTACCATTGCTGCAGTTATTTCCTTTGCTGCTCCGAAGACTCGAAATGCCAAGCACTTAGCCTACGGGCTCATCGCCGGGACATTCTTGATTCACACATTGACCTTGCTCGTGCGAATGTACATTTCGGGTCGAGCCCCCGTGGTGAACTTGTATTCCTCGGCAGTATTCATTGGTTGGGCCTGTGTTCTGTTCTGCTTGGTACTGGAGCTAGTCATGCGATTGGGTCTAGCCAACATCGTTGGTTCGCTGATTGGTCTGATCACGTTGAGCATTGCGGGCAGTTTGGACAAGAGCGACACGATGCACGTATTGGCTGCAGTGTTAGACACTCAGTTTTGGCTATCAACGCACGTGGTCATAATCACGCTTGGATATGCAGTAACCTTCCTGGCTGGCTTTCTGGGAGCTGCGGCTGTTCTGGTGATGTTCATTCGTAAGTTCAAGGGCGAAGAGATAGATGTGAATAAAGATTACTTGCTTCAGCAAATCTATCGCATGAGCTACTTCTCCGTTTGCTTTGGCATCCTGTTTAGCTTCGTCGGCACGGTTCTGGGTGGCCTTTGGGCCGATGATAGCTGGGGACGATTCTGGGGCTGGGATCCAAAAGAAAATGGAGCATTGATGATCGTATTATGGAACGCTTTAGTGCTTCACGCGCGTTGGGATCGCATGGTTGGGCTTTTGGGATTTAGCATTCTTGCGTTAGTTGGCAATGTCGTAACCAGTTGGTCGTGGTTCGGTACGAATCTGCTTGGCATCGGACTTCACAATTACGGATTCAACAAAGGTATTGCCTATGCACTTCTTGGAACGCTTGCGGTGCACCTCGTTTTGATTTCTATTGGCATCGTACTAAGCATCATAGAACGCTCCTCCCAACAGCAAAAAGTTTCCACCGGTGGCTAAGACGGAAAGCATTTTTAGTCCACCGGTCAACTCGGATTCTACCAGCGAAACTCAAATTGCAACCACTCCTCATCAAAGTATGTGGAGTGGCCGCTTGGCGGTGGTTTTAGCTGCGGTGCTGTGGAGCACCAGTGGATTCTTCGCAAAAGCTCCCTGGTTTGACGGCTGGTCTGCCGATTTGCGCGGAATGCAACTTGCATTCTGGCGTAGCTTCTTTGCCGCGATCGCTCTGATGCCTTTCATTCGCAAGCCCAAATGGCATCCTGCGATCCTGCCTACCAGTATCGCCTTTGCCATTATGTTGTGGAGCTTTATGACGGCCATGGTTCACGGACCAGCCGCTAACGCCATCTGGCTTCAGTATCTAGCACCGACATGGGTACTGATTTTCGGAGTTGCATTCCTTGGCGAACGAGTCACGCAATCTGACTTGACGATGTTCGTGTGCTGCCTAAGTGGTGTTGTCTTAATTCTGGCAATGGAGATGCGCAGTGGTAGTTCTTTGTATGCTACCGGAATGGGAGTATTATCCAGCCTCATGTACGCCACTGTGATACTGCTGATGCGCAAGATGCGAGACCAGGATCCTGCTTGGTTGATCACCCTTAATCATGTGGCAACAGTCCTGATTATGTTGCCTTGGGTTTGGAGTCAACCTCTTAATCAAGTTGCTCCAGGAGCATATGTAGCCCTTGCCTTGTTTGGGATCTTTCAATTGTCGGTTCCCTACATTATTTTTTGCCGAGCACTCCGGACGGTAAGTAGTCCAGAGGCCTCGATTTTGACCCTGATTGAACCAATCATACTGCCACTCTGGGTCTACATCGCTTGGCGGAATCACGAATCCTACCAACCTCCTCAGTGGTGGACTTTGGCTGGTGGAGGATTGATATTTGTGGGTCTACTGATTCGTTACCTCCCAATGCTGATTCGTAGCAAAAAACGCGTGCAAGAAAGTAACACTCCGTAAACTTAAACTTATTCCTTACTCTTTACACCCTTACTCCTTTGCTCAGTCATGTCCAAGGCAATTTCATCAAAGAGCATCCTTTTCGTCTGCTTAGGAAACATCTGCCGCAGCCCGGCAGCCGAAGGAGTGATGCAACATCTCATTAATCAGAGAAGCCTGAGCGAACAGATTCGCGTTGACTCGGCGGGTACGGCTGGGTACCACATCGGCAAGTTGGCTGATGCTCGAATGCGAGCTGCCGCTGAACGTCGAGGGTTGAATCTCACTAGTCGCTCTCGATTAGTCTTGCCTTCGGACTTACGCGACTTTGATCTTGTGGTTCCGATGGATCGAAGCAACTATCGCGATTTGATGGGACTAGTTCCGGGAGCCAAACACGACAATGTGAAGATGCTAAGCGACTTTCTGGACTCCTCTTGGCCTAGAGAAGTTCCCGATCCCTACTATGGTGGCGAAGAAGGATTCGAGTATGTCCTGGACATGTTGCAGGCTGCTTGTCCTGCCATCTTGAATGAAATAGTAGGCTCACAAGAGCCCTCTGCGTAGAATCTAATCGAACACCCTTCTTCGATTTCAGATAGAATGAATCTTCATCCCGATTTGCATTCCGTCAAGCTACATCGCTCGTCGGCACCGGAATCGGTTTAACACACACAGGTTCATCGTGGCTGAGCAACCAGACAAAATCCTCATCTTTTGCCAAAAATGCGGGCAGCAAACAAGCCTGAGTTCGATACATCGAACTCGCGGAACCTGTTCAGCTTGCCAGAACAACACTTGGCATGTGCAAGCCACTTACCTTGCACGACAGGATACCGCAGATGGAACGACGCTTGCCCTAAATGCGATGGGGCTAAGCATTTTGAACTCTTCGGGTGTAATGATCGGTGGACCACTGCCAGCGGAAAAGAAGCCGGTCAATGGAATCGACATCCACGATGTGCCGGCAGAAACAATGTGTGACATTGCTGATCCTGCAGTTGACCCCAGCATCAAGTTGAATGCCTTCGTACAATTGAAGCAGAACGAACGGTTTCAGCAGCATCGCAAGAAGATGGAGCAACACGGGCAAGAGTGCATACAGTGCGGCATCTTGTATGTTTTGAACGATAAGAAGCCTTGGACTCTAGTCGGAACGTGCAGTAAAGTTTGTTGTGCTTCGCAGCACGGCGTGAGTGATTACGCCATGATTGAAGACGAGGTTGTAGCCAAGGCACAGAGTCTGGCTCCTGAAGTGAGACAACGTCAACGAGACAATCAACTTATCCACGTTCAGTGCCCCGCTTGCCTACATGAGTTCGATTTGGCCAAGATTTACAGCGGCGTAGTTCGAAAGTGTCCTTCTTGTCAAGCTAAGGTGCAGGTACCTGCCAGCTAGCGGAGCAGCACCGCGCCCTGTTGCCATTTCTAGCGTAGCCGCGCAAGCGGCACGGTTCCATTCCAGCCTAACGGCGCAAGCCGTACGGTTCCTCGCGCTCAACTCCCCTTCGTGCACAATCAAACGGGCTACACAAGAACCCTGGGTGCTCGCGCACCTTCCGCTTGAACCCTACTTCCCAGCATCCACACGTTTTAGCCACTGAATACCGGCTGGAATTCCCTGGGAGATCATTGAATCGTAGTGGTCGCCATTTGGTACCTCAAGATATTCTACTTTCATATTAGTTTTCTTGACTGCATCAACGTAACGACGCGTCTCTACTACGTTGACTACGGAATCATCGCGAGCCTGGAAAATGAACGCAGGTACTCTCATGGTCGAGGCCAGCTTTATGGGCGAGTTGACTCGATCGAATGTTTTGTAGCCTGGAAACAGCTTTTCCACTTCAGGTTGATTTTCAAAAGGCTTATGAAATGCTTCGGGATCTGTGCAGGGAGCGTAAGCCAAGCAACCCGCAATCGAAGTTCGCCCCGAGTTCAATAAAGCCACTGTTCCTGCAGAGCTATGACCGGCTAAGTAGATTCGTCCCACATTGACTTCCGGCATTTGCAGCCTGAGGAATTCCATTACTTTCAAAATGTTCCACAGACCCGCATTGGAACTTTGAAACTCTCGGAAAGCTCGCTGCATCTCTCGCACATTCGGATTGTCCGTATCGGCATGACCATCAAGTGAATATTGTACGACTACGTATCCAGCTTTAGCATACGGAAGAGTTTCTGCATGATAATCCGATCCCTCTACGGAATTGCCCATCAGCAAATTTGTACCCGCAGGTGCCACCAACACGCATCCCAAAGACCCCTTCGCGTGCTCTCCAGTTGGCAGGTAGACATTCATGGCTGTATTGCCACCAGGACCAACCGTCGAGTATTTGGAAGAGCCAAACTTGACGCCACCTTCCAGCGATTGACTAAACGTTGGACGAGGTGCCGTAAACCCATTTACCGTGATCGACGCATTGGAAGGCACTGAAAGGCCAGAGGTTGCCGATGAGTTGCCACCTGGCCCCGCATTTCCAACTCGGCCACCTTCCGGCGCGGACGCGCGAGATGAAGTCGGACCAGCATTATTTTTGGCGTGAGTAATTCCGCTCGACGACGAACCAGCCAAGTAGATAATGCCAACAATTAGGGCTACGAAAAGTACGAACACCAAACCAACTCCGCCAATGATCCAAGCGATTATGGCGCCCGCATTGATCGATTTTGGTGCTTGCGAGGATTGTCCATACATATAGTTTGGCGTCGACGCTGGATAAGGGCTTGGCGGATAAGGCGTCTGAGCTTGAGGATAGCCATAATCCATCGGCGACGATGTGGGCATTGGCGGAAAGAGCGAATCGGCTGAGCCGGCTGCACTGGTTGGGCGATTCGCTGTACTAGGCCGGGCAACAGGTTGTGCTACGACAGGTTGTGCTACGACAGGTTGTGCTACGACAGGTTGTGCTACGACAGGTTGCGAAACGACCGGCTTTCCCGAAGCAGTCTGAGCCCTGCTGTTATCTGAAATAGTTTGCTCAGATTGAGGAACTGGGATTAATGAACCACAACCGTTACAACGAATCTTCTTGCCAGCAGCGTGATCAGGAGCTTGATAGCTCTTACCACAGCTACAGTTCACGATGATGGGCATTTTTGGTACTCCGAGCGTTTAGAAGACATGGCAAGGCGATCGACTTTACGACCGCAGGCCGCGTGCTAATATTCTGGCTACAAAAAAACATTCGTCGACGGTCAAAACAGAATTTTTTGGCGCTAGCTATGCAATTTGACTTTCGACCGTTTGTTCGCCATTCTGTTCGCCTTGTTCAATGGCGATAATTGTAGAGCTAAAGATTCACCATCGAACAACGACGCACTAAACACGATTTGGATTGATTCAATCAAGATGCTTACCTATCAAGTCAACCTAAAGGATGCTTCCCATCATCTCGCCCGAATTACTCTTTGGGTGCCCGTTGACGGACAAAGCTTAACGGAGATCGTTTTTCCTGTGTGGACGCCTGGCAGTTACATGCTCCGAGAATACACTCGCAACATAGAATCCATTCGGGCCGTATTTTGTGAAACTCAAAAAACTTCGGACACTGCTGGGGAGCAAACCTCTGAATCAATTTCGCCTATTACCGCGCAATCAACTCTACTTTTTCAACCGGTTGAACTTGGGCGTGAAGGCAAGAATCGCTGGATCATTCGTCATGCCAACGCAGGAGTGTTGCAAATCGACTATGTACTTTACTGCCGAGAAAACACGGTCAGAACCAACTGGCTGGACGTTGACTACGGCTTTCTGACGGGAGCCGCTACATTTCCTTGGGTAGAAGGTCGACAGGATGATGCAATCAGAATTGAATTGCAACTTCCTGATCGATGGGACAACACGGCTTGTTCATTGCAACTGCTCGAGCATTCAGAGGCCAAGGTTGTCTATCAGGCTTCCAACTTCGACGAACTTGTTGATTCACCCATGGTTTTTGGAAATTTCAATACCCGAACATTCGAAGTCGGAGGTCGTAATCACGCCATCGTTCACGTCGGCGCTGAGAATCTTTGGGATCAAGAAAAGGCAGCCAACGATCTCAAAACAATAGTCTCAGAACAGCATCGATTTTGGAAAGAGATTCCATATCAGTCTTATTGGTTTCTCAATCTTTGCTGCGAGGCTGGTGGAGGTTTAGAACACGACAACTCGACGGTGTTAATGTGCAGCCGTTGGGCCATGCGTAGCCGAACCAGCTATGTAGATTGGCTTTCGCTTGTTAGCCACGAGTTCTTTCATACCTGGAATGTTCGTCGATTACGTCCCAAAACCCTTCGTTATTACGATTATGAGTCAGAACAGTTTTTCAAAGAGCTGTGGATCGCAGAGGGTATCACCAGCTACTTCGACGATCTGATCTTGGCACGTTGTGGACTCTGTTCCACTGAAGAATTTTTGACGCGACTCTCTTCAACAATTCAAGCTGTACAAAACTCGCCTGGCAGACTTGTCCAGGACTTGGCCAACTCGTCTTGGGACACTTGGGTCAAACACTATCGCCCCGATGAGAACTCACCGAATTCACGAATGAGCTACTACCTAAAAGGTTCGTTGCTGGCTTGGCTTTTGGACGCCAAACTTCGACAACATTCTGTTAATCAGGTATCGCTGGATGATGTGATGCGTCAGCTTTGGCAAGATTATCGCGAAACGGGTTACACTCATGGAGACTTTGCCGAAATTGTGGAGCATTTGAGTTCGACCGAGATCCGTCAGTGGCTGGACGAGCAGCTCGAGTCTACGGAAGAGATCGATTTCTCACCGGCCCTGAAACAGTTTGGACTGATTTTCAAGCCCATCAGCTCGGAAGATGTAGCCAAGAAGGCATCTAAATTCTGGATTGGTTGCGAGACAGCCTTCATCGATGGCAGGATCGTCGTTCGAAATCTGTATCGAGGAAGCTCTGCCGATCGAGCCGGAATTAACGTTGATGACGAATTGATCGCGCTTAGCGGCTATCGATTAACCTCTGAAACCTGGCCCAAGCGACTTGAAGATTGGCCGCTGGGTACAAAGCTCAAGATGCTCGTCGCTCGTCGGGGAAAGATTCGTCGGCTTGAGATTCGGATGGAGTCGAAACCAACTCACAACTGGGAGCTTGGAATCGACTCATCTGCCAACCCATCGAATTTATCAGCCTGGCTTACGCGCTGAGAACAATACGCATTTTTGTATTGGCTTAGAAATACAAAATCCCCGCAACGCAGAATGGCGCGAGTTGGCCACCATTTTTGGGATCGGCTAAACGATAATAGGTGTGTCAGTCACACAATAACAGACAAGAACTGAGCGAGCTTCGACGTCGAAGTAGTATTTACCAATTGGTCTTACACTCGAAGTTGGGATCGCCTGAACAAGCTTGCTAGGATTGTATTGGTTCTTACGAAATTCTCCACGCTCTGGCAAGCGTAGCTATACCACCAAAACAAGTTCCGACTTCGACGGGTAAATTGGGGCAGTTTACCATCGATTTCGGAACTTTTTACTTTTCTATGCTCGTGCTCGCGGTTACTCGGTGAGTTGAATTGATTGACAGCGATAGAATTGCCGAATGCTTGATTTCCAGATCGATTGTAGTACCATCTCGACTTCTCTCATTTTGCTTGCAAGTTCCTCAACACTGAGATTGCCATGGTACGCCCTGCTCGAACTACCTACCTTTCGATTATCAACTGTAACATCCTTTCCTTTCTGACAATACTTTCATGTTCCAGTATCTCTGCAGGTGAACCTCGTACCTGGCGTTCCAGCGATGCTAAATTTCAAGTGGTTGCCGAGTTTATTTCGGCAACCGAAGCTGAAGTCAAATTGCGTCGTGCCGATAGTGGCAAAGAAATCGTCGTGCCGTTGAGTAAGCTGTCAAAAGCAGATCAAGAGTTCGTTAGCCAACAAATTGCCGATCTGCAAAAGCAACCTGTTAACAAATCAAATTCCTCGAAAAGTACAGATCTCAAGCTCACGCAAATCAATGATCAACTGGTGGAGTTTGGCCCATTCGGAAACGTTGCAATACCCGAAAAAGAATTCCAGTGGAAACTCGTTGAAGCAGAGGTGCCCACAATTGAAGCTACGTACCTGAAAATGATTGAAGGTAATCAACGACCCGTCCAAACCGAAATACTTCAAGTTTCGGTCCACCCAAGTCAAGCCGCCGACAACAGATTTGCATTTCTAAAGTCGTTAGAAAAGGCTGCCATCTCAGAACTAAAGCACCACAAACTCAGACCTGACTTAATTCAGTCCTCACTTTCAGAAAAAAGTCCAATTGATGTACGATCGGCATTTTACTTGAATTTTGACTCACACCTACCGTGCGGTACGGTTTGGTTCCGATACCAGTTTTTGTCAGACAAAACTATCGTCGTAAAGTCCCTTGTAGCATCTATAACGGACAAGGAGACCTTTCATCGTAGCGCCAAACTAGTGACATCCATAGAGGAGTCCATTACCAAGGATAATCGTTGGTATCCCGAGACAACCATCGATCCAAAAGTGAAGTCGGACGTCTCTGAACTCGCTCAACGAGCCATCCAGCTCTTGAAGGAAGAAAGCTACGAGAATCTAATGAAGTCACTCCTTCCGGATGAAGCCTTCCAAAAACTAAAGGAGAGCCCAAATTTCGAGGATGACCTCAGACGATTCAAGGATCGCAAATCAGCTCGACTCATGGAGGCTTTGCAGTCGCTTGATTGGAAATCAGCCACCTATGATCCAACCAATCAGACTTTGACGTTCGCCTCACCCAATATTCGGTTCACCAAGATTGCAGATCGCTGGACTCTCAATAATTAACGATTTCTAGTGGCGCTTGCGGTTCAGCCAGCGGTAAAATCTACGACCCAAGCGGTAAAACGAAAGGTTGGGCAACGCACCGATCTGAGCCTTTGTTCCCGCGCGAAACCGCTCGGTGCGATTGCCACCAAACAAGATGCTGTCGCTGAGTCCAACCAAAAGAAACAACCATAACCAGAGCGATCTTGGATGAGCCTTCAAAGCCGAATAAGTTAGCATGGAAGCGGTCCATGGATTGCCTGCTTTCAGAGCTACGTTGATCCAAAACATACGTCGATTCCAATCATCTTTGCGAGGCGGCGGAATCTCGGGCTCCCGTTGGGGCTCTAAAGGCTCCAGACCACGAGCTACTCGGGCCTCGTTGCAGCATTGAAAGCCCTGCTGCCGCTGCTGGGCGCCTACTGTCGCGTTAGCCGACGTGGAATGAACTCTGTAGTACAAGTGACACTCAGTATGATTAGCCAATTTGCCGATCTGCTCCAACCGCAACCAAAGGTCATAGTCTTCCGCAGCAGGATAGTTTTTGCGATACGAACCGGACTTCAGTATCGAGGATCGACGCGTGAGTGTACAAGATTGAAAGAACGCGTTCGACTTTCCTTTCAAGTGCGTCTGCGCGATTACCTCCGGCGAACAAGGCCGTGGAATTGGACCGATAGGTAATCGATCATGAGTCATAGCGTAGCCCTGACCGCTCACGGCTACAATTTCCTCATCATTCTGCATCAACTCAAATTGCTGCCGGATCCAATCGGGAGGAGCAATATCGTCACCATCCAGCCAAGCCACAAGCTCTGTCTCAGCTAACTGCAGCAACCTGTTTCTCGCGCCGACTCGTCCCTGATTGGACTGATGGTGAACAGAAACGTTCTCGACTTGTTTGGCCGTTGAAGTTGCGACCGCTAAAGTCTGATCGCTTGAGCCGTCATCTAACACAACTATCTGCACCGAACCAGGATAGTCTTGATTCACAGCACATAGAATTGCATCGGCAATGTAGTTCTGCAGATTGTAGGCTGGAATAACTACAGTAATCGGCGGCCACGATTCGCTCATGGTACAAAATCCATTTAAGACCGGCTCGAAAAGATCAAAGGCAGTTT
The DNA here is from genome assembly GCA_046349795.1 of Pirellulales bacterium. Classification (GTDB taxonomy): domain Bacteria; phylum Planctomycetota; class Planctomycetia; order Pirellulales; family Pirellulaceae; genus Aureliella. The sequence goes on along the minus strand of JAXMBP010000003.1, from coordinate 96,864 downwards.
CTGCTCCGAAACTACATTGGCAAAATCTGCTACCTTGGGATCTTCACGATGTAGCCAAAATGTTTGCATCATCAGTGATCGCTGTCCAACGGAAAATGCACGATATCCCAACGGCCCCAGCAAATCGGCACAGCGCAACGCCAAGTCAACTCCATGTAGCTCGATGAGTAGTCGCGGTTTCGATTGGCAAATCAGTTCCTTTCCTGCCAACAATATTTCGGCTTCGGCACCTTCGGCATCGATCTTAATGAAGTTGGGAGCAAATTGCTTTCGGCTATCTAAGGTAACTGCAGTTACCGTTCGCTCAGAAAATTGATCGTACTGAACTTGGCTGCGAGGTGTATTGACTCCGCCATATCGCACCAAGTGGCCCATCGAGTCATCCAAGCTGTCATCGCCTGCGAATCGAAACTGCATTTGACCAGATTCACCAGCTACAGCAACAACTTCCACAAATGCGTTATTTATTCTAGACAGTCGAATCGATTCGCTAATTCGATTGGCCAAAGACTCAACCGGCTCAAAACAAATCACTCTTCCCTGCTCTGCTAACTTTGCCAGCACCAAGGTAAAGTAGCCATTGTGTCCGCCGATGTCGAAACATATGTCTGTCGGTGAGATGATTTTCTGCAACAGCTCGATACACTCTGGCTCATACATTCCGTCGCAGATATTCGTAGCCAGTTGCGAGGGACTTGGCAGTTGAATGGTGCAGTCCCGTGCTGGCCCTGCTTGAATCAAAACCGGCTTGACTTCAGCAACAACACTAGGCTCTTCTAAAAGTCGACGAACGAAGCCCGCTAGTGGCCGAATAACAGGTCTAGCTAAGCTTCGTAGAGTGCGTTTTATAGGCTGAATCATCGGACAAGCAATGTTGGAAACCAGTGGTAGTAGTGCTGAATTGTAATCGGACAATCAAAAGATGTCCTGTGGCCTAGTGGCAGTGAAGCAGAATCCGATTCAAGCTACAATGACGCCGTTATCTCGAATCAATCCAAATGCAACTCCTGGACGCCGACCTTGCAAAATAAACTGCGAATTGCATTGCTCATACATTCGCTCGATGGCGGCGGCGCTGAGCGAGTGATGAGCCAGTTGGCAAATCGCTGGACTCAGCAGCATCAGGTCGACCTAATTACCTGGTCGCTACCTGAATCAGATCGATACGCAGTCGAGCCATCGGTTCAGCGCCATTCGCTGGGCCTGCAAAAGCCAAGTAGTAATCTTGTTTCTGGTATCCTTGCGAACTATCGGCGAGTCCAAGCGGTCCGAAAAAAACTGATCGAGCTTTCGCCCGATTTTGTGCTCAGTTTTTGCGATCAGATGAATATCGTCACCCTGCAGGCCGCCCGGCGCCTGAAGAAAACCTGCCGAGTGTGGATTGCGGAACATAGCGATCCACAGCAGCAGCAACTTAGTCGATTTTGGGAGGCTTGGCGACGACGTACTTATCCTCGATGCACCGGCTGCGTTGCGCTAACCGATAGCATCGCCGACTACATGACGCGATGGATTCCGAGAGATAATCTGAAAGTGATTCCTTCAGCATTGCACGATTGTCCCGAAAACGTTGACTATCAAGCTGAAAGCGGGACAACAAATACCATTTTGTACGTGGGAAGACTTTCTCCTGAAAAGCGCATCGAACTTCTTTTGGAATCGTGGCGCATCGCTGCACCTGAGCTTCCCGATTGGCAGTTGCGAATCGTCGGCGATGGGGTAGCTCGAGCTGACCTAGAACAGCAGGCAAAAGGATTGCCGCGAGTTACCTTCGTTGGTTGGAAGGGAAATCCACAAGAAGAATTTGTTTCCAGCCAGATGTTTGTTCTGTGCAGTCGATACGAGGGATTTCCGGTTGCTCTACTTGAAGCACTCAGCTTTGGCCTGCCTGTAGTTACCACAGCCTGCAGCAGCGCGATTGGCGAACTACAAGCGACCAACTACAACGAGTTCATCAAGGTTGCAGTCCCCGACACACCTGAATCGATCGCCGAGGCCATAATCGAATTGGCCAACGATCCCGCACGCCGCATCAACTTATCTCACCAAGCTCATCAAGTCGCCCGCCTATACACCTGGGCAACCATTGGACCTAAATGGGATGAGTTGTTAGATACTGAGTAGGCCGTAACAAGCTGAGTAGGCCGTAACAAGCGAAGCGAAGTTACGACGACAGGCGGTAAAAACTCGTAGCAGCGCTTCGCCTGTTACGGCCTAATTCCATCAACAAAAAAGCCGCTGGGTTTTCCAGCGGCTTTTTGAGTTGGTGAACAAATCTACTAGCAAAGAGCTAGGCTTGACGTCCAGTAATTCTCATGCCGTAGAATGATCGATGCACGAAGAAGCAAGCGACCAGCAGCAGAATTGCAGAAATTGCCATGGTCATCGACACGGGATACTTCTCTGCAAAATCCTTCGCGAAATCTTGCTTGTTCAGGCTCACGGCCAGCTCAACAGCCAGCAATCCAAACAAGGTTGTAAACTTGATGATTGGATTGAGCGCTACGGACGAAGTGTCCTTGAAGGGATCGCCCACTGTATCACCCACAACGGTTGCGTCGTGTAATGGCGAGCCCTTCTCTTTCAACTCGACTTCAACAACCTTCTTGGCGTTATCCCAAGCTCCACCGGCGTTGGCCATGAATATAGCTTGATACAACCCGAAGATGGCAATCGAGAACAGGTAGCCGATAAAGAAGAACGGCTCGACAAACGCAAAGGCTAGCGACAAGAAAAACACAGCCAAGAAGATATTGAACATACCCTTTTGAGCATACTTCGTGCAGATCTCGACCACCTTCTTGCTGTCTTCTACTGATGCTTTGGTTACTCCGTCAAGCTTAATGTTCGCCTTGATGAACTCAACAGCTCGATAAGCTCCCGTGGTAACCGCCTGAGTCGAAGCACCTGTAAACCAATAGATCACAGCTCCGCCCGTAATTAACCCCAAAACAAACGGTGCGTGCAACAGAGAAAGGTTCGAAACCAAGGTCGGATCTAGACGGTTGGTCAAGCCGATGATGATCGAGAAGATCATCGTCGTAGCTCCCACCACGGCTGTTCCGATCAACACCGGTTTGGCCGTCGCCTTGAATGTATTGCCCGCTCCGTCATTCTCTTCAAGAAAGTGCTTGGCTTTGTCGAACTGAGCGTCGATACCGAAGTCTCGCTTCAGCTCTTCCTTAATGTTTGGAACATCTTCGATCAGCGAAAGCTCGTAAACAGATTGAGCGTTATCGGTCACGGGACCATACGAATCCACCGCAATCGTCACTGGCCCCATTCCCAAGAAGCCGAAGGCCACCAAACCAAAGGCGAATACCGCTTCAGCCAACATAAACGACCCCAACCATGATTTGGTGATCGTTGTGCCATTTTCAAGTGTGACATCGACTGATCCCATGCTGGCGAAAACAAATGAGCCCGCCATTAAGCCAACGATACCCAATCCCAACCAGAATCCCGAGAAGTTACCAGCTACCAAACCCGAGAGGATGTTGAGCGATGCGCCACCTTCCCGGCTGGACGAGACAACTTCTTTGACGTGAGCCGAATTTGTTGAAGTAAAGACCTTAACAAGTTCTGGGATGATCGCGCCTGCCAGAGTTCCGCAGGAGATAATCGACGATAGCACCCACCACAGATTGGGATTATCGTTCAAGTTGCCAATCGCAGCCCATGACACAACATAGGTCAGAGCAATAGAAACGATCGAGGTGATCCATACCAATCGAGTCAACGGCATTTCGTAGTCCATCGAATCGGCATGTTCGTACTTGCTCTTGGTCATCGCTTCATTGATGAAGTAGGACCCTGCCGATGCGATCACCATCACCACTCGCATCAAGAAGATCCAAATCAACAACTGAACTTGAAGGGACTCTGCCTTGGGGCCATTGATTGCTAACAGAATAAAGGAGATCAGAGCAACTCCCGTTACACCGTAGGTTTCAAATCCGTCAGCACTAGGACCAACGGAGTCGCCGGCGTTATCGCCAGTACAGTCAGCAATCACACCTGGGTTTCTAGCATCGTCTTCTTTGATCTTGAAGACGATCTTCATCAAGTCAGATCCGATGTCGGCAATCTTGGTGAAGATACCTCCCGCAATTCGAAGTGCCGCAGCTCCCAAGCTCTCGCCGATCGCGAAGCCGATAAAGCATGGCCCAGCATAGTGACGATCAATAAACAGTAGAATTCCCAACATGATCAGCAACTCAACGCTAATCAACATCATACCGATGCTCATTCCGGCCTTCAGAGGAATCGCATAGCATGGATACGGCTTACCTTGCAAACTTGCAAATGCAGTTCGTGAGTTCGCGAAAGTGTTAACACGAATACCGAACCAAGCGACTAGGTAGCTACCTGCAATTCCGACGAGTGAGAACAAAAGAATAATCACTACTAGATTTGGCGGAAAACCCGTAGTCACTTCACCGGTATCCGGATTCTGATACTCGGCCAACTTACCGAAGTACGCCGCAGTTACAAACCCGATGAACAACCAAAGAATAAAGATAAACTTGCCTTGCGTAATCAGATAGGTCTTACACGTTTCGTAGATGATGTTGGACACCTCTAACATCGACCGGTGAACCGGCATATTTTTCAGTTCGCTGTAAATCTTCAAGCCGAAGCCCAAGCCCAAAATGCTTACGACAATACCAATCCACAAGACAACTTTGCCGTTTACGCCTAACACGCTCTCCGAACCTAAAACCGGAATGATCAAGCTGGCTTCGCCGCCAACATGCTTGTCGCCGGCCATTGCTGGCGCTGAGAAAGCGATGGATATCGCTACCAACGCTAGTAATCCAAGTAGCAGTTGAAGTAGTTTGGACTGTTTCATGATCTTCAATCTATGGTGTGAAAGTTGGTTAACCTCTGCTCAACGCTGATTAACGGTTCGTTAGGACCTTATCGTTGAGCAACCTCATCCCCCAAGAAAACTAGCCATCCTGTGGCTAGTCTGAGTGTGGGAGTAGCATAACTCGAACTTCACTGCGTGGATAGTCGGGAACATTGATTTCCTCAGACACACGATCTAAGGAAAACAACACTCCCTTACAACAGCTTGATCAACTATTCACAAACTCGTTTCGAAGCATTCTAAAAGTCAGGCTACTATCAGGTAGCTGGATATTGAATGATTCGATTAGGCTGTTGGGTAGATGCCGGTCAAATCAAAAAACTCGGAAGATTGAACGACGAAAGCCAATATGCCAACTCGGTCGTTGGCGGTCTAATCTTCTGGTGTAAAGATCGCTCAACACGCAACAGACGACGAATCGGACAAGGTTGACTATGGAAATCGTTTTAGCTGCCCCACGTGGTTTTTGTGCCGGGGTCAATATGGCAGTTACCAGTTTAGAAATTGCGATTAAGAACTGCCCCGGCCCAATCTACGTCTATCACGAGATCGTGCATAACCAGTATGTGGTGAAACAGTTTTCTCAAAAGGGTGCAATCTTCGTCGACAGCCTTGACCAGATTCCGGCTGGTTCAACTGTATTGTTTTCCGCTCACGGTGTGTCGCCTGAGATTCGTAGAGTTGCAAAGGAACGTGAACTATTTGCCATTGATGCAACCTGCCCCTTGGTCACCAAGGTTCACCTTGAGGCAATCAAGTATGCCAAAGAGGGCTATACAATTATTTTGATTGGACACGATGGTCACGACGAAGTGATTGGCACAATGGGGGAAGCACCGGAAGCAATTATACTTGTGGAAGACGAACACGACGTCGACCAACTTGAGTTCTCTCAGGAAACCAAACTGGCCTATCTAACTCAAACAACGCTAAGTGTCGATGACGCCAATCGAGTCATTCACAGACTCCGAAGCAGGTTCCCTTGGATTGCCAGTCCACCGAAAGAAGACATCTGCTACGCGACTCAAAACAGACAAGAAGCAGTTCGTATCCTCAGTCAACAAACAGACGTAGTCGTGGTGCTGGGAAGCCAAAACAGTAGCAACAGCCAACGCCTTCGCGAGTTAGCCGCGGAGCAGGGAAAGGCTGCCTACCTAATTGATGGTCCCGACGATCTTAATCGAGAATGGTTTCAGGTAGACCAGTGCGTTCTGATTACGGCAGGTGCCAGTGCGCCGGAGTCAGTCGTTCAATCCACCATTAACTGGCTTCAAAAGGAATTTGGTGCCACGTTACGCGAGGAAACTATCCGAACCGAAGAGGTTCATTTCCCTCTCCCTAAGCCTTTGCGATCCTACACAAACTAAAGCGATACCGTAGCTGCGCTCGCCAGAGGTGGATGGTATGGGATGCGGTTCACCTGATCACCGGTAGATCACGCGACTGGACCCTCCAGCGCGCACAAGTCTGCGACAAAAAGTACGCTAATTCGCGGGAGGGTCGCTAGCTGAGGTCCGCGAGCCTAGCGGGGAGGGCGACCGTTTCTTTCGCCCTCCCCGGAAAGCTCGCATTACTCGCTTACCGACCCTCCCGCAAAATGACGTATCCATTGTAGATTCGTCAGTTCGCGGGAGGGTTCGTATTCCGGCGATCAGCAAGAAAAGTCAATAAAATCTTGGCTTCTGTTTGACAGACCGACTGGTCGGTAGGTATCCTAGTGCGTCTCATGAACACAGCGCATAGCCAAGAAGTTTGTAACCTACTTATCGACTCAGCCGAGGTGGTCGTTACGCGCGATGGCGTGGCGAGACTCACCCTCGAAGCCGTCGCGCGCGAAGCTGGCCTGAGCAAGAGTGGCTTGTTGCATCACTTTCCCTCGAAAGAAGTGCTCATTGACGCGATCGTCGACCGAACCGTGGTGCAGTGGAGCCAGTCTGTAGAGGAAGCAATTGAGCAACTACCCGCAGGACCACATCGAACCGCTCGTGGCCTGCTTCATTGTTGCTTGGGAGATGCGTCTGCTTGGAATGAACAACTCCATCGATCCTCGTCAGCCCTATTAGCTGTGTTAGTACATTGCCCCGACAAGTCGACGACTCTGCATCAGTTCTACAACAAATTACACTCCAAGATGGAACATGAAGGCCGTGGTTCTCCATTCGGTGACCTAGTCCTCGCGGTAATAGATGGGTTTTGGCTTCGTTGGGTTACTGGATTGGCCCCCTTGGAAGATTCCCAAATTGTCCGAATGCGAAAATTGCTGGAATCGTTGATTCCAAAAGTCGGAAACACAAAAAAGAAGAAAGTTGCACGAAGAAGCTCATAGAGTCACACGTGAATTTGAGGCAAACATCTTGAACGACAACAAGTATCGATCCAGTTGGATCAAATCACTACTGCTATCGCTGGCAGTCCTATTTGGAGTAGCAGCCGTTGGCGGGGCTATCGTGGCATACAAGATGGCGCAAATGCAGGCAGGAGCATCACAAGGGCCACCTCCTGAATCACCCACCTTCGTCAAGCTGTCCGCAGCTCGGCCAATTTCATTCCGACAAAATTCAAGCGCCATCGGCACTCTGGTCGCTCCTCAATGGATCACGTTGAGCAACGAGGTGGCGGGTACAGTCACTCAAGTGAACCTAACGCCTGGTTCCGTGGCCGAAGCTGGTTCAGTTCTGCTGCAGATGGATATCAGCATCGAACAGGCACAGCTCGAATCTGCCAAAGCCGCAGCCAAAATGGCAAACTCGAAATACAACCGAACCCAAGATGCGTTTCGAACCGGAGCTTTGACCGCCAACGAAATGGACGAAGCTGAGAGCGAGTTCACTCAGTCGAAAGCTAGAATCGCTGAACTTGAAGCATTGATCCGCAAGAAGACTTTGGTAGCACCCTTTCGAGCACGCGTCGGGTTGTCCGACACGCACGTCGGAGCCTACATTCCATCCGGTACGAAAATCACTTCGTTGCAAAGTGTTGAAGACTATCTTTACGTCGATTTTACCTTGCCACAAAACGTCGCTCATTCTGTGGATGTAGGCCAGAACGTAACACTGTACTCTGGTCAAACAACATTAACCGCCGCCATCTCGGCGTTAGATTCACACACCGACAAGGTTACTCGTAATCGAATGGCTCGAGCCAAGATCGAATCGACACCAAGCTTCATGAAGCCCGGCGATAGCGTGAAAGTGGTCGTCGAATACGGCCCTGAGGTTCACGCTGTAGCCGTTCCAGCCGAGTCGCTTCGACGCACTCCCTCTGGAAGTCAAATCTTCGTTGCATCAACAGACGACAAAGGCAGCTTGCGAGCCCATCAACGCAACGTGCAAGTCATTCAGACTATTGGCAATGATGTCGCCATCTTCTCGGGCGTACAAGCGGGAGAAACCGTGGTGACTTCGGGCTCCTTCAAGCTGATGGATGCTGGACTTCTTAAAGTTGCTGGCGAGCCACCAGCGGCTGATTCCAAACCTTCTAGCGAATCCTAAGGAAAGATCAGCCGATGAACGCCATTACCGACATTTTCATCAAGCGGCCCGTGCTGGCCATTGTGTTGAATCTGATCATCGTCTTGATCGGATTGCGCGGAGTTTTCTCACTGCCAGTTCAGCAATATCCCAAGCTGGAAAGCACGTCAATTGAAATCACTACTGTCTACATCGGAGCCAGTGCCGAATCTGTGCGAGGCTTTCTGACTACTCCAATCGAGCAGGCGGTGTCTTCGATCGCCGGTATTGATTACATCGAATCGGAATCGACAGCCGGTGTTAGTAAGATTACCGTCCGACTGAAGCTCAACCACAACAGCACCGCAGCACTGGCTGAAATCAGCGCGAGATTGCAGCAGGTGAGACGCGAGCTTCCTGCCGAAGCCGAACCTCCGCAAGTAGAACTGACTCGAGCAGATCGCCCATACGCATCGTTCTATCTGAGCTTTACCTCAACTGACTTAAACATCTCACAATTGACGGATTGGTTGATCCGCAACATTCAACCGCAACTCAAGACATTGCCCGGCGTTCAACGAGTTGGTATCGAAGCTGGCCAGCTTCCCGCAATGCGCATCTGGATTGAACCCGAACGACTCTCGGAAGTCAATCTAACTCCTGGCGATGTCTTTAGTGCTCTTCGGCGCAACAACTATGTGGCAGCCATTGGTCGACTGAAGAGTGAAACGGTTCAGGTCGACCTGCTAACCAACACCGATTTGAAAACGCCGGAAGAGTTCCGCGAGTTGATCGTGTCGCAACGAAACGACGCCACGATTCGACTCGGCGAAATCGCTCGAGTCGAACTGGGCTCCGAAGAGCCGATGATGAACGCACTTTACGGCGGCAAACAAGCTGTCTACGTTTCCGTGTGGCCGTTGCCAGGCAGCAATGAAATCGAAGTCGCGCACAAGCTGCGATCCGAAATGGAACGACTCAAGGCAGGCCTACCCAGCAACATCGACATGCAATTGGCCTTTGATGCGACCAAGTTCATGGAAAACGCCATCAACGAAATTACCAAGACACTGTTCGAAACTATTTTGATCGTTGGTCTCGTTGTATTTTTATTCATGGGTTCGGTACGAACTGCCATCGTACCTTTGATTGCAATGCCCGTTTCACTGATTGGTGCAATCCTCATCATGTTGATCATGGGCTTCTCGCTGAATCTTCTAACGCTGTTAGCTATCGTGCTTTCTGTGGGTCTTGTGGTTGACGATGCCATCGTTGTCGTGGAAAACATTCAGCGACACGTTCAAGAAGGCATGGGACGCATTCAAGCTGCTCTGGTAGGTGCTCGTGAGCTGGTTGGCCCAATCATCGCCATGACTATTACACTGGCCACAGTGTATGCTCCTATTGGTGTTCAAAGCGGATTGACGGGAATGTTGTTCAAGGAGTTCGCTTTCACCTTGGCCTCCGCGGTTCTCGTATCCGGGTTAGTAGCAGTAACACTGTCGCCGATCATGAGCGCTTACATGATTCGTCCGGCAGGCAAAGAGGGGTTCCTCACCAGATTCGTTAATAATCGTTTCGAGACTCTCAAGCATTGGTATGGCAAATCGCTGCACCTAGCTTTGCATGCTCGATACGGCATCTTCGTCGGTACCGTTTTGGTCGCTCTAGCAGCAGGACCGCTTTACATCTTTTCAGGCAAAGAATTGGCTCCAGCAGAGGATCAAAGCGCGATCGCTGTGATGCTTCAATCCGCACCCGATTCAACACTGGAAGCTTCTACGAAATCAACTCTCAAGTTGGCTGATGAGTTTGGCAAACTGCCCGAAACCAGTTATATGTGGGCTCTGGCAAGTGCCTCTGGAGGTTTCGGTGGAGTGATCACGAAGGCCTTCAAAGAACGCGATCGCTCTACCACAGAAATGCTTCCCCTGCATGGCTAATACATTATTAGATACAGCGATCAATTTGTCGTTATACCTCCCTTCCTGGCGCAGGTAATTATGGAGTCGAAGTTCTGCTGAAGAGCGATTTGCCACCCGAAGAGTTGGTCATTATTTCGCGCGAGATAGTCAAGCGAGCAATGGAATCTGGCATGTTCATGTTCGCCGACTCAGACCTTAAGTTTGACTTACCTCAAGCTCGAGTCATCGTAGATCGTGAAAAGGTTGCCGACTTGGGAATGGACTTGGCCAGCGTCGCTCAGGAACTTGGCGTGCTACTAGGCGGTGGGTACGTCAATCGCTTCAACTATTTCAACCGGTCCTATCAGGTCATTCCACAACTTGCAGCCGAGGATCGCAAGAACGTTTCGTCGCTGATGAACTTGAAGATTCGTGCACCGAGCGGTGAGCTTATCCCGGTTTCCAGCTTTGCATCGATTGAACCCAAGACCGCCCCGCGATCATTGAAGCGATTTCAACAGCGAGCTGCCATTCAGATATTCGGTGAACCGCTACCCATCCCAATGATTACCAAAGAGATGTGCTTGAACAAGATGGAGTCCATCATTCACGAAGTCGCAGGTGATCAAGTTGCTATCGACTATGGCGGTGAATCGCGACAGCTACGTAGCGAATCCTCCTCGCTAACGGTGACTCTTGGCTTTGCCTTGGTGCTGATATACTTGGTACTATCGGCTCAATTCCATTCGTTCCGCGACCCATTGATCGTATTAATGGGCTCTGTTCCGCTGGCGATTTCGGGCGCTTTGGCACTAACCTGCCTTGGCCTAACGACAATTAACATCTACTCTCAAGTCGGTTTAATTACGTTGGTCGGACTGGTTGCCAAGAATGGAATATTGATCGTTGAGTTTGCCAATCACCTGCAGGAACATGGGCAATCAAAGATCTCTGCAATTCTAGAAGCCTCAAAAACTCGACTGCGGCCAGTATTGATTACCTCGGCTGCCACGGTGTTGGGACACTTTCCACTGGTTATCGTGGAAGGCCCTGGAGCGATGGCTCGAAACAGTATCGGTATTGTCCTAGTAGCGGGGATGCTGATTGGAACATTCTTCACGTTGTTCGTTGTTCCAGCTTTGTACTTGATGATCGCGGCGACTCATCAAGCCGAGGACGGAAAGACCGAGGAAGCTCAGATGTAGATTGCCAAGGTGTAAGTTAAGCGAAGAGCTAACTTCTTGCCTCTTCCTAATCCTGCTGGTGCTCAGCGCAGCGGTGCTCCTAACCGTGCTCGCTCTTCGGATTACGAGTACGAGTAGGAATCTGGAAGTGTAGCAGCCTAATTACACGGAGAACAAGAATTGTGCCGTACATCATGGTTGACGTTGAATCCGATGGACCGATCCCCGGCGATTACTCGATGATCTGTTTCGGAGCTGTCGTCGTTGAGCATAACTTGAGCAAAACGTTCTACGGTCGGATGCGTCCAATATCCGAACAGTTCATCCCAGAAGCACTAGCGGTTAGTGGATTCAGCCGCGAAGACTGCCTTCAGTTTGCCGATCCATCCACTGTAATGCTACAGTTCAAAGACTGGCTTGGCTCAGTAGGAAAGCGTCGGCTAATGTTCATTTCGGACAACAATGGATTCGATTGGCAGTTCATCAACTGGTACTTTCATCACTTCATTGGGGAGAATCCGTTTGGGTTCAGTTCTACCAATCTCGGATCGCTCTACAAAGGAATGAAGCTGGATACGTTTACCAATTTCAAACATCTTCGGAAGACCAAGCATACGCATAACCCAGTGGACGATGCGATGGGAAACGCCGAAGCGTTGCTAGAGTTGAAACAGATGGGATTGAAGATTAGCTTCGACTAGAATCTTTCTTATTCTGCTCACCTCTTCTCTTAATCCTGCTCGTGCTCAGCGCAGCGGTGCTCCTACTCGTGCTCGCGATTCGGGATTTGATGAACAATTACGATTGCCAGCACGAGCACAAGCAGGAATTGAGCGGCTACGCCTTACCCAGCGCAGTAGCGAACGCAATGGCATACTCTTGAGTATGAGAAATGCTGATGAGAACTCGTTCGATTCCAAGCTGCTCGGCCACCTCGGCAGCGCGATGATGAAGCTGAATCGACGGAACCCCAGTTGCGCTGCGAACTACTTCCAGTCAGCGCGCACCCCCAACCCGGTGCCGAGCGTCTTGAGAACGGCTTCCTTGGCAATAGCGTCAGCAAAATGCTGATAGACCATCTTTGTCCTGTATTCAATCGCCAGCAGTGAACACGCGACGCAAGAACGTCTCGCCGTGCTTCTCCATCATCCCTGCAATTCGTGTACACTCGATGATGTCGGTACCGATACTGATGACGTTGCTACTGGACATTATGTCGTGTACTCGGAATTGAACTGAACATACTCGACCGTCAAATCGCTGGTCCAGTGAGTGCAACAACCACTGCCCTGCCCAACCGTCCAGTTCGATCAACGTGTCCAAAGCTGCCTTTGATCGAGGCACTCGCGACCTTGGCATCGAACGCAACAGGCTCACCAGCGGCAAAGAGTTCGATCGAGTTCACCTTCAAACCAATCTGCTTAGGATCAATTGATACACCCGCATAGCCTGCCGCTGAAACGATTCGACCCCAATTGGGATCACCACCAAGTACCGCGCACTTCACTAAGTTGCTACAGGCGATCGAGTGGGAGATTTTGCGAGCATCGTCATCGCTGGCTGCTCCCGTTACGCGGATCTCAATTAAGTGCGTTGCACCTTCGCCATCGGCTGGAATCTGCTTAGCCAGTTCGATGCACATCGCTACCAGATGCTCACAGAAAACAGCCTCGTCCGCGGCATTCAACACATCACCACCTGCTTGACCATTGGCCAGCAAAATCATCGTGTCATTCGTGCTGGTGTGACCTTCCACAGAAATGTTGTTGAAGGATTTATCCGCCGCATACTTGAGCAATCGTTGAGCCTGTTCAGGCTGAAGCGGCGCGTCCGTGACTACGCAGCACAGCATCGTTGCCATATTCGGGCCAATCATCCCAGCCCCTTTGGCCATACCAGCGATTTGAATCGTTCGACTGGAAAGCGCGCAACATCGAGTCGTAATCTTTCAAAGCCTTTGTCGGTCGTCATGATACCGTCTGAGGCACTTAAGAAAGCCTGTTCGCCAATTTGCAAGCTCTTAGCCGCGCTTGTCGATCCCGGCGGAGATCTTCTCCATCGGCAAAGTCGACCGATGACTCCGGTACTCATCACCAACACATCTTTTTCGGCAACGGCGGTCCCAGCAGCGCCGCGTGTCCGGCATCTGCGGCCAGCTTGCACATTTGGGCCGCATCACCCGCGCCACGCTGTAATTTCAAGCATTTGCGTTGCCGCTGTTGACGACGACAGCTCGAGCGAGACAATGGCGGTCCGACTGCGACAAAGCGTTACCGGAGCAGCAACAGCCCAGTTCTGAGTATATACACCGGCTGCCACTGCAGGCACTTCGGAAACAATTAGGCTAATGTCCTTGCGATCCGCGCGAGACTTGATACCACACGCGATTCCTGCGAATCGAAAGCCCTTTGGAAGATTCAATCCCACGATCTTGCTAAGCTCCTAGCCCGAGGTTCTCTTGTTGGTCAAACATGACGTTCATACATTGCACTGCCGCGCCGGAAGCACCTTTGATCAGGTTATCCAATGCAGACAAAAGGATGATCCAGCCGCCGTTTTCGCGAACAGCAATGTCACAGTAATTGGTATTGGCGACAAACTTCGTATTTGGCAAATTGCTGCGAACGCGAACAAACTGTTCCTTCTCGTAAAACGACGACAAGCACTCGCGAACTTGATTGGCCGTCACTCCGTTTACGGGACGAACGTAAATTGTCGACAAAATGCCTCGATCCATCGGTACCAAGTGTGGCGTAAAGATCAGTTGAGGCATCGTACCGCTGAAACGTCCCACAATATCAACGATTTCTGGTTGATGACGGTGATTGCCCACGCCATAAGCCGAAAAAGCTTCGTTAATCTCCGAGTACAGGCTGGTGACCTTGGCGGTTCGCCCTGCTCCACTCGCACCACTCTTCGAATCCACCACGATACCTTCGGACTGAATCAGACCGTGCTTGATGAGTGGCGTAAGCGGCAGAATTGCACTGGTGGGATAACAACCCGGATTGGCAATTAACTTGGCCGAGCGAATTGAGTCTCGGAATAACTCGGGGAGGCCATAGGGTGTTTCACCCAGTCGCCCCGGATCAGGATGATGCTCGCCGTACCACTGCTGATAAAGCTCAGGAGTGCTTAGCCGGTAATCAGCGCTCAAATCGATCACTCGACAGCCAGCATCTAGTATGGCGGAAACAATAGGAGCAGAGGCTCCGTGAGGTAAGCAACAGAAAGCCACATCACAACGCTCGGCAATGGCTTTCGGCGTCAGATCTTCTACAACCAACTCGAGTCGACCTTGAAGCGTAGGATGCATGTCGGCAATCGTCGAACCATCAGCCTGACGGCTGGTAGCCGCAACTATTTGTACATTGGGATGTCGCAAAAGTAGCTTGATGCATTCGATTGCGGTATAACCCGAACAACCGATGATGCCTGCTTTGATCATCTATCCTTACTCCGCTTTCATGAATCTTGTTCTATCTTCACCAGCCACAACGCGTTAGCGTCGGTTACTAAATTGCAGCGCCACGCGTTGGCGTCGGTTCTCGTTTTCCTAGCCGCCACGCGTTGGCGTCCGGTTTCTGCCATCGAAAATCCGTTATCGCGTTTTCGTTCAGGCCGCCTCTTGCTAGACAACACATCAGCAAAATTCCCAAATAAACCGGAGCCTAACGGCTGGCGGCTAGTTTGAACAAATGCTCGCGGAACTCGCTGTGCGACCCTACCCGCGAAATCAATTTCCGGTCGGTTGCCGGCCTTCTCGCGGGAGGGTTCGATGTTCACTCTCGCGCGGATTCAGCGTCATTCCGATTGTATCAGTTTGCTGGAATTCTCTTAGGGGGGCTGGCCTTGAAGTTACCTCTTACCTTTACTCCTTCAAAACACCGGCAACTCCCCCGGTAAAAATTTTCCGAACCGACAATACCCTCATGAACGATTCCACCCGCACACGGTTCGCTCAGGCCCTCGGAAAACAGCTCGAAAAACTAATCTCCATTCTCAAACCTGCCGATTTCTGGACCGTTAGTCCAAGAAGGATTCTGGGTGGTTTCGTTTTGTAGCGTTTCGGCTGACCAACCTGGCAGTTGCGATACAAAACCCATCGAGCAATAGGTGGCAAGGCTAGGCCGCTGAGCTCGACAAATTCACGACTCAAGTGAATGCACCAAAAGGATCCGCAATGCTGATTCAAAAACGTTGGCCAATTCTTTTCACCGTTGGTTCGATCTTCGCCTACATCGCCAACAATTACACCATCGGCGGCATCGAGAATCTGCGACTGCAACCTCGACAGAGTGTCAATGGCCAGCCGATGGGAACGCAACCAGGGCTTGATCTCAGTGGCTTTGGTTCAGGCGGTTTTGGCTCTGGCAGCTTTGGTTCGCTGACGGGATCATCATTACCCAGTACGTCTTCTACCTGGCACAATCAAGATCCAACTCGCGATCTGCTCAGCAGTGCCGTTGGTGCAGCTCAGAAAGAAGCTGGCCCATGGGTAGAGAAGTTAGGAGTTGGCGAAAAGTTGGCCGTAATCCAGGACCAACTTTCGACAAAGATTGCCGATGTGGCTCGCAGTGGCAGCAGCGGATCGCTCAGTCTTCCATCGACTTCGTCATTGGCGTCTCCTTCGATGTCGCCAATGTCATTTGGAACTACCGCTTCAAATACAACTCCACCCAAGCCAATCGCGGCTGGCAATGGTACGTCGCTACTGAGGCCACAAATGGATAGCGTTCCCTCCTTTCGATTGGCTTCGTTCAATGTTAACTCCTTAGGCGTAACTCAACTAGCCAAGCCTACAGTTGCAGAAGCTCTTGTCGGAATATTGAGGCAGTTCGATCTGGTTGCTCTGCAAGGCATACAATCAGATCGCGACGATATTCTTCCAGTGCTTGTTGAACGGCTGAATCAGACAGGCAGACGCTTTGACTACCTAATTGGACCACGAGTTGGCTACGCCGGTCAGACGCAACAGTTCGCCTTTATCTTCGACACGACGCGTATCGAAACAGACAGGTATCAACTGTACACCATCGATGATCCCGAGAACTTGATGACCTACGATCCACTAGTGGGCTGGTTCCGCTGCAAGGAGTCTGCGTCGAACGATGCCTTTACATTCTCGCTGGTCAACATCCGAATCAATCGACAGTCGGCCTCCGAGTCGTCCTTTGTACCCAACCTGTTTCATGCTGTTTCCAGCGATGGTCACGCAACTGACGACCTAGTCCTTGTTGAGACTTTGGTGGCAACCCAGGACAGAATCGCCAAGTTAAACTCAGACACTGTCAAGTTTGCCATACGCAATATCCCAACCGATGTTGCAGGTCAGAACATGTTCGACTGCATCTTGTTTCCAACTCAAGGTACAACGGAGTTCACGGGGCGCTCTGGCGTTTTTGATTTTTTGCGCAAATACAACATGTCGCTCGAACAAGCCACGGAGATAAGTCCGCAGATGCCTGTTTGGGCTGAATTCTACGTCGTTGAAGGTGCCCATCCCGGCCGCGTAGCCCCAGCCAGCTCTTCACAACTCTTTCAGTAGTGGCATTCGCCAGAGTTCCTCACTCCTCCGTAATTGGACTCGCCAGAGTTCCCTTCATAACCGTAGAATCTTCAAGCTTTGATCAATTTCTGTGTCTCCGCGCCTCCGTGGCTAATCCTTCAATGCTCTCGATCGATCAGTGCTCAACCACCGAGACGCAGAAGCACTGAAAGAGGTTTCGCATCGTTGAAGGTGAACTTCGGTGATTCTTCATGACCTCTCTTGTGATATCCTATGAGCTGAGATATCAAAGTCCTTCGTCAGTCACCAGCTCTCTAAAATGATCCATCACACTCAACGACTTCTAATTGCGGCTTTGGTCTTTCACCTCTCAACGGCAGTTATACCTACAAGCTTGTATGGCCAACAACCGGCCATCAAAACCTTGAAAACTTGGATTGACAGCCTGCATGACTGCGATCTGGTCGCAAATGTTCAAACCGGCGAGCCAAACAAACCGCTTAACAGTTTCGCAGAAGAAGTTTATCTATCCAAAGACGAAGATGTCTGCATCGCTAAACTCTCCTCTGTTAAGAACGGTAAGAAGTTTCCAACAGATGTTTTCGGGCTGATCGGACATCAGCAACTTAGTGTAAATTGTTCTGAAGTCGAAGATGGCACTTCTGGAGGAGTCGTTAGATTTGCCAAAGACCCACGCTCATTAGAAATTAATAAGTTTCTCAACATGTTCGCGCTCCGTCATCTGTTTCTACGATCGCGAGCCTATGGTGCAGAGTTTTTTCCAATCATTCAATCGCGAACCAACTGGGAGTCACACGACGATGGGTTGAACCGAGTCTTTCGAGCCACGCTAGGAGAAACGGGCGCTGTGACCATTACAGTCGACAAGAAAAATCCCGATTGGCCGCTGTTGATTGGCTATACCGAGAAGAACTCGATAGACGGAGAGAACTCCAACACACAACTGGAACTCCGTTTCTCCGAACCAACTCACTTCGATGGGATCGCTCGTGATCTGCCTGGAAAAGTTGTAGCATCAATCAAGTTCACTTCACAAGATTCAAGCGTCTTTGCATCGACTGAAATAGTGAAGTTGGTCTTTGTCAAAAAGAGGATCAAGAAGATCCAAACCTGGTCTGATGTGCTGACCGAGATGCCCGATGGACTTGAAGTCAATGTGACCTACTTGAAGGATCTAAAGTTCGAATGGCAAAAGAATGAAATCGTTCGATCCTCGGATCATCGCAAGCTTTCCGAAATCGAGTAATTTCCAATTTGTGTTACTACTGTTGGACCCAACAGTTGTGGTCCCTAACTCGTTGCATCGTCGGAAAAATCGATGTTTTGCCTGTTCGGCCCCTTCTCCTTTGCTGGTCGAACCCAACAAACACTGCCTATGTATTGAGGACTAATCCGTTCGCTCTTGAATGAATCGAGAAGGAGCCGTTAGCAACACAGAGCAATTTAGTACATTCAGGAGTTGCTCAAGTGGTGTTTGAATTATGTTCCAAATAGATCTTTGTAGATCGTCTGGATTTACAATCACGATGTCCGCCGATGCTTCGCGAACACCTTCACTTATGACCCGGGTTCGATTTCCTTTTCGCACCACAAATGGGTTTGAACCGAATCCAAATTGACTTAGCACTGCATGAACAGCTTGGTGATGATCGGACGCCAGTTCTTTTTCGACGCTTTCTAGTGCTTTTGTCGCGACACCCCGCCGTCCTTCAAGATATCTTTCTCCTGAATCAAAGATGGGGTGTAAGAAGCTAAATTGAACATTATCAAAGAAATCTCTACTTAAGTACGTGCAAAACCTCAAGGTTGAATCAGCAACATTTTCGATCGTGTCCAATACCACCAGGACATTCGGATTCGATTGCTTCAAGCGTGAATTCAGGAACAAAATTGGTATCGGAAGGTCACCAACAATCTCTCGGAGCAAGCCCCGAAAATCGGACGTTTCAACCAATGGAATAATTACGACATCTGGGCGCTCATTCCAAAGGAACCCCTGCAACTCGTTCTTTAAGTCCCTGTGAATAACACGAGTCCTTACGTCACTACCAAGCGAATCGCAGGTCGCAACTAGTTCTGCTAGATCGCGATTTAGTTTTTCACTCGTTAGTTGCTCTAAATTCAATTCAGTCTCGGCTGTCACCTGCTTCGTGATTCGGCGATCCAAACTTGGAAGGTTGAGCACTTGCCAAATAGATATTCGAGATTGATGTTGTTGAGCTTGGTTTAGTGCCCAATGAATCGCATCGGAATCCGACCTGAAAATTAGCAGCATTTTTCTAAAACCGAACATTTTCCAATCCAATCGTAAAGGTATTCGCAAACGGAAAGATTAATGTTGTGAATGCTTGTGATGATTTTTACCTGCATTGAGGGAAGGGGGGGTGATACTACGATTGCGACAAAGATCAAGTACGATGTAGCAACGTATGCGAGACTGCAAAGCCGTTAGGGATCGTTTACAAGGTCCGAGATTGCTATTGGTGATTCGTCAGCCTTGGAAACCACTATTTTCGGTAGAAGAAATCGAAGCCAAACCGGAGCAATAAAGGTTGTGGCCAGAACCATCATCAAGACCGCACCAAAGATACGATTATCAAACACGTTTGTCGCGAGTCCCATTTTCGCGAAAATCAAGCCAACTTCACCTCTAGGAATCATCCCAACTCCCACGACCAGTTTCCGACCCGAAAACCAGGTAGCCGCGTAACCTGCCAATAGTTTTCCGAAGATAGCCACAACGATAAGGGCTGCGGCAAGAATGATTGTTGAAGACCCGTCTGGAGCAAGAGGATCCATTGCTCGAACATCGACGGAAGCACCAACTGCAAGGAAAAACATAGGCACGAAGAAGTGACCTAAGTGCGCTACGCCAACTTCAATTTCATCGGCCTGAGGACTGGTACGAAGCAAAAGGCCGGCGGCAAATGCACCTATGATCATTGCAGAACCACAGTAGGCAGCGAGCCAAGAGAGTCCTAGTGCGATAATGACCGCAATCATTGTTGGAGTGCCCGGTAGATCTAGTTGGCAAACATAATTCACGATCTTCGGAACAACCAATCGCCCCAAAACCAAGCTTCCAGCCAGGAACCCGAATGCTGCAACCGTCGTCCACGTAATGCTAAGAGCCGTCAGGCTTTTTCCTTCTGTCAGATTGGTAACGAGCGAAAGAATCACAAGGCCAATTACGTCATCGAGTACAGCGGCACCGATTATTACTCGACTCTCTTTAGAATCGAGCTGATTCAGGTCCGATAGAACTCTTGCGGTTATGCCAACGCTTGTAGCAGTTAGAGACGCACCGACCACAATTCCGACCAAAGTACTTAGGCCAAGACCCCAGCAGACTACATAGCCCAACGAGAAGGGCAGGATGACCCCTACAATCGCAGTCAATGACGAAGCAGCTCCTACGCTGAGCAATTTTCTTAGATCGGTTTCCATCCCGATCTCGAACAGCAGGATAATAACTCCAAGTTCAGCAAGTAGATGAATGAAATCACTTTCAGGGTTTAGTAATCCTAGGATGGACTTACCAAGAATCACCCCAGCGCAAAGCTCACCAAGGACTGCCGGCTGACCGACCTTCTGTGCAATGGCTCCCGCAGCTTTTGCGAACAATAAAGCAATTGCCAAAATGGCGATTGCAGACGATACATCCTGATGTTCCATGTTTTTGTACTTGGAAAGAGGTTACCAACAAACGTAATAACATGCCGGTAGCTTCCATCGACGCAGAATTGGAAAATGGCGAGCGAAAGAAGTTGGTGAAGAATCACCAACCGCCACCATTGGAAATGAACAGCACCAAGTACAGCGAATTCTCACAGCTTGGTCGAAAGCCCTTAGAGTTCTTCACTTTTTCAACCAGCCTTAAAGAAAACGGAAACACAACACACTTGCAGTGTTGCAGGAACAGCATCACCAACCAACGCTTGCATTCAATCCTTTGTTTTTTTAAGCACCTTTTTTGAGATGTGCTTTGGCAGAGGATAGGAAATCCAAGAATTGACAATCAGTTTCGAAAGGCGGAACTTGAATTCCCTTAGAACAGATCTCTACGATCCAAAGTTGGATATCCTGCCTGTCACGAATTAGAGTCCAACACGAGAGTTGCTTTAAAGACTCAATCAAGTCCATCCATTTGGGCAAGACTCCTAGTCGGTAAGCTCGATGGATTACACAGTAGTATTTCAAATCAACGATTTCTTTTTGGTCCGTTGCGTGTAATGGACTCCGCAAGTTGTGTCGAACCAACTCAGAAGCTATGTCCAACGCATGCGGAACGCCCGATCGTATCATGAGCTCGAATTTTTCCCATGCGACTCTGTCATTACGCATCTAATTCGCTCCCTTCAAGCTTCCACTGTTTCATTTTTCTCTGAAGTGTACGGACGGAGATTCCTAACTTTTGGGCAGCGTGTGTCTTATTTCCTAGACTACGCTTAAGAGCTCCAATAACTGCCATTCTCTCAAGCTCTGACAGGCTCATTTCGGACGAAGAGAGTGGCGTAGAATCTCCAAAATCTCCACCACCGAGAAACGCAGAAAGATCATCCATCGAGATTTGCTCTCCTCGTGATAGTACTAACATATTCTCAATTGCGTTACGCAGTTGCCGAACATTTCCAGGCCATTCATATCCGCAAAGAAAATCGAATAGTTCTTCATCCATTGTCGGCCGCGAACGCAAGTGCCGCCTTGCGCACTCATTCAAGTAATGATCAACCAAGTTCGGAATGTCTTCTGGATGGTCTCTAAGTGGTGGAAGCTCAATCAGGTTCAAGCAGAGGAGGTCCAGCACCTGTTGGTCGATACTTTCAAGTTCGAACAGATCCGGTAGAGCTACGTTAGAGCTGGCAATCAATCGAACGTCAGTCGCTTTGGGCTTGTTGGATTCAGGTGATGAATAAAGTTGGCCATGAAGTCGTCGTTGTATCTCAGGAGGAATTGCAAAAAAATCCTCAATGTACAAAGTACCTGAGTTTGCAGATGCAATCCGTCCTCTGCTGGCTTTAGAACGCCCGTAATAGTCGTTTCGACCAAGACCCAACAGCTCGCACTCAATCGAACTAATCGGAAACGCGTTAGCGCGAAACTCGACGAAGGGACGATGCTTCCTTGCACTCTGCTCGTGAATTGCAGCCGCCACAAGTTCCTGCCCAGATCCTTGCTCGCCAGTAATGAGGACCGAGCAGTTTTGACCTGCTAGCTGGGCAACTTTAGCATATGTTGCCTCCATTTTGATGCTGTCCCCTAGTTGATTCTCAAGCCAAGTATCCCCTTGAATCGCATAGTTTGCTTGCCTTTCCATTGGCAAATAACGATTCAGTAGCGTCAACAACTCCGCAGGCTTGAGTGGCTTTGTCAGATAATCGATAGCCCCAGACTTGATTGCATTGACTGCACTATCGATCGCTCCATAAGCTGTGACCATAATCACAGGGACTCCGTGCCAATTTTCACGAACGACTCTTAGTGCATCTAATCCACATTCCATTCCAAGCCGAAGGTCACAGATCACCAAATCAAATTGAGTACCAAGATATTCACCAATCTCTTTGATACCAGGCACACCGACAGGCGCGTAACCCTCCATTTTGAGCACACGAGCTAGTGCATCGCGTTCTTTTTTTTGATCTTCGACAATTAAAATTCTTCGATTTCTTGACATAACATACCCGCCTTATGAGGCAGCTACTAATGGCAATTCCACTCGAAAGTGCATGCCACCGAGAAGGATACTTCTGCAGCAATTAATACTCCCCATTGAACTTTCCACCAATCCCTTAACTACTGCCAAGCCCATGCCGACCCCATCTTCTCGGGTGCTGAAAAATGGATCGAATATCTTTGACATCACCGTCTTCTCAAGCCCTGGCCCGCTATCGTGTACGTCTATACACACTCTAGTCGACGCAGACGTCACGCGTACAAGGAGATTGCCACCACCAGCCATCGCCTGACATGCATTCTGAAATAAGTTTATTAAGACCTGACGTAGACTCTGAGGGTCCATTGAAATCACGCAAGCCTCGGAGCATGGTTTGAATTCCGATTGTATACCGGACTCTTCAAGCGTCCTTCGAAAGAATTTCAATACTGAGTCTACTTGTTCGTTGACGTTTACTTTCGATGGCGACTTGCCAACTACTCGCGCATAGCCAAGTAGTTGACCAATTAAACCATCCATCCGCTCAATCTCTTCAACGGACTCGTCAAGAATACCCTCGGCACCTTCGATATCGAAGTTGCGACCTGCACCTAAGATTTTTTTCGATGCGAAGAGATTTAGACGTATCGCGTTCAATGGATTCCTAATCTCGTGAGCCAATCCGACCATCAAACGGTGTAATTCATCTACACGTCGAAATTCCGCAACACCCAACTTGTACTCGAGCGCTACTGTATGCAATCCAAGCCGATACAAAGAAACGCATGCGCCAAATACAATCGATGCAATACCCAGTAGGACGATTGACCAACCACCCAACACTCTTCGTTGCGCGTGCGTTATCTTTGCCTCAAGAAAATCGAAGTCCATTCCAACTCGATAGTAGCCGATCACCTCAAGCCCAGAGCGAATTGAATAAACAACATCTAAAACTTGCTTGTTATTGGTTCCAGATGTTCGTGGAAGTAATTTCGAATTAGGTACCATCAGGTCCATTTCCGTGCCAAAATCATTAGATGGGACCAAGATAAGCGTCACCGTATCATTGGGCGATAATTCAGAGTTAAGAAGTCGGTTACTGTCCTCGATTGATTTTCGATCAGCATCCAAAATAGCACCATACAAAACTTCTGGCATCCGGCGAACAGTTGCAATCCACAGCTCTTCAAACCAGCGAGGATTCTCAGAAACAAATCCGAGCAAATCTCCTGAATCGCGAATCTCGGACTCGATTCGACTAATTGTTCGATCCGCATGAGATTGGAATTTCGAAATTTCCGAGCGAGTAGTTGTTTCTGTGACGTGATTTATGTCGCGGAACATTCCCCAAACACCAGTTACGAGCACTAGCAGAAGTGCAACTGCCGTCATGACAATTGGCTGCCATCGAAGTCGTAACCTGGGTGTATGTCGCATCATTTCCATGCTACTTGTTTTACTATCCTGCAAGGCAATTGGCAGTACGACATTTTGTCGTACTTGTGGATTTATGGTCATCCAAAAATGACAATCGTTTCCAGACCCTAAGTACCGCAGAACATAGGTACTCATTGGCATCGAAGCTCGAGGTTGGTAATCAAAGTTCGGGTGATCGAACTTGCTGTCAGGAACCACGGTAAGTGTTTTCCAATCAGCGTACCACCCCCAAACATTGTTCACTCAAAGGCAATGCATCAGTTCTAACCCAACCGAGCAAACTGATGTAAAGGTCGATTCGCACAGTCGATTTTAGCTAAACCAGAACTTTGGTGCATACAAACGATCCGATTGGCTAATAAGACGACAAACTGTCGTATTGGCGAATCGTTTGGCGATCCATAAGTTGATGGAAGTTAGTTGGCGGATCTACTTGTCGAGAAAGTGAGGATCACATGATTACAGTTGTCATTCCTGCGCTAAACGAATCTAAAACGATCGGTCGAGTCGTTCGTGTCATGCTTAGCTCTCCCACAGTCTCAGAGGTGATTGTCGTTGATGATGGATCAGTGGATGGCACTCCCGAAATTGCAGCAAAGGAAGGCGCATCAGTAATAACCAGTTCATTTTTGGGAAAGGGTGCCTCAATGCGAGATGGCGCCATAGCCGCCAGCAACGAATTCTTATTGTATTTGGATGGAGATTTATCCGGCTTTGCCCACGACTTGGCTGAACAAATGGTGCGTCCTTTGTTGGATGACCAAGCAGATTTTGTCAAAGCACGGTTTACTCGAAACGGTGGTCGTGTAACTGAGCTTTCTGCCAAACCTCTGTTGAAAATGTTCTTCCCAGAATTGCTTCATATTGACCAACCGCTGGGTGGCGTGATCGCAACCCGAAAAAGCCTTGTCTTGGCGCTGACACTTGAAAACGACTATGGCGTTGATGTCGGGCTTTTAATCGACATGTTTGCCAACGAAGCTCGAATTCGTCAAGTTGACATTGGAATTATTGAACATGATAGTAAGTCACTGGAAGGACTTCGCGGCATGGCTTCACAAGTAATTCGTACGATTCTGGAACGCGCGCGTCGATTTGGTCGATTGACCGACTCGCAGGTTCTTGAATTCAATGAACAGGAACGACGTGCCAACGCAGACCTCGGATCAATGATTAGTAGATTGGGAAATCCTCAACGTCTAGCTTTGATCGATATGGATGGAACACTAATTAAGAACCGATTTGTTGAAGAGCTGGCCCGAGCGATAGAAAAGGAAAATGATGTTGGTATTCTTTTGGACAGCCATGAATTACCACCTCAATTGCGATCACAAAAGTTAGCTGACCTACTCCGTGGTACGCCACAAGACGTATTCCAAAGCGTGGCCATGCATACTCAACTATCAAGTGGGGCTTTGGAGTTAGTTATTGGACTTCGAAAGCGTGGTTATGTAGTTGGAATCGTAAGTGACAGTTATTTCATTGCTACGGAAGTAATTCGGCGTCGCGTGTTTGCCGACTTCAGCGTTGCACATGTGCTGAGCTTTCATGACGGAATAGCAACGGGTGAACTAACGATTTCGCCAGCCATGCGCCACAAGAATGGATGCAAACGACATTCCATCTGCAAGCATAACGTACTTAGGAACATTATAGACAGGTTTGACTCAATACCTCGAATCGTTGCTATTGGCGACAACGATGGTGACGCGTGTCTGTTAATGGCAGCCAATTTGGGAATCGCATTTCAACCCAAGACTCAGAATGTCGCCAGATGCGCTGATTACGTCATTAGTGATGACCTCACGCTAGCACTAAACTACGTTGATAGCGAGTTCACGGTATTTGACACCCAGTGGCAATCTCCTTACCTTGCAGCAAAGTTGTCCGGAGACGGCTTTTTCTAGAGGAAAGAACTTTATTATCTGCGCGATGGTCAAGCTCGTTTAGCGAAAGCGCGGCCGCTCGAGGTAGAAGTCAATTCCGGCTGAGTTCTAAGTCGTTGAAGGCGCCCATCCGGGTCACGTTGCCACGGCCTGCTCTTTCAGTAATTATTCAAACTCGATTTTTCGCCAACCTTGCAATCTCCAGCTTTAATCAAGCTCTGTGACTCTGTGCCTCAGTGGATGATCTTTCAATGCTCATCTCCAAATTGATTAACCACAGGAGACCCTGATGCACAGAGGGCAATGGGAATCACGCGTTAGGACTGCACCGGGAAAAGTCAGCCAGCGAGAATCAGCCTATTTTAGCGGAGTTTTGCGAAACAATGCCCAACAAAAATGTCGACTCACCAGGGCCGGGTAGCTTATAATTGGGTGGCCAGAGAGATCCGCTCGAAATTTCCTCATTCCGCCTTCACCGACTTTGCAAGACCGTTCATTATGCTCCGCCACCGAACTTGGCTAACTTCGATTTCAATTTTGGCTGTTTCGCTAAGCATGAATTCACTTCGCGCGCAAGTGGTGCAACTACCGGTTATCCAGCAGTTCTCGATGAGCGGCGGTGCATTGATTCCTGATGGCGGCACAGCTTACCTTGGCGGAAATTCATACAGTAGTTCTGGTTCCGTTAGTCGCGGCTTCAGCCCCTTCAATCAAAATCGAACTTTTGGAGCTACCGGTGGAATGTCGTCGATGTCTGCGACGGTTCAGATTATCGATCTTGCTGCTATGGACGAAGCTATTCTCAACTCCAATGTTCCTTCGCGCGTAATCGCTCAGAATAATCGCTCACTCGCAGTTTCAGATTCTGCTGCAACTGAAGCCGACAAGGCTCGTAAGTTTCTGTCGAGCTATTCTAAGATCACCACAGCTCGGGACGGAGATCCAAGTTATCGCGATAATCAAACCGCATCGGGCTTCAAAGGTAAGACGCCTCCCGTTGATCCTAGCCTGGCTGAATCAAACGTTCGCTACTACATCAAGATGGGTATGGAGGCTGAAGCTGCCAACCATATTCAATCAGCTCGGGTCTATTACAAGCTGGCTGTTGAATCGATGACGCCAGAATTGATGGAAAGATACCAACGAGTATTAGCCGAGCGAGAAAAGGCCGAAAAAGAGAAAGCTGCCAAGGCTCTCGGTCGCAAGCAGTTCTAGACCTCATCCTTACCAATCCAAAGAACATTGAGTCTTTGGACACCCGCCGAAATTCCCCTCCTGCCGATCAATCAAATGAGATACTCCGCCGCGTCGTTTTTTGGCTGCGCTCTTGGTCTATTCATAGCTGTTGCAATCACCTGCGATTCATCGAGCACCTTGAAAGCTCAACAACCGCCGGTTGATCTGGCTAGATTCGAACGATCCTCGGTCGCTAAGAATTTGATTCAACCAATGGAGTTCGATGTTGGCCCAGATGGAACCATCTATTTGATTGAGCTTTCCGGAAAACTCAAAACGATTAACCCCAAGAGCGGTCATCAAGAAGTTGTCGGTGAGTTAACAGTCACTACTGCTCAAGAGAATGGCCTGATCGGTTTGGCTCTTGCGCCGGACTTCAAAGATAGTGGCTGGATCTATCTACAGTATTCACCTCCTGATTTTCCTGGTCAGCGAGTTAGTCGATTTCAATTTCGGGAAGGCAAACTGCAACTCGGCAGCGAACAACGACTGCTAGCTTATGAAGAGCAGCGTCGCGAGTGCTGCCACCATGCAGGCTCGTTAGAGTTTGGACCAGACGGTTGTTTGTTCATTGGCACTGGAGACAACACCAACCCGTTTGAATTCTCGGAAGGCTATGCTCCGATCGACGAGCGACCTGGCCGCGAACCGTGGGACGCGCAACGTTCGGCCGCCAATAGCCGCAACTTCAACGGAAAAGTTCTGCGAATTCACCCTGAACCCAATGGCGGATACTCGATTCCCGATGGCAACCTGTTCCCCAAAGATGGCTCGCAAGGACTGCCGGAAATCTATGTGATGGGTTGTCGTAATCCTTGGAGAATTAGTGTCGATCAACACAACGGTTTTTTGTATTGGGGAGATGTTGGTCCCGATGCTGGCGGCCCAAGTGCTCGAGGCCCCCGAGGCTACGACGAAGTCAATCAAGCTAGAAAGGCAGGCTTCTTCGGTTGGCCTTACTTCATCGGCGACAACTATGCCTACAACGACTACGACTTCGAGGCAAAAACGATGGGCCAGCCATTCGATGCGCTTCATCCGCTGAATCACTCGCGCAACAACACCGGGGTCCGTGAACTTCCACCAGCTCAGCCAGCCATGATCTTCTATCCGGCAGCCTCATTCGAAAAGTTCCCCGAGGTGCAATCGGGCGGACGCACTGCTTGCGCGGGTCCTGTTTACTACGAATCGGACTACGGCATTTCTCCCAATCGATTGCCAAGCTTTTATGATCGCACTTTGTTCGCCTTTGAATGGTCTCGCAACTGGATCATGGCGGTGCACTTTGACGAAGAGTATCGCGTTGCCAAGATGGAACGATTTTTACCTCATGAGAAATTTACTCGGCCTATTCAACTCAAGTTCGACGCCAGTGGTGCCCTGTATGTTTTGATCTACGGCGAGACATGGGGCGTCAATCCAGACTCCGAATTGATTCGCATCGACTACATTCGCGGCAATCGAACTCCGAAAGCCGAATTCACCGCAGATCGCACCGCAGGTCGGCAGCCATTGCAAGTGAAGCTCAACGGCAGCGCCTCAAGTGATCGCGATGGAGACAAATTGAGCTACCGCTGGAGCTACAGCAAGTCCAGTGGAACGCCAGATACGCCTCCCGGACCTGAAGTTTTATTCAGTACTGAGCCCGAGCCCGTATTGAAACTGAATGAGCCTGGAATTTTCTCGGTACACCTTGATGTCAGTGATCCCAACGGAGCCACCAACCGTCAATCGATCAATGTCATCTGCGGTAATGAGCCACCGAGTGTTCGATTTATAAGCCCAGTCCTTGGAAGTTTTTTTGAGCCTGGAAAGGATCTCCATTACAGGATTGAGATTGTCGATCGCGAGGATGGCACCAGCAACTACGCATCGCTGGATGACAACAGCGAACTAACTGAGCTAGATCCCGGTGCAACAACGCGAGCCTATGTGCAGATGACGCCAGTGGGGATCGATGGCAACGCCAGTGATGACAATGCTCCACCAGGACTAAAGCTGATCCGGCAATCGGGTTGCTTGAATTGTCACGCTTCGCATCGCCCACTGGTGGGTCCAGCATTTGTCGAGGTGGCTAACAAGTACCGTGATCAACCCGGACAATTGGAAAAGTCGGTCGAGCGTGTCCAGAAGGGCTCAACTGGCGTATGGGGGAAAGTCCCCATGCTGCCTCACTCGCATCGCACGCTTGAAGAGATTCAAACGATGGTCCAGTACGTCTACTCAGTGAAGGCATCGGATAGTACACCGATGCACACAGGTCTGGGCAATCACTTTATGATTCCGGCCGACGCGCAGGCTATACGATTGGATGCAACTTTTGCTGACGCTGGATTCAAAGATCTGCCGTCGCTTACCGGCAGCAGCTCAATCGTGTTGCGATCCAGAAAGATACAGGCTGAACGAGCCACTGAGTTTGATGGAACTCAACCGCTTCAATCCGGCAACGCTGAAGGTGGAAAGTTCATGGGAGCCATCAACCACAACGGTTACTTGAAGTTCCCTCAGATTCCCTTGTCACAGGTCTCTGGAATTCGAGTCAGTGTAGCCAGCGCGGGAGCAGGTGGCGAAATTCAATTTCGGTCCGGAACCAAAGATGGCCCCGTGTTGGCGACATTTCCTGTAAAGGTTAACGGCAAATGGGAGGAGTTCTATCAGCTTGAATCGAATATTCCTGCCAGTGAAGCATCCGTAGATATCTTCGCCGTGTTCATCAACGCCAAAAATCAGGGAGGCCTGATGAACATTGACTGGATTGAGTTCTTACCGTAGTGGGACTCGCCAGAGTTCCTTCTTTAACGCGACTCGCCATTGCACTCAATTGAATTCCAGCGGAGGTGCGCGAAGCCCCCGGTTCTAACTTAACGCGTTTGATCTTGCTTTAGAGTGCCACTGGCGGAGCAAGTGGCACACCTTACTTCTTGCTGGACAGATAACCCGCGCTGGTTTGAAAATACTTCCGGCGTCGAGTCTGCACCGCTGATTGGCTTTCCTTGTTCTGTCGCTGCAGATCTTCCAAATTTGCTAAACAGTATCGACACTGAACTGTCTGCAAATGAAACTTGATGTAGTTCGACTGCTCTTCGTCCATCGCACCTAACAGAAAGCTGCCGAGCTGTTGTCGATTGGGGCAACTAATTCGATTGCGTCGCCAGATTTCACCCAAGCCGTGAACACCAGCTTCTCGAGTTGCTGCAACAGCCACCAATCGCTCTCGCAGTTCCTCGTTGGATCGTAGCGAATATTCAATCTGCGCCATCAACTCACTCGAAAGAGCCTCGTCCAAGTATGCTTGCAGTTGCTGATCGGTGTAGTCTTGAGTCATATTCGAGCTTTGTGGAGGTTACTGGAGCTTATCTGCTAAATATTTTAACTCGTCTAGTGGATGGAGTGTAGAGCTTCATTTTCAGAGGTTTTAGGCGCGTGGGGAGCCGAAAAATGTAGGCTAGCTAGTTTTGAGGTTGCGCATGTTTCTGTTTACGGGCCGAAGGTCCAACAATTTACTCAGCCCAGTCTGAAGGACTTGGTAACAGACAGTATTGGCGAATCGCGGAACTGACCGGCGGTGCGGCCAGTCTCATTCCACCTGCTGGTGAAGGTAGCTACTGTACCCTCGTCGCTCCGCGACAGGCTGCCTGGCTACAGCTTATCGACGGAGCGATAATTTACATTGGTTCAGTCGTCTGCGTCCGAGCCGTCCTTGATGACAAAACGAGCTTTCAGGCGAGCAACTTCGTCGGCTAGCCCAGCTTGTTTCACGCTGCTTAGTACATCTTCAAAATTCTTGTAGGCCGCAGGAGCTTCATCCTTAGGATAAGTTCGACAATTACTCAAGATATCATGAGCTTCCAAATCGCTGTCGATCTGCTGCTGGTTGAGGTTATGCTTTGCAAAACGTCGCGACATCGCTCGACCAGCTCCATGATTGACCGAGTAGCAAGCCTTACGTGCCTCTGGCCGAGCGACCATCACTACTGAACCATCGCGAGGATTTCCAGGTAACAAAATCGGATGTCCAGTTTCGAAAAATGGCGTGCCCTGAAGCTCGACATGCCCGGCTGGCATCGCTCGAGTTGCTCCCTTGCGATGAACCCACTCCAATTGACCTTCCACATGCTCGCGTCGAACAATGTTGTGGCTAATGAAGTACACCAATTCGCCGCGTGTTCCCGGCAACACTTGCTGAAGTGCCTCCAGCACCAATTGGTTAATAAGTAGATGATTCACCGTGGCGAAGTTTGCTCCCAATGCCATATCGCAAAGATATTGAAACGCTTCTGGCGAACCGTACTCTGCGTAAACCAAATCGGGATCACCGCCAGGGAAGGCAGTACCAGTCTTTTTGAAGCGTGCCTTTAAATTGGAGAACTGATGCGTAGCCAAAGTGTGTCCGAGCCCGCGCGAGCCGCAGTGTGAGAGAAAGGCAACTTTGCCGTGCTTCAACCCAAACGACTCTCCAATCACTCTTAGCCGAGGATCATCAGATAGGTCGACAATTTCGCACTCGCCAAAGTGATTGCCACCGCCATACGATCCAAGCTGAGAAGACTGTTGGCCAAACTTATGCAGCTTCTCTCGCACCAGTTTTTCCAGTCGCAATTGAAGTGAATCTACCGAGCTATCTGGGGCACGATGAGCTGAATCTTCGCAGCGGTCGGCCCAATCTCCAGGTATGCCAAGTTTGCGCAAAACATTCTTCGATGCCCCTTCGGTGGCTACCGCGAATCCCATCCGCTCGTCGACCTGTCGACTTTTCGGAACATCGCGACTCCCCCGCCCTGCTCCAGTCGGAATGCGTTGGCAGATTGCTTTGATCAATTCTCGGCGCACCTTGCGGTCTTCGATCTCGCTGGCATCAACATCGGTTTGCAGAAGACTCATCGAGCACTTGATATCGACTCCAACCGGTCCAGGATAGACATGCGTTGGACTGGTCATCACACAACCAACTGGTGCGCCGTAGCCAAGATGCGCATCTGGGTTGAGAACTAGGTTGGAAACTCCAGGTGCAAGCCTAGCGTTAACGGCTTGTTGCAAGCAGGCATCATCAAAGCCATCGATGATCGGCTGATTGGCGATGACCGTAATCGGCGTGACTTGATCGCCTAAGTCGAGAAAGGAGATCGCCTGCTCGTCGGAACGGAGCAAACTTTTGAACCCAGAGTCGTTGTTGGATGATTTACGTTGATTTTTCTTGGACATCGGACGGTAATGAAAGCGGGGAACGCTGACTCGACCCTTGATGGTCGAGTGGATTATAGACTAGGCAGTTGCGATATGAGTTGTATTGCATGGCGTTGAATGGACCAAATTGGCGATAGTGAGTATGAACTTAAAGTCCGTGTTACCCGAGGCTAACCGGCGTTGAGATGTAGGACTATTTTCCCGCCCGCAGGTTCACTCACCGAATTGAAATCAAACCCGACCTGCTTAGCTACGACCACTCTCAAAGCTAACTTCGGGGGCAAGGTCGAACAGCGGCGAGTACAACATCGTACAGCGCTTCTAGCCTGAGTTTTTCCACACAGGTACGATCGCCCTCCCGGCGGCGCTCGTTCCTCGCTTGCCACCCTCCCATGAATTGATCCAACGGCTGTAGATACATTACTGCATGGGAGGGTCCGTTACGCGTTCTATCGGTGCGGTTGTAGCAATTATGAGGCTAGTTCGTCACTGAGCGGCAAATCTCAACAGACTCGGCAGCAGCTACCGATTTAACTCAAGCACAGCGGACAAAGCAACTCTCGCAGAGCATTCCAACGACTCGATGTGGCACATTCAGCAAATTGTCTCCGAACATTCCTGCCACAGGTCCTGCGTAGTTGCCCGACCAGCCAAATTCTCGGGTTCGTCTGAAGAACAATATTGGGCGAAAATCTTCACAGGTTCGAAACTTCAACCCGATTTCGATAGGTTTTCTAGGCAGATAGAGTTTAGTTCAAGTGTAGATAGTCCCGGACTGATTCCAGTAGTCGACGCCAATCTCACATCCACCAGCCCCATCGTAGTTTATCCATTCGTCGAGGCTCAAACTTTGGACTCATGGCTGAACAGCCGCTCTCAATTCCTATCCAATCTGCGATTGATCAAGCTTGTCAGGCAACTGCTCGAAGCTCTGAATGCTATTCACATAGCTGGAATGGCTCACTGTCAGATTAATCTGGATCATATCTTGGTAACCGATTTCGATGAGAGTCTGCGATTGATTGGTCTTGGCGGTGTCGAGCCAATCAGCAAGTACGTTCAATTGTCACGACCGGTATCGCCGTTCGATGCTCCAGAGGTTCGCAACGGCT
Organism: Pirellulales bacterium; assembly: GCA_046349795.1. Lineage (GTDB taxonomy): Bacteria > Planctomycetota > Planctomycetia > Pirellulales > Pirellulaceae > Aureliella. The sequence goes on along the minus strand of JAXMBP010000003.1, from coordinate 63,413 downwards.
TTTTCGAAGTCTCATCGGCCATCGATGTGTTTGCCGTCGGCAGATTGATAATTCAATTGTTCGGAAACAATGCTGCAAGCTGGCCGATCGTCCAGGCCATGACGTCCACCAAGGCAGTCCATCGCCCGACCTCTTCTGAGCTATTACTTTTGTTGGAAGACCTTGAGAACAGACAGAGGAAAGAGAACAATCGAGTTGTCCGAGCCGCGTAGCGTCGAGTCTAGCATCATGGCGCGAGCCATACGGTTTCCGCTCTAAATATTTTTAGACTCGTTTTTACCAACGAATTTGCGACTGGGAGGGTGAAGCTCCTGCTCAGCTTTTTCCGGGCGGCCACACCACGTTCGCAAGCACGCGATGAGATAAAGGCGATTAATACCCATGCTTGAATTACCTTCACCTATCGCCCTCCCCGCAAATGCTCGTTGAACTCGCTGTGCGACCCTGCCCGCGAATCATTTGAGTGGTCGTTAGCTGAGTTCAGCGCGCGGGAGGGTCCAAGAACCGCCATCGCGATCAATTCACCCGCCCGTAGCATCGAGTTGTCTAGAGCGATGGCTATACGGTTCACCTCGCTCGACTTGCCTTCTCAAATCATTAAACGCGCTGAGTAAGAAACGGAGTTCTCGCGCACAGCCGCTTGAACTTAACTCTAGTGTAATGAGCAATTCGATCACTCAGATTGGAGGTGATTCGAGATTTGGTTACTTCGATGTTCTGTAGCCCATGTAATGATTGGCAGTAGTAAATTGAAAGTAATCATAATCGATCGCTCCGCAACACTGGCAGAGCCAGTGGCACTCGGCACTAGTGAGTTGCGTAGTCACATCGTCGCACTCTTCAGTATTTCAAGTTCATCTCGGCTACCTGAACTTCCCCTGTGAGCAAATCTATTTTAGGATTGATCTTCACCAAGACCTCGTAAGCTAAGGCAGATCATCATGGGGCACATTCCAATCGCCATCGAGCGACTTGACCACAACATTGTCATTACATGGAATGACAGTTTGCGTAAAAAGTATTCGGCCAGTTTGCTTCGTAAGTCCTGTCCCTGCGCTCTTTGCAAAGAGAAGCATTCACAGCCGGTCATCCCATCTCAACCATTAGCACTGCCAGTGATTTCGATGGCTGAAGCAAGACCGCTCGAGATCACGCGAATGCAGCCCATCGGCAATTACGCATATAACATCCACTTCTCCGATGGGCATACGTCGGGCATCTATGAGTTTCAGATGTTGTACGAACTAGGCCAAGACTAAACTCAAGCATTAATAAGGCTGTACTATTTTTCTAGTTCCTTTAATGCCCAAGCGGCGGCGAGTCCAACTGGCGCGGGAGGCTGTTCATTGGTTCGCTTCAAAGATTTTTCACTTTCAGGGGCTCGGATCAAGCCTACAGCCAACGCACTTGCGTAGCGAACTGGCGTGTCTTCACCTCCTGGACCGTTATCCAGCATTCGACTCTCCAACAAGCTTGAAATCTTTTGATCCTTACTGCCCTCTATCACTAAACCTAAACTCCAAATTCCACTTGCTCTAGGCAACGGCGGCATAACGGCTTTGGCGATGTAGCGGCTTAGCAATTCCTTTGCAGGCTCGTGCCTAGCCTTTCCTAGCGACTCAAGCAGGAAGGCAACCATGGCATCTTTGTCTTCTGGCGTCCTAGCGGGCGTGGCAATTTCGTCAGTTAGCTTCTCGCATCTCGTAAAAATTGCCTGTAACTGCTGGGAATCTGCGAAGCCAAGCGCCGCAATCGCCCAAGCTGCTCGCACTCGAACTTCCGGCAATTTGTGATCAAGTAGATCGATCAATTGCGGGTTAAACTTCTGTGACTTAACGCCCACGACAGCCTCGATGGCCTGATCGCTACCAGCGCCAAAAGTAGGCTGCAATGCGGCGCTGAGTAGCGACTCGACTAACCCTACAAGCGAAGGATTAGAGTACTTATCAACTAATGCCTGCCTGACCAGACGACGATTGTTCACGTTAGTATCATTTAAACACTGCCCAAAAGCCTCTACATGCTTTACTTCATTCGATTTGAATAGCTGTTCAATCGCCAAGCGTCGAACCAACGCGTCAGAATCGTTCTTCAATTTCATCGCCAAGTCGAGCGCGCGATCAACAGCATGCTCGACATGCCAGATATAGGCGAGGTGCTTTGCCGGAGCATACGAGCTTGACAATAATTCTTCGGCAAGTTGCGAAGCTGAACTATCGCTGTGATTGGCAATCAATCTAGCGGCCATAAGATCTCGACCAGCAAAACTCGATTTGCGTAGGCTCTTGGCAAGTTCCACTTGACCGCTTTTGGTGATGTTTCCGAGCGATCTACAAGCTTGCAAAAGAAGCGGCTGAGTCATCGACTCGCGCTGAATCAACTTCACCATATCCTCGACAGAATCGGTTAGCTTAAGCGATTCAATCCCCTTGAGAGCCAATGACAATTCCAGCTCGGTAGCATTCGCCTGACTGAGTCTGCTCTTCCAAAGCTGATTTGCAAATGGAAACTTCCTTTCCGCTACCCATTGCTCCAAGGTTGGCAAAATGCTCGGATCTTGGTGAGTCGAATCCCATACTTTCTCAGCTTCCGATTGATCGCCAGACGAGACGCTAATCGCTGCTGAGGCCAGCGACTGCCGTACCTGTCGATGTAGCTCTTTCTTAGGAAGTAGCGGCGAAATCAGTTTTGCTACTGCGGATCTTTCTGCAGGCTCAAGCTTTGTACCAACCGATGCAAACCACTGAGCTGCCGCGATCTGATCGCGAGTGTCTGAACTGGACAAAAGCTTCTTGTAATAAACTGTGTCGCTAACAGAAATAGACTCGTCTCGTGGTTCCAACCAAACTGTACCTAAGTCAGGGTCAGCTTCCCAAGCGTGCCGCATCGGAATTGCATCTTGGGCCACAGTGGTAATTGTACTAACCGCAAGCCAAAGAGCGAAGACGGTCAAAGTCGCGAGCGTTCGATGAAGCATACCACAACTGCGAACGCTATCTCTCTGGATAACAAACTCGTGACTACTCAACATGCCAAACAACTCCAGCTTTAGTCCGGGCGAGTGATTTGTCGCGTCCGAACCATCAACAAAATCAGGCAGAATAACGAAATTGCTCCAGCCACATACCAGCCCATCGGAGCCAATCGGTATTGTTCAAATCCTGGCGTGTTCATTTCACCCAACGCAACTGCAATCGGATTCAGCCACAAGGCTCGCTCAACCAAGTCGGGACCAAACGGCTTATCACGTGCCAGCCAAATCAGCAATGTTCCAGCAAACAAAACCAATAAAATAGAGTAACTTGTCAGAGTAGCTACGGTCGTTGATCTACAGTAGGCACTCACACAGGCGCTCACCGAGACAATCAAAGCAATTGCAATGAGAAGTGACAAAACGACGTTGCCAACTTGGCCGCTAAGTTCCGGCTGAATAAAGCTCATCACTACATAACCAGGCAAGGTCGCCAGCAGCACCATCAACATGGTAAGTACCACGCTGGTGAGTTTACCAGTCAGAATCCTCACGGTTGAAAACGGTGAGGCTCGTAATAGAGTCCAACCGCCGCTTTCCACTTCGGCTGCGATAAGGCTGGCTCCCAGACTTGGTCCAACCAACATCAACAGACTCAGTTGCATTAACACTAACGCAACGGCAATCTGCCCTACGCCCCAACTCACCGTACCTGTCGCTGCCAAAATGGTCAGGGCCAACGAGGCGACCATACAAAAAGCAATGATCCGTGCTAGCCAGTGCAATCTTCCAAACTTTCGAGTGCGATACTCCTTCACCAACACAGGATTCACGATTCGTGGAATCGCCGATTTTTGGTTGTTAGGATCGACTAAAAAGAACAAGCGACGCAGGATCTTGCCGCGATAGTTTTTCACCACATTTCCAGCAGGTCGTGAACGATCAAGGCGAATGGGATCGATTTGCCAAATCGTAATCACGGCAAAAAACACGGTGAGAAGAATGCTAACGAGCAGAAAGTGCGGCCAGTTGGTGCTCAGACCAATGCTCGATGCGGCAGCCTCTGAGCCCGTTATGTTCAACAGGGAACTTACAGGAGAGATCGTGCTCAACGCATTAGCAACTTGTGCTTTCCAGTTAGCCAACTGTCCTGTAAAGACGATTGGCCCGACGCTCAGAATAACCATTACCACCACGAAGCAATAAGTCCAACGCAAACTGGTTTCAGTGGAGTTCACTCGAGAACTGATCCAAAGACCAATAGCGCTGTACTGAGCACACATAGCGACCAAAACCAAAAGTAATGGCCAAATATGATCAGTTAGGGAGATTCCTCCCATTGCATAACAAGCGCCAAGAGATGGCAAGCTTGTCGATACGATCATCAGCGCAATAGCCATGTTGCTCAGCAATTTTGCCAGATAGATCTGTGCTGGTCGAATTGGCGAATTCAAAAGTAGAGCCAAAGTGCCTCGATTCCGTTCGCTGACCAGCGAAGTAGCTGGAAACGCTGGCACCAGCATCATTACGGCTAAGGCTAACGTAAATGCTAAAGGTCTAAAGATTAAGCCCGCAGCTTGACTTACCAAGTCCACGCGTTCGTCTGTTGGCCAGCGAAGTAAAACCAACGTACATGATGCCACGGCCACGAGCACGATTGCAACCATGGTCTGCCATGATCGCATCCGTTGCTGAATCTCTTTCAAGAAAATCGGATTATAGATCAGTGAAATCGCATTCATGCTGACTAACCCACCGCCTTAACGGGTTGCTTACCTTGAGCAACCGACAAAAACGCGGTTTCAAGGTCCCCTGCGACTTCTCGGAACTGACTCACGGCAACACCCTGCTGAATCAGTTGTTGCAATACCGCCGACATTTGATCGTCCGAGTCCGTGGTTGGAAATCGAAGAATCAATTCTTTTGCGCTGACCGTTACCTTATCTCCAACAATGTTTGACAATAACCGTTCTGCTTTCGTCAAGTCGACACCTGCCGCCAATTGAACTTCGTATTGTCTAGCTGGACATAGAGATCGCATAACTTCCTGCAAAGGTCCAAAGGCCCTCAGTTTTCCATCGGTAATGAAAGCGACGACGTTACAGATTCGCGAAAGTTCAGGCAGAATGTGGCTGGTGACGATCAGTGTTTTGCCTTGATCTGCCAGTCGCAACAGAATTTCACGCATCTCGATTCGGGCTTGTGGATCGAGACCATTCGCTGGCTCATCCAAAATCAGAACTTGCGGATCATGCAAAAGCGTGCGAGCGATACCGATACGCTGTTGCATCCCGTGACTTAGGCTCTCTACGAAACGGTCCGCCATGTAAGCCGAATTGGTCAGCTCCAGAACCGCTTCGATTCTCTTTTTGCGCTGAACTCCGTGAAGTCCAAAAATTGCTCCGAAGAAATCTAAATACTCGCATACTCGCATATTGTCGTACGAGCCGAACTTATCGGGCATATATCCGACGGCTCTCTTGATCCGCGAGGCTTCACGACTGCAGTCAATGCCATTGATCATTGCTCGACCTGAAGTCGGTTTCGACAGTCCAACCAAGATCTTGATCGTGGTGGTCTTGCCCGCTCCGTTTGGGCCGATAAAGCCCAATATCTGCCCCGATAGAACTTCAATAGAAAGTTGATCCAACGCACAAAAGTCGCCGTAACGTTTCGTTAAGCTCTCTGTCACAACGACCGATTGACCCGCCATCGCTAAACTCCGCGCGAATTTGCCGCTATACTACCAAGGCTCAGCGGGAGTTGGCTCCGCAGAGTGGCCGTAAACTATAGCAGAACTCCTGCTGGCTCACACATGGCACCAGCGTTTTGTGCCTAATCCTTTTCATGAAGTATTATGAGTCGACTTAGCTTGTTTCACCAAAGATTGACCTCAGCGGTATTCCTGGCGTGTACTTTCTTTTCGATCCAATCATGCTGGGGACAGTCGAGTACTCTCAGATTCGAGCGCTTGGGCATTGACATGAACGGTGTCTGCTTGCCAGGCTCGACGCTCTTTCTTAATGCTTACGTAAACAACGTCGGTGACCAGCCAGTAGAATCATTGATCGTTCTAAAGCTGGATGGTTTGCCAGATCAGCAGTTCGAGCGGCGCTATACCTTTCCTCCTCATGAAGTTCGGCAAGTTCCAATTCGAGTTACAATTCCGCTCAGTTTTCGCAATAAACCACATGCCTCAGTGGAAGCGACTGTGTTTGGTATCGTCGATGGACGCGAGGTCATGTTGGATGTCAATGGAGTACCTGTTCGGAACAACTTGCGAATTCCAATCTCCACGTACCCGCTACTTACCTTCTCCTCCATCCCAAGACCTCCTGAACAACTGCCTTGGTGGTTTTGGCCGCCTCAAATTCCCGACTACTCATACGAGATCATCGTAGCTAACAAGGTCGCTTCAGGCAGTAGTCGAGCCATGTTTGGTCAAACGCTTCGACCACAACCAACCGACATGGAAGATTGGCAAGCGCTGGATGTTTCCGTGATCGCCGATGACTTTGTACTGAGAAATGCAAATACGCTCGATTCGCTGCGTAGGCACATGAACTCTGGCGGAGCAGTTTGGGTTATGCTGGACAAAGTGCCCATTGAATTGGTTCGACCCTTACTAGTTGCAGGTCAATCCATTGAGGTCTTAGACAAAACTCAGATTACAGATTTCGTAGCCGAATCTTCGGAAGCTAGTGTCAAAACTCTGAGCCTAGCAGATAGAACTGTATCTTCATCCGCTCCATTCGATTTAGTTCGAACCATCCAGAGCGGCGGTGACGCAACTTTCTGGGTGGATAACTGGCCGATTGCCATAACCTTTCCTATCGGAGATGGCAAATTGGTGCTAACCACTTTGGACGCATCAGCCTGGGTCCGCAATCGTGTTGGCAAACAAGACGACGTGAATCGAAGCAGCTTCTTTGAGCCCCAAGTTTGGAACTCGGTGTTGTTTCGAAAGCTGTTCACCGTAAAACATCCTCGGCAAAACTACCCAGTTGGTACTCACGAACATAGCGTTGGAGTTGGGCGAGAGTTTGCTCAGTCCATGATCGGCAATCCTGTCGTTCCGCGCGGTACAGTTGCCGCTACTTTGCTTGGATTTGTAGTATTCCTGGCGGCAGGTACCGGATGGTTTGGGATGCGTGGTCAGTGGAAAGCGATTGCAATTGCAACGCCAGCTTTGGGCATGGTTGTAGCAACAATATTTCTTGGTATCGCATCCAGTGTGCGCCATGACATTCCTGAAATGAGCGCATCGCTTAGCTTGGCAAAAGTTGGCTCCGACGGACTTTCATCTCTGATCTATCAGCAAGGAGCTGTGAACTTGATCAGCACTCGTGATATGTCACTGCAAAGCCAATTACCAGGCACGGCGGCCGTCGACTCTACTGTTGTGACCAGCGGCCTCAAAAGGTTTGAACAGAATGGATTTGAGCAGTGGTCGCTGAAAAACGCGACATGGCCACCTGGAATCTGGAGCTACCAAGCGGAAGTTGTCGAGCATCATCATGATTCAAGAATTGTAACAGCAAGCGTTACGGCCCAGGGACTCAATATCAAGTTGCCAGACAGTGTGGAGGATCTTAGCGATTTAGTACTTTGTTTTCAGCCTGGCCAGCCAATGCTCGGAAAGCGTGTTGGACAAAACTGGCTGTTCGATGGAAGCCAGCCCGCAAGCGTGAATCGATGGACTAGCGCAGGTCTTCTTGATAACGAGCAACTGCGAAGACAACAGGTTATGAACAGCCTGCTAATACCCAATCAGAATACACCAGGCTGGACAAATTCATTGATGGGTTGGACAGCGGCACAGCAATCAATCCACTGGAGCCATGAAATGCCCCATCATGGTTCGACACTAATGATTTTGCCAGTGCAGATGTCTAAACCTGATGCAGGCCAACACGTTTTGGTACCTGCAGGTTTGATACGATTACAGTATGACCCTCGAGATCCGGCACAAACCTTGATTTTTCATCCTGATTCCGGCGCCTGGCTAGACCGATCTACTCGGTCGGCCAAACTAGCCTTGCGATTTTCTATTCCCGAATCCCTGTTACCGCTAGAGGTCGATACTGTCGAGCTTCAGTTAGACATGAATGCTGCAAAACGCTCTGTGACTCTCTACAATACCAATGCAGAACCAAAACTGCTCGCAACGTTGGACAGCCCGTCAATTCCATGGAAGGCAAGCTTCAAAGCCAACGAACTAGAGGTTAGTTCGGAGGGCAACTTTCATATCATGATCCAAGTGAGTGATCGTATCGGCCTAAGTGCCGGGGAGCTGGACGAATCAGAACTCTCCTGGAACATCAACAGCTTTCGGGCAAGCTGTACTGGTCACCGAAAGTCCATGTTGAAGAATTAGTAGCTCAATCTCGCCCCTGCGAAAGAAATCGGACCAAACTTTGGCTCTAACGACTCGCTACTTTGTTCGCACGAGGCTCCTGAGTTGAACGACGTTCGCTACCTCATTCAGATTCAGGGAACTGTCCAGGGAGTCGGTTTTCGACCATTTGTTTGGACCATAGCTCGAAAATTCGGATTTACCGGCTTCGTTTTCAACAGTACTTCTGGTGTGACTATCGAAGTGCAAGGGTCTGAATCGAACATCGAGAGTTTCCTCTCGACCTTAACCGAGAAAAAGCCGCCTCATGCAAGAATTGATCAGTTCGTTAAGAACTCAATTCCTCTGCTAAGCAACGAATTCAGTTTTCAAATATTGCAAAGCCAACAATCAAGCAGTTCGCTGGCCACAATCTCCCCAGATTTGGCCACGTGCCCTGAGTGCCTCAAAGAGCTTTACTGTTTAGAGAACCGCCGCTACGCCTATCCGTTCATTAACTGTACTCATTGCGGCCCTCGATTTACCATTCAAACTGCGGTGCCTTACGATCGACAAAGCACCACAATGAGTCAGTTTGCACTTTGTGAGGATTGCAAACAAGAATTCGAATCGCCCGAGGATCGAAGATTTCACGCTCAACCCAATGCCTGCCATCGCTGTGGTCCCAAGATTTGGTTTGTACGTCAAACTCACGGATGGGATCACGCAGGACAAACGGATGAACAGGCCACTCCTCAGGCAGCTTCCCACGAAGCAGGCTCAGCGAAATCAACGATGGAAGCTATCGAACAGGTTCGAACAGCGATCGCCGGCGGAGAAGTTGTTGCCATCAAGGGAATTGGAGGATTTCACTTGGCCTGTGATGCCAAGAATAGTTCCGCAGTCAGTCTTTTAAGGACACGAAAGCGACGTCCATTCAAGCCACTTGCCGTGATGGTGTCCGACATCGAAACGGCTAAGTCCATTGTTGAGATAGACGATCTGGCAAGCCAACAACTACAAAGCCCTGAACGCCCCATCGTGCTCTTGCAGAAACTTGAAAAGGAGTTACTCGCTGAAGAGATCTCCCCAAGCAACCCTTACCTGGGAGTGGTTCTACCATACGCGCCAATTCATTACTTATTGATGCGGCACGGAGACCTATGGGTAATGACTTCGGGCAATCTTGCTGACGAACCAATCGTCTACGATAACGCGGAAGCATTGCAGAGATTGAAGGGACTCGTCGATGGAATCCTCTTTCATGATCGACCTATTTATGCAGTATGCGATGACAGTGTGGCCCGGATTAGCCACGATCGCGTCATTCCCATTCGCCGATCGCGCGGCTACACACCATTGCCAATCAAATTGAAAGAGCCAGGCGCGACGATGCTGGCAGTTGGTGGAGAGATTAAGAACGCCATTTGCCTGGCCAAAGGCGAACACGCATTTCTCGGGCAACACTTGGGTGACATGGGCAACCGAGAGACGCTTGTTGCAATGGAGAAAAGTTGCCAGCACTTGATGGATCTGTATCAAGCAGACCCAAATTATGTCATCGCAGATCAACATCCAGGATACATATCAGTAGCATGGGCAAGCCGATTGGCTCAACAGAAATCCATTCCTTTGATCCAAGTACAACACCACCACGCTCACGCGGCTTCGCTTCTGGCCGAACACGGCTTTCCCAGTCAACACGAGCTGATCGCTTGCGTATTTGACGGAACTGGTTTTGGCAATGACGGGGCAATTTGGGGCGGAGAGATTTTACTTGCCAACATGACTGGGTTCCGCCGTTTGGCGCACATTGAATACGCCCCATTACCAGGAGGCGATAGCTGTATCTTGACGCCAGCCAAAACGGCTCTGGCTTATCTTCAACATTGCGATCTTCCTTGGGAGAACTCGATGTCGTGTGTGAACTTCTTCAGCCAAGGCGAATTGACTCAGCTTCGAACTCAGCTTGAACGAAGGCTCAACACTGTTTCGACAAGTAGCATGGGACGCCTTTTCGATGCAGTCGCTGCAATCATCGGAGTTCGAAATCATATTGACTACGAGGGTCAGGCCGCGCTTGAATTGGAATCACTCGCCAATGATGGATTGAATTCAACTGCGGATTACAGCATATACCCATTCCACTGGAGCGACGAGCCCATTTCCAAGTTTCAATTGAAGCCTATTCTCCATCGCATCGTGGAGGACGTTGCATGCGGCGCTCAACCTAAACTGATCGCTGCCAAGTTTCACCTGACAATTGCTAAGGCCACCGCAGAGATTTGTAGCAGATTTCGTAATTCAATTCAGGCTTCGGTGGCAAATGAATCTCAACCTACTGTCGGATTGACGGGAGGAGTGTTTCAAAATTCGCTTCTGGTTCATCTGCTTGAACGCGAGTTACTACATCGTGACTTTCGCGTTCTGACTCACCAAACGATACCACCCAATGACGGCGGAATCGCACTGGGGCAAATTGCAGTTGCTCGAGCTCAACTAGCTAAGAATCGACTGTAGTCAATCAATCTAAGGGCGATGTGTTAACCAGTATTAACCTTCCGCCGTGGCACCATTTTTCGCGATGGTGATTAGCCCACGACTAAAGGCGGTTTGAATCAATTCAACGCGATTGTGCACATGCATTTTTTGCATTAGGTTAGCACGATGCCTGGTAACCGTGTTTGGGCTAATGGCTAGTAGATCTGCGATTTGGGGATTCGTCATACCATCCGCAATGAGATGAAGCACCTCCAATTCTCGTGGAGTTAAATCATCGTCGGAGTAGGACAATTCCCGAAGGTTTCGTGGATCAATCATCTCACTAATAAAAGTACCTCCAGCGAGAACGGTGTCGATTGCGCGAAATAGCTCGTCATCCATGGCATGCTTCAGCAAATAACCGTTCGCTCCAACCTTCATGGCTCGAACAACGAATTGAGCGTCGTCGTACATCGAAAGAACCAGAATTCGCACGCTAAAATTACGCGATCTGAGAGCTTGGATCATTTCGATTCCACCGAGACGAGGCATAGCCAAGTCTGCAATTACCAGATCGCAGGGAAAGGCATCAACTTTATCGATAGCTTCGATGCCGTTGATCGCCTCAGCGACTATCTCGAAACTACCTTCTTGAGTAAGGATAGCTGCTAAGCCGCTACGAACCAAATTATGGTCGTCAGCTAAGATGACCTTTTTCTTAATGCTCATTGGGAATCTTCTTTACTTCAATTCGAGTACCCTTGCCTCGCGTCGAGAAGACGTCCACCGAGGCTCCAAGCATTTTTACACGCTCACGAATTCCAATCAGGCCCAAGCCCGACGTGTTCTGATCGACATCAAATCCGATCCCGTCATCCTCAATGGTCAGAAATGCCATAACCTTATCGTCGCAACCGAAGCGAATATCCACTTGAGATGCCCCGGAGTGCTTAACGATATTTGTTAGGCTTTCTTGCACGATACGATAAAGCGCTGTCTCAGCTTCGTTGCTAAGTTTGGGCTTATCCTCAAACGAGATGTGAATTTCAAAACTGACCGTTTCAAGATACTCCGAAACCAATTGCCTGACAGACGCCTCGAAACCCAGTTCATCTAGCGTTGGAGGGCGCAGGCGCTTGGCCAATTCTTTGAGCCTTACTGTCGCCTCGCCGACTTGCTCACGTAGTACATCGAGTTCGCATCGAGCCTGGGTTTGATCAGGTAGCAGGCTGCGTGAAAGCAATTGCAATCGAAGTTTTAGCCCAATCAATACTTGGCCAGTCTCATCATGCAACTCGCGAGCAATATGCTGACGCTCCTCCTCTAGTCGTCGGACGTGAGCAGCAGACAAATTCTTGACTTGCTCATTTTTCATCTCCAAAGATTTTACGAGCCTCGCGTTTTCAATCGCAACGGCAACCGTATTGCCCAAGGACTCCAGTAGAGCCGCTTCCTGCCAAGTAAAAGCAGGCTTATCAAGTCCGCGATACAGCTTGAAAAATCCTAAGACTCGCTCAGCCGAGTTCTTAATCGCAACGCAGATACAAGACCCAAACTCGAACTGCCTTACTAAGGTACTATCGGCCAATGGATGTTGGCGATAATTGTCGATCAGCAAGGGAAACTCCGTCTGCAAAACAGTCCCCGGAATTCCTTCGCCACCTTTCCAGCGTCGCAAGTAAGCGTGCCACTTTCCTTGATAGTAAAGTCCATCACACTCCATGATGGGCTCTGTATCGGTGTAGATCGCAATACCTGCTGCTCCGCCATCAGCATCGATAAACCCCGCTGCATTGATCACTAACTGCCCAACCATTTCGCGAGGCTGGAGATGCTGATTTACCGTTGCATTGAACGATAGCAGCATTTCGATCGAGCGACTCCACTGCTCAATTCGATCGAACAGCCGATCACGATCGGCCGCGCTGGTTGCGATTCGCGCCAGGCAATTCGCGGTTCGAAGATCCATCTCATTGAAAAACGCTCCGCGTCGCTTATTCTGAATTTCAATTAATCCAAGTAGGCGATTTTGAGTGCCTACTAGCGGTGCGAAAATTGAGTTGCGCACCTGCGAGTTTGAATTCGACCAGGGCTTAGTCAACACACATTCCTGATGCCGATAAGCTCTGATCCCTTCATCGCAGATATTCTCAATCGGAGGCCAATCAGTTCTGGACGCTGGCACCCACGCTTCCCGCCGCAGCTTGCCCTCCGCTACCGACCATACTATCGCTCTTTCTGCGGATAACAAATCCACCGATTCTAACGCAATGAGTTGAAATAACTTGCGAGGGTCTAACTCTTGCGAGAATCTGGCCGCCGCAGTGGACAACTTTTCCACCAAGCGCATGCTCGTTTGCGCGGACCCAGCATGATTTGTTTCATCGCAAATATCGAAGAGTTTGGCTGATGCCAATTCTAAATCTTGCGTACCCACAACAGAGCAACGGACAACCGGGCGCTCTGCTACGTCGGAAGCAGTTCGCCGCGTTGAATAAGCTGATTTCGCATCTGTATTAGATATTCCATCCACTGATTCATTCCCCGCCCTGTCTTGACAGACGTTTCGAATACTTGCATTCCGGGTCTAACGGATTCGATGCTCTCAAGTGCTTTCTCGCGTTCAAACTCACAGGCTTCTGCTAGATCGACCTTGGTAATAATGGCGACGTCTGACGTGTTGAATAATCCAGGATACTTAAGTGGCTTATCCTCACCCTCGGTTACTGACAGCAACGCGACTCGAATCGATTCGCCCAGGTCCCAACTGGTCGGGCAAACAAGATTACCTATGTTCTCAATGAACAAGTACTCTAAGCTATTCAGGTCCCAATCGACCAAATGCTGTTTTACCATATCTGCTTCCAGATGGCACATCCCGTGCGTCATAATTTGGCGAACTGGAGCCCCGCTTTCGGCCAATCTGCGAGCGTCATTGTCGGTTTCCAGGTCTCCGACAACAGCAGCTACCTTTGTGCCACTTTCCACAAATCTTCGAAGAGTCTCGCGAAGCAAACTCGTTTTGCCCGTTCCAGGGCTGGATACCATGTTTATTACGAGCACGTTAGCGGCTTCGAAATCGGCGCGCATCTGCCTCGCCAATTCATCGTTTTTCTTCAGAATCTGAGTTCGAACTTCCAGAATTCTTGGCTTCATCTTCTAACACCCCGAACGTAGCTCACAAAAAACAAGAACACACCTACGCTTCGCAAATCGTACTGAGTCACGCGAAGGCAGGCTCATACTCTATTGAGTGAATCTCCAACTCTTTTCCAGAGCGAATGTCCGCGCTCAATGTTTGGCAGGACGGACATCGAAAACTCTGTATCGACTCCAAAGGCTTAATCGCCTGGCAATTAGAGCAGAAAATCGTCACTGGTACTGTTTCAATTTCCAATTGAGCGTCGGACAATTCAGTTCCATCTGTGACTAGTTGAAAACTGTACAGCAATGCACTTTGGTGAATGCAACTGAGTGCGCCGATGCGAAGCCGTATCGCAGTTGCCCTGGCAGAGCCCATTTCATGCAACTCCTGGGTAACTAGATCGACAATGCTACTGGCGATGGAAAGTTCGTGCATGGCTAGCTCAAGTTCTTGGAAAATGCCTTTGCAAACGCAAAGAAAAATCCTAGCGACTTTTGAACATCGGGATCTTTGGTAGCCTTCATCATAGACCACAGGCCGCCGATGGGTGGCGGATTTTGCTTCTTCACGTCCACGAATGTATGTACGCTTGCTCGCCCAAGTTCACCGAGAACCGCAACAACATCTTTATCCAACATGCCGGAATTGATCATGCTGACTCCAGCATCGACCACTTTGGGCAGCCCTTCATCCGCCAGTCCCGACTGAAGAAGATGCTCACCCATTTCTTGAAGTTTAGGAAGACTCTGAAACATTGAGATCAACTTTTCCAGGCTGATCTTACTTTCGGAGAGCTTCAACTCATGAACCATGCCGGCGACATTCTCAGCTATGGTATCGCTGCGGCGAATGAAACCATCCAGGGATTCCAATAGCAGAGCAACAATTGGCAACTTGTCCAATAACCGATTGAGTGTTTGAAGTGTTTCGGGTTGTGTAATGCGTTCCAGTAATCTTGATTCCTCCAAGTCGTCCAAATGAGCTTGCTTGCTGACACTTGCAAGCTTCTTGCCAGTATCAATCATTTCAGGTGTCTGTTCGAGAATCTCTTTTAGTGAAACACGCTGTCCAGAATCCTCCTGCGTTGTTTTGAATTCGGCGACTGCGGTCGCAACAGAATTTGCAATAACGTCTCCTCTGGCAACGAAACCTTCGAATGCCTCAACAGCAAAGGCTATCGAATCGACACGATCCAGAAGCCGATTCAGCCCTTGCGTCACTTTGGGATCGCTTAAGCGACGCTGTAAACAATCCGCGTTGACATCGGTCGATACCGCGCCAGCACTTTGAGTTGCAATTTGGGATGCCATCGATTTCAGCCTTTGAGTTACGAAAATCCATAACGTTATTTGGAGCGGGCCTAAGCCAATCCCCAGACCAGCATTTCCTTAGCGGAGAATTAGTTTGTCTATAAACGTTCACTGGATCAATGGTATGAACATGCTATTGAGCCGATCGTAAAGTTCTGTATTCTCCCAATACGCGTGATCGATCGGAGTTTCCTACTCCGGTAATCCTCCAGGTAATTATCCAAGCTGTAAACGGAGATATTGCAATGACAACTCTTCTGTGGCTTCAAGGCGGAGCCTGTAGCGGCAACACAATGTCGTTTCTAAATGCCGAAGAACCAAGCGCGTGTGACTTAGTTACCGACTTTGGCATGGATGTGTTGTGGCATCCGTCACTGGGCCTGGAGATGGGAGCACCTGTTCAAAAGATGCTTCGCGACATTGCCAGCGGAGCTCGGCCTCTGGATATCTTCGTGTTCGAGGGAACCGTAATTATGGGCCCCTCTGGCACCGGTCGATTTAATATGTTTGCCGATCGTCCAATGAAGGACTGGGTTGCCGAGTTGGCCCCTCGCGCCAATGCAGTCGTGGCTCTTGGCGACTGCGCTTGTTGGGGTGGCATTCCTGCCAACGCTCCCAATCCGACAGACAGTGTTGGACTGCAGTTCCTCAAACGCAAGCAGGGTGGCTTCCTTGGTCCAGACTTTAAATCAAAGTGGGGTTTGCCGGTCATCAACATTCCTGGCTGTCCATGCCATCCAGATTGGGTTACTCAAATACTGGTTGCCATCGCTAGTGGCCGAGCTGGTGATATTGCACTGGATGATCTGCAAAGACCGCAAACCTTCTTCAAGACATTTACCCAGACTGGATGCACTCGAGTGCAGTTCTTCGAGTACAAACAATCGACCATGGAATTCGGTCAAGGCACTAGAACTGGCTGCCTGTTCTACGAGTACGGCTGCCGAGGCCCTATGACCCATTCACCATGCAATCGAATTTTGTGGAATCGACAATCCTCAAAAACTCGAGCTGGTATGCCTTGTACAGGTTGTACTGAACCTGAATTTCCATTCTACGACTTGGCACCTGGAACCGTATTCAAAACTCAGAAGATCGGTGGCGTCATTCCTAAAGATGTTCCAGAGGGCACGGATCACGTGACCTACATGGCACACGCAGCGGCTGCTCGCGTAGCCGCACCACAATGGTCGAAAGAAGACATTTTCGTCGTTTAGCAATTGGTTTTCAGTTCTGATATTCATCCATTCGCATTATCGAGGAGTTAATCGTGGCAACGGCAACTGCAATGAGAATCAGCCCGCTTGGTCGGGTCGAAGGGGATTTGGATCTGAAAATCGAGGTAACTGACAATGTAGTAACAGATGCTTGGACAGAGGCCAGTATGTTTCGCGGCTTTGAGATCATCCTGAAGGGCAAAGACCCTCAGGCAGGTCTGATCGTAACGCCGCGAATTTGTGGCATATGTGGTGGTAGCCACCTGTTCAAGGCCTGCTATGCACTGGACACTGCTTGGCGCACAAACGTACCTCGTAACGCTACTTTGGTTCGCAACATTGCTCAGTGCTGCGAAACGTTGCTATCGATTCCTCGCTGGTTTTATGCATTGTTTGCCATCGACCTTTGTCACAAGAACTATGCCAACTTGCCTGAGTACGACGAAGTATTGAAGCGGTTTTCTCCGTTTGTGGGAAGTTCATACGAACGTGGCGTAACACTGTCGAGTAAGCCAGTGGAGGTCTACGCGATGTTCGGAGGCCAATGGCCACATTCAAGCTTCATGATTCCCGGTGGCGTGATGTGTGCGCCAACCTTGTCAGATGTGACACGTTCTATTGCCATTTTGGACTACTGGAAACGCGAGTGGCTAGAAAACTTGTGGCTAGGTTGCTCGATTGAACGATGGTTGGAAATCAAGACTTGGGATGATATTTGGAAATGGGCTGATGAAAATGATAGCCAGCGCAATTCCGACTGTGGGCTGTTTTTGAGATTTGCTAAAGCTGCCGGTCTTGACTCCTTCGGGCAGGGCTGCGGCAAGTTTCTAGCAACTGGTACCTATTTTGCGCCTGAGCTTTATGAGAATCCAACAATCGATGGTCGAAATGCGGCACTTATCAATCGGTCTGGGATTTACGATGGCAAGAACTTCCACGACTTTAATCATCTAAACGTCCAGTCCACGTCGCATAGCTTCTACAAGGGCGACACTTATCTTTATCCGCCAGGACGGTGTGACTAAGCCTATTGATCCATTAGTTGGCGCGAAAACAAGGGCAAACAGTTGGGCAAAATCGCCTCGATGAGATACCGGGCATTGGTAGCTCCCGCTGATCGGCCCTCTGGCGACGGGTTATCGCTGGCCGCAAAGGTGCGGCGTCTCGTAAGACTACGATCCAGTCTTTTTGGATGCCATGAACAAAGTAGGACCAAGCGTGCTAGTTCGAGTGATGGCGAGAATGCACGAGGCTTGCAAATACTACGCGCTGGCTCAGAAGTGGCTTAGCGAAATTGATTTGCACGAAAGGTTCTACAATAAACCATCTGAGCCCAAATCAGGCAAGGGATTTGGTTCTACAGAAGCAGCTCGTGGTGCACTTTCAGATTGGATTGTTCTGGATGATGGGAAGATTCAAAACTATCAGGTCATCACACCAACTGCTTGGAACATTGGTCCACAGGACGGTCAGAATGTTCACGGGCCAATGGAACAAGCATTTATTGGCGCGACGATTGCTGATCCAACCGACCCAGTTGAAATGGGGCATGTGGCTCGATCATTCGACTCGTGTCTGGTCTGCACGGTCCATGCTTACGATGCCAAGTCCGGCCGTGAATTATCTCGATTCCGAATCGGCGAAATGGGTTAAGCATACCTCAATTCGAGAGTTACTATGTGCCCAACTATGGTCGAGCTGATCAATGGCGCCGATAGCCACAACTCCAAGGTTCGCAATCAGACATCAACGCTGATCATTGGTTGCGGAAACTTGCTCCGTGGCGATGATGCAATCGGACCTGTGCTCATTCGTCGGCTCTGGCAGCGAGGCTTACCACCTGGCTGCCTATGCGCAGATGGAGGTACTGGCGGAATGGACGTAGCGTTTCAAATGCGAAATATTCCGCATGTAATTCTAGTTGACGCTTCCAAGACGAACTCACCGCCAGGTTCGATTTTTGAGATCCCTGGAGAGGAAGTTGAGCAGCTTCCGCCCTTGACTGGAATCAACACGCATTCATTTCGTTGGGATCACGCATTGGCTTTTGGACGCTGGCTATTGAAGGACGATTACCCCGAGCGCATCACTGTCTACTTGATTGAAGGCGAGCGATTCGAGATTGGCGAGCAACTTTCAGACACCGCCGATCGAGCCGTTGATCTTTTAATCGAACGAATCTACAACACCTTGGGAGACGCATCGAAGGCCGATGCCACACTACAAATTACTTCCAGCGGTTACCTCCAGGTTTCCAAAGAAGAAGCAGAAAAATTCTTCCCAGAAAATTTGCTAGTGGTACTTTATCGCAATGGAAGTCTATTGCTACTACCCACACGCGGTGCTGCGGCAGGCGGATTGATTCTCAAGCAACACAATGCTCGCGGCGACCGATGCATGCTGCTGACAGACATTTTGCACTTTCCGTTACCGACTGGAGTTTACCAGGCCTTTTGGAATGATCGACTAGGAGGCCTCGTCATGCAGTTGCCCGAAAGAAGTTAAGCCAAAATTGCAGGCTGTGACCAGCCACTCTCGTCTTAAATTGTAAACTGACCGCATCAAACGCTATTCAACTACGGAATCAAGGTTAGACATGATCCTGCAGCCACAGCCGGTTGGTATTTTTCCAGGCGCAACAGCACACCTCATGTTGCCGAATCTCCACAGCGAGGACGGTTCGCTGACAGACATTGATCGAGTTGCACTTATAAGACTGCTTCAAGGTGACGTCGACGAGGACCTGCCGCAACACTGGCAGTTCTTCGGGCTAGCAACGCAGGGAAAGAATGAGCAGGCAACAATCGAACTAAGTCGCTTGCTTCAACTGATCGAAGGTGACCAAGCTTTCGCAACTAATCAAAAGGAAATTCTTCGACAGATTATCGGCTATAACCAATTTGTCTTGTCGCCAAATGAACTCCAATTCCAGCAGTTGAAGATCAGTGTTGTAGAGAGACAGCTTTCGGAGTTGCTTCAGCTTGTTGCATTTTCTTTTGGGCTCAGTGACCAAGCTCCAAAGCCTGAGAAGTTGGAACATCCTGAGCTTCGAGCATGGGCACTAGCCTGCTGTGCCGCAGCCTATGTGGAACAAGAAAATATTCTCTCGGCAAGGCAGTCTCTGGCTGAAGCAGTGGAGCTTACGCGTCAACAATCACCTCTGCTGTGTGCCATTTTGCTTTCTCAATCTGCTCAACTAGCCGAACAAACTCAGGTGCCTTGTGGACTTGTTCAGCGTGAGCTAGAAGATGCAATCGAGCTGGCCAAGGAGTCGCAATTGCCGGGATTTCTAGCCGGGCTCTACGCCCAGCTTGGCATGTTGCTCCATCGTAGTGCGAGTGAAAATCGTTCGGCCTTGCAGGCGGCCATTAAGTATTATCAACTGGCATTACAATCAGGTGTGACCGCCGAAGCTGCGCCTCTTCTATTCGCCGAACTGCAAAATAATCTCGGGCTCGCCTATCTATAGATGCCTCAAACAGAATCAAGTAGCCAGTTGCGAACTGGCATTGCCATACAATCGTTTCGCCGTGGATTAGAGGCTGTTTCGAAGGAGGGGCATAGCGAACTGTGGGCTAGAGTTAGCATGAACCTGGCCAATGCCCTTCAGTATGCACCTTCAAGCCATCCGGCCGAGAATCTAATCATTCGACCGTTGAGCTTCCCCGAACAGGTCTTGGAGATTCGTTGCCGCGCGAAGGATCCTGTCGCATATGCTTTGGTGATTCTAAATCAAGCTAATGCACTAGCCCGTTAAGTCTTCAAGCCAGCCTTGGAAAAAGCCGCGGAAGCTTACAAACTGTTCCAGTGGTACAACCATGCAGATGGTGCATCAACCGCCCGAGAACTAGTGGAATCGGTCAACCATCAGATTCAGGCTGTAAAGAGCTCCGAAGCCTCCGACTCCAGCAATGAACTGAAGGAGTTGCAGCATGGACCTACATAAGCGCCAGCAGTTCGAGTTCCTCCTGCAGACCGCAGTGGAACGACTGGGGGAAAGGCTTGAGCAAAAGTTCCGCGGAGCAGATGTAGCCTTACAACAGATGCAAGCCGGCAATACTGGCGACTACATTTCTGAGTTTGTGGATGCTTTCTTCGCCGATTTTCTTCTCGACAATATTGAAGGTGCGTGCTTTATCCTTCAAGGTTTAGCAAAGAAGCGAATGAATCAATTCTCGTTCAGCACCGAACAGACTTTAGAAGTCACCTTAGTTCAACTGGCGAAACTACAGTACACCAAGCTGCTTTCCGCAAAAACGCTTGAGGCACTCGAACAACATTCAGGGTACCAACCCGTTGACACAGGAGCGGATCAATGACGATGACTCAGCCAGATTCTCGTACTTCAGCACCTTCGCTGACAGTTGAAGATTTCGAACAGTTAGCTCAAATGGTGGATCAAGCTATCGCGGAAGTTCAATCGCTCTCTCCGGAACTTCGTGTCAAAGCCTTAGCATTGAAAGCTGCAATCGAAGAGTTCCACAAGATCGGCCTCACTCATATTGTGCGTACACTAAAGGCTGATCCTCGTGGCAAAGAACTGCTTTTTGAGTTAGTAGAACAACCTTCAGTCTATGCGCTGTTTTCCATGCATGGCTTGATACGAGCCGATCTGCGAACACAGGTAATGCGGGTGATCGAAATGGTGCGACCCTACATGCAATCTCACGGTGGAGATGTTGCCTTTGTGGATCTTCGAGATCGAACTGTGTTGGTTCGACTCATCGGCAATTGCAGCGGGTGCTCCATGTCGCAAGTAACACTGCGCAATACAGTCGAAGAGACACTCAAACAACACTTCCCGGAAATCGAAGGTGTCGAAGTAGTAACCGAACCTTCGGTTAACGTCGTGCAAATTCAGATTGGCAATGCGGCAACAGACTCTGGTTGGATTGAGGGGCCAGCGATCGCAGATATTCCTCAAGATCGCCCATTCGCGTTTTCCAATGCTGGAGTTAGCGTGCTGCTGATCTATTCCAAAAAAGGATTACGTGCCTATCGCAATTCTTGTGCACACCAAGGTCTTCCGCTCGACGGAGGTGAATTGGATCTTGAAGAAGGAACGATTACTTGCCCTTGGCACAGATTCTGTTTTGATACTGAATCTGGTGAGTGCTTGACGGCCCCTCAGTGTCAATTGGAACCATTCCCATTACGAATTGCGAATAACAGAGTGTGGATTCGTCCAGAGCACTAAGGCAAACTAGTTTAACAATCCACAACCGTGATGGTTTGGAGAAAACCTTTCGATTAATTAAACCATAGTCAATCACCATGAATCAGCCAGCGATCAAGACAGTCTCTCTTTCCAGCCGCGGAATGACGCGATCACCACTGGAATTAGCTACGCCGTTACCATCCTTGGCCTCCCAAGCGGCTTTGCCCAAAGTATGGTTAGGTGCTCAGTCAGCCTTTGGCCTTTCACTGCCTCAAGCCAAGCCAACCGCAACACAGCTTTATGCACCTCGGGGCGTCTGGATCGATCATCGACGTTTGATTGTGTGCGATTCTGGTAATCATCGAGTTCTCATCTGGAACCAAATACCAACTTGTGATGGGCAACCTGCTGACGTCGTTTTGGGTCAACAAGATTTCCTATCTGAAGGCCCAGCTCAGGGCACGGGTGAATATGAACGCGGCATGCACCTGCCAACCGCGGCTATAGTCTACGAGAACCGGCTTTTGGTTGCGGATGCTTGGCACCATAGGATTCTGGTGTGGGAAGAAATTCCAACTCACTCCGATACGCGGCCCGACTATTGCATAGGACAAGAGCGGTTAGATCTAGTGCAACCTAATCAAGGATCAGCGCCAACTGGAAACAGTTTTTATTGGCCCTATGGGATGGCAATGATCGCTGGTCGATTCTATGTCACCGACACGGGAAATCGGCGTGTGCTCGCTTGGGATGGACTACCTGACTCCAATAGGCCTGCGGATTGGATTCTTGGTCAGTCCAATTGCTACGCCTCCGAGGAAAATCGTGGCGGACCAGTCAGCGCCAGGTCATTTCGCTGGCCTCATAGTGTAACTGGTGATGAACAAGGGGTTTGGATTGCCGATGCAGGCAATCATCGCGTCTTAGGTTGGAGCCCGCATCCGAGTGAGGACTGCGACGCGAACTGGGTTCTAGGGCAGCCCGACATGTTGTCAGCCCAAGAGAACCCTTATCGCGCTCAAGGTGAACGCGCCTTGCGATTTCCGTATGGCATTTGCAGTGACAGGGAGAGGCTGTTGGTGGCTGATACTTCCAATAACCGCATCCTGTTTTGGAAGCTTCCGTTAACTCAGAAGTGTTTTGACGGTGCTATCGACCTTATTGGACAATTTGATTTTGATCAATGCGGCGAGAATCGGTGGCAGTGCGTATCGCGAGATTCACTGTGTTGGCCTTATGGAATATCATCCTGCAGCTCACAACTTGCGATAGCCGATTCAGGGAACAACCGTGTGATGATTTGGGACTGTGCATCAATCCTATCAAATCAAAGTGAAGAGAATGATGAGGTATAAAACATGTGTTTAGCCGTTCCAGGCCGAATCGAGAACATCTACGAAGATCAAGGGACTCGAATGGGCCGAGTTAACTTTGGGGGTGTCTTCAAGGAAGTTTGCCTAGCCTACCTACCAGACGCTCAGATTGGCGACTATACGATTGTGCACGTGGGATTTGCAATCAGCCGAATCGACGAGGCCTCCGCTCAACAAACTCTCAAGACTTTTGAAGAGCTAGGGCTGTTGGAAGTAGAACTCGATGTACTTCGCGAATCGGAACAACCCGCAAACAATTAAAGCATCGACCGAATTGTGTCTGAAAGGCTACCCTATGAAGTACCTCGACGAATTCCGAAATGGCTCACAGGCCAAAGCCCTAGTGACACAAATTTGTAGATTGGTCACACGACCATGGGCGATTATGGAAGTCTGTGGCGGCCAGACTCATTCGCTGATTCGAAACGGCATCGATCAGATATTGCCAGCCGAGGTTGAAATGATTCATGGTCCGGGCTGTCCGGTCTGCGTAACACCTCTCAGCGTTTTAGACAAAGCTCTTGAGATTGCCTCGAGCCGCGAAGTAATATTCTGTTCATTCGGAGACATGCTGCGTGTTCCAGGGACTCGAGAAGACCTATTTCGAGTCAAAGCGGCCGGCGGAGATGTACGAGTTGTCTACTCTCCGCTGGACGCATTAAAGTTGGCAAGGCAAAATCCCAATCGACAGGTCGTCTTCTTGGCAATTGGCTTTGAAACTACCGCGCCTGCAAATGCCATGGCAGTGAAGTTGGCAAAGAATCAAGGATTGAGAAACTTCTCTGCGCTAGTATCACACGTTCTGGTTCCCCCAGCTATCCAGGCCATCATGATGTCACCGGGAAATCGAGTGCAAGGCTTTCTCGCGGCCGGTCATGTTTGCAGTGTGATGGGATTTCATCAATACCATTCATTGGCAAGTCAGTACCAAGTTCCTATTGTTGTCACTGGGTTCGAGCCTTTGGATCTATTGGATGGCATTCGCCGTACGATCGAGCAGTTAGAGCGTGGCCAACATTTCGTTGAAAATGCTTATCCTCGTGCAGTAACCGAATTGGGCAACAGGCAGGCTCAATCAGTAATTGAGGAAGTATTCACAGTCTGTGATCGAACGTGGCGCGGCATTGGCACCATTCCCAATAGTGGTTGGCGGCTCCGCGATGAATTTTCAGAGTTTAACGCCGAGAAGAGGTTCAACCTCGAACATGTTACAACGACAGAACCAATGCAGTGCCGCGCGGGTGATGTATTGCAGGGCAAGATCAAGCCTCACCAGTGCGAAGCCTTTGGGAAGAACTGCACACCAAGAAATCCGCTCGGAGCAACAATGGTCTCAGGCGAGGGTGCCTGCGCAGCCTACTACAACTATGGCCGCTTCGTACAAATCACTGAGGTAACCAAGGCATGAGCTCCACGATTCAATTTCAAGGTGCCTCCTGCCCTGCACCACTGCGAGACTATCCACATGTCATCATGGGGCACGGCGGCGGTGGTCGATTGTCTGAGGAACTAATCGAGCACGTATTTTTGCCTGCATTTGGCAACTCCAATTCAGTACTAAATGACTCCACGTCTCTTCTTCTACCAGGGCAACGCATTGCAGTCTCCACCGATTCATTCGTTGTTCAACCACTTTTCTTTCCTGGCGGAAGCATTGGAGATCTGGCAGTCAACGGTACCGTCAATGACCTTGCTATGAGCGGTGCACGACCTTTGTATTTAACTGCGGGTTTTATTCTTGAAGAAGGTCTACCAATAAAAGATCTCACTCAAATCGTCACAGATATGGCCATCGCTGCCAAAGAAGCTGGAGTATCCATCGTGGCAGGAGACACAAAAGTTGTTGAGCGCGGACATGGTGACGGATGCTACATCAACACCACTGGAATCGGCGTCCTACCGAGCAACAAAGTTCTCTCGGTAGATCAGGCAACTCCCAGCGATGTCGTTTTGATCAGCGGTACGATTGGCGATCACGCAATGGCAATCATGGGTGTCCGGGAAGGACTCGAATTTGACGCGACGATTCGTAGCGATACTGCGTCATTGTATTCATTGGCCCGTAACCTGTTGGAATCGTGTCCAAACATCAGATTGATGCGAGATCCAACCCGAGGTGGATTGGCGACAACACTGAATGAGATTGCCCGCGCTTCCAAATGTGGAATTGAACTGGATGAATCGGCTATTCCCGTTGCTTCGGAAGTCCGATCAGCATGCGAGTTTTTGGGACTCGACCCAATGCATGCAGCCAACGAGGGCAAACTTGTGGCGGTCGTTCCAGCCGACGGAGCCGCTATTGCATTGGAATCACTTCTCCAACATCCACTCGGAAAATCGGCCGCAATCATTGGACGGGTAATTCAAGATCAACACAATTTGGTAGTCGCAAAGACAGTCATGGGCACGAATAGAATCGTTCCAATGCCAATTGGCGAACAATTGCCCAGGATTTGCTGATAGATAACTTTTTCATTACTTATGACTTCTCAAGGAGACCACGATGATTCGAATCCACTTCCGCAAGTTTTTCGCCGTTACTGTTTTGACCCTATCTTCAAGTTGCTACGCTCATGAAGGACATGGCCATTCATCGCTGCCTGGGAATTCACCATCGCACTACCTCACAGAGCCGCTGCATTTGGCACAATTTGTTGGAATCGCTCTTGCTGTTTTATTCGCCGGTGGATTTGTTCTGAAATCTTACTTCTCTCGAAATCGAGATCAGCTTCGAGCAAACTCTAAGTAGATTTTTGAAAGTGCTATAAGATGACGCAACGGCAAATTGCCAAGGCTGCTATTGTGACGATCGAAGCCCAGCGGCAAGCGACTATTAGCATTTCAATGAGATTGCTGCTATCGGTTAAGCAACACGTTCAATAATACTCTGGCGCGATCGAATTCCGGATGTATTTGTAGGACAGCTTGACACTGCTCAATTGCTGGTTCGGTCGCGCCGAGTTCGCTCAGCGCAAATGCCAAGTAGAGCCTGCAAACAGGATCGTCAGGTGTCAGCGTAACCAATTCGGCCAGGATGATTCGTGCTGCAATGTAATCCTTAGATTCGAGTAGCACTATTGCCTTCGCACGCCGAAGTGATAGCGGTTCGACACCATTTTTCCCGGCATCCAATATGAGCGACATCGCAGAAGTCCGATTACCGCTTCGCGCCAAAATTGTACACTGCGATTCTAATTCGCTCAGTTCCAAAGTAGAAATGTGACGATTGCCTTCTGAAACCTTTGGCTCAGCCCGATTTCGTTCAATTGCATTTTGCTCGTCGTTCACATGCACAGAACCTACCAACGCATCATCATTCTCCAACAACTTGGCCGTTTTGCTTGAGCGGACCGCTCCTCGGCCAGCGTTCGTTGAAACAAAGTGTGGCGTAGCCGGACTCGACTTCTGGGAAAGGCTCTTCGCAATCGACTTCTGCTCGTTTGCCTGTGACCGATCTCCCAATGCAACCAAGGTTCGAGCCAACTCCAGTCTCGCGCCGACGCTTGCTGGACGTAAAGCCACTGCCGCCGTCAGGTAGCGAGCGCTGGCCTCGGGTCGAGGAGGTGTATGACTGTCTAGAAGCGCCTTTCCCAGAAGCTGATTCAACCAAAAATTGGATGGAAACTTCTTTTGTGTCGATTCCATGAAGCGAATTGATTCGTTGGAGCGATCCCATAACAACAGCGCATTGGCTAGTTGCAATAGTCCCGCATCATTTTGCTTTGTAAGGTCCTCTTGGGAGAGCCTTTTGAGCGACGTCACATCGGATTGAATGATGGCGGTTCGAAGCTTCAATCGCCAGGGATCTGCATCTAAGAATCGCAAAACATCAAAGGCCCACTTCGCTTCATGACCTCCACAAACCACGACGCATTCTCGAACATCCGTTGGTGATGGAGCAAATCGAAGGGTCAGTCGTGTTCCCGGTTGTGAACCCAGCAGTCGGTAGGCTTGCGCGGCTAGCTCCGATGAATTAAATTTCTCAGTTAAATCCAACTCACCAATCCCCAACAGGCGATCACCCACGCGAATTTGACCAGCGTTAGCTGAACCGCCACCGTAAACCACATCAGCAACCGTCAATCGCCCGCCTTGTTGAGATAGAAACAAGCCAGCTCCAACTGGAGTTTCGGTCAGCATGAAATCTAGCGACTCGATGAGCGATTCGTGCAGAGCTTCCGGAGATTGTTTCAATACTTCTGCCGCAACTGCAGGCTCCGTCTTGGAAAAATCAATACTGAATTCAGCGAAAGCATCGGAAACTTGTTCACGAATAGCCGTTCTTCCAAAAGCATCGCCAGCCAAAGCCTCTTCGACATCCACAGCTCCGTCCCTTGCGTTTGACAGCCTCTTCGCAAGTTGCTGAGCCCCAAGATCCAATTCGATTCGTGACTGCGTTTTCTGAAAACGATCCAACAACAATCGGCCCCCTGGAGAATTTGCAAGTCGCTCGTTGGCCAACAATGACTCGACTTGTGCGAGAGCCGTTTGAGCCGCTACAAAACTACTTTCAGCCAACGGTCCACCGCTAGCTGCGACCCGCCGAGCACTGTCCACCTCGATCAGCAGTCGGTCGATCTCACTTGACGTCGAGGCCAACTCCATTTGCTCCTGACGTAACTGGTCGTACCAATTAATCCCAAGTGCCGAACCAGCCACTAGCATGGTGCTTGCCATTGCAGCGGTAGACAAGACCAACGCGCGATGCCGTTGGTAGAGCTTTTTCGCGCGATAACGCAGACTCGGAGCAACTGCCGTGACCGTTTCATGACGCAGATGTCGCTCCAAATCATCGGCAAGATCATCGGCGGTCGCATACCGTTGCATTCGATTGGGCTCTAAGGCACGCAGAGCAATCCAGTCAAGATCGCCTTGTAATGAGCGTGCGAAAGTGGTTTGCGAATTACCGAACTGACCTGCAAGGTTTTGTTTCGCGTTCGTGTCCAAACTTGCAAATCGTCGCGATGGTGTTTCAGGTTCGAAGGCTTGTACACGGGCGATTATCTCTGCAATACTCGGCAGGCCATCTAACCACTGTATCGGTGCAGTTCCGGTTAGTAGTTTGAATAGTATGGCACCAATTGCAAATACGTCAGTTCGTCCATCAATAGCTTTACCGAATGCTTGCTCTGGACTCATGTATCCAGGGGTCCCGATAATCTCCCCAAAGCGAGTAACCTCATTCGTTTGTTCGCTTTGACAAGTTTCGTTCAGTTTCGCAATTCCAAAGTCGATTACCTTCAGATTGGGCCGTCCCTCGCACGCGGAAACCAGGACGTTATCCGGTTTCAGGTCACGATGCACTACACCGTGACTATGAGCTCGACTGACGGCCCTTGCAATCCGCACCACCAATTCAATGCGGCTTCGCAGGTCAAGCTGTTTCTCTTGGCAGAATTGATCGATCGGCTGGCCGCTGCAAAACTCCATGGCAAAGTAGGGATTGCCCGCAGGTGTCGAGTCAGCCTCGTAGACGCGAGCGATATCTGGATGATCCATAAGCGCCAACGCCTGTCGCTCAACATGGAATCTTTCAATGGTCTTCCGATCAGCCAAACCTCCTTTGATCATCTTAAGCGCCACATCGCGTCGAATCGGCTGCAACTGCTCAGCTCGATAGACAGTTCCCATCCCACCACTGGCGATCACTGAAACGATTAAGTAGTTGCCTACAGTCGTGCCTAACAAAGCATCTTTGCCTATACTCTCCAATGGATCAACCGAAGTCGAATTTACCGGAAAGTCCTCCTTTGTCGTCTCGGGACGCAGGTATCCAGCGCGGGTCGGATTATTATCAACGGGCTTCATGGGTTCTCGTTCAATTGCGGGAGTGCACTAGCGTGAAGTACTCACTAAGACTTGTTTCCGCTGAACATAGACGGCATCCGTGGGTGCGTACTGAATTGCATTCTCTAGCTCTTCAAGGGCCTCAGCCAACTTACCCTGGGAAACGAGAACTTCAGATTTTTCATAGTAAGCTCTCGCAAGATTTGGCTCATGACGTGTCGCACGATTCAAGTGAACCATCGCTTCGTCATACTTCCTAAGCCGCATACATGCCATACCGATGCCCATGTGCGCTACACCGTATCCTGGATTCACTTCCAGCGCCTTGTTGAACGACTCAATCGCTTTTTCGTACTGGCCTTTGTTGTAAAAGTCGAAGCCTTGACCCTGCAGAAGATCGGCGGAGCGAGGATTGGCTTTCAGCCCTTCAGCGATAGCTTGTCCTGCTTTACCGTATCCTTGCTGCTTCTGAATCACCATGGTTCGCGCTGATGCGATGTCGTCATACGTTGGCAATATCTTTTCTGCTGCTGCGATATCTGCCATGGCCGCATTGCTGTTACCATAGTTTGCGTGGCTCACGGCGACGAGATACAGAAGTAACCGGAATCTGATCGTTGATCTTGATTGCCATTCCATAGTTGAGCCGCGTCCTGATACTTACCTTCTTTGTCCATGGCATAGCTCCTTCAAAAAGTAGAGCCGCCGCCATCTTCGGACAAACCGCGATGGCCTTATCCACCCTTTTGATACCGTCGTCGATCTTACCTTTCGCAAACAGATACGCCGCATAAGTGCGAGCTTCGGGATTCGCTGGATCGATCTCCATGCCTAGTTTGGCCTCGCGAGACATACCTTCCAGGTCATGCAGATGGTGAAAGGCAACTGAATCACGTGAGCCATTGCATTGTTCGGGTCACATTGAACGGCGTCGACGCATCTGCGAAGGCCTTTTCATACTGCTTGTTGATACGATAGGCATTGGCTCGAGCAATGTAAGGCAGCGATTCGTTCGGAGCGGCTTGAACGGCTGACTCTGCAGCACTCATCGCTTCATTCATCCGTGAGTAGTTGCGAAACTGCTCAGCCTGATACGAAATCAATCGCGACTTCTGCGCTAGAGCCATGGCATCTTGGGGATGCGATACCAATCGCCCAACGATTACCGCGCTTCGTCGTAACGATCTTCGCGAATGAAGTCTTGAATTTTCCATCTGATCGGTCGCCAATGAATTGGCGATCAATGGAAACAAACTGGTCGTATTGTTGTGCATCTGTGGGTGAACGTTCGCAAGGTCGGTTCGATCAGAGTATTGCTTCTTGACGTATCGCTCCAAATCGGGCAAGGTTACCGAACCATCTGCGCCTGCCGCCTCACCGCTGATTGCCTTGGCTACACAGGCCATGAATGAGCCGCTAACTCCGCGTAGTTCTTTTGATTGTGCAGCAGGAGTGTTTTTTGCCGACTCTCCTCGGAGCAGCTCAAGAAACTGCGGTGTTCGCTGGAGGCCGAGGTAGCTTTGGCAATTGGAACTTCAACGCACCGGAAATGCCTGGGCTAAAAGAATCAGCCAGTGTATTGCCATGCATTGCATCAATGACAATCAATTTATGCTCAATGCGACACTTTCCAATCAGCTCATAAATTCTGTCGATCGGAATCAGTGTCTCGATGTCATCTAGATCAGCATCCAACGGACACAGATAGAACTTGCCCTCAGTCGCCTGAACTCCATAGCCACCAAAAGCAAAGACCAGTTTGTCATTCGGTGCTAACTGTAAACAGGCCTGCTCAAGTTCGCGAAGGATGTTGGTTCGAGATGGAATCTGTTGAGCGTTCTCAGCTCCAGAGCTGTTGGTTATCAGTCGAGAAACCGATTCAGAGTAGCCAGCACGCAGCAGCAACTCGAAAATTGCAGTCGATTCAGCCTCGGCATTTGTTAAAACTTGAAACTGGTCGGGGTCGTAGTTACGAACGCCGACTACGATTGCACAGTTCGTAGCCGAAGTAGTTTCGTCGTGAGTTTCGGCGCAATAACCAATAAGGCTCGAATCCAAACTGGTTGTAAGCGTTAACGAACAAGCGACGAGCGCAAGTGCTCGTCTGATTGCGGAATATGTGTTGAACATTGTGTTACTCTCGCGTTGGTGAAGCGATAACCTGTGAGTTAGTTGAATGGGTTGAGTTAGTTGTGGTCGCAGTAGAAGCAGGCTTTGAATTTGAAATCGCTGCTGTAGAGGTACTGGTCAGCTTGTCGCGATCCGAAGTTGATTCCTTCGATTTGCCATCGCCTTTCGAGCTATTCTTGGCAACGGTGCTACGAGGTGCAGGAAAACGATCGCGATTGAGTACAAAGGCTCGAAGATCTGCCAAGTCGCTGCGTTGTGGATTGATTCGCTCAATCGCCTTTAGATCGTCCATCGCACCTAGATAGTCACCTGCCCGCGATAAGCTAGTCGCTCGTCGAGCAAGTATTTCATCGTCTTGACCGTCTAAACGTAACGCTGCCGTATAGGCTAGGATCGCCTTGTCGTAATTGCCGAGTTGGTCGTAGCCGTACCCCTTCATAAACTGTAATAGTGGAATGTCCGGAGTACGCTCGATGGCCTCGTCCAGTCGCGCAAAAGCCTCGTTGAATTCATCTAACCTAAATAACAATCCGGCCAAGATGCTTTCAATCAAGGGTTGCCGATCATCGAGTTCGCGAATCGTATTCATGTCGCGTTCCATCCGATCATTCTGCTCCGTCTCACAAAAGACTACGGCGCGATACATGTAGGCCATCGCGCATTTGGGATCGATGGCTAGCGCTCGATTGCATTCTTCAAGAGCTTCGGAATACTGTTGGCGAACTCGTTGAACGTTGGCAAGCGCCAGGTGCGGCTCAATACGATGGGCGGCGAGTCTTACGGATCGACTGGCTAACTCCAGCATTTCTTCGGATTGCCGCTTGTCGCCAGTCGACTCGACCTGCTCGCAGATCAACCTGGATTTTTCGGCCAAAGCAATTGGATCATCGGGACGCTCGGCTAACAAACCATCGATAATCTCCGTCGCCTCCTTACGTCGGCTACGCAGCCACAATTCGAAAGCTTGCTTGACTTTCTTGTCGCTGGCTGAATGCACCAGCAATGGAATCAATCCCACCGTGTTATTGCGAATCACCGGATGTTGAGAGGCTGAGTAGGTCTTCAATACGTAGGACTCGACATCTTTCTTCACAAACCTTTCCAGATCAGGCAGCGTTACCAATCCATCACTACCAGCCGCAGCACCGGCTAGGCCTCGGATCACCGAGTGAAAGAACACTCCGTTGACCTTGCGTCCGTCCTTGCGTTCATAGGCCAGTTGGCCGTTGGAGCAACTAAAGAACGCAGCCAGCCCCGGAGGTGGATTCGGCAAGTTCTGTGAGGCTGAAGTATTAAGTGGATTGTCGTTGTTTGTCGATGAAGTTGAGTTACTGGAACCCTCAGCAACTATGTTCTCCCGACAAGCATCTACCAGAAGCAGTTTAAATTCAGCCTCGCATTCGTTCAGAAGTTCGTAGATTTCAGGAATGGATATCAACGTTTTTGTTTCGGTCAGGTTTGCATCAGCAGGGCAAAAAAAGTACTCTTGCGAAGTCGTTTGTAGTCCGTGACCGGCAAGTGCAACGATGACTCTGTCCTGTGGATTCTTATCTTTGGCGAACTTCTTGAGTTGCTTGCGAATATTGCTCGATGTCGGCAGCAGTCGAGGGTCCTCAGTCCCGTTGCGATGCGTCATTGTGACAGTATTCTCTTTCGGATAGCCATTCGCAGCGAGGACCGCGGCCAAATCGATCGCATCGGGTTCAGCACCAGGCAACTCGGCGAATTTTGGATCGTCGTAGCGACTGACGCCAATCAGCAGTGCAGAGTGCTTGCCGGCGGGTGGTGAGTTCTCGTTGGCCTCCACAGGTAGCGTTAGCCATTTGCCGCTCGCGTTTCCGCTCCAACAAAACACGGTCAACGAACAAATCAAACTGATCGCAAAGCGTCTTAGTAAACCTGCTTGATAACTCGTCATGGTGTATCACCTCTACTTGGCGAAGATGGTTAGCGAGGAAATAACGAGATCGAATCAGCCGGGCTAGGATTGCGTTCGTAGCGCACCGAGATCACATCACGAACTTGGCCGACATGACGCTTTACAAGAGTCTTTTGGTCAACGATCTCGCTTCCAAATCCAGTGGATCGAGTCCGTCCCTCGCTGCGAGGTCGATCATTGTCGTTCTCCCAACAAGCCGCAAATGAAGCCGAAATCATGCCAACTTGCGATGGCTGCAACTTAATTTTGGCAGCGGCGCTATCGGGGAAGTCGACTACTTTGAACTCGATCGATTTTGCTGCCGACTTATCCCACCCGCGCACGATGGTCGTACCTGGCTTGCCATCCTTGCTTCGAGGCACAATCCAATAGTTGGGCTGCGGCGACTGCTCGCTGAACTCAAACGTATTGACTCCATCGATCGTGAGCCGAACCGCTGCATCATGATCAGAATTGTTGGTGAGCCGTATCGCGTAGATATCGTTCTTGGCAAACTGTGCTGTTGGGCGAGACTGAGCATCGGCGCTCATCGGCATGGCTTGGTACTGGCCGTTTTTGAGCACCAGCAATTCGACCGAATATGGTGAAACAGGCGAGGCTGATACCATTGCACCGGTAACAAATACTTCAGGTGTTTGAACCGACTTCTTAAACGAAACCGATTGCAACTTCGGATCGTTCGAGCCCTTTGAACTAACCGTCAACCCCAACATGCGTGGAACCGATTCGGGTCCGAACACAAACCGGGGAAACTCACCCAGCGTCGTACCATCTTCAGCATCAACCAGCCGTGTTATCAACTTCACGCCATAAAGTTCTGACTGAGGATCGTTATATGGCAGGTAGTTGCCAGTGATTTCATAACGATACTTGTCAGCGTTCACTGCCACATTCAACTGTTGCAGCATCTGCGATAGCTTCATCTGAATTTCGGGACCTGCGCTGCCCTTAACGCTCGTCGCAGCCGTAAAGCCGCCAATGGCGACGGGGCCATGTCCGCGCTTTTCCATCATTGGGATTACATGCTCCACAACGACCGCATGCAGTTCCTTTTCAAGCGACTCGTCAGCAGCTAGAAGACAGCCCGCCTGAATCAACAACAGGCAGGCTACACAAGATCTCATTGCAAAATGCGAGGTGAGCTTTCTTAACATAATGGTTAGGGACTCACATGGTGAACGGGATGTGGATAGGAGCGTTTCGAGCCAGCAAGAACGGGCGTTCCCAAGCCAAGCTCTACGGCAACATCTTGAAACAAGGAAGTGCCGTCGACCGATTCCCAGCGAACTCGCTTGATCGAAGACGGGGATTCGGAGATTAAAGTGCCTATGCCCAGACGCTTAAGCTCGCGATCATTCTGAATTTGTGAGCGAATCTGTTCGATGCACTCAAACCCTAACTCTCGAGCAACCTGATCGGGCTCTAGATCGCGAGAATAGATTTTTATCACCAAGCCAATCGGTTCGACATTGTCTGCATTCGATAAACTGGGCATGGCCGAACGTGCCGCTGCCAAGAACTGTTGTCGATCTCGCTGAATTAGCTTTTCCATTTGATCCAGCGGCAAGTACAAACGCTCCAGCAGTTTAGCTGAATCGCCTGAGACAACACTTGAGCTACGAACCTGGTCTTTGAACCCGCCGATTACACCCTGGCCATGACAATGGATGCAAGATATGCCGTTGACGATTGCAGTGATTCCAGCAATTGCCCTCGGATCATGAACGATCTCTACGGGCAAAGGATCGTCCATTCGATTGCCTTCTCGATCGGCGACAAAATACCCTTGAAGCCCATTAGGAAGATGAAAAATCGCTTGCACCAAGTCGGGCTCGAAGGCGATTGAGTTGAATGGGTTGTTCGTAGACCTTGGACCAAGTGGAAATCGAATCAAGTCACTTCGACTCGACCGAGCCGCAAAGTCGTAGCTCAACCAAAGCGCGCCATACTTTGACTCGTGGCGCTCGATAAGTCGGTTCTGATTGGATATTGCACTCTGTAAAATCCCCGCGCGGACGGCGGAAATCTCAACAAGTGATTTTTCCAGGTCAACGCCCACAATTGCCGCCAGTTCAATCAAATTCTCCGGCAGTTGAAGCAACTGAGGATAAAGTGGTGGCCTTGAGGCAACCGCGACGAACCAATCGCCTCGCACTGAAGGCATTTCAACACCCGAAAGTTCCTGGATGTCGTTAGCCAACTGTTTCAACTCAACATCTTTGACGTAGTTGAACTTGAGCCCGTAAGGATACTGGTTGACGATCTGCAGCCATTGCCTTCCATCTGACCATTTCAACTTTCGTAGATCGATTGCCAGAACCCTGCCTTGAGTTCCCGCAACTGAAACTGGCACATAGATCTCCGTTTGCCAACTCAAGCTGTTGAGTAATTTCGTAATCGCTGCCGAGACATATCCGATTTCATCACTTGAGTTGCTCCCGTCGCCTCGCAAGTGAGTTAACGTAAAGAAACGCAAATGAGGCCGATCGGATGGATCAGCAAGCAGAAGATGTTCGCGAATCGACCGAAGTTCCTCGATGCGAGACCGAGCAACTGGCTCCTGCGCAACAGCGTAATGAACTGCCAACAGCAGCACCATCAACGGTGCAAAAGCTGCGCAGAACGCATTTTTTTGAGCAGGATTTGTGAGCATGAGTTGGCCGCCTGGAACAAACGTTGGACTGCCAAACCTAGGATAGGATCAGCAAATCCACGTAGTTTCCGAAGGGCCTGGCCCCACAAATTCAATCAAGAGTCAGCAGATAAAACGGAGCAACCGGCATAATCCGACCAATGCTTCACTTTGGAGGGTCAGAACTGGTTATCGCAGTGCGAGCGCCCTGGATGATTTTCCAACTCTGCTCGTATTCCTGCTTGTTCAAACCGACTAGCCCTCCTAATGAATCAATGCGTTTGCCAGAGAGTATCTTCGACCAAGCTTCCAAAATCTGATCTGGCTGGACATTCTTTGTAAGCTGTTGGTAGTTGAATACAGCCAGCTTATCTCCAATCGAGTAAAGTCTGCTTCCATTGGGACTAAAGAAAATTGGCAATTTGCCTCGCCGGTGTCCTTGGACTTCAAAGTTTCGCGTAATCGGCGCTGAAGTATGGAGATCCCAAAGGCGAAGCCCATTAGCTGAACTCCCGAGCACTTGATCTTGTGAGTGATAACAAACTTTCAACTCTCCGTTGCTTGGGCTTATCATTTGCGAGCCCAATGCGGTTCCTTGAATCGAAAATCTTGCGATGCGTCCAGGTGGCGACCAAAGAGTTCCGCCGCCTTCAGACACTAACAAAAACTCTCTACCGTCGTCGCCGATGACAACTTGATCTGTTTGCCTATCGGCTACACTCGCTTCAAGACGCGAGGACTTCGTATCCCAAACTTCGCCGTGACTCAACACCAACTTTCCACCATCACGCGTAAACTCCATATCCTTAGGACTCATACTCGGGCCCTTGATCGGTGCTATCAGTTCAGAAAGCGTTACAGGATCGTATAGATGTATTTCAACCTGGTTGCTGCTTGGAGATTCTGCATTCACTGACGGTTCCGGTGGTGATTCTAATTCGCTGCTGGATGACGGCCCGGTGATCTCGACAAGGACCGCATGTCCTTTGTAATTCCCTAAGTTGACTGCCTTGGTTTCCAAATAAGTACGCTTGGGCTTTTCAAACGAGGGAGACACTAGCGGTTCAGCGAATACGTTCTCACGATAGGCCGTCTTAATGTCCGAGTTTGGATTGTCTACGCTGTAAACCTCTGTTTCAATCAAGCAGAATCCTTTATCGCCCTCTATAAACTGCACATCGCTAATCCAGTAATCGGTGTCGCGTAGTTTTCTGTCTTTCCAGATGGCCTTATTCTGCTTCAAATCCCATAGCGTAAGTAGCTTTGATTCTTGAACTTGAAGCAAGAACCCGGCGTTAGAAGAAAGTACGATCTCGTCTCGATTCCAATCATTGTCGAGTGTCAACGGAGGATATAGCAGATGCTGAGTATTGGTATCCAGGACCGTCACCTGCCGCTGGCTATCTAGAATTGCCAATGCAGTTCGACTTTCGTTACAACTGGACGCCTTCACGCTGACGGATGGATCAGAGGGATAATCGGCTAGGCAGCTTTGGCGATCATTCAAATCCCACACTAACAAGCCTTTGTTTAACGACACAACGTATCTACCGTCGTTCGACAGCAGCGTATCGTGAAACACCGTACTAGTCATGTGCCAAGGTGGCGACAAAGACATACCCGTTAAGGAATCAAATACTTGGCTCACCCAGGTTCATTGTCAGCTTTCTCACCAAGCGACTCGGCTTCGAGCATGTACTTCGATCCATCCTCTGAAAACCAAGCTTGACCATACGAGTTGAGATGCCGTGTTCTATCAGTCGACTCTTCATCACTCGTGATGAAACTATGATAGAAGTTTCCATGTGTCGCTTTGTAGATTACTTGCGTAAAGTCCTTATTGATAGCGAATTTTCCATCGTGATCCCAATTCTCGATCGGCGTCTCATTGCCCAACTCCCACAGGATTGCTCGACTGCGGTCTGTGGCTAATAACTGCTTTCCGTCTGGATCAAACCTTATGCTCATGTGCGCAACGGGTGGCGGTACGACAAGCGTATGTAGGAGACTACCGTCCATCGCGTTCCACACATGTATTTGGCCGTCAACTTGCGTTGCTATCTTGCTAGAAGATTGATCGTAGACCGGAAAGTCATAAAAGTCCTGTTTATCCGGAAGTGGTTCATGGACGGGCTTACCAGTCATCAGATCGTACTGCTGAGTTACATTTGCTTCCTCGGGAAAACTTGGGTTATCCCAGGTAGTGCGTTTGTCACTGGCTAGTAGGCCTCGCGGAACCAGTATACGCATGCCATCCTGACTAATATCCTGATAGCCTTGGATCATATCCAGGTCGCAGTGATGCGCAAATGTTGGCGAGATTACACTCATCGTCGCTCGATCAAAAACTTTGGCCACAACTCTACTGAGCCATCGGTTGTACATACCAGCCCACACCACAGTGAACCGCTGTCCATCGGGAGCGATGCGTACAAACGGAACCTCTTTCATCAAATACTCGGGTTCGGTTGCGTCGATGCTGTCTGACAGCGGGTCCCCAGTTTGAGTGCTCCATAGCCTGATTCGACGATCACCTCGCTCTTCCCCGCAAACGGTCAACAGAAAATCGCCATTGTCCGAGTAGTAACATCGCTTAACCGCCAAGTTATGTTGCAAGGTTGTTATCGGCTTCATGGATGGTAGTGCGTAAAGCACGACCTTCGTTTTATCTTC
This sequence comes from Pirellulales bacterium, assembly GCA_046349795.1. Taxonomy (GTDB): domain Bacteria; phylum Planctomycetota; class Planctomycetia; order Pirellulales; family Pirellulaceae; genus Aureliella. Next base: position 25,262 of record JAXMBP010000003.1, on the reverse strand, counting down.
GATGACTGCAAGTTGATTGTTCTGCTCATTGAACACCGGCTGCTCAGCCGAAACAAAACCGAGCAGTTTAGGCAACTCTTGGATCATACTCTGAATTCTTAGTCGATGCGAAAACGCCCCAGGAGACGATTCAGGCTCGATGCGCATCGCTTCGACCAGCCATGGTAGTCCGACATGCGGTTCGCTATCCAATCGATTCAGCCCGCGTTCTAAGTACAGCCGCGCCAAGCGACTTTCAGAATCTAGCCGAGCCGCATCGGCGTCCTTTCGACTAGCCTCGGCAACTTGCCTTGAAGCTCTTCGGCTTGGCGAGCCAGCGCAGCCGCTTCGGCGCGCTTATCGGCCAACGCCTCCATCTTGAAGGCTTGTATCGTCTGCCACAGCGTGCCAATCAGTCCAAGAATAATTGCAGCAGACAGTACCATTCCAAAGCTGACAATCTTCCAATTCCGCGAGACAAACTTTTTGAATCGATAGCCAACCGTTGGTGGACATGCAAAAACCTGCTCATTCTTGAGGAAGCGACGAATATCTTCAGCAAAACTGCTGGCCGATTCGTAACGACGGGCTCGATCCTTCTCTAAAGCTTTTGCTGCAATCCAGTCCAATTCACCGCGAATAAAGGCACTCAACTTGGCGGGTTCAGTTCGTCGATTCGCCGCAACCGATGGCAACTTCTCGCTGCTGCTTACTTTGCTGCTCGCTAGTGGCGGCTCCTCTTCGCGAATTATCCGAAGCACTTCATCCCAGGCCGCGCTGCGAAGTCGCTTTCTATCTAGCGGAGTTTCACCGGTCAACAGCTCATACAACACCACGCCAAGCGAATAGACATCGCTTCGAGTATCTACATCCAACTGATTGCGAGTCGCCTGCTCGGGACTCATGTATTCAAAGGTGCCTACGATGTGCCCAAAAGCTGTAAACAAGGTAAGATCGGTTAGTCGTTGATGTATGGCTTTAGCTATTCCAAAGTCGATGATTTTTGGAACAGGCTTATCATCGTAAAGTGTCACCAAGATATTGGATGGCTTCAAATCGCGGTGAATCACTCCCTTTTGATGTGCATGCTGAATCGCCATACAGACCGGAACGAATAGCTCAAGCCGTTCACGAGTCGTCAAATGGTGCTTATCACAGAACTCGGTGATCGGAACTCCATTCACAAGCTCCATCACAAAGTAAGGACGACCAGTTTCGGTTTGCCCTGCGTCCAGCACCTTAGCAATGTTGGGATGATCCATCAGAGCCAATGCTTGCCGTTCGGCCTCGAAGCGAGCCAAAACTTGTCGCGTGTCCATTCCGGGCTTGATAATCTTTAGCGCTACTCGCCGATCCACTGGCTTGGATTGATGCGCTAAGTAGACGATTCCCATGCCGCCTGAGCCGATCTCCTCGAGCAGACGATAAGGGCCAATGTTGGCCTGAAGCGTGTGTTCTTCACGCACTCCTTCAACGATGGATTCCGTTGGAGTATTCGCCGATCCCGGCTCAAGAAAGCTTCCCAAACTGGCGTGATCGACCAGAAGCTGTCTAACCTGTTGGAGCAATTCTTGATCATTGCCGCAAGCTTGCAGCAGGTACTTTTCGCGATCATGGGGATCGTCGATTTGGATTGCTTCAGAAAAAATCTGACGGAGGTTCATATTCGTCCCTTGGTTACGAAAATGGATGTTACCGTAACCTGCGCAGAAACTGGAACTATCGCGCAAAGATTTTTGCAGAATTTGATTTGGCGGCTCGGGCCTTACACAGCCTGTTAACCAAATTGGCTATTTCGAACCAACGGAAGAGTTGGACGAATCGGACTTTAAAGCTCGAAACAGCCAGGTTTTAGCAAAAGCCCAAATCATTTGCGCTTGCCTCTTGGAGATTCCCTGAATCTCGGCAATTTCGTCCATCGTAAAGCCGGCAAAGTATCGCAGCTTGACAACTTCTCCCGCCTGCGGGTCCAGGGCACAAAGCTGGTCCAAAGATTCGTGGACATCGACCAGCTCGCTGCACTTTTCTCCTTCTGGAAGCTGCAGCAGGTCGAACCATTCGCGTTGAGCATTGGCACCACGCTTTTGAGCCAACTTCTTTCGAGCCGCTTCCACCAAGATACGTCGCATCGCCTCGGCTGCTGCGGCAAAAAAGTATTTGCGATTTTGGAACGCAGCTTTACTCGCATTACCCAACAACCGCATGAACGCTTCGTGCACCAAGTCGGTTGGCTGCAAAGTATGTCCGCTACGTTCCGCAGCTAATTTTCCCTTTGCCAACGACCGAAGCTCATCATAGACCAGCGGAAACAGCGACTCCAATGAGGCCTTATCTTTGTCGTTGCCATCTTCGGATAGCATTTCAAGTATGCGAGTGATTTCAGACATCGTGAGATTAGATTCTCCTTCTTCTTCCTTGTTCTCGCTCTTTCTTCGTAGCTGATCCGGCCACGGTTCAGTTCATCGCAGTTTCTTCGTAGCTGATCCGGCCACGGTTCAGAAAAGGTGAAGTGCTCTTCTTGCAGCCCATTCGCTTTCCTTGCAAAGTTCCAGGCTCGCTCCTGCTCCTGCTCCTGCTCCTGCTCGTAATCGTAATCGTAATCGTTCCCAGCAACCATCCCGAAGAGCGACCACGAATAGGCTCCGCTGAACACGAGCACTTGAACTCTATATCAAAAAGATTATGGCATTAGCGATGCTTAGATCACAAAGTCCACTGAGGACCAACTATATTGAACCCTTCCGCGCTGAAAGTTGCTCACGACCGCTCACCTCTTTCGCGGGCAGAGTCTCACACCGAGTTCAACGAGCATTTGCGGGGAGGGCAATAGTGGCCCATACTATATTTTGAATTTCTTTGTTACAACGTGACGAATGATGACATTGGTCATCCAAACTAAAGCACGTGAATTCGGGCCAGATGGCTCATCATTATCTTGAATTTGCTGGGGTCAAGTACGAGAATTCTCATAGTTGTTGCTGACATGGTCCCTCGAATCGCTCCGCCTCAGACCTAGGACTTACATAGATTCGTACTTCGGCTTACAAAACTTGCTTCTAGGTCGATCACATAGATTCAGAAGGAGTGTCTCTTGCGTCACATCGACTACGCCGTGAAACGCATCCAGCATGCATTTATTGGCGAGAGTTGAATCCGATCGATGCACTCCGGCGACAGTGTCGTCTGAGGTTTCTGACTACCTAATTGACCTAACAGTCCAACATCCGAACGATGATTCCGAATTCAGTAAGTTCGTGATCTCCCTTCGGCATAACGCGATTGAAACTGAACTTCTAAGAAGCGTACTTCCGGAGAATCTCCGACAGATAATTTCTGATAGCAGAGCCGAACATGAAGCACTGCAAATGAAGAAAGAGAAATTCGTTGCTGCTCACGATTTCGAACAAGCTGCACTGTGCCTAAAACAACAGGAACACATCGAGGGGTCCATTCGCGAACTGGTCAGAGATCAAAAACTCACAATCACTCCTGAACTCATTGAATCCATCTTAAGATCATTGGGCTACAATGGAGCCTGACAGATCGCAATCACCTGCGAGTAGTACCTGCTTGAAGCCTGCACTATTCTTGCACCTACAGAGCTTGGTCGGTGCTGACAATCTAAAACCCTCCGAGATATAATGGCGGAAAGGCCGCATACTTGAAAACGAGGATTGGCAATGGGTTGCCTCGCTCCTCGCAGTGATGACCAGCGGTTCTGGCATTAAATGACACTACATCGAATTACTATTCGAGAGATAATGCTGCTGACGGCAATTGCAGCGCTACTCATTCCATTTATCTACTCGAAAAAACCTGAAGCAGTCAGCCTTGACCTCTCCTACAACACCATTCAAAAGATGGTCTCCCAAATCGAACCCAATTCTAGGATTCAATTTGGAAGCGGTGGTTCGGAAATGGCGGATCTCAATTATTTGATTCCGAAAGACAGTGCAGACAAATTCTTCGAGAATCTCCGCACTGAAATTGAAAAGCATATCAAGACATCAGGTTGGGGCGAGCCTGGCGGAAGCAAGACGGTTACAAATGGCAATTTGACTGGATTTGGCTATGACTTGAAGAAAGGATCCGTTCGTTGTGCTGTACAAGGAATTCTGCTTAGTAGGAATGAATGCAAGGACGTCCTTTTCGGGAAAGATGTTGAAGAGGTTCGTTTTATCATCCTCTCACCGCAAGTCCGTTAGTGCCTGAACCATGAAATCCACCTTCTTGCCTTCCCGCCGGTTGCCTCAGCGCATTGAAACTCGGTGAGATTCCAAAAATTGGCGGTTGTATTGACTGAAAATCATGTCGTTAGCTGACCCTTACCTAGTTACTCCTTATGTTCACCCAAGTGCAAAACCACTTGATGCACACTTTGACAGTGCCCTCCATCCGGATGGATATGTCGATTACATCAGTCGACTTGGCCGTGGAGCTTTCTGCGACGGCTTGTTCGTCCACACCCCAGAATCCCGGAAAGCACGCTGGAATGAGTCTATGATTGAGGAACTCCTCGTAAATGGACTGGAAGATGGTAATTGGGAGAAGGGAATACTGACCGGTACGGACCTAAAGAACTGCATGGTGATCGCTGATTCAATCGAGGGTGACTGTTTCTTAACGTGTCCGCGATTCGGGAAGCATATTTTCGAACTTCCACGCCAGCAAACTGCGATTAGGCAAATCGGAACAAGCCTTAGCGATTATTAATTGACTATGCTCATCGGTGTAAGATGGCGTACTCCTTTTTCGATCCAAGTCCATTTTGCTCGCGACGAGGATTTATGAGATTTGCAACTCGCCCTGACGTCGGGTTTGAAAAACTACTGAAACATATCGAAACAAAGTGGGAGTTGCATCGTAGTGACTCATATTCGACAGCTAATTTGGACTTCTATCAAGATCGATTTGTTCCGGCCTTACATGCTCGTTTTGGTTTTTACTTCTACGATGATCGCCCCAAACCTTACCGCCTCCCTGAAGGATGCATTACGGTTAACGTCTCTTTGGACATCGACTCGGTTGCGGAAACCATCGAGTTCGCACATGAGTATATGATTCCAGATGACGCACAACTTGATCCAAATTTTGGAACTGGATGCACAGAGCACGATTTAGAGATCAAATAGCAACGGCCCGAGACAAGCCCGCATGCTGCACCACTGCTGCATGCCAACACCGTCTCCACTTCGTACAGTTTCCATTCGAACTACTTATTTGGTACATTGATTTCTGTTAGAGAAGCCTGAGATAAACGCTGAGGCTATGTTCGTATCAAACCGCACTCCATAAACTCAAGCCAATATCGAGCGTACTTGGACACCGAGCACGCGAAGGCTGACTGGACAATCGTTGGCCAATGACTCATGCCGAGTCAATTTTTGCGTTCTCAGAAAGGTACAGTCGTGAGCTTCTTTGCAAAACTCTTCGGTCGCAAGTCAAATACCGTTACTGATCCAGACAAAGTACCTGACGCCTTTAATGAAGTTGCTCCGGTATTGAACGAAATTGGAGCTGAGGCAATTGGCTGCTGCCCCGAAAACTGGGCGAACGCTGTCCTTACGATTACGTGTGACGGACGAAGGATTGATTACTCCCTCAAAAACCATCTTGGAGAACCAGGCACTGCTGCGATAACGCCTGCTCTCGCACAGTTGGCCGAAAAACTCTATTCGTTGATGGCATCAAACGGTGATCGCTGGACAAAGGCGGAACTACGATACGATCAAGATGGCGACTCATGGAATTTCAAATCGTACTTCTCATATGATTGATGGTGTCCCACTACGGCGAATCCGATTACGGGAACTTGAGTTAATCTTCGAAAAATTCGAGTTTTTTTGCATTCTGGCGTAATGTTTCGAGAAGAGTCTACATTTTGTTTTGCAGGCTGTAATCTTTGGCTGCCATTCTACATTTCTAGTGTGAAGACACTTTCTACTTGATCAAGGATGATTGGTGTAGAGCCGTTTCGCTCTCGTCGTATCTCTCTGCGAAGTCAATTGCGAGCATTAGTCCGTACCTCGCTTTTGGCTGGATTGGGCTTGGCAAGCAGTGTTGCCTTTACTGATTGCCTTCAAGCTCAAGACGTTAACAACTCGTCGACCAAAAACTTGCAAACCAATGCAGTCGAAAGCGCTGTAGGTGATTACAACAACCTGAGCGCTGGAGTTTTGAACTTCAACGGACCAAGCGGTGCGGCGGAGTGGAGCGCGGGCAGTTTGATTATCACCAACGCTGGACAAGTGAATCTTGTTCGAGCCAACCTTGGTATCATTGGTGACGTCACCAATACCGGTACGTTTCAAATCAACGCTTTGGGTGGAATCGTCCAAGTTGACGGGCATTTTACCGTTTCCGGAACATCCGGAGTCGTCAATATCCTGGGCGGAGGTATGGAGCTGATCGGTGATGGAGATCCGCAGACGTCTGGCTATGTTCCTGCCAATTTCACCAATGAGTCGACAGCCTCCAATGGAGTAGTTATTGCGGGTAGCCGCTACTTGGTGGCTGACACGATCACCAATGCTAACGGCTCCACAATCTCGAGCAACGGCCGCATTGAAGGCCGAACTGCAATCATCAACAACGGAACGATCAATAGCAATGCCTCGACCAGCATCCTAAAGGGCAACATCACTAACAACTACATTCTCAACGCAAGTGGAGCAATTGAAGGCAATTTAACAAACGCCGCAGGTCAATTGACTACGGTAACAGGCAATCTAGCTCAAACGGGGAACCTGACGAACTCAGGAACACTCGACGTTTCCGGTGGCAATCTGACTCAAACAGGTCAATTAACGAACTCCTCAATCGTCACCATCGCTAATAATCGCAGTCTGACGTCGAGTGATATCAAGAACAATTCGGGAGGAACCGTAAGCGTTGGTGACAATGCAACTCTATCCGGAACCAAGCTCGAGAATAGTGCATCGATCACCGTTGGCACAGGCGGATCGGTTCGCTCGACCGGAACAACCGCCAACGAGAATCTGACCAATAATGCCACTGGAACGATTTCGTTCAATGGAGCAACTGGCACCGCCAACCTGTCTAGTGCGTCAGGTACCATTGTCAACAAAGGCTTAATCAACTTGAACGCCGGATCTGTTTTAGTAACGGGCAATTTGACAGATAGCGGAACTGTGGCAATTGCCAACGGCGCAACCTTCAAGTCTGGCAGTGCCAATCAGTTAATCGCCAATGCGATGACTTTGGCTGGCACATCAACAATCGATACCAACGGCAACGACGCAACAGTATCGAGCAATATGTCAGGTGCAGGTGGGCTGACGAAGAAAGGTTCGGGCGAGCTTACCCTGCAGGGAATTAATACGTTTAGTGGTGCGACCGCAATTGACGCGGGCCAAATGACGCTTAAGGGCGGCAGCGCTTTGAAAGACTCTAACGCAGTGACAGTGGGGGCAGCGGGCAAGTTCGAGATACAGGATAGTGAAACAATTGGCTCCTTGGCTGGCGCGGCCGGCAGCGAGACCATTCTCACCGCCGATCTAAGAACTGGCGGCAATAATTCGAGCACAACTTACTCGGGCAAGATCAGCGGCGACGGACGATTAATCAAAGAGGGTTCCGGAACCATGACTTTGGCCGGTAGCGCCGCCAATACATTTACTGGAGGCCTCTACGTCGACAATGGGACCGTGGCAGCGAGCACGGACGAGCAACTCGGCACAGGCAACGTCGAGGTTGGCCCCAGCGGCATCGGAGTTTCCGCAGGTACGGTGCAGATCGATGCTGGTACGACTCAGACGGTTGCAGGTTTTAACTTGAGTGCAGATTCTGTGACAGGTGCGAAAGGGACGCTCAATAACTCCGGAACCCTAACGTCTGCTAATGGGATCGGCAATAATGGAACACTTAACAATGTCACATCGACTAGCATTATCAATGGCGATATTACCAGTTCCAGCAGTATCAGCAACAACGGCACGATCAACGGTTTTGTTTGGAGCAATGGACCTAATGCCACAGTAGATAACAATACAGCCACCAGCACCATCAACGGTGGGCTTCGAAATCAGAATGGAAGCATTGCCAATAACACAGGGACTATTAACGGCGGCGTAAACAACACTGCCACGCTCAATAGCGATACGGCAACCAGTGTGATCACAGGCGGCTTGACCAATAGGAAGGACGCAAGGCTGCGAAATCAAGTCAGCGGAGCGATCCTCAACGGAGACCTAAATACCAGCGGACTTATCACTGTGACTGGCGATTTGGTCGGCGACAGTACATTGGTCAACCAAAACACAGCCAAACTCCATGTCAAGGATGGCAATTTTACTGGCATCACAACTCTTACCAATTCGTCCACCAACGTTGCGGGAGTTCAAGTTGACGCGACACGAACTTTGGGCGCTGCGGCCGTAACCAATCAATACCGTTCGACAATTGTCAACTCGGGCACACTGCAATCTGGTAGCGTCATCAACAACAGTGGCACCATTACCAACAATACCGGGGCTACTGTAAATGGCGGCATTAACAATGCCTTTGCTGGTGCGCTGGTCACCAACAACGGAACGGTCAACGGAGGTATCACAGGAAACTTTGGTACTGTTGACTCGCTGAACGCCAATAGTGTCATCAATGGCGGCGTGAGTAATTCAGCCTACGTGAATGCTCGCGGACAGATTTCGGGTGCCATTGTTAATAACGCTCAGCACACATTTACCGATGTCACGCTGTCTCATGCTCAAGCAAATGCTGCTGGTACAGTGACTTTCGGATCTGGCCCGACTGCTCAGACTTTCAACCTCGCGGTTACCAGTGGAACTGCTGGCGGGACAGAGGGTAATGGTACAAAGGACGTCAACGTCGTTTTTGGAGCCAATCCTGCTGATGTCGGCACAAGCAGCTACGACCCGAATAACAATACGATCACCGTCTATGTAGCTGGTGTGGCTAACACAACAGTTCAAGATATTCAAACTGCGATTAACAATGGCAGTGGATTCACAGCCTCTGGGGGAACATCGACGGGCAACGTTGATGCCGCAGATGGTCTAGGACAAACGAATACTCTAACCGGTGGTCGTAACAGTGGTACGGCTCTCATTCGAGTTTTGGCCGATGCTACGGGCTCGGCAGCCCAAAACACAACGGTATCAGTTGTCAACGACAATACGATCGCGAACAATTCCGCAGTGGCTGCGATCGACTCGGCGACAGGCGATATTACAGTTCGAGTCAACGGAAATGTGGGATACAACGGAATAGCAACAGCCATCGACAATCTCAGCGGCTTTAACGCTTCCGTGGCAACTTCGATGGGTGATCAGGGCTATCAGTCAACGCTCGATACGCCGCCATCAGCCTCGACGATGACCAATGGCGTCTTTAATGTCGAAGGTAATCTAGCCGCTGACAATACCCTCACCAACGGAGGACATCTAAACCTGAACAACGGCAACTTGACGGGAATAACAACTCTTACCAACACAGGCGACGTATTCATTGCAGATGGACTTCGGCTTGAAACAAGTACTACCAACAACAATGCCGGTACGATTGATGTCGGCTACGGTGCCTTGCTTTATTCTACTACAGCAACCAACAACAGCTCCGTCATCAATGTCTACGGAGAGGGAAGTGTTTCTTCAGACGGAACGATTACCAACAACGCGGGTGGCAATATCAACTTTGGCCAAGGCTCAACTGCGGCCAGCGACGTTTCCGAGCTCTACAGCGACACCAATACGATCGTCAACAATGGTCAGATCAATGTCGACAAGGGAGTTTTGAACACCACTGGAAATGTTAGCGGCACAGGAACCATTGCCATGAAGAATGGTACGACATTCTCAACCGGCAATAGCAATCAGACCATTACCAACAGCATGACATTGGCGGCAGGCTCAGCCACCTTTGACACCGATGGCAACGACGCAACAGTTTCTGGAGCGATCAGCGGCAGTGGTGGACTCGTAAAGACGAACACTGGTAACCTGACTCTGTCAGGAACAAACACTTTTATTGGTCCGGCTGCCATCAATGGAGGCCGAGTAACATTGCAGGGTGGCAGTGCTATTGCGGATTCAACTGCCGTGCAGCTCAATTCTGGTTCCCTGACGGTTTCAACTGCTGAGACAATCGGTTCGTTGGCTACTTCAGTCGGAACTCAAACAACGCTCGATGCAACCTTAACTACTGGCGGAAACAACACCAGCACAACGTCTTCCGGAGCAATCAGTGGAAGTGGCGGACTGGTGAAGCAAGGCACTGGCACGATGACTCTCAACAGCTCGTCGGCCAATACCTTCTCTGGCGGAACGACAGTTTCTGGCGGAACGTTGAGTGCGGTAACTAATGAGCAACTGGGTACAGGCAGTGTTACGGTTGCTAGTGGTGCGACGCTTACAACTGGCAACAGCACGACTCAGACCGTTGCTGGCCTAAACAATCAGGGTACTCTGTCGCTCGGCAATAGTTCAACGCTTTATACTGGCGCCAACCATTTCATCAACTCTGGCACCGTCAACGCAGGCACTAGCGGTAGCATTATCGATTCTGGTGCCATCACCAACTCGGGAACGATCAACTTCAATGGTGGTACGGCCACATTATCAAGTGGAACAAACTCGATTGCAAATACTGGCAGCATTAATCTCAATTCAGGAGTCGTGCTGGTCAAGGGAAACTTGACTGGCAATGGTTCGATCAACATGAACAACGGCACCACGCTCCGTTCGGGTAACGCCAATCAGCAGATTGCCAACGGAATCGCTGTCAACACCGGCACGGCAATCATCGATACCAATGGAAACAACGTCAACCTAACCGGAACCATCACTGGAGCTGGTACGCTCAACAAAATTGGCGCAGGGGAGTTGACGTGGGTCGGTATTAACAATGGAAATGCGTTGATCAATTCCGGTGTGTTGATCACTTCTACACAAAGTCAAGTTGGTAACATCCAGATTACTAACGGTTCGGGTGTAATCTTCAGTCAAAACACAAACGGTACTTACACTGGAAACGTAACCGGAAACGGTTCTTACACCAAGACCGGTTCTGGTACTGTTACCATGACTGGAACAAGCGTTTATACCGGTGGAACGAGCGTTGTAGGTGGTACACTGCGAGTCGGAAATCATGGTACAGGGTCAATTCAAAGCAATGTGAATGTGGGTAGTAGTGGTACGCTAGGCGGTGGTGGAACTGTAATCGGTAATGTTACGACCCAAAGCGGCGGTCACATCGCAGCCGGAAATTCGATCGGTACGTTGAACATTATTGGAAACTTCAATGCTACGGGGAGCACGATTGACAATGAATTAAATGGAACGACTAGTGACTTGATCAACGTCACCGGTGTGGCGACCATTTCAGGAGCAACACTCGCAAATCAATTTGATCCCACGGCTACCTATACCACTCGAATGTATCGAGCCATCAATGCGACAGGGGGTATTTCTGGTCGTTTCTCCTCCGTGACGCAGGCCAATCCGCCCAGCAATTTCCTGATCTCGACCTACTACACCCCAACGACCGCCAATGTAGTGTTGACCTCGTTGGCGGACGCGACACTAGCAAGCTCCACCTCAACATCGCTATTGAGCACTGGGCAGGATTATCTGACTACAATCATGAATCAAGTGAACGGCTACCAGTTTGGAGGTCTCGGAGTGGTGGCTGGCGATGGTCAGAACCGAGTTCATCGCAACGTATGGTTCAAGGGAGTTGGCTTCTTCAACGACATCAATGCTGTTGGTCCAGCCCCAGGATACAAATCCAACACTGGCGGAGGCATTGTTGGCGTTGATCGACTAGTTGGTCCGTTCACTCGCCTTGGTATTGCAGGCGGTTACACCTTCACCGATTTGACCATGCGTAATGCGGCTCGCGCAACCGCAGATGTCAACTCGGCGCGAGTGAATCTCTATGGTACTCACTCCTTCGAATTAGTAACATTGTCGGGCATCGGTGGCTATGCTCATCACGATGTAAACAGCAAACGCAATTTGTCGGGGATTGGTACGGCACGTGGAAATCAGTCGCAAAACGAAGCGGCTTTAAACTTCCAGCTTACCGTGAATCCGATTGGCGAGGTTCACTGGTTAATGCCGTATGTCGGAGTACAGTGGGTGCACCTGACTCAAGAGGCCTACGGAGAGCATGGAACGCCTGGATTTGATATGTCGTACAACAAGGCTAACGTGGCATCTTTGAGACCTTATGTTGGCACGCGATATCAATACAAAATATTCAGTCAATCAGGTCTTCTCACTACGCCTTACCTTTTCGCGCGATATAGCCAAGAAACGATCACCAATTCGAACCTGTCAACTCTATCGATCAATGGCTCCAACTTCATTGTGGCGGGAGTGCAACCCAACCGGAACATTGTTGGACTGGGCGGCGGCATCAATGCTCAGCTTCGACAGAACATTGATTGGTATGCAAACTACAATATAGACCTTGGTGACCGAGGCAATAATCAAAACGCTGCCGCGGGGTTGGGCTTCAAGTTCTAAGACGGAAACGAACCTACAAACAACTAAACACTCATACTTTCAAGGATGTAAAGTACGATGAAAAAGATCATTGCCCTTGTGGCCGCAGTTTCTTGTTTTTCGGTGACTGGCTGCAATCAAAACGCAAACTTGGGCAATGGTCCGGTGGCTATAGTTGACATAGATGTTGTAGCTTCCAAGCTGGGTAGAGATAAGCAGATTCTGCAGATGATCGAGCAGCGTGAAGTCAGCCTGAATGAACAGGTTGTTGCTACTCAGAATTCGCTCATCCGGCAGCTCAACAAAAAGAAGTCCGAGTTTGGTGACGTCAGTGAAGAGGAAGCCAAGGAGTTGGCTCAACTTCAAATCAAAGCCAACACGATATTGGCTTCGACTCGCACTCAAGCCCAAACCAACTTGACGAGCTTTCAATTGGAGGTTGTCAATCGCTTCAGAGCGGAAGTGAAGCCGATAGCAATGGAGTTAGCAACGAAGAGAGGCTGCAGAGTCGTTCTGTCCAAGAACGATAGCGTCGTCTTTGCCTTTGACCAGACTGTAGACCTGACCGACGAGGTCGTAGTTCAACTGCAATCGAAGCTCGCCTCCTCGACGACTGCGACCACAGTCACTTCAAATTCTGACCAGTCGGTTGTCAAACAAGCCAGCGCTGAAAATAAATCTAGCGTGAAGAAGTAGGATTTGCGTCAGCGGGCGGCCGGTCGCGGAGTGACTGTTGACGATTGGCGATGCTCAATAATTCCCACATCAATGTATTGCCCGCCGTTGTTCTGATGGCAGTGAACGGCGATTACATTGCGACCTGCCCTTAGGGTTCGAGCCGATTCTGCTCGAAAGCCAAATTCGTTGTAGCCGGATGTCCAGCCTCCACGACGCAGAGCTTCAACGCCGTTCAAGAAAACTGCAACATCTTCGTCATGGTGAATCGATAGCATCAGGTTGGTGATGCTTGGAGGATTTTCATCGAGCGCAAACGAACGACGAATCCAAATGTCTCTCGAATTCCAATCTGTGCGAACAACTGCGCCGGGTGTACCCTGAGTTCCAAAACCACCTGGGCCAAGCATCCACTGGCTATCATCGAAATTAGCATCCATCCAATTGTCTGGTGGCTTGGTAGTTGTGTATCGCCACAACACACCGCTTTGTTGGCTAGTGTCGGCTAACATCCGAACTGTTCGTGGTGACACATCAACTTTGGAAAAGTCCATTTGGTAGATGATGCCATCGTCATAGCCCAACAAGTAGATGTTGCGCAGTGAATCAACTCCAAACGAAACGATTCGACTGGGCGCGCGACCGATCTCTACGATCTTGGCAAGTTTACGGTCGGACTGTTGTAGAGCCCAAATGCGACGAGATTCAAAATCTCCGCAGACATACCAACCGGACAGTGTTCCAGTGTTGGGACCTCGCAATACGTAGCCTCCCGTTATCGAGACGCCAAGTGAACGCGAATAGCTGAACACCGGTTTAACGTACTGAGCCTGCGGATTACGAAGTTCTCTCGCATGCTCCGTGTGACCTTCGTAGACGTTCCAGCCATGATTTTCGCCCTGTCGAACGATGGCAACCTCTTCGATTCGATCTTGGCCCACGTCACCCACCCAAAGATCTCCATTGTCGGGATCAAACGAGAACCTCCATGGCTCACGAAATCCAAATGCCCAAACTTCCGGCTTAGCCTTTGGATTGTGACAAAAAGGATTGTCCTTTGGGATCACATACGGTCGATTCGAAGCTGAAGCATCCACGTCAATTCTCAGAATCTTGCCTAGCAAAGTGCCTAAATCTTGCCCATGACCTTGAGGATCATGCTGTGGGCCAGAATCGCCCATTCCAATGTAAAGGAAGCCGTCTGGACCAAACTCAATACAGCCGCCGTTATGATCCTGTGTTACTGCGTCAATCCGCAAGAGTTCGCGAGTTCTGCCAGAATCGCTCAAGCCATCGAGCATGGTTCGCTCTTCGACCACGGATTGAATTCGTTGACCATCCAACGTTTGATACTTCACATAGTATCTTCCATTTGTGGCGAATTTCGGATGGAAGGCAGCTCCTAACAATCCCGTTGCGCCGCCGGATCGCACCGATGGAGATAGATCGAAAAGCGTCCGCTTGTTAGATTCATTCAACTCTTGCTGCACGACAAAGGCCTGGCCTGATTGTTCAAGAACCAAATAGCTACGCTTGTCCGTGTTCGACTTGATCGCCGACTTTGAAGGAATCTCTCCGAACCAAGTTGGATGATCGAATCGGACGCCTTCGAAGAAGTTACGCAGAGTTGCTTCGTTTGACGCTCGAGGCACCTGAGTAGTAACTTCGTCAGTCAAGATGGTGTTCGGGCTAGATTTTAGCGACTCAAGATAAGCAATCAGGTCGGCGAATTCTTGATTGGTCAGATTCTGCTCTAGCCCGTCTGGCATGATGGATACATTCGATTCCTTTTGCGTCTCAATATCATTCAGAGCCAAACGGATCGTTTTGTTCTCTTTATCCAACAATTCAATGTTTGTATTCGTAACGCGTTGAAGTATGCCGCTCAGAACCTGTCCATCGACTGTTACCACTGAAGTAGTACCAAAACCGATTGCGATTGTGCGAGAGGGCTCAATAATTGAGGTAATCAAGTCTCGGCGCTCAAACTTGTTTCCGATTGCATTTAGATTCGGGCCAACGGATCGACTCGTACCATCAATGCCATGACATTTGTTGCAGCCCACTCGCTGATCTTCAAACAATTTTTTGCCCTCCGCGATGTTTCCAGGGTGATTCATGGCAAACTCGCGCAGCTCTAATTGTCTGGCAGTCTTGTTTCGATCAACGCTCGCATCTTGGCCAAGAATCTGCGTTACACTCGCTCCGAACAGAAGCAGAAACAAGGATGAGAATCTAGTGAATCGGACGGAGATTGTCATAACTACTTTGGAAGGGTGTACTAGGATGGCTGATGATTCGGTGCAGTTCGAAAGCAGAGTAGTATAGTCAGATAGTTTTTCTTGATAATGAAAAAACAATTGCTGCCCCGTGGAACCTAGGTTGTTCAGTCTTTGACTTCACGAAACTTCGAAATGTGCTCCATAGTGGGATTCGCCAGAATTCCTTGTCACAGGATCTTGGGCAACTCCCATTCTTGCTTACCGAATAGTTAGGCAAGGTCCAAAGTCGGTGTTGACAAGCCAGCGACCGTCGCGACTGAAGTCCATGCTGCTACATGCGCCTCGCGTTGATAGGTCAAGCAATCGATGCATGCCCAGCCAATCCCATATGGCTATCTTTCGATTGGACATTGCGATGGCCAGGCGTTTGCCATCGGGAGAAAAGCGAATCGCGGTTGCTTTGGCCTCTACCGGTATGGTTGCAATTTTTTGGTGTGAGTCGCCCAATCTGAAAATGTGAACCTCGGGTGTTTCCGAAATGGCCAACAAGTGATCCTCCGCAAAGTAATCCGAGTCCGCTGGCTTAAGTCCTTTGGCTTTTTCCATGATGCTGCTGGACCTCGTCTGCTGACTTTCGAAGTTCAATTGATGAACGACATGGTCTACTCCCATCGCAAACAGCCCTGTGTTGTCCGACATCGGCATCACGATAAACGGACCATTTTCTAAACCCCAATCCTGAATGCGTTTTCTGCTGGACCAATCAATCACCGCAACTCCTTGAACCGTGCCAACGAACAGTTTTTTCCCGTCGATTGACGGTGCCGCAGACCATGCTGTTGAATTGATTGGCAATGGAGTGGGGTCCGAGTTTTCCTCGCCCCAGCGCAGCGCCATAAGCTCTGACTTCTCATTTCCCTCAGTTTGTGTTGGTGTCGTGCCAATGATCGCCGTGCCGTCAGGGTGGAATATGGGGAGCCTTGACCACTCCACCTTTCGATTCCCGGCAGTCGCAAGGCCATAGGGTTCTGACTGATCTTTCAGCGAGCAATAATACACATTCTCCCTGGACCAATTCTGATAGAGGCAGAATTCGGACGATGGGTGAACGACGACTCGTCGACCTTCAGGATTTGGGGCCACCGAACGGCTGCTAAATCTGCTCGATTTCGACTCCAGCAACTCGCGACGAATTTCGAACAGGCCATGTTGAAGGATTGTTGCATACCTTCCATCAAGCAGCGAGACTGTCTTGGATTCATTCTTGATTGGATGTAGAACGGCTTCACTTTGTTCTACGATGCAGTGAGTATCGGTGATGGCGGTCCACTTGTCATCGCTAGTACGATTTAGTCGATAGATTTCGACGAATGGCTTATCGACTATAAGCCGAGCATTGATGGTTTGATTGGGATCAAGCTCCTCCACATCCTTGTCTGCCTGATCCCAAGGTGATTCAACCATGCCACGGCCCCGGCAATAAACAACGCCATCCTCTGCAGAGTTAAACTCGAAGTCTTCAATCCGGTTGTCCGGACCTCCATAAATATATCCGGCAATCGAAAGATTGGATAATCGAACTACGGCTAACCGATCAGAGCTACAGCGAACAATGGCAAGTGTTTTGCCGACGACAAGATCTTTGTTGGAAAGCTTCCAACGCTTCAGAGAGGTATTGCATAACGATTCCCCAGAGGCCCGCTTCAATTTATGCAAGCTCCACGGCTCGGGCTTGGGGCCATTGCCTTCCATGACGATAAGTGCAGGATCTCGTAAGCCGTGTTCCCAAGCAAGCGCTGAGTCTCTGTTTACTTCCAACGACCAAACTTCAGTAAGTTGTAGTGCGCTTAGTTGTGGTGAGCTTGAGAAAGTATCGGTCGCTTGGAATTGGTAAACTCTGACAACAGGTGCTTTCTCGTGAATGAGAGCAGCGACAAAAAGCCCATCGTCAGTTATGGCTACACGTTGTACTTTGCCATTTACTTCATAAGGCATTGAATGCTGAGCGGATTGCAGGTCAAGCCGCGACAACCGGTGACCGTCGCTGACCACTGCAAAATTGTGATTGTGAGAGATTGCAAGAGAAGTCGGCCGGTTCAATCCAGTAGCCATCGATAGTTCGGCTTGAGGAAGCTGAGCGTGTAGATAGGTCCATTCCCACCCTCGGAGTGAAGTCTGAGTCTCGTTCAGAATCTGCTCAGCCAGATAGGGTTGATTGCTTTCGAGCTGCATAGTGGCCAGTCTGATGCTCGATGCGTAGGCTGAATGTTGAGCAACGATGCGTTCGTGAATGGCCAATTCCCGCAACTCATTGGCCATCAATTTAGCGTCGATGGCAGCAGATCTTTCAATGGCCAGCTTGGTAGAGTGTTTACGCTCTCGAATCGCAAGAGTAATTCCCAGCAGCGCCGCTACAACACAGGCCACGAGGCTTACAATCAGTGTCGCGCTTTGCCAACGATAACGATTCGCGAGCTTTCGTAGTCGATAGGTTAACGAGGGCGGCTTGGCCTGAATTGGATCGCCTCTCAGCCAATAGGTAAGGTCAGTAGCCAATTGCGAGACGGACTCGTATCGTCGATCGCGCTCGGCGGCCAGAGCTTTGAGGCAAATCGTGTCCAAGTCATCATCGATGTGTCTGCCAGAGGAGTAGAGCGGCGCGCGGGAGCTTGGCTTTAGAGGAGTGTTTTCACGTTTATGGTCCGACCATTTCGCATGCGGTATTCGCTTCCAAAATGTCATGCGGCCAGGGAGGACACTGTGCTACAAGTTCGAAAAGTACAACACCAAGACTGTAGATATCACTTAAAGTGTCCGAATGCTCATTTCCATCAGCCTGTTCAGGACTAAGGTAGCCTGGTGTCCCCATAGCCACACCCAATTCCGTTACCCAGGCACTTGATGAGGCCGATAGATCTGAGTCGTTCCAAGATTCAATTGCCTTGGCGAGCCCAAAGTCGATGACACAGGGAACCGAGACTCCATCTTGATTCGAAACCATGATGTTTGCTGGCTTCAGATCACGATGAATGATTCCCTTTTGATGAGCATGATGTACGGCTCGACAAACATCGACGAACAATTCAATTCGTTTTTCGAGCGATAACTTCTCCGCATTGCAGTAGTCCGTAATTCGGAAGCCATCGATCTGCTGCATTACGAAGTACGGGCGGCCATCTTTAGTCACGCCAGATTCAAAGACTCGAATAATCGAACGATCTTCCAGCCGCCGAAGTATCTCGTGCTCCTGTTCAAATCGAGAAAGGAACTCGGTTGAGTTAAGCCCCATTCGCATCACTTTGAGGGCGAGCGGTGGGCGATTGGGAGAGTCCTCATCGCTGACAGAATAAACTTCGGAAAATCCACCAACGCCCAGGATCTCAATGATAGTGAAGCGATCAATTCTCGAACCGGTTTGCAGTGTTCCCGGTAATTGTCGGCTTGAAGGTCTAGATGAAGTATCCGCTATGGGGGTCAGCAGGCAGGTAGCGCAATAAAACATCCCTGACAGTGCAGGCGAATCGCATGATTTACAACTTTGCGGTTTGGACATTGTTTTCTTTCTTATGTCCGATCTCTCAGGCAACATCAGGCGACATCAATTGAATCCCGAGCCTAACACGAGTGACGGGAATCATTCGCTTCGTACAGAATCATTTCATTCCCAATCATCGAATGACTCTATTGCACGACTTCGACAAGTTAACGGGTTTGCAGAGCATCCCGTGGTTCATTTAAAAAAACTGTTGCGCATTACTTGGAATCCGAGCCCGACGACATAGTTCTAACCAGTTTTTCTAGAGATATTGAAAAGCCGCATGACCTCTTCATCAAACTGTTCTTCGTTCTCTAGCGTATCCATGATCTGTTTTCTGAGTTCTTGAGAATATCGCTTCCGCAGGCGATAGAGTTGCACGCGAAAGTTGGCAGTACTCACACTACATCTCAAAGCAGCCTCGGCTTGACTCGATTCGTCTTGATCACCGATAAGCCAAGGTTGGAGAGCTTCGAAAAGTTTGAGCTTGTCCGCCTCACGGTACTGGTGAGATAGTGCTTCAAGAGTATTGTGCAAAATATTGTTGAGCCATGCCTTATCAAAAGCATCAGTTGGCGTGGTTGCGCAAGCCGCAATTCCTTGCAGTTCCGTCCTAAAGCTCTCGTCCTGAAGTCCAATAATTTTGACTCGCCCACCGCGCTTCACAGAGTTCTGAGTGCGAATTCGGTTTGAGACGCAGTAACTCAGGGACTTTAGCAGCCATGATCGAAGCTTTCCCTCAGCCGAATCAGCTCGTTGAAACAGCTCCTGTTTCATCACAATGAAGAAGAACTCTTGCGTGATATCCTCAGCGTCTGCACTCTGAAATCGCTGGCACAAAAACGCATAGACCGGCCCCCAGTACTTTTTGCAAAGTGCTTGAAATGCATCTTCCCGCGTTTGTGGGTCCGATAATTTTCGGACGAGCGTCCATTGTGTCGATGGAAAAGACAGGGGCATGAGGCAGGATTATTTTAGAAAAGGTTGAGTCGCGTGAATTGATAATGTATCGGCTTTGACCTGGAAAACAAATCTCAGTTTTGTCCTGCCTCCCGCCCGCAACCTGCATTAGTTGCGATTTTGCTGTCAAAAATCTAGTAGCCACCACATGTTTCGAATTCGATGAGTACAGTTTACGAAGCTGGTGATTCGGCTGGGAGTACCTACTTCGGCAACCCATTTCCGCACTGAGTTGGGGAGACGTACGGAAGGAATCGAACCGCCACAGCCACGAGAAAGCGAGCTGCAATATACAGCCAAAAAAAATCGGCCAAACAACCTGTGGCAGGGGTTGTCGATTAGGCTTTAGGAGCTCTCTAAAATAGAGGCTTTGAGGAACGTCCCATACAAGTTTGGTTTGCTGATGCGAAGCTCGATCTATCTGTTTATTTGGACCGGTGCAATTCTACTTGCAGCCCAGGTAACCGCGCAGGAGCCGGCCGCCAGGCGATACTCGTACAATCGTGACATTCGACCGATTCTGTCCGACAAGTGTTTTGCTTGTCACGGCTTCGATGCCAAGCAGCGTCAGGCCAACTTGCGGCTCGATCAAGCTGACGGTGCTTATGGTTCGGCGGATAGTGGCAAGCATGCTGTCGTGCCTGGTCGTCTGGAACAGAGCCAGCTCTGGCAGCGAGTTCAATCGTCCGATTCGGACATTCAAATGCCGCCTAAGGAGTCGCATAAGTCGCTCACCGATGGCGAAAAAGTGATCCTCCGGCAGTGGATAGTGCAAGGTGCCGAGTATCAAGGGCATTGGGCCTTCGAGGCGATCGCGATTCCGAAAACCAAACTTTCGATCGATGATTGGACAGAGCGACCCTTAAAGGAACTGGGGCTATCGTTTTCTCCTGAAGCTGATCGACCGACATTGCTTCGAAGGCTCTCACTGGATCTTACCGGCTTGCCGCCAACTCCAGAAGAGATCGATGCATTCGTGAACGATTCATCGACTGACGCTTGGGAGAAGCAGGTCGAGCGATTGCTTCAGTCGACGGGCTACGGTGAGCGCATGGCGATGATGTGGCTCGATGTTTCTCGCTATGGAGATACGAACGGTTACTTGCATGATATCCTGCGAACTGGTTGGCCGTGGCGTGATTGGGTCATCCAGTCGTTTCAGCAGGACAAGCCGTTCAATCAGTTTGTCATCGAACAGCTCGCCGGCGACTTACTGGAGAATGCAACTCCAGAGCAAGTGCTCGCCACAGCATTTTGTCGCAACCATTTGATTACGACGGAAGGTGGAACGTTGGCAGCAGAGTTTCTCAACGAGTACGCTGCTGATCGTGTTCAAACTTTTGGAACGGCATTTCTTGGGTTGAGTCTTAACTGCTGTCGGTGTCATGATCACAAGTTCGATCCGTTTACGCAGGAGGATTTTTACAGCCTACAGTCCTTCTTCAATTCGATTACCGAAAAGCACTCGGAGAACAATTCAGCCTCGGCCTACGAGCCATTCATCGAAACCGCATCGCCTCTAGAACCTGATGGTGAAAAGGTCAAAGTCATGATCATGCGCGAGGCGGCCGAGCCAACTAAGACATTTGTGCTCACGCGAGGTCAATACGATCTACCGGACGCGAGTCGTCCGGTGAGTCGTAAAGTTCCAGCGATCTTTCGCCGGGACGGAAAAGAGGTTCCTGCGACGCGGCTTGGTTTAGCTCAGTGGCTTACATCAAACGACAATCCGTTGCTGGCTCGCGTGATCGTGAATAGATTGTGGCAGAAGTTTTTTGCTCGAGGCCTAGTGCAAACAGTCGATGACTTCGGTGCTCAAGGCGATTATCCAACTCATCCTGAATTGCTTGATCAGTTGGCTTACCAGTTCCAACACAGCGATCAGTTTGGTGCGGCACACGCCTGGAGCATCAAGTCGATTGTTCGTCAGATCGTTACGAGCAAGACCTACCGTCAATCGGCTCGAGTTCGTGGAGATCTGCTTCAGAAGGATCCCGAAAATCGATTGCTCGGTTACTTTCCGCGTCAACGATTGACCGGCGAGGAGTTGCGAGATCAAGCCATCTTTGTAGCTGGAGCGTTGTCGTCGAAATTGGGTGGTCCGCCCGTGTATCCCTATCAACCGGATGGATTATGGGAGGAGCGAGCCAACGAAGGTAGCAATACCAAAGTCTACAAACGCAGTGAGCCAACCGGTCTGTATCGCAAGAGTTTATACACGTTTTGGAAGCGAACCTGTCCGCCGCCATTGATGACTCTATTTGATGCACCCGATCGCACCTACTGTACCGTGAAGCGATCAACGACCAACACGCCGCTACAAGCTTTGGCGCTTTTGAATGAAGAGCAGTTCTTGGAGTGCGCGAAGTTGCTGGCCGTGCGAACCATGGCCGAGCAATCCGAGCAAGCTGGGGATGATCGACGCATAAATTCCATCATGAAGCGTCTAACTGGCCGAGAACTTCGACCGCAGGAGTTGGAATGGACTCGTTCGTTACTCAATCAATCACGAGCGCGTTTCTCGCAGTCGCCCGATGACGCTAAAGAAATTTTGCAGCAGGGCGTTTCGACCGTTCCAGCCGAGTATGCAACCACCGAGACGGCTGCTTGGATGGTAGTTGCCAACGCCCTTTTAAACCTCGACGAAGTGCTGGTGAAGAACTAATCATGGACCCACTACAAGAATACTGGCTCTCGATCAACCGACGACAAATGCTTCGCGGCGCAGCAGCCGGTGGACTGGCCTTCTTGGGAAGTACGGCGCTGCAGCAACTGTTGATAGCCGATGAAACTCAGCCGCAGAAGAGTCAACCCACCGAACAATTTCCAGTTCCGAATCGCCTCGGCTTGCCGCATTTTGCTCCGAAAGCCAAACGCGTTATCTATCTGTATCAGGAGGGCGGGCCGTCACAGGTTGATACTTGGGATCACAAACCGAACTTGCAAGATTGGTTTGACAAAGATCTACCCGAAACAGTTCGTGGAACTCAGCGACTGACCGGAATGACCAGCGGTCAAGCAAGACTACCTGTCGCGCCGACCATGTTTCCGTTTAAACAATTTGACAACAACGAAGATGGACTGTGGGTGAACGAACTGCTGTCGCACACCGGCGAGCACGCGAAGAAGTTGTGCGTAATCCACTCGATGAAGACCGAGCAGATCAATCACGGGCCTGGCATTACCTTTATGCAAACTGGGCATCAGTTGCCTGGCCGACCCTCGATAGGAGCATGGTTGTCCTATGGTCTAGGTACAGAGAACAAAGATCTTCCAGCGTTTGTGGTGATGATCAGCCAAGGTCGCGGGCAGATGCAAGCTCTCTTCTCGCATCTTTGGGGAACGGGCTTTTTGCCAGGCGAACATCAAGGAGTTCAATTCCGCGCGTCTCGCGATCCAGTGCTCTACCTTAACAACCCAAAGGGAATGGCCCGCGAGGATCGTCAGCGAACGTTGGATTTGATCAGCAAGATGAATCAGCAACAGGCCGAGCAGTTGGGCGATGTAGAAATCGCTGCTAGGATATCACAGTACGAAATGGCCTTTCGTATGCAAACTAGCGTTCCCGCGCTGACTGACTTTAGCGATGAATCGGCTGCAACGATGGAACTGTATGGGCCCGATGTTCACAAGCCTGGTACTTATGCTTACAACTGCCTAATGGCGCGACGGATGGCGGAACGAGGAGTGCGTTTCATTCAGCTTTATCATCGCGGCTGGGATCATCACGGCAGCGTCCCCAAAGATCTGCCGATGCAATGTCAGGATGTCGATCAAGCTCAAGCTGGCTTGCTACAAGATCTTCAGCAGCGCGGACTGCTCGACGATACTCTAGTGTTGTGGGGCGGCGAGTTTGGCCGGACGGTGTATTGCCAAGGCCCGCTTGAGCGGCAGAAATACGGCAGAGATCATCATCCCCGCTGTTTCAGTGTTTGGCTGGCTGGAGGTGGAATTCGCGGAGGTATTCGCTTTGGTCGAACCGACGAATTCTCTTACAACATCGCTGAGAACCCTGTCAGTGTTCATGACCTACATGCTACGATGCTGCACTGCTTAGGTATAGATCACGAGCGGTTTACGTTCAAATCGCAAGGACTTGATTTTAGGCTCACCGGCGTCGAACCTTCACGGGTAATCCGCGAGATTCTGGCGTAATTTGTATTCTTAAAGGTGCCCGAGAGGACTGATGATTTTGCTGAGGCATATTGCATGACATCAGTAGTATTCCTTGCGACTTCTCTGGTTTGCAAGACCAATGGCTGTTAAGCTGATTGAGACGCAATTGCTTCAAATCGGTAGTTTTATCTTCAGCAGAAATTGCGAGGGATGTATGAGCACTGCTCCGAAATCTGAATTTGTAACTGTCGAAGATTATTTGCTTGCAGAAGAAAAGGCTCACAGCCGAAGCGAGTACATCGAAGGTTGGGTACGCGCCATGTCGGGCGGCACAGTCCGACATAATCAAGTTAAGGTGAATTGTACAATTCTCTTCGGTATAGCTCTGAAGGGAAAGCCATGCCGCCCATTCGACTCGGACATGATGCTGCGCATTCGCAAGCAAAATGGCACGCGTTTCTATTATCCGGATCTACAGGTTATTTGCGAAAGCAACGCGGCAACAGAACGGTTTCAGGACTTGCCTGTCTTGATCATGGAGGTGCTTTCGCCGTCGACGCGTCAGTATGATCTCGATGAAAAATTGAATGCCTATCTGAAAATCAACTCCTTGGAGTGTTACATCATCCTTGAACAACACACTCCCTCAGTCATCGTGCTTCGCCGAACGCCGCAGGGCTTTCTACGAGAAACCTACGAAGGTCTCGAGGCAGTGATTGAGCTACCCTTTCTCGGCGTAAGTCTGGCTCTTCGCGATATCTATGATGGCGTTGAATTCTCTGCTACGTGTGTTCAAGAGTCTGAGGAAGAGTACGAGATTGCTTGAGTCTAAATTGGTGGGGAAGTAAGTGCGTTCGAATGTTGCAGCAATACTTCTGATGTTTGTACTGCAAAGTGCTTCGTGGGCACCGCAACTGAACGACCGTTTTGCGTCCGATCTTGATGAAGCAAATTTCGATCCCAGCAAGTTCACCTTCGTTCGAATCGTCTACGACAGCGTCGGAGGAAATGGCGAGGCTTGGTATCGTGGTGATCGTGGCTGGATACCTCGCTGGGCAACCGATCATCCCGATGGTGCTCGCAATTTGGTTTGGCGTTTGAATCAACTCACAACCATTGAAGCTAACCAAGGTTCACTGCTTTTGAGGCTGACTGATCCTAAGTTGTTCGACTATCCATTTATTTTCATGAGCGATCCTGGTTGGCAGGAGCTTAGCAAAGAGGAGCGTATTGCCCTAAGAACGTATCTCGAGCGAGGCGGATTTCTCTGGGTCGATGATTTTTGGGGAC